>JBFWQR010000109.1:0-27163 GCA_050249335.1 Lautropia sp.
CGGCGCCTTGCCTCGCGCCTTCCTGGCTCGAACGCGACCCCTTCCCATACTCCGACAGCCTCCTAGGCCTGCGTTAGACTCGGCCGATGGTAAGAGTAATCGCGTTCGACGTCTTCGGGACCGTGGTCGACTGGCACGGGTCGATCGCCCGGCACGTCGACGGCCTCGGGCTCGGCGTCGACGGCTCGGCGTTCGCGACCGCCTGGCGCGCCGGTTACGCACCGGCGATGGACGAGGTGCGCAGCGGCGTGCTCGGCTGGACCCGGATCGACGATCTGCACCGCCGGATCCTCGACCGGATCCTCGGCGAATTCGGCATCGAGCTCGCCGAAGCGCAGCGCCGCGCGCTGAACACGATCTGGCATCGGCTCGATCCGTGGCCGGACTCGGTGCCCGGGCTGACGCGGCTCAAGCGCGACTACACGATCTGTACGCTGTCGAACGGCAACATCGCGCTGCTGACGGCGATGGCCAAGCACGCCGGCCTGCCGTGGGACTGCGTGCTGTCGGCCGAGAACTTCCGCCATTACAAGCCCGACCGCGAAACCTACCTCGGCGTCTGCGACGTGTTCGCGATCGCGCCCGAGCAGATGCTGATGGTCGCCGCGCACCAGAGCGATCTGCATGCGGCCCGCGCCTGCGGCTGCCGCACCGCCTTCGTCGAGCGGCCGTTCGAGTACGGCAGCGACCCGGCGGCCCGGGCCCGCAAGGACCTGACGCGCGATCCGTCGTTCGATCATCATGCGCGCGATCTGCTCGATCTCGCCGATCAACTCCTCCCCGACCCGGCGGCCCGACCCGGCCGCAGCCGACCATGAACCAACCGACTCCCGACATGAACCGCCCGGCCGACGGCGCTGCCGCCACGGCCGGCGCCGCACCGTTCGACTGGTCGAACCCGTATCCGACGATCCGCACGCCGGTGTTCGCACGCAATATCGTCTCGACCTCGCAGCCGCTGGCGGCGCAGGCCGGGCTGGCGATCCTGCGCCAGGGCGGCAGCGCGGTCGACGCGGCGATCGCGGCTGCGGCAGTGATCGCGCAGACCGAGCCGGTCTCGAACGGCCTCGGCTCGGACTGCTTCGCGATCGTCTGGGACGGCAAACGGCTGCACGGCCTCAATGCCTCGGGCTGGTCGCCGGCGGCCTGGGATCGCGCGTTCTTCGAGCGCGTCAATGGCGGCCGCGTGCCGCAGCGCGGCTGGAACTCGGTGACGGTGCCGGGCGCGATCGCCGGCTGGGCGGCGCTGCACGGCAAGTTCGGCAAGCTCGGCTTCGGCGATCTGCTCGCGCCGGCGATCGACTATGCGAACCGCGGCTTCACGGTGGCGACGATCGTCGGCCAGAAATGGCGGGCGCAGGTCGAAGCGCTGAAGAATCAGCCGGGCTTCGCCGAGCATTTCATGCCGCGCGGCCGCGCGCCGGCGGTCGGCGAACGGTTCGTGCTGCCCGGCGCCGCCGGCACGCTCGAGCGGATCGCTGCGACCGGCGGGCGCGACTTCTACGAGGGCGAGACCGCCACGCTGATCACGCGCGCGGCCGCCGCCAACGGCGCCGGCATGACACTCGCCGACCTGGCCGAGTACCGGCCCGAATGGGTCGACACCATCAGCATCGACTACCGCGGCTACCAGGTTCACGAGATTCCGCCGAACGGCCAGGGAATCGCGGCGCTGATGGCGCTCGGCATCCTGCGTCACTTCGACATGGCGAGCCTCGGCCCCGACAGCCTCGCCGCCCGGCATCTGCAGATCGAGGCGATGAAATGCGCGTTCGCCGACGTCTACGAGTTCGTCTCGGATCCCGCGACGATGCGGGTCCGGCCGCAGGACCTGCTCGACCCCGGCTACCTCGCCCAGCGCGCTGCCGGCATCTCGCGGACGCGCGCGACCGATTTCCAGCACGGCACGCCGCCGGCGGGCGGCACCATCTACCTGTCCGCCGCCGACGCCTCCGGCATGATGATCAGCTTCATCCAGTCGAACTACATGGGGTTCGGCTCGGGCGTCGTGGTGCCGGGCACCGGGGTCTCGATGCAGAACCGCGGCTTCGGCTTCGACAACCATCCGGAGCATCCGAACGTGGTCGCGCCGCGCAAGCGGCCGTTCCACACGATCATCCCCGGCTTCCTGATGCGCGACGGCGCGCCGGTGATGAGCTTCGGCGTGATGGGCGGCAACATCCAGCCGCAGGGGCATCTGCAGACGCTGCAGCGGATCATCGACCATGGTCAGAATCCGCAGGCGGCCTGCGACGCGCCGCGCTTCAAGGTCCAGCGCGGTCTCGACGTCGATCTCGAGGCGACGTTTCCGAAGGACGTCGCCGGCGCGCTCGCCGCGCTCGGCCACCGGATCACGGCGACCGAGGACAACTACATGGATTTCGGCTCCGGCCAGTTCATCTGGCGGCTCGGCGACCCGGCGACCGACGGCTACGTCGCCGCCAGCGACAGCCGGCGCGACGGCCACGCCGCCGGGTACTGAGCCTCCGGCAGGCTGCCGGGCCGGAATACAGGAAGGGACCCACCGCGACAGGAAGGGACGCGCCTCGGCCGGCGATGCCGGGGCGTCGACGAAGTTGTCGCTTTCGCGGCATAGTCAGCGCCAATCGAGCCGCGTACGCGCAGAATCCGGCAGGTTCGTGCCATCCGCGATCTGCCGAGCGCGTCTGCCGGCGCGCTGACATCCGATGACCTTCCGACCGACCGCCGCGACCTCGCTTGCCCGCTCCGCCGCCTCGGACGACGCCGACGCCGGCGGCCAGACGCTCGAGCCGGTGGCACCGGCGGCGCGCCGCCAGACCGGTGAACGGCCCCAGCGGCCGCAGTTGCGCCGGGCGGTGCTGCGGACGCCCGGCGAGCCGGAGCTCGAATGGCTGAGCCAGCCGGCGGCCAACCGCCGGATCGGCATCGATCGCCGGCGCCGCCGGCCGCCGATCCTGATGCTGCACGGGGCCTATACCGACGCCTGGTGCTGGGCGCATACCTTCTTTCCGCACTTCGCCGAGCGCGGCCACGACGTCCATGCGATCTCGCTGCGCGGCCATGGCGGGAGCGGCGGTGCCGGCCGGCTCGATCTGTTCGGACTCGCCGACTACGACCGCGACGTCGCACGGGCGCTGGCCCAGATCGGCGAGCCCTGCATCGTGTTCGGATCGTCGATGGGCGGCCTGCTGCTGCAGCGGCAATTGCAGCGCAGCGCGTCGATGCCGCTCGCCACCGTGCTGATCAACAGCGTGCCGCCGACCGGCATGCTGAGCGCGGCGGCATCGCTGATGCTCGGGCAACCGCGGTTGTTCGCCGAACTGCTGCACGTCGCGCTGTCGGGCAGGCCGAATCGCAAGTTCCTGCAGTTGATCGCGCACCGGCCGCTCGCCGAGGCGGCAGTCAGCGACCTGTTCGCGCATGTCGGTCGCGAATCGGCGCGGGTGCTCTGGGAGATGCACTGGGCGCCGCTGCCGACGGTGCGGCTGCGCCGCCCCGACGATCCGTCGCTGTCGCCGATGCTGGCGCTGCATGGCGCAGACGACCGGATGGTTCCGGTCGACGCGGTCCGGGCCGTCGCCCGCCGCTGGCCGGCCGACGTGCGGGTCGAAGCCGGCATCGGCCACGTGCCGATGATCGAGCGCGACTGGCGCCGGGTCGCCGAGCGGATCGCCGACTGGCTCGACGACCGGATCGGCCCGGCCGCCAGGAGCTCGTGAACGGCCAGGAGCCCGCGGACGAACGTTCCCGGCGCCCGCCGGCCGCGATGGCTCCCGATACGCCGCGATGGCTCCCGATACAATCTCCGGCTGCAGCGAATCACCGCACGCCAGGAGATCGAACGATGACGACCAAGAGCTACGACCCCGTCAAACCGCACACCGTCGCCTTCCTCGGGCTCGGCGTGATGGGGTATCCGATGGCACGTCATCTGTTCGCCGCCGGTCATACGGTGACGGTCTACAACCGGACCGCGGCCAAGGCGCAGGCCTGGGTCGCGGAACGGTCGGCGGAGCGGCCGGACGGCGCGGCTCGCGCGCGTAGCGCGAAGACGCCGCGCGAGGCGGCGGCCGGCGCAGACCTGGTGTTCTGCTGCGTCGGCAACGACGACGACCTGAAAAGCGTCGTGCTCGGCGACGACGGCGCCTTCGCCGGCATGGCGCGCGGCAGCGTGTTCGTCGATCACACCACGGCATCGGCCGATATCGCGCGCGTGCTCGCCGCCGCCGGCGCCGAGCGCGGTCTCGCGTTCGTCGACGCGCCGGTGTCGGGTGGCCAGGCCGGCGCCGAGAACGGCGTGCTGACCGTGATGTGCGGCGGCGACCAGGCGGCGTTCGACCGGATGAAGCCGGTCGCGGCGGCATTCGGCCGCGCGGTCACGCGGATCGGCGACACCGGCGCCGGCCAGCTGGCCAAGATGGTCAACCAGATCTGCATCGCCGGACTCGTCCAGGGTCTGTCCGAAGGCGTCCAGTTCGGCATGGCTGCCGGGCTCGACATGAAGCTGGTGCTCGACGTGATCGGCAAGGGCGCCGCCCAGTCGTGGCAGATGGACAATCGCGGCAAGACCATGGTCGACGGCAAGTTCGACTTCGGCTTCGCGGTCGACTGGATGCGCAAGGATCTCGGCCTGTGCCTCGAGGAAGCCAAGCGCAACGGCGCTCCGCTGCCGGTCACCGCGCTGGTCGACCAGTTCTACGGCGACGTCCAGCAGCTGGGTGGCCGCCGCTGGGATACTTCGAGCCTGATCGCGCGGCTGCGCCGGTAGGCTGTCGCGACGCCGGTTCGCGGGTGCGGGTTCGCGCCTGCCGAACGCCCTCGGCCAGGGCCGGGGGCCGGGGCGTCCGCAGGGTATCGACCCGAGTGTCTTCGTTTCAGCCCGGCGAGTCGGCCGATCGCGGCGCGACACTGCGTCGCCACGCGGCTCCGACCTCGAACAGCCGGATCAGTTCGTCCCGGTCGCCGGCGCGCAATGCCGCCGCGATCCGCGCCGACCAGCCGTCGATCCGCGCTGCCGCGGCGAGCGCCGGCGCGGTGTTGTGCAGCAGGATGTCGGCCCACAGCGCCGGCGACGACGCGGCGATCCGGGTCATGTCCAGCAACCCCGGGCCGGCGAACGCCGCCGCCGACCGGCCACCATCGCCGCCCCCCTCGCTCGCGTCAGCGACTGCGCCAACGACTGCGCCATCGCTCGCGCCATCGACATCGCCTGCGCCCTGGCCTGTGCCGTCACCATCACCATCGACCGCCACCGCGGCCGCCACCGCGAACGCCAGCGCATGCGGCCAGTGCGAGACCAGCGCGTAGATCCGGTCGTGGGCTTCGGGCGTCAGCTCGGCCACCTGTGCGCCGACTGCGCGCCACAGCGCGGCGAGCACTGCGGTCAGCGCCGGTGACGACTCCGGCAGCGGCGACAGCACGACGGAGCGCCCGACGAACAGATCGGGATCGGCGGCGTCGGGGCCGGTACGCTCGCCGCCGGCGATCGGATGGCCCGGCACGAATGCGACGATCCGCGCGCCGAGCGCCCGCCGCGCTGCCGCGACCACCGGTGCCTTGACGCTCGAGACGTCGGTCAGCAGCGCACCCGGCGCGAGCCGCGGCACGACCCGCTCGAACAGCGCGCAGTTGATCGATACCGGCGCCGCGAGCATCACCAGATCGGCACCGGCGACGGCGTCCTCGAGCGAAGCCGCACGCTCGTCGATCAGCCCGAGCGCCAGCGCGCGCCCGGCATCGGCACCGCTCGAGAAGCCGACCACCCGGTCGGCCAGCAACCGCCGCTTGAGCGCACCGGCGAACGAACCGCCGAGCAGGCCCGGCCCGATCACCGCGACGCGCGCGAAACGCGGCGGCGGATTCACCGGCCTCCCCTCCGTGCTGCGGACTGCGCTCGAGCGCCCGGCGGCGTTCAAGCGCGCCCGTCCGGCGCTGCCAGCGCCTGTTTCAGCGCCGCCAGGAAGGCCTCGTTCTCGGCCGGCAGCCCGACCGATATCCGCAGCCATTCGGGCAGATCGTAGTTGCCGACCGGCCGGACGATGACGCCGGCGCGCAGCAGATGCTCGTTGATCTGGTCGGCCCGGCCGACGCGCACCAGGATGAAGTTGCCGGACGACGGCACGTATTCGAGACCGAGCGCGGCGAAGCCCTGCTCGAGCTGACGCAGGCCGTCCTGGTTGATCTGGAAGCTCTGCTGCAGGAATGCGGCGTCGCCGAGCGCGGCGATCGCGGCGGCCTGCGCCAGCGAATTGACGTTGAACGGCTGACGGACGCGGTTCATCAGTTCGGTCAGCGCCGGCTGCGCGACGCTGAAGCCGACCCGCAGGCCGGCGAGGCCGTAGGCCTTCGACAGGGTGCGCGAGACGATCAGATTCGGAAACTCCCGGACCCACGGCATCGCGTCGTAGCGCTGCGCGGGTGTCAGGTATTCGGTATAGGCCTCGTCGAGCACGATCGCGACCTGCGGCGGCACGCGCTCGATGAAGCGACGCAGCGCCGCGGCGTCGACGAAGGTGCCGGTCGGGTTGTTCGGGTTCGCGACGAACACCAGCCGGGTATCCGGCTCGATCGCCTGCAGCATCGCGTCGAGATCGTGCCCGTAGCGGACCGCCGGCACGACGATCGCGCGCGCGCCGATCGCCTGGGTCGCCAGCGCGTAGACGGCGAACGAATACTGCGCATAGACGATCGACTCGCCGACCGTGCAGAGGGCGCGCGCCGCCAGTTCGAGGCCGTCGTTGGAGCCGTTGCCGAGCGTGATCCATTCGGCCGGCACGTCGTAGCGCCGCGCGATCGCCGCCTTCAGCAGGAAGCCGTTGGCGTCCGGATAGCGGCCGAGTTCGTCGAGCGCGCTCTGGATCGCCGCCCGTGCGCTCGCCGGCATGCCGAGCGGATTCTCGTTGGACGCGAGCTTGACGATCCGCGCCGGGTCGAGCCCGTATTCGCGCGCAACCTCCTCGATCGGCTTGCCGGGCCGGTAGGGCGCCAGCGCCTTGACGTAGCCGGGTGCCCCGTCGGCGGGATGGGGCGCGGCCGGGCGGGCCGCAGTAACAGAGTTCGACATTTGCTCGGGTCCGCAGGTTCGAGGTGGTGCTGCCGGCTCAGGCCGGCGGCAGGGACACCGGCGCCGCCGCCGGTTCGTAGGGATACGAACCGAGCGACTTGTAGTACGCCGAGCGCTCACGCAGTTCGGCGAGCGCCGGCGCGACCGCCGGATCGTCCTGGTGACCGACCAGGTCGATGTAGAAGTAGTACTCCCAGCCGCCTTGCCGCGCCGGCCGCGACTCGAAGCGCTTCATCGAGACGCCGTGCCGCGCCAGCGGCTCGATCAGCGCGTGGACCGCGCCGGCCTTGTCCGGCACTGCGAGGATCAGCGAGGTCTGGTCGCGACCCGAGGGCCTGGTCCGATAGCGACCGATCACCAGAAAGCGGGTCCGGTTCAGCGGATCGTCCTGGATCGCCGACGCGACCGCCGTCAACCCGTAGAGGCGCAGCGCCGGTTCGCCGGCGATGCCGGCCGCCGAGGCATCCTGCGACGCCCGCCGTGCGCCCTCGGCGTTGCTGGTGACCGGCACGCGCTCGACCCCCGGCAGGTTGCGGTCGAGCCAGCCGACACATTGCGCCAGCGCCTGGGGATGGGCGTAGATCTTGCTCACGCGATCGGGTTGACCCGATTGCGACATCAGCACATGCCGGACCGGTACCGTCACCTCGCTCGCGACCACCAGCGGACTCGACAGGAACAGGTCGAGACTGCGATTGACCGCGCCTTCGGTCGAGTTCTCGACCGGAACGACGCCGAAGTCGGTCGCCTCGGCCTCGGTCGCGCGGAACACCTCGTCGATGGTGGCGCACGGCGTCGCCTCGACCGCGTCGCCGAAATGCCGGCGCATCGCCTGCTCGGAGAAGGTACCGGCCGGCCCGAGGAACGCGACCCGCAGGCGCCGCTCCAGCCCGCGGCAGGCCGACATCACCTCGCGCCAGACCGCGGCGACCGCGCCGGCCGGCAGCGGCCCCGCATTGGCCGCCTGCAGCCGCGCGATCACCTGCGCTTCGCGTTCGGGACGATAGACCGGCGCGTCATTGTCGGCTTTCTTCACACTGCCGACCTGCACGGCGAGCTGGGCACGCTGATTCAGCAGCTCGAGCAGCCGGCTGTCGACGTCGTCGATCGCTGCCCGCAGCTGATCGAGATCGCGCGCCGCGGTCACCGCCGCCCCCCGCGGCGGTGCGCCGGCGCGGCCGTCGGCCTGGCTGTCGGTCGGGCCGACGGTGGTACCGATTCCGGACGACGGTCCAGCGGTCGAATCATCACGTGAGTCCCCTTCCCGATTCCGGTCCCAATCCCGACGATACAAAAGAAATCGTGAACTCCGTCACGGCCGCGTCAGCGAATGGAGCCGACAATTCGTTTGAACCATTCAAACGCATGAAGATACTGCTTTTCATCCTGTCGTTCGTTTCGCTGGCGCTGTTCCCGCCCGGCGGGCCCAATGCCGAGTCGACGCGGCTCGCGGCGGCCGGAGCCGGCACGAACGCGATGGGCTCGGTTCACCTCGACGCGCCGGCGGTGCCGCTGCAGCTCGCCTCCGCCGGCATCGATCGCAGCCTCGGCATCGGCCGGGCGATCGAGCTCGTCGGCCCCAGCGCCGGTCTCGAGCCGGCCGCGCGCGCGGACGACCCGATGCCTTCGACCAGCACCGGCCTGGCCGCGCTGCTGCTGATGATCTGCATTCTGATCGGACGGCGCAACAAGCAGGAATCGATGTAGCGTCGGCTGCCGGCCCCGCATCGCGTCAGCCGCCCGGCTCCGGCGCCCCGCCGGCAGCGTCTTCTTCCCCGTTCGCCTCGGTCCCGCCGGCATCGCCAGCCGCCTCGCCGTCGGCTGCCTCGCCGTCGGCCGCCAGCAGCGCATCGGCGCCTTCGGTCTCGACGATCCGCTGGACCCCCGACAGGGTATCGTCGTCCTCGACGTCGATCAGCGTGACCCCCTGAGTGGCGCGGCCCATCTCGCGGATCTCCGAGACCCGGGTACGCACCAGCACGCCGCCGTTGGTGATCAGCATGATCTCGTCGCTCTCCTCCACCAGGATCGCGGCGACCATCTTGCCGTTCCGTTCCGACGACTGGATCGCGATCATGCCCTTGCTGCCGCGGCCGTGGCGGGTGTACTCGGCGACCGGCGTGCGCTTGCCGTAGCCTTTCTCGGTCGCGGTCAGCACCGACTGCTGCTCGCTTTCGGCGACCAGCAGCGCGATCACCGACTGCCCTTCCTCGAGCGTCATGCCGCGTACGCCGCGCGCGGTCCGGCCCATGCTGCGGACGTCGTTCTCGTCGAACCGCACCGCCTTGCCGGCGTCCGAGAACAGCATCACGTCGTGCTCGCCGTCGGTGACCGCGGCGCCGATCAGATAGTCGCCGGCATCGAGATCGACCGCGATGATCCCGGCCTTGCGCGGGTTCGAGAAATCGGTCAGCTCGGTCTTCTTGACGGTGCCCTGGCTGGTTGCCATGAACACATAGTGCTTGTCGTCGAACTCCTTGACCGGCAGCACGACCGTGATCTTCTCGTTGTCGACCAGCGGAAACATGTTGACGATCGGCCGGCCGCGCGAGGTCCGCGAGCCCTGCGGCACTTCCCAGACCTTGAGCCAGTAGACCCGGCCGCGGTCCGAGAAGCATAGGATCGTGTCGTGCGTGTTGGCGATGAACAGCTGGTCGATCCAGTCGTCCTCGCGGGTCGAGGCGGCCTGCTTGCCGCGGCCGCCGCGGCGCTGCGCGCGATACTCCGACAGCGGCTGGCTCTTGATGTAGCCGGCGTGCGAGAGCGTCACGACCATGTCCTGCGGCGTGATCAGGTCCTCGGTGTCGAGCTCGGCCGCGTTGAGCTCGATCTGCGAGCGGCGCGGATCCTTCTGCTTCGCGCCGAACTCGCCGCCGATCTCGCGCAGCTCGTCGCCGATCATCGCGGTGATCCGGGCCGGCTTGTCGAGGATGTCGAGCAGGTCGAGGATCCGGTCGATGACTTCGCGGTACTCGTCGACGATCTTTTCCTGCTCGAGGCCGGTCAGCCGCTGCAGCCGCATCTGCAGGATCTCGGTCGCCTGCACGTCGGAGAGCTGATAGGTGCCGTCGGGCCGCAGGCCGACGCCGGCCTCGACGTTGTCGGGCCGCAGCGCGGCGGCATCGCCGGCCGCACGCTCGACCATCGCCGCGGCGACGCCGGCGGCCCAGGTGCGGCCGAGCAGCCGCTCCTTGGCGACCGGCGGCGTCGGCGACGCCTTGATCAAGGCGATCATCTCGTCGACGTTGGCGACCGCGACCGCCAGGCCTTCCAGCAGATGGCCGCGCTCCTTGGCTTTGCGCAGCTCGAACACGGTGCGCCGGGTGATCACCTCGCGCCGGTGCGACAGGAACGACTCGAGCACCTGCTTCAGGTTCAGCAGCCGCGGCTGGTTGTCGACCAGCGCGACCATGTTGATGCCGAACGTGTCCTGCAGCTGCGTCTGCTTGAACAGGTTGTTGAGGATGACCTCGGCGTTCTCGCCGCGCTTGAGCTCGATGACGACCCGCATGCCGTCCTTGTCGGACTCGTCGCGGATGTCGGAGATGCCCTCGATCTTCTTTTCGTTGACCAGCTCGGCGATCCGCTGCTGCAGCACCGCCTTGTTGACCTGGTACGGGATCTCGTCGACGATGATCGCCTGGCGGTTGCCGCGATCCATGTCCTCGAAGTGCGTCTTGGCGCGCATCACGACCCGGCCGCGGCCGGTCCGGTAGCCTTCGCGCACGCCCGAGACGCCGTAGATGATGCCGCCGGTCGGGAAGTCCGGCGCCGGGATCTTCTCGATCAGCTCGTCGACCGTCGCTTCCGGGTTCTCGAGCAGCAGCAGGCAGCCGTCGATCACCTCGCCGAGATTGTGCGGCGGGATGTTGGTCGCCATCGCGACCGCGATGCCGGTGCTGCCGTTGATCAGCAGGTTCGGGATCCGCGCCGGCAGCACCAGCGGCTCGCGCTCCGAGCCGTCGTAGTTCGGGCCGAAATCGACGGTCTCCTTGTCGATGTCGGCGAGCATCTCGTGGGCGATCTTGGTCAGCCGGATCTCGGTGTAGCGCATCGCCGCGGCGCTGTCGCCGTCGATCGAACCGAAATTGCCCTGGCCGTCGACCAGCAGATAGCGCAGCGAGAAATCCTGCGCCATCCGGACGATCGTGTCGTAGATCGCGCTATCGCCGTGCGGGTGGTACTTACCCATCACGTCGCCGACGATCCGCGCCGATTTCTTGTAGGCGCGGTTCCAGTCGTTGGAGAGCTCGTGCATCGTGTAGAGCACGCGCCGGTGCACCGGCTTGAGCCCGTCGCGGACATCCGGGAGCGCACGGCCGACGATCACGCTCATCGCGTAATCGAGGAACGACCGCTTCATCTCCTGCTCGAGACTGATCGGTACCGTTTCCTTGGCGAACTGGTCTTTGACTTGATCCATTGGGGGGTCTGGTTGGCTGCTTCGGCCGAAGCATTCGGCCGAAGAGCTAAATCTTTGAATTTTAACCCATTCGGCTATGGTCTAATCGCAGCGGGTGCCCCCGCCGCAAGAGCCTCCCGATGAATCGTGTCCGACTGATCCATCCGCGCTGGATCGCGCCGGTTGCCGGCGATCGTCCGGTGCTGACCGGGCATGCGGTGGCGCTCGCCGGCGAACGGATCGTCGCCGTCGGCCCGGCCGCCGAACTGGCCGCGCGCCATCCGGACGCGCCGGTCACCGCGCTGCCCGAGCATCTGCTGATTCCGGGGCTGGTCAACGCCCACACCCATGCGGCGATGACACTGCTGCGCGGCGCCGGCGACGACCTGCCGCTCGAGGACTGGCTGAAACGGCGGATCTGGCCGCTCGAACGGGCGCTGGTCAGCGACGCCTTCGTCTACGACGGGACCGTGCTCGCCTGTCAGGAGATGCTGTTGTCCGGCATCACCTGTTTCAGCGACATGTACTTCTTCCCGGAAGCCGCGGCCCGGGCCGCGCTCGACCTGCGGATGCGCGCGGCGATCGGGCTGGTGGTGTTCGATGCGCCGTCCGCCTATGGCAGCGGTCCGTCCGACTATCTGAGCAAGGGCCTGGCGCTGCGAGATGCGCTCGCGGACCAGCCGCTGCTGTCATTCGCGCTGGCGCCGCACGCGCCGTACACCGTGTCGGACGCGACCTTCGGCCGGATCGCGAGCCTCGGGGCCGAGCTCGAGGTGCCGATCGTCACCCACGTTCACGAGACCCAGGACGAGATCGAGCGCAGCCTCGCCGAGCACGGCCTGCGGCCGCTCGAACGGCTCGAGCGGCTCGGCCTGCTCGGCCCGGACTTCGTCGCGATCCATGCGGTCCGGATGGACGAAACCGACATCGGGCGGCTGGCCCGCGCCGGGGCGTCGGCGGTCCATTGCCCGCACTCGAATCTGAAGCTCGCGGCCGGCATCGCGCCGGTTTGTGCAATGCATAGAGCCGGCATCAACATCGCGATCGGGACCGACGGTGCGGCCAGCAACAACCGGCTCGACCTGCTCGCCGAAGGCCGGCTCGCGGCGCTGCTGGCCAAGGTCGGCTCCGGCGATGCGGCCGCCTTCGATGCCCACCAGGTGCTGGCCGCGCTGACCCGCGGCGGCGCGGCCGCGGTCGGGCTCGCCGACCGGATCGGTTCGATCGAAGCGGGCAAGCTCGCCGATCTGGTCGCGGTCGACCTGTCGGCGCCGCAAGACGGGCCGGTACTGGACCCGGTTGCAACACTAATACATACGAGCGGACGGCAGGCGGTGACAGACGTATGGGTCGCCGGCGAGCATGTTGTGAGCGAGAGACAAATCACGTCGCCGCTGTCGCGCCAAGCCGTCGGAACCGTAGTTGGCCGCAGTCCGCTATGGCACAATCGGTTAGGCGAATTCGTATCGGGCCGTGAGGATTGATTGGTCACGAAAGCCGATACTGACGGTTCACCGCACTTTGTACAGGTTCCGGTCTTGGTCCCCGCAAGCGCCCTGCCAAGGTGTTGATTTTTCAGCTGAGAGTCGTCTCACCGAGAGGAGAAACATGAAGAAATCGGTCAAACTTGGTGCGCTCGCTGCGGCAGCTATGCTGGCCGCCTGCGCATCCGGTGGCGGTAAAGGCCCCAGTCGCACCGCTGATCCCAAGAACACCGGCTACGTCATCGGCCCGGACACTGGCGTCGTCGGAACCGGCTTCGGCCAATGCTTGCGCTCCGGTTTCTTCACGCCCGCGCAGGCGAACGCTGCCTGCGATCCGGACCTGATGCCGAAGGCCCCGCCGCCGCCCCCGCCGCCGCCGGCGCCGGCCGTGGTTCCGCCGCCCCCGCCGCCGCCGCCCCCGCCGCCCCCGCCGCCGCGGCCGACCAGCGAGAAGGTGACCTTCGCGGCCGACGCCTTCTTCGATTTCGACAAGGCGACGCTGAAGCCGGAAGGCCGGGCCAAGCTCGACGACCTGACCAGCAAGCTGTCCGGAATCGCGCTCGAGGTGATCATCGCGGTCGGTCATACCGACAGCGTCGGCGCCGATGCCTACAACCAGCGTCTGTCGGTGCGCCGCGCCGAAGCAGTCAAGGCCTACCTGGTCAGCAAAGGCATCGAAGCCAACCGCGTCTACACCGAAGGCAAGGGCGAGAAGCAGCCGGTCGCCGACAACAAGACGAGAGATGGCCGCGCGAAGAACCGTCGCGTGGAGATCGAGGTCGTCGGTACCCGTGCGGTCAAGTAACCCGCGGTAAACTGCGATCCACGCTCAAAGCCCCGCTTCGGCGGGGCTTTTTTCGTTGGTGGGCCGTTTCGCCGGTGGGTCGAACTCGGACGCCGGCGAATCGCTTTGCAACCGCCCGCGGTGCCATCGCGCCGCGGCATCGAACCTCGGGAGACGTACGCGATGCTGGTCGAGCAACGGACCTACACCACGGTGGCCGGAAAGATCAACGATTACCTGGCCCTCTACGAAGCCGAAGGCATGGCGATCCAGAAGCGGATCCTGCAACGTATGGTCGGCTACTACCGGACCGAGATCGGCCCGCTGAATCAGGTCGTCCACATGTGGGCCTACCAGGATCTGAACGAGCGTGCCGAACGGCGCGGCCAGCTGGCTGCCGACAAGGGCTGGCAGGCCTACGCCGAGAAGATGCGGCCGCTGCTGATCACGATGGAATCGAAGATCCTGGTTCCGGCGCCGTTCTTCAAGCCGCAGTGGAACAGTTGAACGACGCGATCGACTCCAGTGACGCGGCCGACTCCAGCGACGAGGCAGAGTCCGGCGTCGTGACCGACGCCGAGATCGTCAACGCCGATCCGGCCGAGCTCGCCAAGTTCCAGGCGCTGGCGTCGCGCTGGTGGGATCCGACCAGCGAGTTCCGGCCGTTGCACGAAATCAACCCGCTGCGGCTCGACTGGATCATCGCGCGCTGCGGCGGTTCGATCGCCGGCCTCGACGTGCTCGACGTCGGCTGCGGCGGCGGCCTGCTCGCCGAAGCGATGGCCGCGGCCGGCGCGCGAGTGACCGGCATCGATCTCGCTGCCGAATCGCTGACCGTCGCCGAACTGCATGCGCTCGACAGCGGCGTGCCGGTCAGCTACCGGCGCATCGCGGTCGAGCGGCTGGCAGCCCGCCAGCCGGCGTCGTTCGACCTGGTGACCTGCAGGGAGATGCTCGAGCACGTGCCGGAGCCGGAGTCGGTGATCGATGCCTGCGCGAAACTGCTGCGCCCCGGCAGCCGCGCGGTGTTCTCGACGATCAGCCGCAACCCGAAGGCATTCCTGTTCGCGATCGTCGGCGCCGAATACCTGCTGCGGATGCTGCCGCGCGGCACCCACGACTATGCCAAGCTGATCAAGCCGTCCGAGCTGATCGGTGGGGCCCGCAGGAGCGGGCTCGAAGTGACCGCGCTGACCGGCCTCGCCTACAACCCGTTGACCCGGCAGTACCGGTTGACCGACGGCGACGTCGACGTCAACTATCTGGCCGCGTTCGTCAAGCCCTGAGCTCGAACGCCGACCCGCCACCCGGGCTCCGATCACCGCCTCGCCCGAACCCCGACCATCACCCCGCCCGACCGATGACGACGCTACCCCGCCCACGCGCGGTCTTTTTCGACCTCGACGGCACGCTCGCCGATACCGCCGACGACCTCGCCGCGCCGATCAACGCGATCCGCGCCGAGCGCGGCATGGCGCCGCTGCCGATCGCCGAACTGCGCCCGTTCGCATCGACCGGCGCGCGCGGCCTGATCGGTCGCGGGCTCGGCTGTCAGCCCGGCGACGCCGAGTTCGACGCGCTGCGCGCCGATTTCCTGGCCCGCTACGAGCGCGACATCGTCGTTCGCACCCGGCTGTTCGACGGCATGCCCGAGCTGCTGCTCCGGCTCGAGGCCGAAGGCATCCGCTGGGGCATCATCTCCAACAAGATCGAACGCTACGTCCGCATCATCGCCGAGCGGCTCGATCTCGCGGCGCGCGCCGCGGTCGCGCTCGGCGGCGACTCGGCGCCGCGGCCGAAGCCGCATCCGGACCTGCTGCTGCTGGCGCTGCAACGGACCGGGCTCGCCGGCGCCGATTGCATCTACGTCGGTGACGACCACCGCGACGTCGTCGCCGGCCAGGCCGCCGGCATGCGTACCGTCGCCGCCGCCTATGGCTACTGCGGGGCCGATCGGCCACCCGAGCGCTGGGGCGCCGACGCGCTGATCCATGCGCCGTCCGCGCTCGCCGCGGTGATCGGGCTGGCCGACTGACTGCAACGCCCCGCCCCGATGCCGACCGCGACACGGCGCGCGCGTCGCTGGCGCTCGGCCTGTCGCTGACCGCCGACGTCTGCCTCTATCTGCTGCTGCCGATGTACGCCGAGGCGTTCGGCGTCAACCTGGCCGAAGTCGGCCTGCTGCTCGCGGCCAACCGGCTGGTGCGGATCGCCGGCTACGGCGCGGTCGCGCGCTTCTACGCGCGCTACGGCGACCGGCCGACCTGCCTGCTCGCGGTCGGCGCGTCCGCCTGCAGCGCACTCGGCTACGCGACCGTGTCCGGCTTCTGGGCGCTGCTGCCGCTGCGCCTGCTGTGGGGCATGGCGTTCGCGGCGCTGAACCTGTCGACCCAGGCGCTCGCGACCGCCGAGCCGGCCGGCGCGGCCCGGCGCTCGGGCCGTTCGCGCGCGATCATCTCGAGCGGGCCGGTGCTGGCGCTGCCGCTCGCCGCGCTGCTCGCCTATGCCGTCGACAGTCCGCGGCCGATCTTCTTCGTGCTCGCCGCGGCCATGCTGCCCGGCCTCTGGTTCGCGCATCGCCTGCCCGCGATCGGCCATCCGGTCGCACCGCGGCGGCGCTTCACGCGGCCCGGCAGTCTCGACCTCTGGTCGTTTCTCGAAGGCTTCGTGCTCGACGGCCTGTTCATCGTCGGACTCGCGGTGCTCGGCCGCGCGGCGCTGCCGGACGCCGCGGTGCTCGTCGCCGGCGCGCTGCTCGCTTCGCGCTACCTCGGCGAGATCGCGCTGGCGCCGCTCGGCGGCCGGCTCGCCGAACGGCTCGGTGCCGAACGGCTGCTGGTCATGCTGTCGCTGATCACCACTCTCGCGCTGATCGGCTTCGGCCTCGGCTGGCTCTGGTCGGGCGCGGCGGCGATCATCGTGCTGCGGTCGCTGCAGGTGCCGCTGCTGGCACCGATCGTCGCACGCCGCACGCCCGGCCCCGAGCGCGTCCGGGCGCTCGCGTCGCGCGCGATCTGGCGCGACGTCGGCGCCGGCCTCGGCCCGATCGCGGCCGGACTGCTGTTGCCGGTCGCGCCGGCACCAGCGGTCTATGGCGTCGCGGCCGCGCTGCTGGCGGTGGCGGCGCTCGCCGTCGGTCGCGACGGCAGCGGGCGGCGCTGAAGCACTGCGGCCGCGGCGCCTACACCAACCCTCGCGCCCGCAGCCAGTCGAAGCACAGCTCGACCGCGGCCGCGAGCTGCGCCGGCTGCCCGACGTAGTAGTGGGTCGCGCCGCGGATCACCTCGTAGGTCTTGTCGGCGCTCGCCGCCGCCGCGAATACCCGCGGCGAGTGGCTCTGCGGTACGGCATCGTCGGCCGAGTTCTCGATCACCAGCAGCGGCACCGAGACGCCGGCGACGCAGCGTTCGGCATGGGCATTGGTGTCGTCGATCGACCATTGCGACAGCCAGGCGCGCAGCGTCGAGAAGCGGGCGATGCCGACCGGACCGTTGTTGACGGTCTCCGGATTGCCGAGATAGAACGCGCCCGGCGCCCGGTCGTTGGGCTCGATCGAGCGGTCGAAGTAGCGCGGATCGGCCATCGTCCGATGCGTGACGAAGCCGCGTTCGTTCTCGCCGCCGCCGGCGTCGCGCAACTGCTGCAGCGTCCGTCTGACCCAGGCGGTGCGCCGGCGTACCCGCGCCAGCTGCGCCGCGCGAAAACGGGCGACGTAGTCCGGCGCGTAGGGCGCGCGGTTCGGATTGCGCGGATCGTAGAGGTCGAGCGTCGGATCGCGCTCGTCGGGCCGTTCCTCGTCGAGCACCGACGGGTCGATCCATTCGGCCAGCATCAATGCGCGCGACAGGTGCGCCGCCTGGAACAGCACGGCATCGGCCGGGATCAGGCCGGCGCCGGCGATGTCGATCGGATCGCCGGCGGGCGTCGCGGTGATCGTCGGCCGCTCGGCCTGCGCCTGGTACAGCATCGACAACGATCCACCGCCGGACCAGCCGGCGAGCACGACCCGCTGGTAGCCCCACTCGGTCCGCGCATGGCGAATGTACTGGCCGAGATCGAGCAGCACCTTCTCCATCAGCAGCGCCGTGTCGTTGCGCGCATAGCGGCTGCCGGCGCACAGCACGTGCAGGCCGCGACGCGCCATCGCCATCGGCATCGGCAACAGCTGCAGCGTCGAGGCCGGATGCATGTAGACCAGCAGCGTCCGCGACGGCTGGCCTTCCGGCAGATAGCGGATGCCTTCGAGGTTGACCATGCCGTGGCCGCCGGCGAAGCCGTAGACCTCGCGGCTCTGCGAAGTGTCCGGATACTGCAGGTGCACCCATTCGGCCCGGACCGGTGCCGCGGTCATTGCGGCTTGATCCCGAGGTCGGCGAACACCCGGGCCCACTGGTCGTACTGCTGCTGCGCGAGCGCGCTGCAGGCACGCGGATCGGACTCGTACAGGCTCGAGCCCTGGGCGGCGAACTGCTTGCGCACCGCCGGGTCGCGGACCACCTTGTTGATCTCGGCGTTGAGCCGATCGACGATCGGCACCGGCAGGCCGGCCGGCGCGATCATCGCGTACCAGATCGAGAACGAGTAGTCCGGATAGCCGGACTCGGCGATCGTCGGCACGTCCGGCAGGCCGGCGAAGCGCGCGGTGCTGGTGACGCCGAGCGAACGGATCCGGCCGGTGGCGAGCTGCGGCAGCGTCGTCTGCGGCGGATCGAACAGCACCTGGATCTGCCCGGACAGCAGGTCGTTCATCGCCAGCGCGTTGCCCTTGTAGGGGACGTGGACGATATCGATGCCGGCGGCCTTCTTGAACAGCTCGGCCGCCAGATGACTGGCATTGCCGAGGCCGGCGGAACCGAAGTTCAGCTTGCCCGGGTTCGCCTTGGCATAGGCGACCAGGCCGGCGATGTCCTTGACCGGCAGCCCGGCCGCGACGTCGAGCACCAGCGGCGTATCGCCGAAGCACGCGAGATACGAGAAGCTCTTGATCGGGTGATACGGCAGGTTCAGGTACTGGTGCGGCGCCAGCGCCAGCGGCGACAGGCCGGAGATGCCGATGGTGTAGCCGTCGGCCGGCGCATTGGCGATCAGCCCGTGCGCCAGCACGCCGGTGGCGCCCGGCCGATTGTCGGCGACGATCGGCCTGCCGAGCGACGGCTCGGCGAGCTTGGCGATGCCGCGGGCGACCAGATCGAGCGTACCGCCCGGCGGATACGGCACGATCAGCTTGACCGGATGCGCCGGATAGTCCTGCGCCCACGCTGCCGTGCCGCCGAGCAGCACGATCGCCGCGGACAGCAGCCCTGCCCGCCTCAGAAAATCACGCATCGCTGGTCTCCTTCTCGTTTCTCGTATGTCGCGGCGCCGGCACCCGGTTCGATGCGCGGTCGCGGCCGCATCGGCGATCATACCGAAGGTGCCGATGGAGGCCGCCATGCCAGTGAAGACCCGCTGCGCGACCGAGTCCGCTGCACCGGGGGACTACTGCTCGCCCGCCCAGTCGCGCAGCAGCGCCAGCGTGGTCAGCACCGCGCGCACCACCATGCGCATGCGCGGCTCGATCAGCGATCCGTCCGCGTTCATCGTGCCCAGCCCCGGCATCAGGATGATGTTGCCGTCCTCGGCCTGGCTGAGCACCACGCCCATGCGCGCCAGCGCCAGGCCCATGAGGTTGGCGCCGGCGATGCGGTCCTCGTTGGTGAAGATCGGCACGCCCAGCCGCCCGCCGGCCCAGGTGCGCTCGTAGTTCAGCTCCACCCCGCCCAGGTTGTACGACTTGCTGATCACCACGTCGTCGCCGAAGCGGTCCCGCCAGTTCGCATACTCGTCGCACACCACCTCGTAGGTCCGGTCGACCGGATCGGTCAGCCGCCGCGGCTGGTCGCGCAGCACCCGCAGCACATGCACCAGCGCCGCCAGATTCAGCTTGCCCGGATCGGCCGCCGCATGCGCGCCCTTGCCGTGCGACGAGACGGTGCCGAAGCGCTCGCTGTGGAAGCCCAGCGCCTTGCGCACGTTCACCATCGCGCTCTCGCGCCCGATGATCAGCCCGCTGGTGGGCGCGCCGGCCACTTTGTCCATCGAGTACAGCATCAAGTCGGCGCCCAGTCTGCGCGGGTCGGAGCCGACGAAGGGCGCTCCCCAGGCGTTGTCGACCACGTAGGGCACGTCGCAGGTGGCCGCCAGCACGCCGATGCCCGACTGGATGCGCGGCGCGCCGGCGGCATCCTTCTCGCCGTAACCGTAGCCGGGCGTGTCGTAGCCCAGCGTGACGAAGCCTGCCAGCTGCGCGGCATGCACCTGCGCGGCGCGCTCCACCGCCGCCAGCGTGCGCTGTGCATCGGTCTCCAGCAACAGGGGCGCGGGAATCATCTTCGGCCCGTGCAGGTCGTAGCGGGCGCCGGCCATGGGCACGAACACCACGTCGGTGTTGAGCACGCGCCGGCCGCTGATGCCCAGTTCGCCCGCCGTGGAGCCTCGGTCGGCGAATACTTCCTTGTACTTGGGCGGAAAGGGCCGGCCGTAGCTCAGGTGGTGCTCGGCATGCCGCTCCAGCAGCCCGATGCAGCGCGCGCGGTAGGGTTCGCCCCGCCCCAGCTGCGGCGGCGCCAGCAGCGCGTCGTAGGCCACTTCGAGCGCGGCCTCGCAGCTGTTGCAGGCGACCGCGTCGTAGCCGTCGCCGTAGACCGACTTCACCAGCCGTCGGATCTCGTCGCCCAATGCACGCGGCGACACGAAGGAGCCGGCCACCTTCATCATCGCCTCCACGACGTCGGCGCGTATGGTGCCGGGCAGCGCCGAGCTGGCGCCGGAGGTGCCGAGCTGGCCGCGCAGCTGCGCGGGGATGTCCAGCGCGCGGCCGGCGGCCGTGGCGCGCTCGAGCAGCGCCTCCTTGCGCGCGATCAGGCTGTCGTAGGTGTCCATCCGCGTGGGAATCGTCTGCATGGTGTCCTTCATGGAGCGAGGGAAACATCGTCCGCGGGCGGGGTCCAGTGCGTATCCAGGTCCAGCGGAAAGATCGGACGTGGCAGGCCGCGGTAGTTGAAGCTGGAAAGTACGTTGCTGGTGAGGCCTGGAACGTCGACCTCGAAGATCTGGTCGTCGGCGAAGAATTCGTCGAAGCCCGCGCGGAAATGGCCGCGGCTCTTCAGCACCAGGCAGTGGGCGTGGGCGATGTCCACGCCGAACATCTCCAGCGTGCGCGGGTCGGCCGGCTGCTCGCGCAGGCTGGTCACCACCACCCGCAGGCCCGAGCGCTCCAGCCGCAGCAGCGCCGAGGTGCCCAGCACGATCTGCCGGCCGGCGTCGCGGCCGCGGCGGCCCACGTCGTTGCCGTCGGACAGGTGTTCCACCACGGCGGGACACTCGAAGCGCTTGTTGAACTCGCCCTCGACGCGGTTGAACACGGCGGTGAAGCCCTGCCCCTGCCCCACGCGGTGCGCTTCGGCAGCCAGCTCGCGATCGGTGAACAGGCCCACCACCACGTCCGGCACGCCGGCTTCGTGCAGTGCGCGCATCAGCCAGGTAGTGTTGCCCGGCGCCCCGCCGCCGGGGTTGTCGGCCAGGTCGGCCAGGATGACCGGCTTGCGGTCGCCGCGCGCTGCCTCGCGGGCCAGCTCCACCGCGCGAGCGAGGGAGGTCAGCTCACGGATGAACCGATGGCGCATGTCCCAGGCCGCGCGCGCCAGCCGGCGGGCCACGCGGTCGGCCGCCGCCTGGTCGCCGTCGGCGGTCACGTTGACGGTGATGCCTGCCTTGGGCACGTCGGTCAGGATGAAGCCGCCCGTCACCGAGACGTTGAGGATGGGCGGCTGCCTGAGCGACTGCCCGAGCCGGATGAGGTCGCCCATTGGCCAGCCTTCGGCCACTAGCATGGAGACCCCCGAGGGCTGCAGCGGCAGGCGGATGAAGGCCTTCCGTGTCTTCGCACCGGCATGCATGAGGCGCAGCAGATCGGCGGCTTCCGCGCCGCGCTCGCGATGGTCCACATGCGGGTTGGTGAGGTAGGCTACGACTGCATCGGCATCGCGCGCCATCCGGTCCGACACGCTGCAGTGCAGGTCGTGCGTGACCACGACGGGCACGCCGGAGCCGACCAGTTCACGCACCATCGCCACCAGCGTGCCATCGTTGTCGTCGTCGCCGGTGGCCTTGGAGCCGCCGTGGCTGCACACGTACACGCCGTCCACCGGCAGCGCCTCGCGCAGGCGGCGCCGCGCGATCGCCATGAACTCGTCGAACACATCCTGCAGCACCGGGCCCCCCGGCTGCGCGGCCAGCAGGATCAGCGGCACGGGCGTCCACGGCCCGGTCTCGTCCATGCGCCGGTAGAAGCCCGGCACCTCCAGCGGCAGATGGCTGGTGGCATAGGCCTGCCCGGTGATGCGCTCGCCCTCCTCCCAGCATTCGGCCTCGAAGTCGGCGCGGGTGGTGGGCGGCGCGAACCCGTTGGCCTCGAGGTGGATCCCGACCAGGGCGAAGCGTGGCGGCGTGGCTCGAGCGGTCATGCGCAACGGCTCCGTCATCCGCTCTTGCGCACGCCCCAGAACACGGGCCGGCTGAACTCGGGCATGCCGGAGACTTTGGTGCTCCATGCGCTGGGGAACACGTACTGGCCCAGCGGCACCAGCACGCCTTCGTCGACCACCAGGCGCTGCACGTCCTCGGCCAGCTTCTTGCGTTCGGCGGCGCCGGCGGCCAGGCCGAACTTCAGCCGGGCTTCCTCGATCGCCGGCACGTCGGGCCAGCCGAACCAGGACTTGCGGCCGGCCGCGCCGATCAGCAGGCTGCGGATCGGGTCCGACTGATCGCCCACGGCGGAGAAGGTCACGAACATGTTCCAGCCGCCCTCCGACGGCGGCTTCTGGTTGCCGCGCCGCGCGGTGAGCGCCTGCCAGTCGCTGGTCTGCATCTGCACGGTGAAGCCGGCATTGCGCAGCTGCTGCGCGATCACCAGCGGCTGTGGCGAGCCGAACGGATGGTCCGAGGGATGCAGCAGCACCACCGGCGTGCCGTCGTAGCCGGCTTCCTTCAGCAGCGCGCGGGCGCGGTCAGGCTGGGCGGGCACGATGATGTCGCGGCCGTAGCTGCTCTCATAGGGCAGGCCGCAGCCGAAGACTGCCACGCAGGTCTTGAAGTACTTCGGATTACCCACCAGGGCCTGCAGCACCTCCTGCTGGCCCACGGCGTACATCGCGGCCTGCCGGATCTTCCCGTTGTTGAAGGGCGGATACAGGAAGTTCATGCGGAACATGTTCCAGTTGCCCAGCTTGTTGAGCACGCCGGTCTGCACGCCTCTCTTGCCCTCCACCATGGGCAGCAGGTCGTACGGGACGAACTCCAGGAAGTCGATCTCGCCGGAGATCAGTGCGTTGACGGCCGTCAGGTTGTCGGGCATGGTGACCCACTCGACGCGGTCCACGTGCACGGCCTTGCCGCCGGCGCTGCCGCTGGCCGGCTCCTTGCGGGGCACGTAGTCCTTGAACTTCTCGTAGACTGCGCGCACGCCGGGCTTGAACTCCGACGCCACGAAACGGAACGGGCCGGAGCCGATGTTCTCCTTCACCGCCTGCGTGGCCGGCGTCTCGGCCAGCCGGCGCGGCATCATCACCGCCTGGCGCGAGCTGGGCTTGGATAGAGCCTCCAGCAGCAGGTCGCTGGCGTGGTTGAGGATGACCACGAACGTACGCTCGTCGACCGCGCGGATGCCGGCGACCATGCCCATCACTGCCTGCCCCATCACGTCGACACCGCCCCAGCGGCGGATCGAGGCGATGCAATCCTCGGCGGTGACCTTGGTGCCGTCGTGCCACTTCAGGCCCTCGCGCAGGGTGAAGGTGAAGGCCTTGCCGTCGGGCGACACCTGCCAGGAGGCCATCTGCGGCTGCACTTTGCCGCTCGCGTCCTGGCCCAGCAGCATGTCGTAGACCATGAAGGCATGCACGCTGGTCACGACCGTGGTGCTCACGATCGGGTCGAGGGCGCGCAGGCCACCGTTCATGGCGGCCACCAGCGTCTGCGCGCCAGCGGGAGGCACCAGCACGACGGCCGCGCAGAACATCATCTTCAGCGCCAGCAGGCGCCACCGGCACAGGAAAGTGGACAGGCATTTCATGATGACCTCTCTTGAGGGCGGGAAAGGGCAGATGGGGAGACGGCAGCAGCCGGCCGAAAATGACGGAAGTCCCAGTGCCGGCCCGGCGCAGCGGCCAGCAGGGCGCGGGTATAGTCGTGGCCGGGCTCGGACAGCACGCGATGCGCCGGCCCGGACTCCACCACGCGACCCAGCTGCATGACGGCGATGGTGTCGCACACCTGCGCGGCCACCCGCAAGTCGTGCGTGATGAACAGGATGGCGCAGCCGGCGGCGTCGCGCACCTCCTCCAGCAGGCGCAGCACCTGGGCCTGCACGGTCACGTCCAGCGCGGAGACAGCCTCGTCGGCCACCAGCACATCGGGCTGCAGGGCGAGCGCGCGGGCGATGCAGATGCGCTGCCGCTGCCCGCCGGAGAACTGGTGCGGATAGCGCTGCATGGCCTCCGGGCCCAGCCCGACCAGCGCCAGCAGCTGCGCCGCGCGGGCACGCGCAGCCTCGCGCGGCATGCCGAAGTTCAGCAGGCCTTCCGTCACGGAATCGCCCACGCGACGCCTCGGATTGAGCGAGCGGTACGGGTCCTGGAACACGATCTGGACCTTGCGCCGCAGGGGCTGCAGCTGCCGCGCGGCAACGCCGGCGAGTTCCTCCCCGGCGATGCGGATGGAGCCTTCGCTGGGCTCGATCAGCCGCGCCACCGAACGCGCCACCGTGGACTTGCCCGAGCCCGATTCCCCCACCAGCCCGAAGATCTCGCCGCGCCGGATCGAGAAGCCCACGTCGCGCGCGGCCACTACCTGGCGGACCGGACGCAGCCAGCGCGACTCCCCGTACACCTTGCCCAGCCCCTGCACCACCAGCGCGGGATCGCCCGGCAGCACACGGGCGGGCCGGGGCAGGAGATCGGGTACGGAGGACACCAGCTCGCGCGTGTAGGCCTCGCGCGGCCGCGCCAGTACCTCGTCGCGCGCGCCGGTCTCCACCACGCGCCCGTGCCGCATCACCACGATGCGGTCGGCCAGTTCCGCTACCACGCCGAAGTCGTGGGTGATGAACATCAGCGCGGTGCCGTGCCGCACCTGCAGATCGCGCATCAGCGACAGGATCTGGCGTTGCGTGGTCACGTCCAGGGCGGTGGTCGGCTCGTCGGCGATCAGCAGGCGCGGCTTGAGCACCAGCGCCATGCAGATCACGATGCGCTGCCGCTGGCCGCCGGAGAGCTGGTGCGGATAGGACCGATGGATGCGCTGCGGGTCGGGCAGATGCATCTCCTCCAGCATCGCCAGCACGCGGGCGCGCCGCTCGGCGGTGGACAGGCGGGTATGCAGCCGCAGCACCTCCTCCACCTGGCGGCCGACCGTCTGCACCGGATTGAGCGCGGTCATCGGTTCCTGGAACACCATGGCCATGCGGGTGGCCCGCAGCTGGCGCAGCCGCGCGGCCGACGCGCCGATCAGCTCCTCGCCTTCCAGCGTGATCGAGCCGCCGTCGGCCTGCAGCGCCCCGGCCGGTAGCAGGCCCATCACCGCCAGCGCGGTGACCGATTTGCCCGATCCGGACTCTCCCACCACGCACACCGTCTCGCCGGCCCGCACGTCCAGCGAGACGCCGTGCAACACACGCGGGCCGCCGGGCACCGAGACGGCCGCGCCGCCGATGCGCAGCACGGTCTCCGCCGCAGCCCGCGAACCGCTGCCCGGCGCGTGGGCCGCGCCGGCTCCCGCGGTACCGCTCGCGTCGCCGGGCCAGTGCGGGGAACTCACAGCCGCCTCGCCAGCTTGGGGTCGAGCGCGTCGCGCAGCGCATCGCCCAGCAGATTGACGCTCAGCACCGTGGCCGCCAGCAGGCCGCCGGCGAGGTAGATGAGGCTCGGCTTGAGCATGAAGTAGGAGCGGCCGTCGGCCATGACGCCACCCCAGGAAGGAATTTCCGGCGGCAGCCCTACGCCCAGGAAACTCATCGCCGCCTCGGTCAGCATGGCCGAGGCCAGGATGAAAGTGCCCTGCACCGTCAGCGGCGCCCAGGCGTTGGGCACGAGGTGGCGCGCCAGCAGCGAGGGCCAGGGCGTGCCCAGCGACACTGCCGCCTCCACGTAGGGCTCGGTGCGCGCCGCCAGCACGGTGCTGCGCACCAGCCGCACGACGCGCGGCGTCTCCGGCACCATGATGGCCAGCACCACGGTGACCAAGCCGCCGCCGACCAAGGCCACGAGCGCGATAGCCAGCAGGATGCCCGGAATGGCCATCAGGCCGTCCATCACCCGCATCACCACCGCGTCGACCCAGCGGAACCAGCCGGCCAGCACCCCGATCACCAGCCCCAGGACCACGCTGCACAGCGCGACGCCGGCGCCCACGATGAGCGACACCCGCGCGCCGTACACGACGCGCGAGAACACGTCCCGCCCCAGAGCATCGGTGCCCATCAGGTGCGCCCACGAAGGAGATTGAAGCCGCACCGCCGGCGACAGGCGCAGAGGATCGTGCGTGGCGATCCAGGGCGCCAACAGCGCCAGCAGCATCACGACCAGCAGCACCGCCAGCGCCAGGCGCACCGCCTTGCCGCGCAGCAGGCCCCGGGGCCGGGCGCCGGGCGGCGGCGCGTCCTGCATATGCGATGCGGCCGCGGGCTCGCGGGTGGACGTGGCCGTATCCATCAGTAGCGGATCCTCGGGTCGATCACCGTGTACAGCACGTCGATCACCAGGTTGACCAGGATGTACACCAGCGAGAAGAACAGGATCAGTCCCTGGATCACCGGGTAGTCGTGCGCCAGCACGGCCTCCACCACCAGCCGGCCGAGGCCGGGCAGGTTGAACACCGACTCGGTGACCACCACGCCGCCGATCAGCGTGGCCACGCCGATGCCGATGATGGTGACGATAGGCACCGCCGCGTTGCGCAGCGCGTGCCGCATCAGCACGGTGGCTTCGTCCGCCCCCTTGGCGCGCGCGGTGCGGATGTAGTCCTCGCCGATCACCTCCAGCACCGACGAACGCGCGATGCGGGCGATGAGCGCCGCGTAGGCAGCGCTCAACGCAATCACCGGCAGCACCAAGCGCTGGGCGAATTCCCAGAAACCGGCGGCCAGCGGCCGGTAGCCCTGCACCGGCAGCCATTCCAGCTCGATGGAGAACAGCTGCATCAGCAGGTAGGCCTTGAGGAACACCGGCACGGAAAAAGTCAGCACCGAGAAGCCCATCACGCCGCGGTCGAGCGCGGAGCCGCGCCGCGCCGCGGCCAGCACGCCCAGCGGCACGGCCATCAGCACGCTCAGCAAGATGGCGCCGGTGGCCAGCGCTACCGAAGGCCCGATGCGGTCGGCGATCAGGCGGGTCACCGGTTCGCCGGAGATCAGC
>JBFWQR010000110.1:0-25895 GCA_050249335.1 Lautropia sp.
GCGCCTCGGTGCGCCTGCTGTCTCCGACATAGGTCTTGCACAGCCGCGAGATCCGGATGCCGCCGGCCGAACGGGTGCCGCTCCGGGAAGTCACGGTCGCGTCCAAGGCGGCCCCTTCAGGCGGGCTTGCGCCCGATCGCCACCGAGAACACGTGCGTGCGCGTGGAGGCGAGGGCTTCGCCGGCGTGCGAAGCGTGCGTGATCGGCTTCGCCGTCATCGACTCGATCAACTCCACCTCGACGAAGCCGGCAGCACGCATCGCCTCGCAGGGGTCGCTCGCCATCATCGCGGGCAGATAGGGCTCGTTATTCCGGGCCGCGTGGCCGAGATGCAGGAACTCGCCGCGCAGGCCGCCCGGCGCGGTGTACATGTCCAGGCTCGCGAAGAAGCCGCCCGGACGTGCCAGGCGGAAGGCTTCGCCCAGCACGTGGCGGGCGGCCTCGGGCGGCAGCTCGTGGAACAGCCAGTAGCTGAGGATGCCGGCATACGAGCCCGCCCCGCGCGGCACCCGTTCGGCGTTGGCCTGCACCCATTCGATGTCCAGGCCGGCCTCCAGGCTGCGCAGGTGGGCAAGGCGCAGCAGCGGCGCCGCCAGGTCGACGCCGGTCACCCGGGTTTCGGGGCGCTTCTGCTTGAAGGGAATGCACAGCTTGCCGAAACCGCAGCCGAGGTCGATCACCGACTCGGGCGCGAAGCGGTCGGCCAGGTACCCGGCCAGCCAGCGATAGGGGGCGTCGGCCGCGATCATGGAGAACGAGAAGGCGTTCGCCGCCCACTCGTAGGCGAAGGCATCCACGTCGTCGGACCATATGCCTCCCGGATGCTGATGGAAATCCGAGACGGTGAAGTACGCGGGCAGCTGCAGCCCGGGATCGAGCTGCAGGCGTTCGGGATGCCGCCGGGCGGCGGCGTCCAGCGCTGCCGTCAGCGCGCCCGCCTGGCGTTCCATCACCGGCAGCATGCCATGGCGGCCGACGTACTTGAACTGCTGCAGGTGCCGCTCGAGCCAGCCGTAGAGCCGGTAGGCGGAAGAGCGCTCGCGCAGGTCGCCTTCGAGCTCGGGCGCGGTTCGCGCCGCGCTTCGCGCCGCATCGACCGCGACCTGATCGTAGACCGCATGCTTCCACTGCTGCTTGAGGCCCTGCAGGTAGCTCTGGTAGGCGTGATCGGCGAAGGTGATCTCGGGCGAGAAGGGCGTCATCGGGCGAACTCCAGCAGTTGCTGGCCGAGCAGGCGGCCAAAGGTCAAGGCGGGCGTGATGCTCATGCCGCTGGCGAACGAATCGCCCGACAGCGCCGCGCCCCCGATGATCTCGCCGATCGCGTAAAGGCCCGGGAGAGGCCGGCCATCGCCGCCGACCACGCGCAGCGAATCGTCGATCTCGATCCCGGCCCAGCACCGCAGCGTGACGCCCTGGTGCCGGATCGCATGGAAGGGGCCGCGTCCGATCGGTGCCGGCAGGTGGCGCCGACCGAGCGGATCGTTCCCGTCCGCGACCGCCGCGTTGTATCGGGCGACGGTTCGCTCCATCACGGCCGCGTCCATGCCGCAGGCCTGCGCGAGCGCTGCGACGGAGTCGGCTTTCCGATAGGCGGGGTGCCATCGGAAGCGGTCGAGGATCTCGTCCTTCGGCGTCCCGACGAAGAGCGGCGGCGCCGCATCGAGCATGGCCTGGTCGAAGACCACCCAGAAGGCCAGCCCGCTTTGTCGCTTGAGGGCCCGCTCACGGGCGTCGGGGCTCGGATCGTCCTCGGCGACGAATCGCTCGCCGGCGAGGTTGACGTAGATCTCCCAGGGCAGGCGGTGCTGCGGCGTGAGGTTGGACTTGCGATCCCAATCGAGCGCATGTCCGCCCGGCCGGTCCGGCACGCCGGCTACCGTCGGCAGGTAGATGCTCTGGTTCTGCAGGCGACCGCCCAGCGCGAGCGCCAGTTCGAGTCCGCTGCCGTCGGCGCCCACCGGCGCAGGGCTGAGCAGCGGGTAGCCGCCGGTCACGCGCGAGAACAGTTCGGGATTCGCGCCGTAGCCGCCGGTAGCCAGAACGACTTCACGGGCGTGCACCGTGACGGCCGATTCACCCGTTGCCAACCGCGCCACCCAGCCGCCCCCGTCCGCGGCATGCAGCGCCCGCAGGCGCGTCCCGAGGCGCAGGTCGACCGCATTGCTACCGCCGACGGCGGCGTCGAGCAGGCGTGCCAGCACGGCCAGGATGGAGCGCCCCTTGTCGCGTCCCCAGTAGGTGCGCGGCACGAGGTAGGGCTCATGGCTATACGCGATCACGGGGCACTCGGGCCCCATGTCGAAGCCCTCGGCCATCAACCAATCGATGGTGGCCGCCGCATGGGTGGTCGCGACTCGGAGCAGGGTGGGGTGCGCGGTCCCCTTGGAGATCCGCATCACGTCGTCGTAGTGTGCCTGCGCGCTGTCCGCGATCCCGCGGTCGGCCTGCAGCCGTGTGCCCGCTGCGCTCATGTGGCCCGACGAGACGTGCAGCGTACCCCCGATGCGGGGCTGTGCCTCCACGAGCAGCACGCGTGCGCCGCGCCGGGCCGCGAACACGGCCGTCGGAATGCCGGCGGTGCCCGCACCTGCGACGAGGAGGTCGACCCGCTCCCCGGTCACGCGTGGCCTCCGTTCGCCGTCGATCCCGCCGAGGTCGGCCCCCCCTTTGCCTGGCCATCGGCAGACGGGCCTTCCGTGGACGGAACGGCCGAGGGGGCAGCCGCGGTGGCGGTGGCGCGCCAGAGCGGATCCAGCAGGCCGCGCGCGAACATCGCCTGCTCGCGCTCCAGCCAGGCGGCGAACGCGGCGTCGGAGCCGGCCGAGGCCAGCCGTTCCGGCGCCACCGCGCCGGTGGCTTCGAGCGCGCGGCGCAGCCGCTCCACCTCCGCCTTCAGCATGAAGACTTCCGCGCCGAGCGCCACCAGGCTCGCCATGAGCCGCTGGACATCCTGCGGCCCCAGGTAGCCCAGGTCCTCGCGGAATGCGGAGGGAACGGTCGTGCCGATGTCCAATCGTGGTCCTCGACGGGTGATGACTCGAGACGAGCCTCCGATCATGGCGCGTAATCGCGCTCGCGGTCAAATGCCAAGCTACCCCGAGACATCATGGCGTCGGCGCTGCCGGCGGCCCGAGGCGGCCAGAGTCGGCCGGTGCCGTTCGCCCTAGGAGTGCCCTAGTGCCGCGACAGCGACCGGAACTGCGGCAGCTTGCGCAGCCCGCGGAACAGGTCGGCGAGGTGCTGGCGGTTGCGGACCTGCAGCGTGAAGCGGATGGTCGCGAGCTGCTCGGCGTCGGTGTCCATCGCGACCTGGATGATGTTGGCGTCGTGCGCCGCGATCTCGCCGGCGACCCGGCCGAGCACGCCGCGGTCGTCGGTGACGTGGACCTCGACCATGGTGCGGAACATGCCGCTGATCTGGTCGCCCCATTCGACGTCCATCCAGCGCTCGGCGTCGCGGCTCATCTGCCGCTTGGCGGTCTCGCATTCGATCCGGTGGATCGCCAGGCCGTGGCCGCCGCGGATGTGGCCGGTGATCCGGTCGCCCGGCACCGGGTGGCAGCACGGCGCGCACTGCAGCGAGATGCCGTCGACCGACTGCACGACGATCGGCGCGGCGCGCGGCGCGAGCTTGGCGGTCGCGGCCTGGCCGCTGATGTCGAGCGCGATCGCGCGCGCGACCACCGGCGCGAGCTTGAGGCCGAGGCCGATGTCGGCGAGCAGGTCCGGCACCGACTTGGCGCCGGTATCGCGCGCCGCCTTCTCGAGCCGGGTCGGCTCGAGCGACGCGCTGTCGATCCGGACGCTCGCGAGCGACTGTTCGAGCAGCCGCTTGCCGAGCGCGACCGACTCGTCGTACTTCATCCGCCGCAGGAAATAGCGGATCTCCGAGCGCGCCTTGCCGGTCCGGGCGAAATTCAGCCACGACGGGTTCGGCCGCGCGTTCGGGTCCGAGATCACCTCGACGACGTCGCCGTGCGAGAGCTCGGCGCGCAGCGGCACCAGGTCGCCGTTGATCCGCGCCGCAACGCACTGATTGCCGACGTCGGTATGGACGCTGTAGGCGAAATCGATCACCGTGGCGCCGCGCGGCAGCCCGCGGATCTGGCCCTTCGGCGTGAACACGTAGACCGCGTCGGGATACAGGTCGACCTTGACGTGGTCGATGAACTCCAGCGAATCGCCGGTCTGCTGCTGGATGTCGAGCAGCGACTTCAGCCAGTCGAAGGTCTGCAGCTGCAGCGGGCTGACGATCTCGCCTTCGGTCTTGTAGAGCCAGTGCGCCGCGACGCCGGCCTCGGCCAGCTGGTGCATCTGCGGCGTCCGGATCTGGAACTCGATGCCGCCGCCGTGCGGCCCGACCACGGTGGTGTGCAGTGACTGGTAGCCGTTGCTCTTCGGGATCGCGATGAAGTCCTTGAAGCGGCCGGTGTTCGGCTTGAACGCGCTGTGCAGCCCGCCGAGCGCGAGATAGCACGACGGCACGTCCGGCACCACCAGCCGGATGCCGAACAGGTCGCTGACCTCGGAGAACGAGATCTTCTTGTCGACCATCTTGCGATAGATCGAGTACAGCGACTTCTCGCGGGCGCTGATCTCGGCCTTGACGCCCATCTTGGCGAGCGCTTTCTCGACCGTCTCGGTGACCCGGCCGAACGCGTCGCGCCGGGTCCGAGCCGCCGCCGCCATCGCCTTGGCCAGCGTCCGGTAGCGCATCGGATGCTGAAAGCGGAACGACAGGTCCTGCAGCTCGCGGTAGAGGCTGTTCAGGCCGAGCCGGTTGGCGATCGGCGCGTAGATCTCGACCGTTTCGCTGGCGATGCGCAATTGCCGGTGGCGGCTGACCGCGTCGAGCGTCCGCATGTTGTGCAGCCGGTCGGCGAGCTTGACCAGGATCACGCGGACGTCGCGCGCCATCGCCAGCAGCATCTTGCGGAAGCTCTCTGCCTGCGCCTGCTCGCGGTTGCCGAACTCGATCTTGTCGAGCTTGGACAGGCCGTCGACCATCTCGGCGACGGTCGGGCCGAAGCGCTCGTTGAGCTCGAGCTTGGTGACGCCGGTGTCCTCGAGCACGTCGTGCAGCAGCGCTGCCATCAGCGCATCGGCGTCGAGGCGCCACTGCGCGCAGATCTGCGCGACCGCGATCGGATGGGTGATGTAGGCGTCGCCGCTGGCCCGGTACTGGCCGAGGTGCGCCTCGTCGGACAGTCGATACGCTTCGCGCAGCCGCTTCAGGTCCTTCGGCGGCAGATAGCTGCGGATCGATTCCAGCAGCGGTTCGAGCGATGCGACGTCGTTGCGGACCGGCTCCTTCGGCGTGCTGCCACGGCCTGCGGCGGCCCCGGCGCGCACGACCACCTTTGCCGCCGGATCTTTCGGCGGTTTGGCGGTGGCAGCCGGCTCGGATGGCAGCATCGTTGGCAGGCCGTTCAGGCCTTCATCGGCCGGCCGCTCGCAAGCGGCGGTCGGTCAGGCCGGATTCAGGTGGGTACCCGGCGCAGCATCTCGCGGCCGATCTTGCCGGCGGCGACTTCGCGCAGCGCGGTGACCGTCGGCTTGTCCTTGCTGTCGACCTTCGGGGTATGGCCCTGGGCGAGCATCCGGGCCCGGTAGGTCGCGATCAGCGACAGTTCGAAGCGGTTGGGCACCTGCTTGAGGCAGTCTTCGACGGTGATCCGCGCCATGTTCAGTCGGTTCCTCGAGTGGAGAAGTCGGAGGGATAGGAGGTTCGGGTTCGATCGCAATTTCGATCGTCAGGTTCGATTGTCGCCGGCATCGCGCTTCGCCGGTGGCTTGGCCCGGCCGAGCTTACGTTCATTCGACCGGGATGCCAAGCGCGCGCAGCAGTTCGCGATGCTGTGCGGCCTGCTGCGCGAACCGGCAGCGCGCCGCGTCGGCGATCCCGATCAATTGCTGGCTGGCTTCCGTAAACTCTTGATTCACAATGAGATATTGAAACTCGGCGGCATGCTCGAGCTCGCTGCGGGCAGCCGCCAGCCGGCGCCCGATGACATCGGCCGCATCCTTGCCGCGCGTCTGCAGCCGTTGCTCGAGGGTGTCGAGCGAGGGTGGCGCGATGAAGATCGAGATCGCGTCGGGGTAGAGTGCCCGGACCTGGCGCGCGCCTTGCCAGTCGATCTCGAGCACGATGTCGGCGCCTTCGGCGATCTGCGCGTCGATCCAGCGCCGCGAGGTGCCGTAGAGGTTGCCGTGGACCTCGGCCCACTCGAGGAACTCGCCGGCCTGACGGCGCCGCTCGAACTCGTCGCGGCCGATGAACAGATAGTCCTCGCCGGGGCGCTCGCCGTCGCGTGGCGGCCGCGTCGTGTACGAAACCGAGTGGCGGATCCGGCGCCGGGCGTCCATCAGCGCGCGCACCAGCGACGTCTTGCCCGCGCCCGACGGCGCGACGACGATCAGGATGCTGCCGGTGGTCGGAGTGGGCATGCTCGGCTGCTGGCGACGACAGCCGAGAGTGTAGCAAGCGCCCGCAGCCGGCCGGCGGCCTGCGGCGGGGCTGGGACACGTTCCTGCCCGCGCTCCGAGAGGATAGCCGGTAGTGGATAACCAGTGGATAACTCCAATGACATTACCATGGACAAGTTTATGATCCATGGGAATATAATGATCCATGGATCATTCAATGATCCATGGATATCAATCCACGAAGGAGTTGCAATGGAAGACCGGTCCTCGACCCGTTCGCTGGTGAATGGTTCGCGCAGGCGCCAACTGTTGGTCGGCGCCGCCGCCTCGGCGCTGTCGCTGCCGCTCTACGGCCAGTCGGCCGTTCCCTACGCGTTGAAGGCCGGCAAGCCGTTCGCCGGTACCAAGCTGCGTGTGCTGGCGGCGGTCGCGCCGCAATTCGACGGGTTGATGCTGCGCGGTCCGGAATTCACGGCGCTGACCGGCATCGAAGTGCAGTGGGACTTCGTGCCGTTCACGGCGCTGCAGGACAAGATCGCGGCGACCGGCGTCGCGGCAGACGGCATGTACGACGTCGTCAACTACTCGGATACCTGGCTCGCGCCGAACGAATACTGGCTGCTGCGGCTCGATCCCCTCATCAAGCGCGACGCGGTCGCCATGTCCCGCTATCCCAAGGCGTTCGCCGAGGCCGGCACCTTCAACGGCGAGGTGGTCGGCCTGCCGGTCAGGAGCCATGTGCAGCTCTTCTTCTACCGGGCCGACATCTTCAAGGCGCTCGGGCTGAATGCGCCCCGGTCGTGGGACGACGTCATCGCCGCAGGCAAGGCGATCCGCGCCAAACGGCCGGACATCGAGCCGCTGGCGCTGAACTATCACAACGACGGCACCCGCGTGAATCTGCAGCACTGGCTGCAGATGGTGTGGTCCAACGGAGGCCAGCTGTTCGACGGCCAGATGAAGCCGGCCTGGACCTCGGAAGCCGCGCTGCAGGCGACCGAGTTCTATATCGGCCTGCACACGAAGGAGAAGATCGCGAATCCGGCCTCCGTTTCGTTCGGCCAGGAGGAGGCGCGTCTGTCGTTCCAGCAGGGCAAGTCGGCGATGCTGCCGATGTGGTGGTGGCAGTACTCCCCGAGCATCAGCCCGAAGGACTCGGTACTGAAGCCGGAGCAGGTCGCCTTCACGAGCGTGCCGTCCTACAACGGCAGGTCGGTCGCGCTCGCTTCCTCCATGCCGTTCTCGATCTCGAAGCACTCCAAGCGTCCGGATGCAGCCTGGGAGTTCCTGAAGTGGCTGTCCAACCCGGATCTGGACCGGCGCAACGCGATCGAGCGCACCGTCGCGGGCCGCACCATCCAGAACAACGTGGTCAATCACAGCGCGACCCTGGCGGATCCCGACGTCAACGCGGCCAACGCCGGCGTCCCGCTCGCCGGGCTCAAGAGTCTGGAGCTCGCGAGCGTCCAGCCGAAGCTGCGGGAGTGGCCCGAGGTCGGCGACCTGCTGGCCGCGGCGATCGAGCGCAGTGCCGCCGGCGGGAATGTCCGCAAGCTGATGACCGACGCGGCGGACGCCGCCAGCAAGGTGCTCAAGCGCGCCGGCTACTTCTGAAGGTTCGCCGAATCATGTCGACCCAAGCCCTCATCCCCGATCATCCGTCCGAGCTGCGCAAGCGCGTCGTCCGATACGCGGAGCTCCGGCCGCAGCGGAATTCGTTCATCGACAAGCGCACGCCCGGGAGCACGGAGGAAGAAACGTTCTCCGTCATCGGCCGCGGCGTCATCGAGAACATGGTGGATCGGCACATCCATATCGAGCTCCCCCATGGCTTCAACATGGGCGGGGCCCGCATGCCGCCCGGCTGCGTCAATTCCCAGCACAGCCACGAGACGGCCGAGGTCTTCCTCGTCCACTGCGGGTCGTTCATGATGATTCTCGGCCCCAACGGCGAGGACGGCGAGTTCGAGGTCCACCCCGGGGATCTGGTGTCGTTTCCGACGCGGATCTTCCGCGGCTTCCGCAACAGCGGCTCCGAGCTCGGGCATCTGGTTTCGATCCTCGGCGGTGACGACCCCGGACGCGTCACCTGGGCGCCCTACGTGTTCGACGCCGCCAGGAACCACGGCCTCGTCCTGCTGGAGAACGGCAATCTCGTGGACACGGTCGCCGGCGAGCAGGTACCGGAGGGGGCTCGCCCGGTGGCGCCGACCACCACGGCCGATCTCGTCCGCTACCGGCGCGTCACGGCAGCGGACATGCGCGGTTGGGTAGTGCGCAAGTCGGAGCTTGCCGGCTGCCCCCAGGCTCCCCTGGCGCGGCCCGACGTGGAGGAGTGCCTCGTCATCGGCGTGGCGAACCCGGCGGAGCAGGTTCCCGCGGCGCCCATCAGCGCACCGCACGGCTTTCAGGTGCGGCGCGTGCGGATGCAGCCGGCCGCCACGATCCCGCCGCACGCGCGCAAGGAAGTGGAAGTCCTGTTCGTCCAGGAGGGCAGTGTCGCGGTCACGATCCAGGGCGAGACCATCACGCTGAACAGGGGCGACTACTTCTCGCTGCCGGTGGGGGTGCCGCGTTCCTGGCGCAACCCGGGCGCTGCGCGCAACGACGTCCAGGTCGTGCACGGCGGCGACCACCCCGCTGCACCCGTCTGGTGAGCCGCCGTGGTGTCGAAGCCGCACGTCCTCCTGTTGCCCGGCATGATGCTGGACCATCGCATGTGGCAGCGGCAGGTCGCCGCGCTCGAGGCGCTGGCCGCCTGCCGCGTGGCGGACCTGTCGGCCGGCGACTCGATGGACGGGTTCGCCGGCGCGGAGCTGGCCCGGTCACCGGAACGCCTTCACCTGATCGGTTTCTCGATGGGCGCGATCGTCGCCGTGGCGATGTGGAGAATGGCGCCGCAGCGCATCGGCAGCATGACCCTGATGGGGTTCAGCCCGCATGCCGACGACCCGGCGCGCAAGGCTCCGCGCCTGCGCCATGCGGCCCGCGCGGAGCGCGGTGAGCTGGCCGCGCTGATTCGGGAAGACTTCGCGCCGCGGTACTTCGCACGCGGCGCGACATCCGGCGACATCGGCCGCTGGACCGGCGCTGTCGTGGATATGGCGGTTTCGCTCGGCGCCGATGTCTTCCGCCGCCAGACGATGGCGCAGATCGGCCGTGCCGACAGTGTTCCCTCGTTGCAGGGAATCCGGGTTCCGGTATTGTTGCTGCGCGGCGCCGACGACCAGCTGGTATCGGCCGACGACCAGGCCTTGATGCGGGCACGCATTCCGGATGCCCGCTACCAGGCGATCGAGGACGCCGGCCATATGCTGACGCTCGAGCAGCCCGACGCCGTCAATGCCAGCCTGCTCCAGTTCCTCCAGGACATGATCGATGAGCAATATCAGAAAATCCAGGATCCCGGCAGCCCCGCCGGCCTCTGCGGCGGATGAGCCCGGCGGCGGGCGAGCAGAGGACGTGCGCCTGGAGGCCATGCCGTTGCAGCCGGTGCGGCAGGCCCGCCGTTCCGAGCTGGTGGCGCAGCAGATCCGGTCGCTGATCCTCGAGGGAACGCTTCGCCCCGGTACCCGGCTGCCGGCGGAGCGGGAGCTGGCGGAGCGCTTCGACACGTCGCGTCCGACGGTTCGGGAAGCGATCAACGAGCTGGAGGCCGAAGGCCTGCTGCAGATCCAGCGCGACGGCATGCATGTCGCGGACCCGGCAGCGGCGACCGTGACCGAGCCGCTGTCCCGCCTGCTGATGTCCGATCCGCGCGGTGTCGAGGATTACATGGAGTTCCGCCAGATCGTCGAGGGCTCGGCCGCCTACCTGGCCGCCACCCGGGCCACCGCGGTCGATCGGCAGCAGCTGCGGCAGGCCTACGAACACATGATGGACCTGCACCAGAAGACCGATCCCGAGCGCGAGGCCGAGGCGGATGCGGCCTTCCACCTCGCGATCTACGAGGCTTCGCACAACGTCACGATCCTGCACGTCATGCGTTCGCTGTCGACCATCCTGCGCAGCTACGTGATGCAAAGCCGCATCCGCCTGTACAACCGGCAGCACTATCGCGGCACGACGATCAGCGAGCATCAGAAGCTGTTCGAGGCGATCGCTGCCGGCAAGTCCACCGATGCGAAGCAGATCGCCCAGACCCACATCTACCACGTCCGCGAGGCGATCGCCGAGTTCAGACGCGCGGACGAGCGGCTCGAGGTTTCGCTGCGGCGGCAGGGCGAGCCCGGCCGCCCGGTCGAGGAATCGTTCTAGGAGTTCACGCATGGCGATCGGGAACACCCGGGCGGTGCGCGCTCCGGATCGGGAGCGCGTGCTCCGCTATGCGCTGGTCCTGCCCGCCGTGCTGGCGGTCGCGATCACCGCGGTCGGCCCGCTGGCCTATTCGGCTTTGCTCGCGTTCCGCGACTGGCGGCTCACGCGGTCGCCCCGGCCCGGCCCCTTCATCGGCGTCGACAACTTCACGCGCGCCTTCGAGTCGCCGGATTTCCTGCGCGCGCTGGCGAATACCTTTCTGTTCGTCGGCCTCACCGTGGCGTTGACGACGATCCTCGCGCTGTCCCTCGCGCTGCTGCTGCAGCGCGGAGGGCCGCTCCGGCGGACGGTGCAGGCGCTGCTGATCCTGCCCTTCGCGATGAGCCCGGCCCTGGTCGGCATCTCGTGGCGGTTCCTGCTCAACCCGGAGTTCGGCCTCTTCGCCGCGCTGTTCGGTACGCTGGTACCGCCGCTTGCCGATACCAACTGGCTGGCGACGCCGGCCCTGGCGTTCGCCGCCCTGGTGATGGCGGACGTCTGGGCGTGGACGCCGTTCATGACGCTGATTCTCATCGGCGGCCTGGCGGCGTTGCCGACCGAGTCGCTGGAAGCCGCGCAGGTCGACGGCGCGCCGGGCTGGCGAGTCGTCAAGGACATCGTCGTTCCGCAGCTCGCCCCGGTCCTCTTCGTCGTGATCATCCTGAAGACGATCTTCGCCGTGAAGGCGTTCGACCTCATCTTCATGCTCACTCAGGGTGGCCCGGGGAGGACGACGGAGACGCTCACCTACTTCTCCTACCTGACCGGTTTCAGCTACTACGACATGGGCTACGCGTCGGCCGCGTCGTGGGTCATGGTGCTGCCGATGCTGCTGCTGACGCTGGTCTACGCCCGTTTCGTGCTGAGGTCGTCATGACGAGACAGCGACGCATCGCCGCCGCGGTCGCCGCCGATGCCGCGGTGATCCTGGCCGCCGCGGTGATCCTGGTGCCGGTGCTCTGGATCGCGCTGGCCGCGTTCAAGAGCAACGTCGACGTGTTCCAGCTCAAGCTGTGGTTCGAGCCCACGCTGGCCAATTTCGCGCGGATCCTGCAGCCGCCGTACACGGTGCATCTCAAGCTGTTCAACAGCGCGACAGTCGCCTTCGCCGTGGTGGTCGTCTCGATCCCGCTGGCGACGCTCGCCGCCTATTCGCTGTCGCGATTCAGGCTCGTCGGCGCGCGCGTGATGCTGGTGTCGATCCTCGCGACCCAGTTCGTTCCGGCGGTCACGATCGTCATTCCGTTCTTTCTGATGTTCCGTTCGCTGGGCATGCTGGACACGCTGACCGCTCTGGTGCTGATCCACATCGCGATCGTCATGCCCTATGCCGTCTGGATGATCAAGGGGTTCATCGACGGAATCCCGCTGGAGACCGAGGAGGCGGCGATGGTCGACGGGTCCACGCGCCTGCAGGTGATCCGCAACATCGTGCTGCCGATGGCGGCGCCCGGCATCGTCACGGCGAGCATCTTCTCGTTCATCCTGTCGTGGAATGAATTCATGTTCGCGCTGATCCTGACGCGCCGGGAGGCCGTGACGCTGCCGGTCGGGCTGGCGCTGTTCAACGACGAGACCGGCGTGCAGTGGCATCTGCTGTCCGCGACCAGTCTGCTCATCATGGTGCCGATGATCGTCCTGGCGCTGTCGGTGCAGAAGCACTTCGTGAAGGGAATGACGATGGGAGCGGTACGCTGATGGCTGCAATCCGCCTGGAAGACATCGAGAAGCGCTGGGGCACGTTCACTGCCGTCGAGCGGCAGTCGCTCTCGGTCCCCGACAACGAGTTCCTGGTGCTGCTCGGGCCGTCCGGCTGCGGCAAGACCACGACCATGCGCATGGTGGCCGGCCTGGAGCAGCCGTCCGCGGGCGATATCTGGATCGGCGATCGATGCGTGACGCACGAGCTGCCGAAGGACCGCGATGTCGCGATGGTGTTCCAGAACTACGGTCTCTATCCGCACATGACCGTGGCCGACAACATCGGCTATCCGCTCAAGGTGCGCGGCATCGGTCGCGACGAGCGCGACCGGCGCGTCGCCCAGGCGGCGCGCAAGGTCGAGCTCGAACCGCTGCTGCATCGCCGCCCCCGCGAGCTGTCCGGGGGGCAGCGCCAGCGGGTCGCGCTGGCCCGGGCGCTGGTGCGTACGCCGGTTGCCTTCCTGATGGACGAACCGCTGTCCAATCTCGATGCGAAGCTGCGCGTGACGATGCGCGCCGAGCTGAAGCACCTGCAAGGCGAGCTGGGCATCACGACGATCTACGTCACGCACGACCAGATCGAAGCCATGACGCTGGCGCACCGGGTGGCCGTGATGGATCGGGGCGTGATCCAGCAGATCGCGACGCCCGCCGAGATCTATGATCGGCCGGCGAACCTGTTCGTCGCCGGGTTCATCGGCTCGCCGCCGATGAACCTGCTTCCCGTCGCCCATGCCGATGGGGCGCTCACCGCCGAGGGCGTGCGGATCGCCGGTCTGCCGGTCCGGGCGGCCCGCGACCTGGTCCTCGGCATCCGCCCGGAAGACGTCGCCGTCGTTGCGGCGCTGGGAGCCGAGATGGTCGGCGAGGTGTTCGCCAGCGAGCTGACCGGCGATGCGGTCCTGGTCACGGTCCAGGTCGGCGCGGCCCGGGTCATCGCCAAAGCGGACCGCGCCTTCCGGATCGCGGACGGCTCCCGGGTCGGACTGCGCCTGGATCGCTCGCGTCTGCATCTCTTCGATGCCGGTACGTCGCGGAGGCTCGACTGATGGCCGGCGGCCGGCCGCGCGTGCACGTCTTCGGGCTCGGCGGGACCATCGCCATGGGCGCCACGGCGGCGGGCGGCGGTGTCGTCCCCAGCCTGGACGCCCGCATGCTCGTCGACGCGGTTCCGCAGCTCGAGCAGATCGCGGCAGTCGGCGCCGGCTCGTTCCGGCAGATGCCCGGCGCGCACCTCGGCTTCGACGATCTGGAGGCACTCGCAACGGCGATCGAGCGCGCGGCGGCCGACGGCATCGACGGCGTGGTCGTCGTGCAAGGCACCGATACCATCGAGGAAACGGCGTTCGCGCTCGATCGGCTGGTCGCGAGCCCGATCCCGGTGGTGGTCACCGGCGCCATGCGCAATCCGTCCCTGCCGGGGGCGGACGGACCGGCGAACCTGTGCGCGGCCGTAGCCGTTGCCGCATCGGAGCACGCCAGGGGGCTCGGCTGCCTCGTCGCCTTCGATGACGAGATCCACGCTGCCCGATTCGTCCGCAAGGTCCACACCGGCCGCGTGGCCGCGTTCGCCTCGCCGCAATGCGGGCCCATCGGCTGGTTGGCCGAAGGCCGGGTGACCATGCCGCTGGCACTGCGCCGGCCGCCGGTGATCGCGCGATCGGACGCACCCCGCGCGGCGAGCGTGGCTCTGATCGTCCTGGCGCTGGGCGACGACGGCACGCTGGTGCGGCTGGCGGCGCAGCACGGCTATACCGGGATCGTCGTTGCCGGCGTCGGCGGCGGGCATTGCACTCCGGCGGCAGCCGACGCGATCGAAGCCGCGGCGAAGCAGGTCGATGTCGTCCTGGCGACCCGCGTGCTCGCCGGCGAGGTGCTGGCCGGCACCTACGGCTTCACCGGCTCGGAGATCGACCTCGCGCGCCGCGGCGTGATCGGCAGCGGTGCGCTCGATCCGTTCAAGGCGCGTGTACTGCTGACGCTGCTGCAGCGTCATGGGCACGGGGGCGACGCGGTCCGGCTCGCCTTCGGCGCCGGTTGATCCGAGCGCCGCAGCTCATCCGCGCGCATCACGCTGAAGAAGCTTCGTCTGCTCGCAGCACATCATTGATGAAGGTCGCGCACTGCGAATCCGCCTCGGATGCGCTTCGGTGCCCATCACGTGTCGGCAATTCAAGCAGTTCGGCATTCGACAATCGGCGCGCCAGCCATTGCGCTTCGAAAGTCGGGTTGTACAGATCCAGGGGCGGCGCAAACAGCAGCGTCCGCCGTGCCAGCGTGCCGTCCTCGAGCGCGCGGCGTACGTCGAATCCATCATACGCCCAGCTCTGATAGATCCAGTCCAGGGGGTCCATCCCGCTGTGAATCGCTCCATTCGCAAGCCGCTGGAGCAGGACCTCCGCAGACGGCTCGGCGAGCTCCTCGACGGTGGCGGGCGTAAAGCTGGCGATGACTCGAATCGCGCCCGCCCAATTGATCCAGCCCTTCCTTGGCACTGATATGAACTCCCGGCCATTCCATGCGGGATCCGAGAACAGCGCCTGCCGTGCCAGCTCATTGACCACCTTGGTCCAAGTGGTAGCGCGTGACAGTGGCGTCAGCAGCACCAGTCGATCAACGCGCCCCCGCAGATGCTCGGCGGTCTGGAGCGCCTGCATCGCACCCATCGAGGCACCGCACATGGCATGCAGCCTGTCCAGCTCGAGATGCCGCATCAGCGCGCAGTGGGTGCGCGTCATGTCTCCGATGGTGAACCTCGGAAAGTCGATCCCGCGCTGCGAGCGCGAATTGCTTGGAGAGCTCGACAGACCGTTGCCCAACGCGTCGACGCACACCACGAAATGTCTTTCGGGATCGAATGCGCGTCCACGGCCAATCAAGAAGTCCATGCGGTGGTGCGACGTACCAATGGAAGTGAAAAGCAGGACAGCGTTCGATCCCGCCGGATTCGGCCGCCCGTGAGTGACGAAGCTGATGAATGCGTCCTTCATCACTTCGCCGCTGTCCAGCTCCAAGTCACCCAACGCGAGAACCCGGTGCGGAGCGTTCCACCATTGGGGCAGCATCGGAGGATGAGGCATGCCTACTCCCTAGAAATCACTTGACGCACCGGGAATTCAAACTAAGATACTTAGTATATTACCGGAGCCGTCAATGAAGATCGTGAAAGTCGAGGCATTCGCCATCGATGGTCCACTCGAGAAGCCCTGGAAGATTGCAACCGCAACGATGGCTTCATTGACGGCCGTTGTCGTGCGCGTAACCGCCGAGGACGGCACGGTCGGCGTGGGTGAGGCCATCGCGCGGGTTGGCACCAGAGTCCTGGTGTCTGTCGTAGAGGACATCCTCAAGCCCGTGGTCGAAGGAAAGGATGCATTTGCCGTCGAGGCTATCTGGGAAGCGATGTACGCGACTTTGCGTGCACGGGGACACACGCGTGGCTTCCTGCTGGAGGCGATGAGCGGGGTCGACATCGCCATTTGGGATCTCTTGGGCCGATCGCTGAATCTGCCCGTCGCACAGCTGCTGGGTGGGCACGGCCGCAAGCAGCTAGACGCATACGCGTCGTCCGTTCTCATCGATGCACCGGAACCTATGGCTGCGGTCGCCCGGGAGCTTCGCGAAGAGGGCTATCGCGCAATCAAGCTCAAGGTGGCGGGAAAGCTGGAGATGGACATCGAGCGCGTCAAAGCGGTGCGCAAGGCCGTGGGCGACGAGATCACGCTCATGCTCGACGCCAACAGCGGCTTTGACGTCGTAGGCGCGATCGGCATGGCTCGTGCAGCGGAAGACCTGGGCGTTTTCTGGCTCGAGGAGCCTCTGTATCTGGACAATCTTCCTGGCTATGCGCAGGTCAAGCGGCATGCCCGGGTGCGGATTGCCGCGGGTGAGGGCGAGTTCACGGCTGCTGGCTTTCGCGAGTTCATCCACGACGGACTGCTGGATATCGTGCAGCCTAACGTTTGCCGCTGTGGGGGATTCACAGGCGGCAGAAGGATTGCCAACCTGGCGCAGAGCTACGGTGTTCCGATAGCGCCGCACACCGGCGCGTCTGGTCCGCTATGCATTGCTGCCACCCTGCAATTTGCAGCGTCGATCACCGGGTTCCTGACCCACGAGCACATGTTCCTCGACAATTCGCTCGCTCCCATCTTCAAGGAAGGGCTACCCAGACCTAGAAACGGCGTGATCGATGTGCCGCAGGGGCCTGGACTCGGCGTGGAAGTCGACTGGGAGGCAGTAGACCGATTCAGGATTGGGTGACGCTGCGTCGCTGGGCAGTTCGCAGCGAGGACGAAGCAGCATCCCCCGACGCACCCCCGGTACGGCCTGAAGCCGCGGTCCGAGGTCCGGACCCGGTGAAGAACTCACCAAAGTTCTTCATGTGCTTCTCAATGAGCGGAGTGACCTTGCCGAGGTGGTCACTGAGGCGTCGAACTGCCGCCTCGCCGTCGCGCTTCTCCAAGGCTGCTGCGACGGCCTCGTGTTCGGCAACGACTTCACGCTGGCGAGTCAGCGATGCAACGTTCATGAATCGAATGCGATCCAGCTGGCCTTTCGCCGAAAGCGCGATGCGCCATGCTTGAGGCTTGCCGACCAGCTGGAACAGTCGCTCATGGAAGCGCTCGTCCGCCGCATAGAACTGGACGACGTCGTCGCGCGAGATCAGGGCAGACTGCTCCGCGATGATGCTTCGAAGAGAGGCGACTTCAGCCGGCGTGATCATCTGGGCAAGCTGGCGCAAAGCCGCACACTCGAGCGCCTCGCGAATAAAGATCGCCTCGTGAACCTTATCGACTGTGATCTTGGTGACGAAGGTCCCGGTTTGCGGATACATGGCGATCAGCCCTTCATCGGTGAGCTTCAGGAACGCCTCTCGAACGGGCGTACGGCTGATGCCAAGGTCGGCCGCAATTTCCCTATCCACGATCAGCTCACCCGGGCGCAGATGGAGCGTCACGATCTCGCGGCGCAGTCCGGCATACACCTGGGGGCCGATTGGCAACCTTCGGTCAAGGTCGATGTCGAGCTTATCCATGTACCAAGCGCTTCCGACGCGTCAGTGCGTGATTACCGCGATCGCGGCTCGCTCGGAAATTACTGCATAACGCGCATGCGCAGCAAGACCAGAATAGCGGTGGATCTCCTCATCGCCACAACGCAGGCGTGCCCGGCCGCTCGGAGGCAAGCCCTTGCGCATGGTGGCGCTGACTGGTTCGCAAAGGATCGGCGATCCGCGCCCGCAGTCATCGCCTACCCGGTCCACACGCAGCCGCTCGATCGACAGGCGCGAGGAGCCTGACCGCAGGACGGCTGCATCGATTGTCAACATCGGATTCTCAGCTCAGCGTGCGCCGCTTTTCTCGGAGTAGCGAGTGGCCGTGCTTCCCGCGTAGACGATCTCTTCGTGCCGCTTCATCACCTTCGCATGCTCGGCGAGCGCCGCGCTGTCCAGGTCCTTGATCGGTCTCTGTTCCGGCTCGAAATTTCGGTGCTCGTCGACGCCCCGTACAAGCGTGGCGTACTCACGAAGCTCCGATAGTTGGCGCATGGCGGTAGGCATGTACCGAATCGCATAACCCATGCGCCGATCGTCGGAATCGTTCGGTTCGGAAGAGTGGGCAATCAGCACGTGGTGCAATGAGAACTCGCCGGGTAGCAGCACGAGATCGACGGCCTCGCGCCCATCCACATCCACTTCAATCTCCTGTCCCCGGGTGAGCATGTTCGCATCGTTGCGCGTCTCCTTGTGGGGAAGCTGCCCGCGATGGGTGCCTGGAATCACGCGCACGCAGCCATTCTCCCGATTGCTTCCGTTGAAGGAAACCCAGGCGGTGACCACATTCGTCGAACTCAGTCCCCAGTAGGTTGCGTCCTGATGCCATGACACGAACGCCGGGTCGTGTGCCTCCTTGATGAAGAAGCTCGCATTCAGGCAAAGGATATTCGGTCCAAGCAGACATTCGACCGCATCGAGAATTGAAGGCGACCGGATGAGATCGGCCAACTCCGTGAAGAGAAGATGGGTCTTCTGCCGAAATGCCGGCTTCAACGGGCCGCCGGTCTTGCGCTCGTGATTCTCGATCGTGGCACGCAACATCCGCGCTTCCTCGGCGCCAATGGCCTTCAGAGGAGCAAAGTATCCCCGCTCTTTATAGGCGCGGACTTGCTCGGGGAGGAGGGCGGGCGGCATTGACAGGCTCCGAAGGCATGCTCAGAATACCTAGTATATCAGCGACCAACAGGAGATCAACGTGCTTCGAACGATATTCGCGCGCCGCCCTGGCAATCTCCGGCGCGGATGGCCCTTCGCTCTAGCCTTCTCCGCCGGTCTCGGGATCGCATCGCCGCAGGTCGCAGCGCAGGCGAACCCCGCAACGGAATACCCCAGTAAGCCGATCCGCGTGATCCTCGGCTTCGCGGCCGGCAGCGCAACGGACATCCTTGCCCGTGTCATTGCCACGCCTCTCTCGGAACAGCTTGGCCAGCAACTCGTGATCGACAACAGGCCAGGAGCGTATTCCACGATCGGCTCCGCGGCGGTTGCGAACGCTACGCCCGATGGCTACACGCTTCTTTTGGGAACGAACTCGGGAATCACCATCGCGCCTGCTGGTCTACTCCAGAGCGTGCCCTACGACTCCTTCAAGGATTTCACCCGCATCGGGCAAGTCGCCACAGTGGGCTTTACCCTTTCAGGCAGCAAGGGACTTCCAGCGAACTCTGCGCAGGAACTGGTCGCCCATCTCCAAAGGAATCCGGGCAAGGCTTCGTGTGCTGCGGCGAACGCGAATGGCCGCGTGCTCTGCGAAGCCCTGAACAAGGCAACCAAGGCGAACATCGTCACGGTCCTCTACAAGTCAGGACCGCAGGCGATCACGGACCTCCTTGGCGGCCAGATCGAGCTGATGTTCGTCGATGTTCCGTCGGCAATCGCACGCATCCAGCAGAATCAGCTGAAGAGCTACGCCGTGGTTGCCACGGAGCGAAGCGAAGTCATTCCGCAGTTGCCGATTGCTCGCGACGTTGGTCTCAGCGAGCTGCCACCCCTGATCGGTTGGTACGGTCTCTTCGGTCCCGCAGATCTGCCAGCAGGGGTTGCAGCGAAGCTCTCCCGGGCTCTGGAGGTCGTCCTTGCGCAACCGAAAGTTCGCCAGCAGATTATTGCGGCCGGATTCGAACCGGCGTTCCTGTCACCAGAAAGGCTGCTTCCGAGAATGCGGAGCGACTACGACGACTGGAAGCGACTCCTGACGGAATTCAAGATCGAGCCCGAACGCTGAACACCTGCCAGCTCCTCACCGGGCCGGCCGTCCGGAATTGAACGTCAGCGACGCGTGGTCCAGCGCCATATGGGGGCGATCGGCAGTCCGCGAAAGACGTCCAAGTAGCGCTGACGTCGGGCCGGTGCCGCACTGGTACGCGAGGACACGGTCCGGACTGGCAAGGCGATCTTCATCGTCCATCCCCACAGGGGGTGCGTTTCCGTCGCACGCCCGACGTCGATCCCTGACGAGATCCTGATGGCCGACATGGTAGGTTGTCGGCGTGCGAACCACGGAGATTGCCGTCGATGGACCGTCGCGGCCGGCACGATGGCCGGCCGTTGCCGCCTGGGCATCGGGCTGGTGCCTGATGCTCGCGCTCGACGAGCGGATCGGTCTGGCCAATACCGCGCTGGTGCTGGTTCTGATCGCGGCGGTCGCCGCCGTCTGGTCGGCCCCGTGGCTGTCGCTGCTCTCTAGTGCGGCGGCGGTGCTCGGATTCAATTTCGTCTTCGTGCCGCCGCGCGGCAGCTTCATGGTCGGTCTGCAGCAGCACATGCTGCTGCTGGTCACGATCCTGTCGGTCAGCTGGATCGTCGCGTTGCTGGTCGCGCGGCTGCGCGAGCATGCCGCGCTGGCCACCGGCCTTGCGGTGCGCGCAGACCGGTTGCGGCAACTGGGCGACGAGCTGCGCGGCGCCGACGATCCGGCAGCGCAGGTCGCTGCGCTGCAGCGGGTGCTGGCCGGAATCGGCGACGCCGATACCGCGGTCTTGCTGGCGGGCAGTGAATCCGGCGTCCGGTTCGGATCGATGTCGAGCGACGAAGCCGCCGGCTTGCGCCTGTGCCTGCAGCAAGGCCATGCCATGGGGCCCGGAACCGGGCGGTACGAGGAGCAGCCGGCCTGGTATCTGCCACTGCGCGGGCGCCACGGCACGCGTGGGGCGGTCCTGGTCCGGCTGTTCGCCGGCGATGCCGCGACAGCGGGGCTGTTCGAGCACACCCAGGCCCTGTGCGATCAGCTCGGTGCGGCGCTCGAGCGTTCGGCGGCGCTGCAGGCGGCCGCGGCGGCGCGGGAGGAGGCCGGCGCGCATGCGCTGCGCAACACGCTGCTGACGGCGGTCTCGCACGACCACCGGACGCCGCTCGCCGCGATCCTCGGCGCGGCAAGCTCGCTGCACGACCAGGACGACCGGCTGTCGCCGGCGCAGCGTCGCCGGCTCGCGGCGACGATCGTCGACGAGGCGACCCAGTTGTCGCGCCTGACCGACAACACGCTGCAATTGGCCCGGCTCGGCGCCGTCGGGACGGCGTTGCAACGCGATTGGGAGTCGGTCGAGGAGATCGTCGGTACCGTGCTGCGCCGGGTGCGGCAGCGCGATCCGGCGCGGCGGGTGACGGCTCGCGTCGAACCGGGCCTGCCGCTGGTGCGCTGCGACGCGGTGCTGATGGTGCAGCTGCTCGACAACCTGGTCGACAATGCGCTCGAGCATGGCGGCAGCGATCTGCCGGTCGAGGTGGTTGCGCGCCGCGCGGGCGGCGATCTGATCATCGCTGTCCGGGACCGCGGCCGCGGCGTCGCACCGCAGTCGCGCGAGCGGATCTTCGAAGCCTTTCAGCGCGGCGGCGACGATACCGGGACGGCGCAGGGTGGCCGTCGGGCGCGGCCTGGGGCCGGGGTCGGGCTGGCGCTGTGCCGCGCGATCGCGCAGGCCCATGGCGGATCGTTGCGACTGCGGCCCCGCGCCCGTGGCGGCAGCAGTTTCGAGGTCAGCCTGCCGGTCGACGCATTGCCGGACGGGACGCTGCCCGTCGAGACGGGAATGGCCGAAAAGGAAGCCCGGCCGGGCCCGCCGCAGGAAGCCCGATCATGAGCCTCGGCGTACTGCTGGTCGAGGACGACCGCGAATTGCGGGCGACGCTGCGCGAGGCGCTGCGGGTCGAGGGCTATCGGGTGGTCACGTCGGCGAGCCTCGCGGACGCGCGCGCGGTGATCGCCAACGCGCCGACCACCGGCGGCATCGACCTGATCCTGCTCGACCTCGGCCTGCCCGACGGCGACGGCGCGGCGCTGCTCGCCGAGCTGCGCCGTGAGCACGGCACGCCGGTGCTGGTGATCTCCGCGCGTCCGGGCGAGGACCGCAAGGTCGGGCTGCTCGATGCCGGTGCCGACGACTACCTGGTCAAGCCGTTCAGCCTGGCCGAGCTGCTGGCCCGGATGCGGGTGGCGTTGCGCCACCGCGGCACCGTGGTTCGCCCGGCGACGCTGCGCTACGCCCGCGGCGACCTCGACGTCGATCTCGCGGCGCATCGGGTGCGGCGCGACAGCGCCGAGGTGCATCTGACGCCGACCGAGTTCCGGCTGCTCGCCCGGCTGGTGCGCAACGCCGGCCAGGTCGTCACGCACCGCCAGCTGCTGCTCGACGTCTGGGGGCCGGACTACGTCGAGCACACCCACTATCTGCGCCTGTACATGGCGCAACTGCGGACCAAGCTGGAGGCCGACCCCGCCGATCCCCGGATGCTGCTGACCGAGCCGGGGGTCGGCTACCGGTTGGTCGACCCGGCCGAGTAGCGGCCCATATGCGATCCTGATGCGCATGCGCCGAGACTTCGGTCATCGCAAACCCGATGGCCGTGTCATGACTTCGACCGCCGCTGCCGCGACGGCAGATCCTTCTCCGGCCCGCCGTCAGGGCCTCGCCGCGCTGACGCTCGGCGCCGTCGGCGTCGTCTACGGCGACATCGGCACCAGCCCGCTCTACACGGTCAAGGAGGTGTTCGCGCCGCATACCGGGGTGGCGCTCGATGCCCATCACCTGATCGGCGCGGTATCGGCGATCTTCTGGGCGCTGATGCTGGTGGTCACGCTGAAGTACGTGATCCTGATCCTGCGGGCCGACAACAACGGCGAGGGCGGCGGCCTCGCGCTGACCGCGTTGGCAGCGCAGGCGGTCAGGGAGCGGCCGGCGCTGCGCCGCGCGCTGCTGCTGCTCGGCGTGTTCGGCGCGGCGCTGTTCTATGGCGACAGCGTGATCACGCCGGCGATCTCGGTGCTGGGCGCGATGGAAGGGCTGCAGCTGGTGGCGCCGGCGCTCGGCCCGTATGTCGTGCCGATCACGGTCGCGATCCTCGCCGGTCTGTTCGTCGTGCAGCGGTTCGGCACCGGCATCGTCGGCCGCTTCTTCGGGCCGGTGATCGTGCTGTGGTTCGTCACGCTCGGCGCGATCGGGTTCGTGCATGTCGTCCGGCAGCCGGCGATCCTGGCTGCGCTCAACCCGCTGCACGGCTGGACCTTCCTGGCCGAACGCGGCTGGCACCTGTTCGCCGCGGTCGGCGCGATCGTCCTCGCGCTGACCGGCGCCGAGGCGCTCTATGCGGATCTCGGCCACTTCGGGCGCCGGCCGATCCGGCTCGCCTGGACCGGGCTGGTGCTGCCGGGCCTGGCGTTGAACTACCTCGGCCAAGGCGCGCTGCTGATCGGCGACCCGTCGGCGATCGAGAATCCGTTCTATCGGCTGTTCCCCGCCGACTGGACGCTGCCGGCGCTGGTGCTGGCGACGCTCGCCGCGATCATCGCCTCGCAGGCGGTCATCTCGGGCGCCTACTCGATGACCCGGCAGGCGATCCAGCTCGGCTTCCTGCCGCGGCTGACGATCCGCTATACGTCGGCGAGCGAAGCGGGCCAGATCTATCTGCCGGCGGTCAATTGGGCGCTGCTGGTCGGCGTGGTCGCCGCGGTGCTTTCGTTCGGCAGCTCGTCGGCGCTGGCCGGCGCCTACGGCATCGCGGTGACGCTGACGATGCTGGTCACGACCATTCTGACATTCTTCGTCGTGCGTCGCGCCTGGCGCCTGCCGGCGCCGGTCGCCTTCGGCGCCACCGCTTTCTTCGTGACGGTCGACCTGCTGCTGGTCGCCGGCTGCGCCGTCAAGTTCTTCGATGGCGGCTGGTTCCCGCTGGCGCTCGGACTGCTGCTGTTCGGCGTGATGAGCACCTGGGCCCGCGGACGTGCATTGCTGCTGGCCGGCATCCGGCGTGACGGATCCGAGCTGCAATCATTCATCGACGGCCTCGATCCGGGCACGTTGAATCGCGCTGCGCGGACTGCCGTCTATGCGGTCGCCGACCCGACCACGGTGCCGCAGGCACTGCTGCACAACCTGAAGCACAACCAGGTGCTGCACGAGTGCAACGTGATCCTGACGGTGGTGTTCGAGGACGTGCCCTGGACGCCGATCGACCGGCGGGTCGCCGTTGTCGCGCTCGGGCGCGGCTTCTGGCGCGTCGCGGTGCACTTCGGGTTCATGAACACGCCGGACGTGCCGAAGGCGCTCGAGCTGACCCGGCCGCACGGGCTGCACATCCCGGTCTTCGAGACCAGCTACTTCCTGAGCCGGGAGACGGTGGTGCCGACGCCGGGCGGCGGCATGGCCGGCTGGCGCGAACGGCTGTTCGCGGCGATGAGCCGCAACGCCGGCGGCGTGGTCGAATTCTTCAGGCTGCCGAACAATGCGGTGGTCGAGCTCGGCACGCGGGTGCAGATCTAAAGCCCCACAGGCGACGCGCCTGCGGGCGGGCTGCGGGGGGCCGCTACACCGGTCGGTGCCCGTGTCGGCGGGGCGGCCGGGCGGTGCTGCGAGGGTTTCAGGCGGGCAGGGGCGCGCTGGGGATTCGACAGAATGCTGTTGAATTCCTATGCTCCACGGTACCATTGCGCCGCGCGGCTCTCCGGGCCTGCCGGCGACCTCCACCCTCCAACCCGTTGACTGTTCTGGGAACGACACATCATGAACTCCTCCCGCTTCCTGCGGTCATGGACATGCCGCTTCCTGCTGGCCTGTGCAGCCGCCCTGCTGGTCCCGGTCGCCTCCTTCGCACAGCAACCGCTGAAGAAGGTGCGCCTCGCCATCGGCACACCGATCATCAACGTCGGCTATCCGTCGCTGACGCTGCCGGTGGCACTCGGCTACTGGCGCGACGAGGGTTACGACGTCGAACTGGTCGCGGCCAACGCCTCGTTGCAGGCGCTGCAGCAGATGATCGGCGGCAACGTGGAGTTCGCATCCATCAATTCCAGCGCCATCATCCAGGCCAACACGATGAACAACGTGCCCGTGCGGGTGGTGACCAACAACGGCGTGGTCGACTGGACCATTTCCGTGCTGGAGGACAGTCCCGTCAAGTCCGTCAAGGACCTCAAGGGCAAGACGGTCGGCGTGGTGAGCCTTGCCACCGGCGGCGTGCTGTACTACAAGTCCTTCCTGCGCGCCAACGGACTGGATCCGGACAAGGACGTGAACCTGGTGACGATCGGCATGGGCGTGGCGCCCGTGGAGGCGATGAAGTCCGGCAAGGTGCAGGGTCTGCTGTACTGGGCCGCGGCGCAGGCCGCCTTCGAGAATGCAGGCCTGAAGCTGCGCCACCTGCGCGACCCGGCCTGGACCACCCACCCCGATATCTCGCTGGCCACCACCCAGCGCTTCATCGACAGCGATCCGCGCATGGTGGAGGCGATCGCGCGCGGCGTGGTGAAGGGGACGCTGTTCGCCTTCACCAATCCCGACTGCGCGCGCCGCGTGCACTGGGCGCGCTGGCCGCAGACCAAGCCGAGCGGCTCGTCCGACGAAGCCACGCTCGTCAAATGGGACATGAACAACCTGACGGCCCAGCTCGACTCGATGAAGGCCGCCCACGAAATGAACGGCGGCAAGCTGTTCGGCCGGGCGACCGCCGAACCCTACGCCCGCAACCAGGACTTCCTGTTCGACAACAAGCTGATCGACAAGAAGATCCCGGCGCAGCAGTACCTGATCAATATCCCCGGCTTCTTCGAGAAGATCAACGATTTCGACCACGAGGCCGTGCGGCGGCAGGCGCAGAACTGCCCGGTGAAGTGATGTGATCCCGCATCGATGATCGAAGTCTCGAACCTCAACAAGACCTACCAGACGCGCGAAGGCGCGCAAGTGCACGCCTTGCACGATGTCAGCTTCCACATGCACGAAGGCGAGTTCGTCACGGTGGTGGGACCGAGCGGCTGTGGCAAGAGCACGCTGCTGAAGATCCTGGCCGGCATCCTCCGCCGCTCCTCCGGCAGCGTCAGCCTGCGCGAGCGCGAGGTCAACGGGCCCAGCCGCGACATCGGCGTGGTGTTCCAGGCGCCCGTGCTGCTGCCGTGGAATACCGTGCTGCAAAACGTGATG
>JBFWQR010000111.1:0-25845 GCA_050249335.1 Lautropia sp.
CCGCCGGTGCCGACCAGCGGCAATACCTGCGTCGTGCCCACCGGCATCCTGCAGCTGCTGACCTCGCAGAGCACCTGCGAGAGCTGCCACAACGCGGCGCCGCTGTCGAACGGCCGCGCGCTCGGGGCGCTGAACTGCGTGCCGCCGACGCTGCCGCCGCCGCCGGAGATCACCCGGCCGCCGGTGCGGACCAACCAGTGCGCGCTGCCGGTCGGGCATCCGAACATCAAGACCAACGCGGCCTGCTCGTCGTGCCACAACAGCATCGTCAGCGCGCCGCTCGCCTGCTCGCCGGACCTGACGCCGCTGCAGCCGCCATCGACGACCACGGTGACGATCGCGCAGGCGATCGACGATGTCGAGCCGGGGGTCGGCTCGGTCTTTGCCGGCGGCGTGACCAACGACCCGACACCGACGCTGACCGGCACCTTGTCCGCACCGTTGGCCAGCGGGGAGTACGTCACCGTCTTGCGCAACAGCGCACCGATCGGCCAGGCGCTCAGTTCCGGTCTGGACTGGAACTTCGCGGTGCCTGCGCTCGCGGTCGGGGCAACCCACTCGTTCACCGCACGGGTCGACCGCAACGGCTCGGGCTCCGGCGCCGCCAGCGCGCCGTTCACGCTGACGGTGTCGACCGCAGGACCGGCCAAGACGGTGAACATCGCATCCGTCACCGACAACGCCACGCCGGTGACCGGTACCTTCAGCGCCGCCGGAACACTTTTCACCAACGACACGTCGCCGACGCTCGCCGGCACGATCGTGCCCGGGCTGGCCGGCGGCGAGTCGATCCTGCTGCGCCGGGTCGGTCCGTCCGGCACGACGGTCGAGATCCCGGTCGCAGCCAGCGGCGGCAGCTGGTCGTTCACCGACAGCAACCTGGCCAACGGTGCCAGCTACACCTACTCGGCGCAACCGGTCGGACCGACCGGCAGCGGGGCATTGGGCAACTCGGTCACGCTGACGATCGACACGACGGCGCCGACCACCGCGCCGACCGTGACGTTGTCGACCGACGCGCCGACGCCGCTTGCGGCAGCGCTGAGAACGGCGATGACCGGCGATCGCCTGCGCGTCAACGGAACGCCGCTCGGCATCTCGGATCCGACGCCGTCGATCCGGGCGACGGTCACCGGCGCCGCCGCCGGCGACCAGGTCGAGTTCCAGGTGTCGACCGATGGCCAGAACTTCACGTCGCTCGCCATCGCGCGCGTCGACGTGCCGACCAGCGGCAACGGCAGCACCGTCACGCGCGAAGTGCCGGCGACGGCGGAGACCAGCGCCGTCGTCGGCACCGCCGGCAACCCGTCCGGTAACAAGGAGACCCGCTATTACCGCGCCCGGCTGATCGACCGGGCGGGCAACATCGGGCCGCCCGGCGCGGCCCGCGCTCACGAGTTCGGTCTGTTCAGTTGCCAGGCGTTGTGGACCTCCGGCGCCGCCAGCGTGACACCGAGCCACAACGGCCTGACGGTCAGCGCGACCTGCGGCACCGGTTGCCATACCCCGGCGCCGGTCGGGGCGGTACCGCAGCGCCAGCGCGTGCCGAGTACCAGCCCGAGCTATTGGTGCACCTTCAACGTCGGCAACGCCGTCCTGCTCAATTGATTCTGCCGCCGCTGCCTTCGCGGCGGCTCCTCGTGGCCGGCTGCACGGCGGCCGGCCACGGGCCCCAGGAACAACCGCAGATGAACGCGACATCGGCCGCGGCCCGCCCCGATCTGCGCCGCCGGCGGTTCGGCGGCGTGATCGCGGCAGCCGCGGCAGCCGGCGTGATCGCGCCGGTCGGTCCGCTCCAGACCGGGGCGCGCGCCGCGCCGGCGGTCGCGACCAAGTCGATCGAGCTCGCCGGCTACCAGCGCGTCGTGCTCGCGGTGCCGGCCGACGTCGAGATCCGGATGTCCGGCCGCGAAGGCGCCCGGATCACCGCCGAGCAGAAAGTGATCGATGCGATCCGCTTCGCCGTGTCTGGCGGCGTGCTGACGGTCTCGCCGGTGCGCGGCTTCAACACTGAGCAGCCGGTGCGGATCGAGATCGACTGCAGGCAGCTGGCAGCGCTGACGGCGTCGACCTCGGTCGATGCCAAGATCGGCGCGGCCCGCGGCGATCACTTCGAGCTGAAGGTCGCCGACTCGGCAACGGTCGAGTTCGCGTCGCTGCAGGCCTCGTCGCTGGCGGTCGACATCGGCGGCTCCGGCACGGTCCGCATCGGCGGCGGCCAGGCGCGCAGCCAGCAGGTCCATGTCGGTGGATCCGGTACCTACGAAGCCGGCGAGGTCCGCTCGGACACCGTGAAGATCGACGCCCGGGGCAGCAGCGATGCGATCGTCACCGCGCAGCACCAGCTCGACGCGACGGTCGGCGACGCCGCGACGGTCCGCTACGGCGGCAAGCCGAAAGTTCGCCGGTCGGTGCGAGACGCCGGCACGCTGGAGCCGCGCTGACCGGCCGCTCTACTCCGGCCGCTCTACTCCGGCCGCTCTACTCCGGCCCCTCTACTCCGGGCACGCGACTCCGGGCACGCGATTCCTGGCCCGCTACTCCGGGCGCTTCATCTGGCAGGCCGGCGGCGTCGCGACCGCCTCGGCGGGAACCCGCGCCAGGGTCCGGAAGCCGTAGCCCGACCCCTCGATGTCGCGGGCGACACCCGGCTGGCCCAGCGCATCCATCAGGCTGACGTAGAGGCCGGATTGCACCTGGTGGTCTTCGGCGCGCATCGTCAACCGCAGATCGTCGAGCGCGACCGTCCTGCCTTCGAGCGCCGAAGCAAGCGCTGCGATCGCCATCGTTCGCTCACCGCCGCCGGCACCGCTGCTCGAGCCGCTTGCGCCGCTCGAGCCGCTTGCGCCGCCCGAACTGCTCGCGCCGCCCGAACCGGTCGCGCCGCCCGCATCGCCGGTACCGCCTGCCGCCGGCGCAGCCGGCGCCCATAGCGCGTTGCCGGCAGCGTCCAGGCCGTCGACCAGCATCGTCATCATCAGCTGCATCCGCGCATGGAAGTAGTCGTCGGACGGCTTCGGGAAGCGCGCGCGGAAATCGGTATACAGCGCGTCGAGCGCCGGCGTGCCGGCGTTGTAGTGCCATTCGGCGACGGCGGTGACGCGGCCGGCGCCAGCTGCGCCGATCGCCGCCGGTGCGCCGAGGCCGTTCGCGTAGAAGGTGTGGAAGCGCACGTCGAGCGCCGACTCGCGCGCGGCGCGCACCAGCAGCGTCAGGTCGTTGCCCCAGTTGCCGGTCAGCACGGTATCGGCACCGCTGGCGCGGATCTTCTGCGCGTAGGGGCTGAAGTCCTTGACGCGGCCGATCGGGATCAGCTCGTCGCCGACGATCGTGATGTCCGGACGACGCCGCTCGAGCCCGAGGCGCGCGAGCCGCGCGAACTGCTGGCCGAAGCTGTAGTTCTGGTTCAGCAGGTAGACCCGTCGGACGTCGCGGTCGGCGGCGATCGTGTCGAGCAGCGCGGCCAGCCGCATCTCGACGTCGGCGTCGAAGCGGAAATGCCAGAAGCTGCAGCGCTCGCGGGTCAATACCGGATCGAGCGCCGAATAGTTCAGGAACAGCAGCGCGGCGTTCGGCTGGCGCTGGTTGTGCTTCTCGATCGCCTCGACCAGCGCGCCGGCGACCGCCGAGCTGTTGCCCTGCAGGACGATCCGGATGCCGCGATCGACCGCGGACTGCAGCGAAGCGAGCGCGCCGTCGACTTCGCCGCGGCTGTCGAGCGGCACCAGTTCCAGCCGCAGCGGCCGGCCGGCGACCACCGGCGCGCGCGCATTGATCCGCTCGACCGCGAAGATCAGATTGCGCTCGACCGCCTCGCCGGCATTGGCGAACGGGCCCGACAGGCCCTCGATCAGGCCGAGCCGGATCGTCAGCGGCGCGGCCGGCTGTGCTGCCGCACCGGTGGCCGCGAGGCCGATTGCGAACGCGACCACCGCGACCACGACAGACGAGCGCCCGCGACGGACGGCGCGCTGGATCGATTCCCGATTCGAACTCGACATGCTTCCCCCGGCAAGGGCCCGATCATACCGTTGCCGGGCCGGCCGCTGCTGGACGGCCCTGCGGCCCGCCGCGACGGTCAGCCCTCGGGTGCGCAGCTGCCGTCGCTGTTCGGCCGCAGGCAGAAGTCGCCGACCAGGCTGCTGGTCTCCCACGGGATCTGAACGTTGCGGGTCTCGCGCATCACCGCCATGCGGACGCGCTTGAACAGCGTCTCGACCGGCAGGCCCCGCTGCCGCATCTGGTTGACCAGATTGCGGGTGAACACGCTGTTGGCGTCGCCGGCGCCGTCGGCGGCGAGCGCACCGGGCGAGGTCGAATAGGCGATGACGGTGCCGCGCGGCGCGGCAGTCAGCCCGAACCCGGCTTCCGGCCGCTCGAGACTGCGGGTGCGGCGCTGGACCTGCGTCAGCAGTGCGGCCGGCTCGGCCCGGCAGGCGTCCATGATGACGAAGTTGACGCCGGTGGCCAGCCGCGACAGCGGCTCGACGATCTGGGCCAGGTCGAACGACTTGGCCGGGATCTCGTCCTCGGCGAGATAGACCGCATCGATCGGAACCAGGTAACTGGCCCCGCGATACTGGACGCCGTGTCCGGCATAGTAGAAAGCGCGGACGTCGGCCCTGGCCGACCCGATCAGCCACTGGCGGATCTGCGCCAGCATGTCGCTGCGGCGCGCGTTCTCGACCAGCGCGACCTCGAAGCCGAGCTCGCGCAGCGTCGCCGCGATCAGCCGCGCATCGCGGACCGGGTTCGCCAGCACGGCGTTCGGATACGACGAGTTGCCGATCACCAGCGCGGTCCGCGCCGGCGCCGCTTGCACCGGTGCCGCCGCGCCGGACAGCCCGAACATGGCCGGTGCCGCCAGACCGGCCCATACCAGGCGGCGGCGGATCATCGAATCGGCACCACGACGGTAATCGGCGCTGCGGCAGTGGTCGGCGCTGCGGCGGTTCATGATCGGCTCGTCGGCTGGACTCGGTGATCGGAATTCCCGGGCCGGGCAGCTCAGCGAACCCGCGGCCGGTGGTCGATCGCGTAGGTCGCGATCACGCCGGCGTCGCGCAGCGCCGCGGCGACCGGTTCGGCCGGCCGGTCCGGCGCCAGGATCCAGTATTCGCCGAGATCGTTCGGTCCGTCGATGATGATCGCCCGATTGGCGAGCAGCGCGTCGCGCAGCGCCTGCTCGGTGGTGCCGGCATTGAGCAGCGCACGGATCGATTCGACCGGCTGCGCGCCGGCGCCCGAACGGTACTCGACGGTATCGCCGGTCCCCTCACCGTCGGTCGCGAGCCAGCCGATCGCGACCGCCTGGACCACCAGCAGCGCCGCCATCGCCATGCCGAGCTGCGGCGACAGCAGGCCGGCGAACCAGGACGACAGCTGTTGCCACATCGAGTCGGTACCGCCCTGCCCGGCCGCACCGCCCTGCCTGGCCGTACCGCCTCGTCCGGCCATGCCGGCCAGTCCGGCCGTGCCGGCGAATCCGCGCGCGGTACCGGCACCTGCCGCGTCGGCGCGGGTCCGGGCGAGCAGCCGCTCCCAGCCGAGGTCGGCCGGCAGTTCGGCGATCTGCGCTTCGAACTCGGCTTCGATCTTCGCGTCGAACTCGGCGGCGGCACGCGCGGCGATCCGCGCCGGGTCGTCACCGGCGGCGAGTTGCGCTTCGACCCAGGCACGGTCGTCGCCCGACAGCGTGCCGTTGCGATACCACGGCAATGCGTCTTCGAGCCGGGCCGGGTCGCGTTCGATCGGAGTGGTCGGTCGCGTAACCATCATGCACCTCCCAATCGGCGTTCGACGCACTCGCGCAGATTCTTGCGCCCATGGAACAGCCGTGTCTTGACAGTACCTTCGGGCACCTTCTGCACTTGCGCGATCTCGGCGAGCGCCAGACCTTCCATGAACACCAGCTGGACCGCTTCACGCTGGGCGTCGTTGAGCTTGTCGATGCAACCCCTGAGCACACGGGCGCGTTCGTCGTCCTCGATCCGCTCGAGCACGCCGGCCGACTCGTCGGCGATGGTCTCGGCGTAGTCGTCGATGTCCTCGTGCTCTTCGCGCTGGCTGCGGAAGGTGCTCAGGACCTTGTACTTGGCAATGCCGAGCAGCCAGGTCGAAAAGCGCGATTCGCCGCGAAAGCGATCGGGGTGTTTCCAGACTTCGAACAAGGTATCGATCATGACCGTCTGCGCCGCATCCTCGTCGCGCAGGCGGGCTACCGCAAACAGGTAGATCCGTCGCGCGTACAGTTCATGGAGCTCCCGCAGCGCGCGCTCGTCCTTGGCCTGGAGGCGGACAAGGAGCGCACGCACCTCGTCTTCCGACTGCTCTGCGGGTGCTTTCTTCATACCTGAGTCGCTGCGACGGCCGCGCCGGTTCAAACCTTTGTTCTGGCGCCGGCGGCGGGCAGGCAACCGCCGCCCGGCCAGGCGGCGGGGCGGCGGCATTCCGGCAGGCAGAGTCTAGCAGGCCGCCGCAGCCGCGCCCGACGGTTCGCGCCCCGGCTTCCGGGGGCCCGAAGCCGGCCGCCGGTGGGCTTGATTCCGCAGCGACTCGTCACTATCATTAGCACTCGCCGTTGATGAGTGCTAACGACAGCGCCCCCGCCGCATCCGCGCGGGAGCCGGTCGGCTGGGGGTTGGAGGGGGCGGGCGCAATCGGGCCGGGGGACCCGACCGCCGACGGGGCGCCCGGCCGGGGCGCCGGCGATATGGCGGGCGCCGCGGCCGGGCCCCGGGTCACAGACTAGCCCAATCAATCAAGTTAGGAGCCCCTGCATGAAACTGCGCCCTTTGCATGACCGCGTCATCATCAAGCGCCTGGACAACGAGCGCAAGACCGCGTCAGGCATCGTGATCCCGGACAACGCCGCCGAAAAGCCCGACCAGGGCGAAGTGCTCGCGATCGGCGACGGTAAGGTCGGCGACGACGGCAAGGTCCGTCCGCTGGCGGTCAAGGTCGGCGACAAGGTGCTGTTCGGCAAGTACTCGGGCCAGACCGTCAAGGTCGACGGCGACGAGCTGCTGGTCATGCGCGAGGAAGACATCATGGCGGTGGTTCAGTAAGAGCCCCGGCCCGCTACCCCAACACCCGACGAACACCGATTCCGAACCCAGGAGTTTCGATACATGGCAGCCAAGCAAGTCAATTTCGGCGATGAAGCCCGCGCCAAGCTGGTCGACGGCGTCAACATCCTCGCCAACGCCGTCAAGGTCACCCTCGGCCCGAAAGGCCGCAACGTCGTGCTCGAGCGCAGTTTCGGCGCCCCGACGATCACCAAGGACGGCGTCTCCGTCGCGAAAGAGATCGAGCTGAAGGACAAGCTCCAGAACATGGGCGCGCAGATGGTCAAGGAAGTCGCTTCCAAGACCAGCGACAACGCCGGTGACGGCACCACCACCGCCACCGTGCTGGCCCAGGGCATCGTCCGCGAAGGCATGAAGTACGTCGCCGCCGGCATGAACCCGATGGACCTGAAGCGCGGCATCGACAAGGCCACCATCGCCCTGACCGCCGAGCTGAAGAAGGTCAGCAAGCCCTGCACCACCAGCAAGGAGATCGCCCAGGTCGGCTCCATCTCGGCCAACGCCGATGAAGAGATCGGCAAGATCATCTCCGACGCGATGGAGAAGGTCGGCAAGGAAGGCGTCATCACCGTCGAGGACGGCAAGTCGCTGAACAACGAGCTCGACGTCGTCGAGGGCATGCAGTTCGACCGCGGCTACCTGTCGCCGTACTTCATCAACAACCCGGACAAGCAGGTCGCCGTCCTGGAAGACCCGTTCATCCTGCTGCACGACAAGAAGATCAGCAACATCCGTGACCTGCTGCCGGTGCTGGAACAGGTTGCCAAGGCCGGCCGGCCGCTGCTGATCGTCGCCGAGGAAGTCGAAGGCGAAGCGCTGGCCACCCTGGTCGTCAACAACATCCGCGGCATCCTGAAGACCTGCGCCGTCAAGGCCCCGGGCTTCGGTGACCGTCGCAAGGCGATGCTGGAAGACATGGCGATCCTTTCCGGCGGCGTCGTGATCGCCGAGGAAACCGGCATGACGCTGGAAAAAGCCACGCTGCAGGACCTCGGCAGCGCCAAGCGGATCGAGATCGGCAAGGAAAACACCACGATCATCGACGGCGCCGGCGAAGGCAAGTCGATCGAAGCGCGCGTCAAGGCGATCCGCGCCCAGATCGAGGAAGCCACCAGCGACTATGACCGCGAGAAGCTGCAGGAACGCGTCGCCAAGCTGGCCGGCGGCGTCGCCGTCATCCGCGTCGGTGCCGCCACCGAAGTCGAGATGAAGGAGAAGAAAGCCCGCGTCGAAGACGCGCTGCACGCGACCCGCGCCGCGGTCGAGGAAGGCATCGTCGCCGGCGGCGGCGTCGCCCTGCTCCGTGCGCGCTCGGCGATCAAGATCAAGGGCGACAACGCCGACCAGGAAGCCGGCATCAAGATCGTGCTGCGCGCGGTCGAAGAGCCGCTGCGCCAGATCGTCAACAACGCCGGCGACGAAGCCAGCGTCGTCGTCGCCAAGGTGCTGGAAGGCAAAGGCAACTTCGGCTACAACGCCGCCAACGGCGAGTACGGTGACCTGGTGGAAGCCGGCGTCGTCGACCCGACCAAGGTGACCCGCACCGCGCTGCAGAACGCCGCCTCGATCGCCGGCCTGCTGCTGACGACCGATGCGCTGATCGCCGAAGCGCCGGAAGACAAGCCGGCCGGCGGCGGCGGCATGCCGGGCGGCATGGGCGGTATGGGTGGCATGGGCGGGATGGACATGTAAGTCCTGCCCTGACCCGCGTGCGAAGGCTCGCGGGTCGGTGCTGCAAGATCTGAAAGGCCCGCTCACGCGGGCCTTTTCTCTTGATCCAGATAGGGGACTGATCCTGCCGATCCGGAAAGCCTACGAAGCACCGAATATGGGTTTGCGCTTTTGCGCGAAGGCTCGAGTCGCCTCGCGATGGTCTGCCGTCTCGAAAGTGATCTGTTCGAGGGCCATTGACGCCTCGAGCAGGTGATTCACCCGCTCTTTCACGATCTGGTTTACCGACAGCTTCGTCCAGCGAATCGCCCACGCAGGACCCTGCGCCAACTCGAGCGCAATCCCCCGCGCCTTGGAAAGCACCTCCTCGGGAGCGGCCACGTGATTCACCAGCCCGATACGTTCAGCCTCGATCCCAGTCAGCAGCGTTCCACGCATCAGAAACTCCTTGGCCTTGGCCACCCCTACCAGGAGTGGCCAAATGACGGTTCCGCCGTCACCCGCAACGAGACCTACACGGCTGACATGCGTGTCTCCGATCCGGCACCGTTCCGAAGCCACGGTGATGTCGCACAACAGCGCGATCGTGGCAGCCAGCCCGATTGCGTCACCGTTGATAGCGCACACGATGGGCTTATCCAATTCCAGCAGCCGGTTCACCAGGCGACGGCTGATCATCGGATCGTGGACCTCGCCTTCTTCGAGCACGTCACCACCCGGACGCTCGGACATCGCTTTGACGTCGCCGCCGACGCTGAAGTAATCGCCAGCGCCGGTGAGGAGCACGACGTTGACTGCGTGGTCATCGGCCAAGTCGTCCCAGATCGTGCGCAGTTCGTGAATGAAGCGCTGGTTGATCGCGTTCCTGGCCTGCGGCCGATTCAGGGTGACCGTCGCGACCTTGTCGGCAACGTCGATCTTCAGATGCCGATAGCGTTCGTAGCGGCTCATATGCCTAACCTCGTGGGATGGAGATGACCGGCCCTGCCGGTTGCCGTCCGCACCGCCCGAAGCGCGCCGCGCCGGACCTTGCCGGCATCGTCGCGGACCGGAGTCGATACGAACTCGATCGTTGCGGGCTGCTTGTAGCGCGCCAGCCGTTCGCACAGATGCTCGCGCAGCGCGGCTTCGGATAGGTGAGCATCACCATGCACGACGGCATGTATGCGGCTACCGAGGTCTTCGTCGGGCAAACCAATGACGGCGCTCGACCACACGAGCGGATGGCTGTCGATCGCAGCCTCGATCTCCGCGGGGTAGATGTTTGCGCCGCCCCGCAGGATCATGTCGGTGTCCCGGTCACATATGTAGAGGTAGCCGTCCCGGTCCAGGTACCCGACGTCGCCAAGTGTCTCCCAGCCGTCGCGCTCACGGCACGGCGGTGCGCCGATATAACGATACGTGGTGCCTGGCCCGGCGTCCGGCCTCATGTAGATATCGCCAACCTCGCCGGGACCGACCTCCCTACCCTCGCGATCCAGAATTCTGAAGCGGTATCCTGCGACCGGTCTGCCCACCGAGCCGCGGTGCTCCAGCCACTCCGCGCCGCTGATGAAAGTCAGCCCGTTGTTCTCGGTGCCGCCGTAGATCTCGAAGATCCGGTCGGCTCCGAGCCATTCGATGAATGCCTCCTTGAGCCATGGTGGGCACGGCGCGCCCGCGTGGTACAGGACGCGCAGACTCGGCAAATCGGAAGGGATCTCGTCATCGCGGCGCAGCTTCCAGATGCGGTTCATCATCGTCGGCACCAGCGAGACCCAGGAGACCTGCCATTGCCGTACCAAGCGGATCGCCTCCAGTGCGTCGAATCGGGGCATGAGAATGACGCGGGCTCCCGCCAGCAAACCGTTCATGCAGTGCTTGAAGCCAGCGTTGTGATGCATGGGCCCCGACACCAGAACGACGTCATCGCCGCGGATGGTCGGGTTGAGCGTATGCGGACCCAGCGTTCCGGGCCGGCCGTCAACGATGATCTTCGGACGCCCGGTGCTTCCCCCGGAAAGAATAGCCTTCCACGCCTTTCCGAAGCGATCCGGCAAGGGGGCATCTGAAAGCTCCTCGGCCGGTACGTACGATGCGGGAATCCATGGGGACTCGAGCATGCGGGCGGGGTCTATTCCAACCACCAGTGCAGGCTTAACCAGTCTCAGGCTGGCCTCGAGTTCGGCAGGTGCGAGTCGTACCGACATCGGCAGTGGCGTCGCCCCGATCTTCCAGCAGGCGAAGACCGACGCCACGAATTCCGAACCGTTGGGCAGCACGATGGCGACGAAATCATCCTGGCTGACGCCATGGAGCGCGAAGGACCGGGCGAGCCGGTTTGCCCGTCTCTCGAGCTCAGCCCGCGACAGCGTCTGATCATCGCAAGTCAATGCAGGCTTGCCGGGATCGGCGATTGCCAACGCGGTCAGGACGCTGCCAAGGGACCGGGCGTCAGTTTCCTTGCTCAAAGCTCAGCTTCTCTGTGGTTCATCGGGCCGGCCGCTGCTGTCACGCCTGATGCGGGCTTGCCCCACCCCTGCGGCGACGGTCTCGGCGTGCTGATTCACGGCCCAGATCGCCACCTGCACAGGATCCGTCCGCTCGCCCCCGGCCGATTCGCCGTCCGAATCGATGAAGGCCGCCCGTGCGCTGACGGTGTCCCCCGAGAAGACCGGTTTCAGCAGGTTTACCTTGATCTCCCCGGATGCGAGGTAGTCCAGACCGAAGGTTCGTGTCATCAGCTCCGACATCTGGGCAACGATCTGCGGCCCGGCTATGACAAGGCGGTCGAAGCCGCGCTGTCGAGCCATATCCAGTTCGGTATGCAAGTTTCGAATCGGGCCAGCAAACAGCCTCGACATGGCGTCGGTGTAGCGGCAATCGAAGCGATTCACCTCGATCCCTTTCGGCTCGACCCGCCAACTGCTCTTCTGACCGTCAAGCGACGGAAGCGGAGGAAGGTACTCGGGTGGCCGATCCCAGGATTCCTTGAAGCAGCCGACTGCAACGAGCTTCCCGGCCTGGTTGCGCGCGGTCATTTCGATTACCGCGTATTCTCGACCGCGCTTGAGCCAGCGATCGGAAATCCGCGCGCTCAGCCTGAGACGATCGCCCACATGCAACGCGCCGTGAAGAAGCCATTGGATGCCTGCGTTGAATGCGGCGCGTCCCTTCTCATGCGCTCGAGGCCCCTGAAACTCCATCGGCTCATAGAAGAGCCCAGCCGCCGGCCACAGCGCCCGTGATCTGCCGGGCTCTGCCGAGTAAAGCCCTGAGTAAAGTCCGTTGTCCGCCGCGCCGATCGCCTCGAGGTGCCGGCGTGCTTCCTGCCGCTCGAGCACCAGCTCGCGATCGCCGAGCGCCTTGCCCGGGGCAAGCGGATCCGGAACTGGCACGGCGACGTGAGTCATGTGACAGGCGCGGTCCATCGCGAGATGGACACCGGAAGAGCGCTCATTCTCGGAATACCTGTGATCGGATCGCGCTCGTCCATGTCTGTCAGCCGATTCACTGACCCAAGCCGCCGCTGAAAGCCAGTGTCAGCGTCGCATTGCGCGGCGCCGAAGCCGTGGACTACTGACACCAATCCCTCTCGCAGCCCGTCATCTGCCTCGACGCGCGCAAGCATGCAGCCGTGCCTGGACTCGATCTTGACCAGGTCACCCTCGATGAGGCCCAGCTTGAGCAGGTCCTCTGGATGCAGATATGCCGGCGCATAGAGGCCGGCCTCGGCATGCAGGGATTGGCCGACCGAATTCATATAGCCGTTGCTTCGCCTGGATATCAGGCGATGGGTCATCCCATCGACTGTGGCCGGCTCGACACCCGACGCGTGGAGCTCGAGCAACTCCGCCATCATCGCTTCGTCCGCCAACTGGAGCATGGCGTCGCACTGATCCTCTCGAGCCTGAACCCGCACGCCGAGATCGAATCGGTGTCCATGCGGATAGTTCTTGACGTCGGCGAGCGGTATCCGCGAGTTCATGCATGCCATCTCGATCAACTCGTCGTTGCTGGGAAGGCGCGACATGTCCAGAGGCACGGACTGCGGCGGCAGTTCCTGGTTGGGACCTTGGCCATAGTTATTGACCAGGATCAGCTGCAGGCCCATGCGCTGCGCAAGTCCGAAGAAGAACGCGCCGTCGTCGAGGAGGTCAGAACCTTTCGGAACCGGCAAGACCGCCGGCGTGTAGTGCGCCCACGGAAACGAGTAGCCACGCGACACGCCGCTGTACTTGTGAAGCTCCGCCTTCTGTGAAACGCCCGGGACCTCGAGCGAGAGAGGCGGCGGCACGATGTAGTCGGCAAACCGGGCGGTCGCAGTCTTCAGATAATCGAAAACGACAAGAAGCTCGAGCTTCTTCAAGGCAGCCTCGGTCTTCGACTGATCGGGCCAGGAAAGAACCGGATTTCCGCCCAGGCAGAAGAGCGCTTTGACTTGGCCCTCGCCGTCGAGCAGGATCTCGTCGGCAAGGGCAGCAGTGGGAAGGCCGCTGGCGTTCTCGGCCAGCCCATGAATCCGCATCGGCACATCGCTTTTGACAGGGTACGGAGGATAAGGTTGCGCTCGCGGGACGAAGGCAGGGAGCAGGATGTTCGGGTAGGCGGCGACATCCCCTTCTCGCGCCCAGCGGCCGCACAGGGTATTCAGGCACAGCGCCAGATAGAAGGTCAGGTTGCTGTTGGTCGAGAAGCTCGGTCCTGTCGAACATACGACTCCGCCACGCTTGCCGTGACCGAAGACGCGGGCGGCCTGGAGCAACTGCTCGACAGGCACGTCGGCGCGCCGGGAGACGAACGCCGGCGTGAATCGAGCAACCCTGTTCCTCAGCGTGTCGAAGCCTGTCGCGTTGGCGCTGATGAAGTCCCGGTCGCAGAGTCCCTCTTCGATGAGGATATGGATCAATCCAGCGAGCAAGACCGCATCTTCACCGGGACGCGGCTGAAGGTGGACATGCGCACGTCTGGCGGTCTCGGTTCGACGGGGGTCGATCACGATCAGCTTCATACCGTTGCCCGTCGCCTGCTTGAGTCGCATCGCGGGATTGTTCTGCGGCGCTCCGTTCGATTTGGCGATCACCGGATTGGCGCCGACGATGATCCACGAGTCCGAAGTCTCGAAGGGCTGCAGGCCGGCATGCCAGTTTCCATGCAACGCCATGGCCGTGTACTCCGCCGGCTTGTCGATGGTCGACGCCGAGAAGACCATCCGCGATTTGATCGCTCGAAGCCAGGCTCTCGCAATCGGAACACCGGCCGCGTGGGAGACCGGGCCCGTGCCCATGTACATCGCAATCGACCGCGGGCCATGCTCGGCAAGAATGCGCTGGACCTTTTCGGCGACTTCATCCATTACCCGATCGGATCCGACCCTTGAATGACTGCCGTCCTCGCCGAGCCGCAGGCACGAAAGCAGACGGCTCGGATCATTGTGCTGCGCCGGGAGCGCCCGCCCCTTGGGACAGCTGTACCCGTCGAAACCCGAAGCTTCAGGGTCGCCGGTGACCTTGACGGCGCGGCCGTTGTCGACGGTGACGAGGATCGGACAGTAGGCGAGACAGTTCCGGCAGATGCTGGGAACGACGGCGCGGGGCATCGGGGCGCTCAGGCGGAGGAATCGAATGTCTGATCGGCGTGCGGACGGATCGATCCTGACGTCGGCGGTCAATTCTGGGGAAGCTTGATCTCGCGGACAATCGCCGCCCATTGTGCAGACTCGTCCCGGATCATGTCGACCAATTGCTCGGCCGCGCCGTCGGGATTGGCGGCAGCGCTCAGCTGGGCAAAGACAGCCTTCACCTTCGGATCAGCCAAGGCATCCGCAACCGCTCTGTTGAGGCGACGAACGATATTCGTGTCAGTCTTTGCGGGCGCGAGCAACCCGTACCACAACTCGGCGCGGTAGCCCGGCAGCACGGATGAGATCGGGGGAACGCCAGGAAACAGATCCGACTCCGTCGGACTCGACGTCGCCAGCAGCTTCAACCGCCCGGTGTTGACGAACCCGGTGACGCTCGACGACGGTGCGGTAATCGAGAACGCAACCTCTCCGGCGACTACCGCGTTCACCGTCGGCGCCTGACCTTTATACGGCACATGCAGAATCTTGACGCCGGCCTTGCTGGCGAACAGTTCGGTTGCCAGGTGCGATGGCGCACCGACCCCTGAGGTCGAGTAGGCCAGCGCCGTCGGGCTGCGTCCCGCGTACCGGATGAACTCCTTCAGGTCGTTCACCGGCAAAGAAGAATTGACGATGAGCACGAAGGGTTGAGTACCCAGCAGCGAGATCGCCGCAAAGTCCGTCAAGCCATCGTAGCCGATGTCCTTGGAAACCGCAGGAAGGATCGTATGAGGCCCGTTGTTGCCCAACAGGAGCGTATAGCCATCTGGCGCCGCGCGAGCGACATCGCGGGTCCCGATCGCCCCACCCGCTCCGACCTTGTTCTCCACCAATACCGCCTGCCCCAGCGACCTGGACAAAGGCTCCTGAAGCGCGCGCGCAACCGTGTCCGACGGTCCGCCGGGACTGTACGGTACGACGAGCCTGATGGGCTTGCTCGGGTACTCCTGAGCCACGCCCGAGACCGAGTACAGACAGACCAGCAATCCAAGAATCAATAGTCTCCGCATGGCGCTCCTCGCTTCTGGTTTTTGGATCACCCGAAACAATCTAGCGCTGGCCACCGACCGTGTCAAGCTCGTTTCAGTTTTGGGTCACCATTTTGCTTTGAGTAGCCATCGGAGGCACTGGTCGACATGCGCACTCTCCTCGAACCGCACACGGATGCCCCTTCCCGGAACCGACCAGCTCGCTTCGCGATGTCGACAGTCCCAAGGGCGGCGAGTTGCATCCATGGCGCGAAGATGCAGCGCACCAGGATCGACTCCGATGCAACAGCGCCGCCAGCGGCATTGGCATACTCCCATCCACAAGATTGACCAAGCCGAATCAGTCAAGGATCAAGACATGCCCTCCTCCAAAGCGACTCCACCGCTCAAACTGCTCTTCGAGCCGATCCTGTCGGGGCGCCCCTTTGAGGAAGTTGCGATCCAGATCCGTCGACAGCTTCAGGCCGGCGCCTTGAAGAACGGAGACCGCCTGCCAACGGAACGTGTGCTTGCCGCGCAGTTCGGGATCAGCCGCAACACCCTGCGCCAGGCGTTACGGTCGATGCAAACGACCGGGTTGCTCGAGATCAGGCCCGGCAAGGGCGGAGGAACGTTCATTCGTGAAGGAGGCGGTGAGGCCGTGCTCGTGGGCCTGTCCGATCTATCACGCCTCGGCGTCATACAGCCGGAGCACCTGAGAGAAGCGAGGACAGTGCTCAGCACCAGCGTTGCCGCTTTCGCCGCGCAACGACGAACACCGGATGACCTGGAGGCCCTGGCCCGAAACGTCGAGGACGGCGAACGCGCCGCTCGCTCGAATGACTTCGAAGAGCGCGAGCGACTGGGCTTCGAGTTTCAGCGACTGCTAGCAAGCGCAACGCGGAATCCGATCTTCATCGTGTTCACGAACGCCATGATCGAGCTCAATAGCAATATGGCTCGCCATTTCGGTGCTCCCAGTCACCAGGTCGTACTGCCGCGACGACGACGGATCTATGATGCGGTCAGGGCAGGAGACCCTGCAGAGGCCGCCGAGTCGATGGATGACTTCCTGCGGATGCTGGAGCGATTTTATGTGCGTCAGCGAAACAGGGGGGATCGCTCGAAAACATTCTTCCCGCCCTCTACGCTGGGCGGTAACGCCTGAAGGCAACCGGGACGGCCCTCGCTGCACCCTCGTCCGGTAAGATCCTCGCGACCCGGCCCACGGAAATACAACCATGATCCCCTTGAGCGACTTGTTCCTGTTTGGCGGCGCGGCCTTGCTGATGGTTCTGACGCCGGGCCCGAATATGATCTACCTGATCTCCCGGTCCATCTGTCAGGGCAGGCGGGCCGGGGTGCTGTCACTGTTCGGTGTCATCGCCGGATTTCTCGTACATATGCTGGCCGCGGCCATCGGCTTGACGACGCTCTTCATGGCCGTTCCGTTCGCCTACGAAGCGCTCAAGTGGGCCGGAGCGGCCTATCTGCTCTACCTGGCGTGGCAAGCCGTCAGGCCGGGTGCCCGGTCTCCGTTCGAGGCACGCGATCTTCCGATCGATCCGCCGGGAAAGCTGTTTCTGATGGGTTTCATCACCAATCTTCTGAATCCCAAGATCGCTGTCTTCTACCTGTCGATTTTTCCCCAGTTCGTCTCGCCGGCGCACGGTTCGATATTCGCCCAGAGTATTCAGTTGGGACTCACGCAGATTGTCATCAGTTTTGCGGTCAACCTGTGCATCGCGCTATCTGCTGCCAGATTGGCTCTATGGTTCGCTGGCAGCCCTCGTTGGCTAGCCGCCCAGAGGTACATCATGGGGACGGTGCTTGCGGGCTTGGCTGTTCGTCTGGCAACCGAACAGCGCAAGGTTGCCTGACTTCGCCGCCTTGCCTCGGAAACGATCGAATCGGGTATCCTCACTGCGCCGGATACAGAGGAGAGAAGGCATGTTCAGTCACGTGATGGTCGGTTCTAACGACATCGAGCGCTCGAAGCGCTTCTACGACGCAGTGCTCGGAACGCTCGGAGCCGGCGAGCCGATGCTCAACAAGACGAATTCCGGCCACACCCGGCTCTTCTACCGGCATGACGGAAACACGTTCTGCATCACGGAGCCGATCAACAGCGAAGCGGCGACCTTTGCGAACGGCGGCACCATCGGCTTCAAATGCAGCTCGCCCGAGCAGGTGCGAGCGTTTCACGACACCGCCCTTGCGCACGGCGGCACATCGATCGAAGATCCGCCGGGTCTGCGCGAGGGCAGTCTGGGGGCGCTGCACCTGGCCTATGTGCGCGATCCCGACGGCAACAAGCTCTGCGCCATCCATCGCGTCAAGCAGAATCGCTGACCGGGCCCTTGCCCGCCATGCAGCGGGTGCCCAGCAGGGCAGCAGCAGCTACCGGATCCGACCGCCGCTCGAGCCTCCGTCCGCAACCGGCTGAAGACGGCCGACCCGCCCGACGGGCTTGAGCAGGCCGCTGGTGCTGCGCAGGCGGACGCCGGTATTCTCCACGTGCGTGCGAGCGGCCAAGCGAGCCTGCTCCGGGTCGGCATTCCTGATGGCTTCGTAGATCGCTTCATGCTCCTTCTGCGCCTGCCCACCGCGCGCGGTCCTGGCCGAACGCGATCGCGATGCGAGCAGGTTGCGGTTGTACCTGATCGCTCGCCGAATGCAGGCGCAGCACCGAAGGCCGGCGGTTGTCGAGCACCACCAGCCCCCGGCCTTGCTTGCTGGCGACGAGCCCGTTCACCTTCAGCCGTGAGATCGCCTCTCGCAGCACGGTGCGCGAGACGCCGAGGCGCTGCGCGATCAGATTTTCGGCTGGCAGCACATCGCCAGGGCTGAACCCGCCACCGGTGATCTGCTCGCAGAGCATCGCCGTCACCCGATCGGTCAGATTGCTGGTTTCAGGCCGTGTCAGGATGCCGGTTCCATGCGCCATGCGATGCCTGCTATACGGTTCGATCGTACTACAAAGATCCAGCAGGCCCGGCTCAACGACCTCTCATGAAACCGTTGCCTAGTAGTGTAATTAATATGATAATCAGACGAGCGAGCCTCGATTCGGGAGCCGATCCTCGGTAGCGCGGCAGTCCGGCCGCTGCGGCCGGACCACCGACAACGCACTGCACGTCCGGCGACAGAAAGGAGCGATCGGATGCGATCCATCGATGAGTTGGTACACGCCGACCATGGCGTCGTCAGCCGTGAGATCTTCGCGAGCGACGAGTTGTTCCGCCAGGAGCTCACGCACATCTTCGCACGCGCCTGGCTGATGGTCGGCCATGAAAGCCTGATACCGAAACCGGACGACTATTTCGTGTCGCGGATGGGCACGGAGTCGGTGATCCTGACCCGCGATCGGCAGAATCGTATTCATGTGCTGCTCAATAGCTGCGCGCACCGCGGCATGAAGCTGTGTCGATACGACAGCGGCAACAACCGCGCGTTTTCCTGTCCCTATCACGGCTGGAGCTTTTCGACCGACGGCAATCTGGTCGAGACGCCGGGAGGCCTGGTCGGCGTTCCCGGCTTCGACAGCTACTACAAGGGCGAGCTGGACAAGAAAGCATGGGGACTGAAGCGAGTCGCGCACGTCTACAACTACAAGGGCTCGATCTGGGCGACCTGGGACCCCGATGCGCCGCCTTTTCTCGACTACCTCGGCGGCATGCGCATCTACCTCGATTCCCTGCTCGATCACCGGGACGGGCGTGACGGCGGTTCCGAGGTGATCGGCGGCATCCAGAAATGGCGCGCTCGCTGCAACTGGAAGTTCCCTCCTGAGAATTTCATCGGCGACAAGCACCATGACATCAGCCACCGCTCCGCCGATCTCGTCGGAGTGGGGCCGAGCCCGGGCAAGGGTCGCCGCGACCTGACCACGAAGCGCATGTGCATCGCCTTTCCCGACCTCGGCCACGGCACCATCGCGCGGCTCCCGCATTTCGAGGAGTACGACTACATCCCGCAGTACCGGGGTGTCCCGGTGCTCGAAGACTATTTCCGCCAGATCTACGAGGACCGGGTGCGCAATCTGGGCAACCGCATGCGGGCAACGCCGCACGCGACATCCACGATCTTCCCCAACATGTCCTTTCATGCCCTTCAGCCTCGCTCGATCGGCCTGTTTCATCCGATCAGCCCGACTGAAACCGAGATCTGGCGCATCTACCTGGTCGACCGTGATGCGCCCGAAGTCGTCAAGAAGATGACTCATCACTACAACCTGAGCTATCACGGTCCGGCGGGCATGGCCGAATCGGACGACATGGAAAACTGGGCCTGTGCGACCGAAGCCTGCCAGGGCACGATGGCGCGCACCATGGATTTCAACTACCAGATGGGTCTCGGCCACGCCGAGCCGGTTCCGCATCTGCACGATGCAGTCCATGCCGACTTCTCCGAGGAGGGGGCCCGCGCTTTCTACCGGCAGTGGGGCAGGTTCATGAAGGGCCTGAGCTGGACCGAATTGCGTCCTGCCGCCAGGCAACGCGAGCAGGCCGCGTGATGAGCGGGATCGATGTATCGAAGGCGAACCTTCGAGGTCGGCAGCAGGAGATCGAGCTGTGGTGGGAGGTCGATCAGTTCTATTCCTACGAAGCGGCGCTACTCGACGAGCGCCGCTACGAGGAGTGGCTGGCCCTGCTGGATCCGGAGATCACGTACCTGATGCCGCTGGCTCGCAATGTACGCCGTGATCAGCTCGGCAACGAATATTCCGTGGAAGGCCAGACGTCCTGGTTCGACGAGGGCTACGACACATTGGCCAAACGCGTGGCGCAGCTCAAGACCGGCATGCACTGGATCGAGGAGCCTGCTTCGCGCTTTTCACGCATCGTGGCCAATGTCCGGATTCTCGGCGCCAGCGCGGACGGCGAACGGCTCGAGGTCGAGTCGCGTTTCCTGGTCTATCAGAACAGGCTGGATACCGAAGTCGCGCTGTTCGCCGGCAAGCGACTCGATCAGTTGAAAAAGTCCGAGGGACGCTGGCGCGTCGCACGCCGGGAGATCCGCCTGGCGCAGAGCACCCTTCTTGCAAAGGCGCTCGCTTTCTTCTTCTGAGACACCCACCATTGCGAGGCACATGATGAACCGTACAGTGCTCTCCCCCTGCCGCCGGCAGGTGCTCGCCGCGCTCCTCCTGTCCGGCACTGCGCGGCTCGGCTCCGCGCAGGAGAAGTATCCGGATCGCCCGATCAGGATCATCGTGCCCGCCGCCGCTGGAATCGCGCTGGACATCGTCGCGCGGGTCCTCGCCGACGGCCTGAGAAAGAAGTACGAGCATGGCGTCATCGTCGAGAATCGTCCCGGCGCGAGCGGAATGATCGGCATGCAGGCCTATGCGAGGATGCCCGCCGACGGCTATACGCTGCTCGCCGGTGGCCTCGGCCTCAATGTGCTCCCTTCCGCGCTCTTCACCAACCTGCCGCTCGATCCGATGACGGCCTTCGTGCCGATCGCGCAGATCTCCGAGTCGGCCAACATACTGGTCGTACGCGGCGATCTTCCCGCCAGCAATCTCCAGGAACTGGTCGCCGCGGCGAAAGCGAAGCCGGGCGAGCTGAAGATGGGGACCAACGATCTCGGCAGCTCCATGCATCTGGCGTACGAGCTGCTCGCGCAGAGGACCGGCACCACCTGGATCCATGTCCCTTATCGAGGCCCCAATGAAGTGCTGGCCGGTCTTCTGTCCGATACGGTGGATGCCGGGGTGAGCAGCATGGGGCCGTTCGTGCAGATGATCAAGGCCGGGCGGATCAAGGCGATCGCCGTCACGACCGCGTACCGTCAACGCGCGCTGCCGGACGTACCGACGGTACAGGAAGCCGGCATCAGCGATTTCGATGTCGGCAGCTGGCTCAGCCTGCATGCCTTGCCCGATACGCCGCCGGCCATCATCGACAAGGTGAGTCGCGACGTCATCCAGGTGTTGGAGGAGCCGGAGTACCGGACCAAACTCGAAGCGGCGGGCTATACTGTCCGCACGCTGGATGCGCGCGAATTCAAGAAGAAGAGCGATGCCGAGTTCGCCCGCTGGAGCGAGGTGGCCAAGAAGGCCGGTGTCGTGATGGACTACAAGAGCCGCTAGGTCCGGAACGAGAGCACGAACTGACGATGTCCGATTCCAAGTCGATCAATCTGCTCGAACTCGAGCCGGGCATACGCGTCATCCTGTCGGATGGCGCCACTGCCGAGATCGTGGACAATCCGCGAGACGGCATGTGGGTGATTTGCCGCTACCTCTCCCATCCAAGCGATCCGAGCCTCGTGACCGGCAGTGAACGGCCGGTTTTCGCTCAGGATATCGTCGGCGCGGGCTGACCGGTCGGCACGCCGGCCCTGACCGCGAGCCGGCCCCGCCGACGAATCATCCGGTCGCCCTACGCGATGAAAAAGCGGTTCGACTGCTTGATCTCCTCCATCACCGCATAGGTCCGGGTCTCGCGGACGCCCGGCAGCTGCCACAGCACCTTGCCGGCGAACGCGCGGTAGGCGTCCATGTCGGCAACCCGGGTCTTGATCAGATAGTCGAAGCCCCCCGCGACCAGGTGGCACTCGAGGATCTCGGGGTGGACCTGGACCGCCGCGCGGAACTGATCGAACACTTTCGGGGTGGTCCGGTCGAGCAGGACTTCGACGAACACCAGCATCGCCGCGCCGAGCAGCCGGGGGTTCAGGCGGGCTTCATAGCCCTCGATGAACCCGTCCCGCGTCAGCCGCTGGACCCGCGCCAGCACCGCCGTCGGCGACAGCGCGACTTCCTCGGCCAGTTTGAGGTTGGAGATGCGACCGTCCTCCTGCAGCTTGCGGAGGATGCGCCGATCGGTACGATCCAGGTCTGCGATATCGGCCATGGGTAGTGATTTATACGGATCAACCTTATAAAGACGAAATAAAATTTAAACCAGAAACAGGAACACTGGCTAGAACATCGATCAGGTGACATCCATGACTCCGCCTCGTCCCGGACGCTTCGACGACTTCTTCCAGCCGTCGGAATTGGCCGCGACACCGCTGCGGCGCGCGATCACGGCCGCCTCGCGGCGGCCCGAGCCGGAGGCCGTCGCCGCACTGCTCGAGCTCGCGCGGCTGCCGCCGGCGGTCGGCGTCCGCGTCCAGCAGCTGGCGCGCCGGATCGCGGTCGCGCTGCGCGAGCGCAAGGCCGGCGCCGGCCGCGCCGGCATCGTCCAGAACCTGCTGCAGGAGTACGCGCTGTCGTCGCAGGAGGGCATCGCGCTGATGTGCCTCGCCGAGGCGCTGCTCCGGATACCGGATGCCGCGACCCGGGACGCGCTGATCCGCGACAAGATCGCGCAGGGGCGCTGGCAGAACCATCTCGGCCATAGCCCGTCGCTGTTCGTCAACGCGGCGACCTGGGGGTTGCTGATCACCGGCAAGCTGGTCGCCACCCACAGCGAGTCGGGTCTTTCGGCTTCGATCGGACGGCTCGTCAACCTCGGCGGCGAACCGTTGATCCGCAAAGGCGTCGATCTGGCGATGCGGATGATGGGCGAGCAGTTCGTGACCGGCGAGACGATCGCGGACGCGTTGAGGAACGCGCGCCCCCGCGAGCTCGAAGGCTTCCGCTACTCGTTCGACATGCTCGGCGAGGCGGCACTGACCGCCGCCGACGCGCAGCGCTATCTGCGCGACTACGAAACCGCGATCCACGCGATCGGCAAGGCCTCGGCCGGCCGCGGCATCCATGAAGGCCCCGGCATCTCGATCAAGCTCTCGGCGCTGCACCCCCGCTACTGCCGCGCCCAGTACGACCGGGTCGGCGCCGAGCTCTATCCGGCGCTGGTCGGGCTCTGCGCGCTCGCCAAACGCTACGACATCGGACTCAACATCGATGCCGAAGAAGCCGACCGGCTCGAGCTGTCGCTCGACCTGCTGGAACGGCTGGCGTTCGAGCCGCAGCTGGCGGGCTGGGACGGCCTGGGGTTCGTCGTGCAGGCCTACCAGAAACGCTGCCCGTTCGTCATCGACCATCTGATCGACCTCGCCCGGCGCAGCGGCCGGCGGCTGATGGTCCGGCTGGTCAAGGGGGCCTACTGGGATTCGGAGATCAAGCGGGCGCAGGTCGACGGTCAGGCCGGGTTTCCGGTCTACACGCGCAAGGCCTACACCGACGCGTCCTACATCGCCTGCGCACGCAAGCTGCTGGCCGCGCCGCAGGCGATCTATCCGCAGTTCGCGACGCACAACGCTCACACGCTGGCGGCGATCCACGAGCTCGCCGGGCCCGAGCGCTACGCCCCCGGCCAGTACGAGTTCCAATGCCTGCATGGCATGGGCGAACCGCTCTACGAGCAGGTCGTCGGCGATCCGGCAGACGGCAAGCTGGGTCGTCCCTGCCGGATCTATGCGCCGGTCGGCACGCACGAGACGCTGCTCGCCTATCTGGTGCGCCGATTGCTCGAGAACGGCGCGAACACCTCGTTCGTGAACCAGGTCGCCGATCCGGCGCTGCCGATCGAGCAACTGGTCCGCGATCCGGTCGAGACGATCGAAGCGCTCGCCCGGCAAGAGGGTCGCCTCGGCCTGCCGCATCCGGCGATCGCGCGGCCGGACGACCTCTACGGGCCATCGCGGCCGAACTCGCGCGGCCTGGACCTCGGCAACGAAATCGAGCTCGGCCGCCTCACGGCGGAGCTGTCGGCCGCGGCGGATGCGCACTGGTCGGCCGGACCGTTGCTCGCTGCCGCGACCGCCGAAGGTCCGCTGGCGCCGGTCACGAACCCGGCATGCGCGACCGAACCGATCGGCGACACCCGATCCGCAACCACCGAGGAGATCGAGACGGCGCTGCGCGCCGCCGTCGCGGCCGCCCCGCGCTGGGCCGCGGTTCCGGCGGTCGAGCGCGCCGAGCGGCTGTCGGCTGCGGCGGACCGGCTCGAAGCGGAGCTGCCGCGGCTGATGAACCTGCTGATCCGCGAGGCCGGCAAGACCGCGCAGAACGCCGTTTCCGAGGTGCGGGAAGCGGTCGATTTCCTGCGCTATTACGCCCGGCAGGTCCGCGAAACGTTCGACGATGCGACCCACGTCCCGGTCGGCCCGGTGGTCTGCATCAGCCCGTGGAACTTCCCGCTCGCGATCTTCGTCGGGCAGATCGCCGCCGCGCTCGCGGCCGGCAACGTCGTGCTGGCCAAGCCTGCGGAACAGACCCCGCTGATCGCGGCGGCGGCGGTGCGCGCGCTGCGGGCCGCCGGCATTCCCGAAGAGGCGCTGCAACTGCTTCCCGGGCCCGGTGCAGTCGTCGGCGCGCGGCTGGTGGCCGACGAGCGCGTCAAGGGGGTGCTGTTCACCGGCTCGACCGAGGTCGCGAAGCAGCTGCAGCAGGCCGTGGCCGGGCGGGTCGACGGATACGGCCGGGCGATTCCGCTGATCGCGGAGACCGGCGGCCAGAACGCGATGATCGTCGACTCGTCGGCGCTTGCCGAACAGGTGGTCGCCGATGTGCTGTCCTCGGCGTTCGACAGCGCCGGTCAGCGCTGCTCGGCGCTGCGGGTGCTGTGCGTGCAGGAAGAAGCGGCCGACCGCGTGCTCGCGATGCTGCTCGGCGCGATGGCCGAGCTCCGGGTCGGCGATCCGGCGCGGCTGTCGACCGATGTCGGTCCGGTGATCGATGCCGAGGCCAAGGCCGGCATCGACCGGCATGTGCAGAAGATGCAGGCCGACGGACGCCGGATCCACGCCGTGGCCGGACGCAGCGGGGAGCAGCGCGGTGAGGACCGGTGCGGCGGCGACCAGCGTGGCGACGACCAACGTGGCAGCGACCGGCGCCGCGATGACCGGCTCGACACTGGCCGGCTCGAAGCCGGCACGTTCGTGTTGCCGACCGTCATCGAGATCGACAGCATCGCCGAGCTCGATCGCGAGGTATTCGGGCCGGTGCTGCATTTCGTCCGATTCCGGCGCGAACACCTCGACGCGCTGCTCGGCCAGATCGAGCGCACCGGCTACGGCCTGACGATGGGGCTGCACACGCGGATCGACGAGACCATCGATCGCGTGACCCGGCAGGCTCGCGTCGGCAACCTCTATGTCAACCGGAACATGGTCGGCGCGGTCGTCGGCGTCCAGCCATTCGGCGGTGAAGGCCTGTCCGGGACCGGACCGAAGGCGGGCGGACCGCTGTACCTGCATCGGCTGCTGTCCCGGCGGCCGGAAGGGGTGCTCGCCCGCGTCATGCCAGCCGTCGAATCCCGGAGCGTACCGACCGGTCCGGCCGCCGCGCTGCAGAGCCTCACGGCCTGGGCCGACTCGCGCCACCCGGCCGTCGCGGCGGCCTGCCGGGCGTTCGCCTCGGCGGCGCGGGTCGACAGCTCGGTGACCCTGCCGGGCCCGACCGGCGAGCGCAATTTGTACGCAGTGGCGGGACGGCGCGGCGTGCTCTGCGTGGCGGCTGACGACGAGGACCGCCTGGTGCAGCTCGCGGCCGTGCTGGCCGTCGGCAGCCGCGCCGTGTGGCCGGCCGCTTCGCGACCGCTGTACGAACGGCTCC
>JBFWQR010000112.1:0-25845 GCA_050249335.1 Lautropia sp.
ACATCGCGGCGCGCCAGGATTCGCCCCGGCCGCTTGCTCATCACGTAGACGGTGTCGGCGAGATACACCGCTTCGCGCAGGTCGTGGGTCACCAGGATCACGTTGAAGCGCTGCTCGGTCCAGAGATCGCGCAGCACGTTCCAGAGCTCCTCGCGGGTGAACGCGTCGAGCGCGCCGAACGGCTCGTCGAGCAGCAGCATCCGCGGCTGGTGGATCAGCGCGCGGCAGATCGAGGCGCGCTGCTGCATGCCGCCCGACAGCTCCCACGGGAACTTGTTTTCGTAGCCGGCGAGGCCGACGGTCGCGAGCAGCTTGCTGGCGCGCTCGGCGTACTCGCCGCGGCGAGTGCGGAAGTTCGAGCGGAACGGCTCGACGATCTCGAGCGGCAGCAGCACGTTGTCGATCGTGGTCCGCCACGGCAGCAGCGTCGGCGCCTGGAACGCCATGCCGACGATCTTCAGCGGGCCGGTCACCGGCGCGCCGCCGATATGGATCTGGCCGCGGGTCGGCTTGCGCAGCCCGGTGGCGAGCTTCATGAACGTCGACTTGCCGCAACCGGACGGCCCGACGATCGCGATGAACTCGCCGGGCCGGGTCGTCAGCGTGATGTCCTCGACCGCGAATTCGTTGCGCGCCTCGAGCTCGTCGTTGTAGGCGAGCCAGACGTGCCGGAAATCGACGAACTCGGTCGCGCCGGCCGCCGCCGCCGCCGGCGTGGTCGTGGCGCTCATGGCCGAAGCGCTAGCGCGCGAAGATGTTGCGGGCGTCCTTGGCCGGCAGGAAGCTCGAATCGAAGATCTTGTCGGGGTCGAGCCGTTCCTTGAGCCCGAACGCGTCGGCGACCTGCGACGCCATCAGCGCGAGCCGCGGCCCGCGGACCTCGCCGAAACCTTCGGCCCGCGCGTCGGCGGTCACGACCGAACCCTGGATCGCCAGCTTGAGCCGGCGCCGCTCGAGCGCCTCGTCGATGATCGCGTCGCGTGCCTTGACGATCTTGATCGAGCCGTCCGGATCGGCGAGCACGTCCTTGACCCCTTTGCTGAATGCCCGCAGGAACGCCTTGACGACCTCGGGCTTCTCCTTGATCAGCTTGTCCGACGCGATGATCGCATTGCCGTAGTGCTTCACGCCGTACTGCGGATACGGCAGGATCACCACGTCCTCGTCCTTGACGCCGCGCGCGTTCAGGTTCAGCAGCGAGGTGAAGTAGAAGCCGGTGATCGCGTCGACGTCGCCGCGCGCCAGCATCGTCTCGCGCAGCGGTGGGTCCATGCTGACCCAGTTGATCTTCTTCTGATCGAGGCTGTTGGCCGCGGCGAAGATCGGGAACGCCTTGCGGCCGGCATCGAACACCGGCGCGCCGAGCTTCTTGCCGGACAGGTCGGCCGGCGACTTGATGCCGGATTTCTTCAGCGCGAACACCGCCGCCGGCGTGTTGGCATAGACCATCATCACCGCGACCGGCTTGCTCGGGATCTGGGCGTTGTTGCCCCAGAACTCCATCAGCGCCGCGAGATCGGCGAAGCCCATGTCGTAGGCGCCCGAAGCGACGCGATTGACCGCGTTGCCCGAGCCGTTGCCGGCATCGATCGTGACGTCGAGCTTCTCGGCCTCGAAATAGCCTTTGGTCTTGGCCATCAGGAACAGCGCGGCCGGCCCTTCGAAGCGCCAGTCGAGCTGGAACTTGATCGGCGTCAGCTGGGCAGACGCCGGCACCGCGGCGAACGCGGCGGTGGCGCCGACGAGGCCGCTCGCGAACCAGCGCGACAGGCGACCAGTGACACGGCTGGGCAAGCTCCGGTGCGATGATTTCAAGGGTTTTCTCCGAGAGGCGGTGGGGCGGACCGGGGTTAGCAATAATCGTACCGCACCGACAGTGTGCGACTCGTCGCCGCGGCTCGCGGCGATGGTCGCCGCCACTACGCTCACCGTCGCTACTTCAATTCGACCGAGCCGCCGATCGTCAACGTCACGGTGGCATTGCCGCCTTCGGTCGGCAGCGACGCCGGCGCGGCTGCCGCGGCGCGCAGCTCCATCGCCATTGGCCGTGGTGGCTGCTGCGGCGCAGCGTGATCGATGACCAGCGTCTTCAGCTCATAGCCTTCGAAGCCGAACGCCGCGGCGGTCTCCTTCGCGCGTGCGCCGAACTGCGCCGCTGCTTCCTTCAGCAGCCGGGATTGCTCGCGCGTGCGGGCCGCTTCGGTGAGGCGGAACGCGACGTTGGCGATCTGCAGCTCGGTCGACAGCTCGCCGGCGAGCGCGGCGGTCGCCTGGGTGTCCTGGCCTTCGAGCACGAGGCTGCCGCGCACCCGCCAGCCGGTGCGCTTGCCCTGCGGTCCCCATTCGGGCTGTGTGGTCAGCGAGCCGAGTCGCGCCTTGACGCCGGTCACCGAGTTGCCCTTCGCGATCGCGCGGTTCAGCGCGGCGAGCACCTCGTCGTTGAGCGGCGGCACGTTCGGGCCGGCGCGTTCGACCGCCAGCTCGACCACCATCTCGTCGGTCGGCAGCTCGCTGCGCGCGGTGGTCTGCAGATGCACGACCGGGCCGGCGATCGCGGGGTGCGGCAGTGCGAGCACGGCGGCGATCGCCGCCGTGACCAAAGCGGCCGATGCCGACGGCGCGAGCCGCTGCAGCCGGCCGCTGCGAATGCGTCGAATCGTCGAGCCCATCATCATGCCTCCGTCGCGGGCGCGCCGGCAGGCCGGCGCGCAGTACCATCGTCGCGGATCATGATATCGCGGGGTTGCGGCCGGCCGCCGGCCGCGGGCACGCCGGTGGGGTGTTCGATCGCGCTGCGCCGGCTGCAGATCAGAGGAGGAGGCGCGATGAGCTGGTACTCGAGAACCTGGAACTGGATCGACGGCAAGTGGCTCGAAGGCAACCCGCCGATCATGGGGCCGCGGACTCATGCGGCCTGGCTCGCGTCGTCGGTGTTCGACGGCGCCCGTGCGTTCGAAGGCGTGCTGCCCGACATCGATGCCCATGCGCAGCGCGTCAACGCGTCGGCCGAACGGATCGGGCTGGTACCGACGCAGACGGCCGGCGCGATCGTCGAGCTGGCGCGCGACGGTGTCCGCCGCTTCGACGGCAAGGTCGCGCTCTACATCAAGCCGATGTACTGGGGCGAGGCCGAGGGGCCCGGCACCATCATGGCCGATCCCGAGTCGACGCGGTTCTGCCTGACGCTGTTCGAGGCGCCGATGCCCGAGCCCACCGGCGGCTCGCTCGGCGTGTCGCGCTTTCGCCGGCCGACGTTCGAGACCATGCCGACCGACGTCAAGACCGGCGCGCTCTATCCGAACAATGCACGGGCGATGGCCGACGCGAAGGCGCGCGGCTTCGACAACGCGCTGGTGCTCGACATGCTCGGCAACGTCGCCGAGACCGCGACCTCGAACCTGTTCATCGTCAAGGACGGCGTGGCGATGACGCCGGCGGTCAACGGCACGTTTCTCAACGGCATCACTCGGCAGCGGATCATCGCGCTGTTGCGCGACGAAGGACGCACGGTGCTCGAGCAGCGTCTGACCGTCGACGACGTGCTCGCCGCCGACGAGGTGTTCTCGACCGGCAACTACGGCAAGGTCCAGCCGGTGACCCGGGTCGAGGCACGGCGCTATCCGATCGGCCCGGTCGCGCGCAAGGCGCGCGAAGCCTACTGGGCGTTCGCCCACACGCGCAAGTGACGGAGCAGAAGATGACCGGGAGCAGAAGATGACCGACTCGATCGACACCGCCGCGGATCGCCTGATCGCGGCCCGGCGCACGCAGCAGCCGGCACCGCTCGCCGAGATCGCCGACGAGGCAGCCGCCTATGCGGTCCAGGCGCGTGTCGGTGCGGCGCTGCGCCTTCATCCGACACCGGCCCGGCACTGGAAATCCGGCGGCGCCACCGTCGAGACCCAGACTCATGCGCCGCTGCCCGATGCCGGCATCTGGGGCAGTCCGGCCGACGGATCGCGCTGGCCGCTGTTCGCGCCCGGCGTCGAGGCCGAGGTGGCGCTGCGGCTGAAGCGGGACGTCACCGCGGCGATGGCGGCGGCGCTCGACGACGATGGTGCCCGGGCGCTGGTCGATGCGATGACGGTGACCATCGAGCTCGTCGATTCGCGCTGGCAGGATGGGGAGCAGGCACCGGCGCTGGCCAAGCTCGCCGACTACCAGTCCCATGGCGCGCTGGTCGTCGGCGCCTGGCGAGACTACCAGCCGGACCACGACTGGGCCGCCCAGGCGCTCGAGGTCCGGATCGGCGCAGCGCCGGTCCGCAGCTATCGCGGCTCGCACTCGATGGTCGATCCGGTCCGCGTGCTGCCCGGCTGGCTGCGCCACGCGACGGCCGGCGGCACGACCGTGCCGGCCGGCACCGTGGTGACCACCGGCTCGTGGTGCGGCCTGCTGCCTGCTGCCCGGGGCGACCGGGTGCAGGTCGAGTTCCCGGGCCTCGGAGCGGTGGCGGTTCTGCTCTGAGGTCCTGCCGGCCCTGAGGTCATGCCGGCCGCAGCCGGCCGGCATGATCGTTCGGCGCGGCCGCGGATTGTCCGGTCGTCCGGCTTAGGTCGTCCGGCGGTGCGGTCGTGCGCCGGGCGTGCCTCGGCGCGCTAGGATGGGCCGTCGTCCATCCTCGAACCCGACACATCGTGCTGACGGATCTGCGAGCGCTGCAACCTGCTTCCGGCCGTGCCACGGCGGGTCGGTGGCCGCGCGTGACGCGGTGCTGGTCACGGCGCCTGCCGCGAGTGGTGCGGTCGTGCGTCGCGGCGTCGGCGCTGTTGCCGGTGCTGGCTGCCGGCCTCGCGTCGCCGGCGGCAGCCGCGGAGCCGCCAGCGCTGCCGTCGGCGCTGCCGCCGATCACACTGGTCGTGCCGTTCGCCTCCCGGGGGCCGACCGACCTGGTCGCGCGGGCGCTCGCCGCCGCCATCACCGGGCAGACTGGCCAGCCGGTCCAGGTCGAGAACCGTCCCGGCGCGGGCGGCACGGCCGGTACGGTGTCGGTCGTCGGCTCGCCGCAGGACGGCCGTACGTTGCTGCTGCATCATGTCGGCATGGCCACCGCGCCGACGCTGTATCGGGCGCTGCCCTATGATCCGCGTCGCGATCTCGAGCCGATCGGCCGCGTCGTCGATGTGCCGATGACGCTGGTTGCGCGGCCGGGCCTGCCGGCGCGCGGTCTGGCGGACGTGTTGCGGCTGATCCGGCGCGGTGCGCCCGGCCTGATCGTCGCCTACGCCGGCCTCGGTGCCGCGTCGCATTTGTGCGGTCTGCTGCTGACGCAGGCGCTCGGCGTCGACCTGATCCAGGTGCCGTATACCGGCACCGGGCCGGCGCTGGCAGATCTGCAGGCCGGTCGCGCCGACCTGATGTGCGACCAGACGACCAATACCGCGCAGCCGATTCGCGAAGGGCGGGTCCAGGGGCTCGCGGTCGCCGGGGGCGACCGGCTGCCGGGCCTGCGTGCGCTGCCGACCACCGGTGAAGCCGGTCTGCCGGGCCTGGCGCTGTCGGTCTGGCACGGGCTGTACGCCCCGCGCGGGGTCGCCCGGGAGCGCGTCGCCGAACTGGCGCGGTTGCTGCAGGCCGGACTGGCCGCGCCAGCGTTCATCGACGCGATGCAGGGAGCCGACGTCGTCGTGGCGACCCGGGCCCAGGCGAGTCCGGCCGCGCTGCGGCTGCAGCTCGACCACGAGATCGCCCGCTGGGCGCCGATCCTGCGCAAGGCCGGCCAGTATGCCGACTGAGCACCGAAGCGATTGCGCCCGGCGCGGCGAGCGGCGTCCGGCCACGGTGATCGCGCTACTGGCCGCCGCGGTGGTGGCCGGCTGTGTTGCCGGCATGCCGCTCCCTGGCGGGGCGCCGATGGCAGGCGGCCGCATCGCCGATCCGCCCGGAGCCGCCGGCAGCGAAGCGCGCGGCGCCGCCGCGCGTGTCGACCCCTTCGAGCGCGCGCGGCTCGGCGCCGAGCCGGCCTATCTGCGCTTCCGGGCCGACGATACCCGGCTCGCCATGGTGATCGACGATCGTCGCTTCACCTACCTCGAGTTCGCCGAACCGGTGCCGGCCGCCGCCGAATTCTTCGATCAGGACGGTGCGCCGCTCGGCCATGCCGCGGCTGGGCGCGTCGCGGCGGTGGCCGGCATCCACCAGGGCATACTGGTCCGCGACGGCGAGCGAGCCAGTTTCGCGTCGCCGAACCCGCTGCTCGCCGGCCAACCGCCGCGGCCGCTGCCCGATGCGCCCGAATTCTTGGAGGCGCGCAACCGTCTCGAGGCGCGCAGCGCGCTCGCGCAGGCGATGCAACGTGCACTCGATGCATCGCGCAACCGCGGTGCCGGCGCGGCGGCGCGGCCGGGAACAGCCGCGCACGGCCCCGGCACGGCGGTGGTAAACGAATCCGCGGCGGTCGCCCATCCGATCGGCTATCCGATCGCTGCCGCCATGGCGGCAGCGCCGGCGCGCGGCGGCGCGATCGGGTCCGCCGCTGCATCGCGCATGATGCCGTTCGCGCCGCTGTCGCCGCCGCCATCGGTCCCGCCGCCGTTGACACTGGCGCCGCTCGCGATCGCCAACGCGTCGGCGGTCGCGCCCGAACGCGGTCTGATCCGGGTGTTCTTCGCAACGGCGTCGCGCACGATCGTCGCGCCCGACGATGGCCTCGCGCTGCTGCTGCGCGAGGCCGCGCAGGCCGACGAGATTCACGTCACCGGCTTCACCGATGCGACCGGTTCGCCGGAAAGCAACGAAGCGCTGGCGCGCGCCCGCGCCGATGCGATCGTGCAGATCCTGATCCGCCGCGGCATCGGCGCCGAGCGGATCTACAGCGCCGGCATCGCGTCCGGCGGCTACATCGGCGATAACCAGACCGATCGCGGCCGCGCGCTGAATCGCCGCGCCGAAGTGCAATTGTTCCGCGCCGGCATGCCGTTGCCGCTGGGGCGGAGCGCGGCGGGCCGCGAACCACCGCCGTCGCGGTGACGGCTCGCGCCAGCCGGCTCTGCCGGCCAGCCGACCTAGCAGGCGGCTAAGCCGACTTCGCGGCGATCGGCTCGATGGCCTGCTGCGAACCCTTGGCGAGCGGAGCTCCGGACCAGGCGGGCACCTGTGCCAGCAGCGAGCGCATGCCGTACATCGATACCGGCGGCAGATTGCGCGCGACGGTGAACAACCGTTCGGAGTGAACGCCGCGGGCCCGCATGCCGTCGAAGAAGCGCGCGCTCATCTGATGCGGCAGATAGCGCATCTGCATGATCTGGCCGCCGGCGCGGCAGATCGCGACGAAGAAGCGGACGATCTCGTCGGAATAGAAATTGCCGGCGGTCGGCACGAACGACGCGAGCAGCAGCCGCTTGCCCCGCAGCGCCGGGAAGAATTCGAACAGCTGCTCGATGCGGCCGGTGACGACGGTCGCGGTCGGGTGGCACGTGGCGAAACGGCCCGCGAAAACTGTATCGCATTCGACGAAGATCGCGTCGGGGAGCCGCTCGAGGATACGGCTGGCGACGACGCCGCTGCCGATGCCGGCGACGACCACGCGATCATAGGTCGGTGCCAGCGCTGCCGTTTCGGCGGCGGCGCGCTCGCCGAAGATGCGTGTCGAAGGGCAGACGCTTCCGGTTACTGCAAATCGCTTCAGATACCTCATGCTGTCCCGGCCAATGGCATCCTGGGCTGTTCGAGCCTATATGGCCGAGGTCCCGCTGGACGAAGGCGCTATGATCCTGCGCGCCGGGGCAGGTTGCAAGTTGGCGCAGGCTGAAGGCAACCTCGGGGAGACAACCCGGACGTGACAGCGCCGGAGCACGACGATTGCCGCGCCCCGGCGCTGCCGTCGCGAAAGCGACGATCAGTTCGCCGGCTGGCCAGTGCCCGAGCCTGCCGGCGGCGTCGCCGGTCCTCCCTCATTCGCCGGTGGGCTCATCGGCCGGCTCGGCGTCGCACCCGGGCCGCCCGGCGAGCCGGGGCGCGTCATCTCGGTTCCGGTACCGCCACGGTCGGCAGCGCTGTCCGGCCGTTGTTCGAAATCGCAGGCGGCGAGCGCCAGGGTGCAGAGGGATAGAGCGATCAGTTTGGCTTTCATCGACGAACTCCTTTTCGCGTAGGAGCCCGACCGTCGCAAATGCGGTGCCCGCAGCGCCGCTCCTTCGTCTCCGGCCGGTTGTCGGCACCGGGCCGGCGTCGCGATGTAACGCGACATCACATCATGCGCGACGACGTGTGCCAATGTAGCGTTATGTGTCGATCGGCCAGCGCCAGGCCGCACGGTTAACATAGTCGTACGCTCCGGCGTCCACGGCGGCCGCGTCGGCTCAGGGCCAGCCCCGAGTCGGTCCTGCGGTCCGGCATGGAACCGGTGCAGCCACCGGCAATGTCTACCGAATCGGCCCCGGAACCGGAAAAACTGTCGAGCAGAGGCGATGGACAACAACGAAACCCCGGATCACGTGCTGGTCGTCGACGATGACGCCGATATCCGAGATCTGCTGGCGGAATATCTCGGCCAGAACGGAATCAAGGTGACGGTCGCGCGCGACGCCAAGGAGATGCGTCAGGTGCTCGACGGCACCAAGCCCGACATCATCGTGCTCGACGTGATGATGCCCGGCGAAGACGGGCTGACGCTGTGCCGCGAGCTGCGCTCGCGGTCGAACGTACCGGTGATCATGCTGACGGCCCGGGCCGAGGAGGTCGACCGGATCATCGGCATCGAGATGGGCGCCGACGATTACATGGGCAAGCCGTTCAGCCCGCGCGAGCTGCTCGCGCGGATCAAGGGCGTGCTGCGCCGGACCCGCAGCCTGCCGCCGACGCTCGGCGGCGCGCAGCGGGTCAAGTTCGCCGGCTGGATCCTCGATTCCGGCGCGCGTCACCTGGTCGCGCCCGACGGCGTCATCGTATCGCTTTCCGGCGCCGAGTACCGGCTGCTCGCGGTGCTGGTCGAGCATCCGAACCGGGTGCTCGATCGCAATCAGTTGATGGACCTGACGCTGGGCCGCGAGGCGACGCCGTTCGACCGCAGCATCGACGTGCAGATCAGCCGGCTGCGCAACCGGCTCAACGACGATGCGCGCGAACCGCGGATCATTAAGACGATCCGCAACGAGGGCTACATCCTGGCGGCGCAGGTCGAACGCGTCGACTGATCCGGGATCGATCCAAGCGACGATGAAGCGCCTGATGCCTGCGACGCTGTTCGGCCGCACGGTGCTGATCCTGGCGTTGTGCCTGGTGCTGTCGCAGGCCGCGAGCCTGCTGGTCAATTTCTTCGACCGCGGCAGCTCGATGTACCAGATCAACGCCGATCAGCTGGCGCAGCGGATCGGGCGGGCGGCGAGCCTGCTGAACCGATTGCCGAAGGAAGAGCGCAACGCGGTGGCGGTCGACCTCGGCGGCCGCGACTTCCGGATCGAGTTCGCGCAGCGGCCGATCGAGATCGAGCACGGCTACGACGAGCTCGACGACTACGAGCAGAATTTCGCGGCGGCGATCCGCGACAACATGAACCCGCCGCTGTTGACGACGGTCGAGATCACGCGGGCGGCGCGCGCGCGATCGCCCGACGAAGTCGAGGCGCCGAGCGCCAACCGATTCGAGCAGTGGCTGTCACGACGCTTCTACTTCCTGTTGCCGGCGGCGTTCTCGGTGGTATCGCAGATCGAGCTCGAGGACGGGTCGACCGCGGCGTTCTTCGTCCGGATGCCGCAGGAGCCGCTGTCGCAGCTCGAGGCGCTGCTGCCGCGGCTGCTGATGTGGATGGCAATCATTTTCGCGCTGTCGCTGGTGATCGCGCGGATGATGACCAGCCCGCTGCGCCAGCTCGATCGCGCGGTGACCAACATCGGCAACAACCCGACCGGCTCGAGTCCGAATTCGGTCGCGATTCCCGAGTCCGGTCCGATCGAGCTGCGGCGGGTGATCGGCAGTTTCAACGAGACGCAGGAACGGATCCGGCGCTACATGATCGAGCGGTCGAGCCTGCTGGCAGCGATCTCGCACGACCTGCGCACGCCGATCACGCGGATGCGGCTGCGCGCCGAGATGCTGCCCGAAGCGCAGCGCGCCAAGTTCATCCATGACCTGCAGGAGATGGAGGAGCTGGTCGGCTCGTCGCTCGACCTGTTCGCCGAGCTCGGCAAGACCACCGAGCGCCGGCCGGTCGACGTGACCGCGCTGCTCGAGAGCATCGCCAACGACTGGACCGATACCGGACATCTGGTGACGCTGGAGGGTTCGGCGCGCGCGGTCTATCCGACCGAGCCGTCGATGTTGCGCCGCTGCATCAACAATCTGGTGTCGAACGGCATCCGCTACGGCGGCCGCTGCCACATCGAGCTTTCCGACAGCCTGACGATGCTGCGGATCTCGATCCGCGACCATGGGCCCGGCATGGACGAGGCCGATCTCGAGCGCGTGTTCGAGCCGTTCGTCCGGCTCGAACCGTCACGCAACCGCGACAGCGGCGGCACCGGCATCGGGCTCGCGATCTCGCGCAATATCGCGCGCTGGCACGGTGGCGACGTGCGGCTGCGCAACGCGCCCGGACGCACCGGCTTGATCGCCGAGATCAGCCTGCCGCGGCTGCGGGCGCCGCCGCCGGCGCCGGCGCGTGGTCGCCGCGGCGAGCCCGCCGCGACCGAGCCGGCGACGCGATCGGCCACCGGTACCGCGCCGGCCGCCGTGTCGACGCCTACGTCGGCCGCTGCCGCCGGAACCTCGGCCGCCGCTGGAGCCTTGGCTGCTGCCGGAACCTCCGCTGCTGCAGGAATCTCGGCCGCCATCGGAACCTCAGCCGCCGCCGCTGGCGGAACGTCGGCCGCGCCGGCGGCCGCTGCGACGGCGGCCTCCGTTGCCGGGCCGGCCGAAGGTGCGGCCGGGCGCATCGCCGGCAGCGGTCTCGCGGCGCGACGGATCGCAGCGGCGCGCGCAGCGCGCGGCCGCGAAGCCGTGCCGCCGGTGCCGTTCACCGGTGAGGGGCCGGGCCGGCGCTGATCGTCGGCCGAGACGGAACCGCTCAGGGTCGGGTGCCGCTCGCGACGACGAACCTGCCGGGAACCGCGAAGCCGTCGGCGAACGGACGGATCGACTCGGCGAGCTCCGCCCGGACCGCGGCACGCGTCGGCGCGTCGAATCGCGCTTGCACCAATGCGCTTGCACCAACGACCAACGCGATCGGACCGGCGAGCAGCGATGCGCCACAGGCCTCGGCGCCATCGCCATCGAGCCCGCGCAGCCCGCCGAACAGCAGCAGGCGCCGGACCGGCATCTCAGGGGCGCCTGGCCGCCCGAAGCTGCTGAGAGCCTTGCAGGCCGCGGCGTTGCGGGACGCAACGCCCGTTCCCGTTCGGTCCGTCCAGCCCCGCGCAGGTGGGGCTGGAGCCGCGGACCTCAGCCCCCTCGGGCAGCGAGCGAAGCGCGCGTGGCGGTCGTTTCATCCTCAGGCCGGTGCGGTCTGCATCAGCAGCTTCTCGATGTCGCCCTTCAGCTCTTCGGGCGTGGTCTGGGGCGCATAGCGCTTGAACACGGTACCGTCGCGCGCGACCAGGAACTTGGTGAAGTTCCACTTGATCGCTTCGCTGCCGAGCAGTCCGGGCGCGGCCGACTTCAGGTACTTGAACAGCGGATGCGCGTCGCCGCCGTTGACGTCGACCTTGTCGAACATCGGGAAGCCGACTCCGTAGTTCAGTTCGCAGAATTCGGCGATCTCGCCGCTGTCGCCGGGCTCCTGCTGGCCGAACTGGTTCGATGGAAAGCCCATCACCACCAGGCCGCGCCCGGCATAGGCGTCATGCAGCTGCTGCAGGCCGGCGTACTGCGGCGTGAAGCCGCATTTGCTGGCGGTGTTGACGATCAGCAGCACCTTGCCGCGGTAGTCGGCGAGCCCCTTGGGCTTGCCCGAAAGCGTCGTCGCAGAGAAATCGTAGAGCGTGGTCATATCGGCTCCTCTCGGGGTCTGGCTCGCGAGCCGGGCGCGATGGCGGGCGTCGGCACCGACTGCTGCCATCGTCGCTCCGATTCCTGCCATCGTCGCCTCGATGCTAGCAGGCCGCACGCCGCGGGGGAGGGCGCTGCGACCTCGGGGGCGAGATCTCGGGGATGGTCGCGATCGGATGGCTGCGATCTCGGCGGCGGCGGTAAACTGGTCGTCACGCTCACGCCTACTGTTGCCGCCATGCCTGTCGATGCCGATACCCTGCCGACCACGATCGACATCCTGACCCAGCTGGTCGGTTTCGACACCACCAGTTCCGGCTCGAACCGGGCGCTGATCGACTGGGCCGCGAACCGGCTCGCCGACCTTGGCGTCGAGGCGTTCGTGCAGCACGGCGACGAACCCGGCAAGGCCAACCTGTTCGCGACCATCGGCCCGGCCGACCGTCCCGGCGTGATGTGGTCCGGGCATTCCGACGTGGTGCCGGTCGCCGGCGAGGTGTGGGCCAGCGATCCGTTCACGCTGACCGAGCGCGACGGCAAGCTCTACGGCCGCGGCTCGGCCGATATGAAGGCCTGGATCGCCTGCTGCCTGGCGGCTGCCCCGGCCCTGGTGAAGGCCAGGCTGCAGACGCCGGTGCATCTGGCGATGTCGTACAACGAAGAGACCAACATGCACGGCATGGCGACGCTGGCGCGCCACCTGGCGGCGGCGCCGGTCAAGCCGCGGGTCGCGCTGATCGGTGAGCCGACGCTGATGCAGGTCGTGGTCGCGAACAAGGGCGCCGCGATCTACCGCGTCAAGGTCCGCGGCAAGCCGGTGCATTCGTCGTTCCGCCATCTCGGCGTCTCGGCGGTCGAGGTCGCCGCCGAGATCATCACCTTCATCGGCGCGTTGCAGCGGCGCGTCAACCAGGCCGAGCGCCACGACGGCTTCGAGTTCCCGCATACCAGCCTGCATGTCGGCCGGATCAGCGGCGGCACCGCGCACAACATCACCGCGAAGGAATGCGAGTTCCTGTTCGAGATCCGGACGCTGCCGGGTGTCGACGTCGGCAGCCTGGTCGGCGAAATCCGGGCGCATTGCCGCGACAAGCTGTTGCCGGCGATTCGCGCGGTCGCGCCGGAGTGCGGCATCGACATCGAGACGATCCTGGAGTCGCCTGGGCTCGACGAGCGCGGCAACCGCAACCTGGCGCAGGCGGTGATGCCGCTGTGCGGCTGCCTGGCGCCGCGTCGCGTCAGCTTCGGCACCGAGGGCGGCATCCTGCAGTCGATCGGGGTGCCGACCGTGATCTGCGGCCCGGGTGACATCTTCGTCGCGCACCAGCCCGACGAATTCGTCGAGCTGAGCCAGCTCGACGCCTGCAACCGTTTCCTCGCGACCTTGACCGGCAAGCTGGTCGAGGGCAGCTGGCCGCCGGTCGTCGACGCGCCGCTCGGCTGATCGCGCTTCGCCGGTCGCGCTTCGCTGGTCGCGTGCCGCCGGTCGCATGCTGTCGATCGTGCGCCCTCGATCGTGTGCCGAGACGGCGGCGACTCCCCGCGACCCCACGCGACCTCTGTGGCCGGCACCGATGCGTTGCGTGACGGCGCGCTATAGTCGGATCGAAGACGGCCTGTCCTGCCCGTTGGTGGGGGGACATCCGCGACCACCAGGAGTCATCGATGGCAATCGACAAAGCCTTGTATACCGCCCATGCTACCTCGACCGGCGGCCGCACCGGCAGCACCGAGTCCTCCGACGGTGCGATCAAGCTGGCACTGGCGACGCCGAAGGAACTCGGCGGTGCCGGCGGCGCCGGTACCAACCCCGAGCAATTGTTTGCTGCCGGCTATTCGGCCTGCTTCATCGGCGCGATGAAGGCGGTCGCCGGCAAGCAGAAGATCCAGCTGCCGGGCGAGGTCACGATCAAGGCCGATGTCGGCATCGGCCCGATGACCGGCAAGCCGGGCGCGTTCGGCATCGCCGTCGCAATGGCGATCAGCGTGCCGGGCATGGAGCGCGAAGCGCTGCAGAAGCTGGTCGCGGCGGCGCACGAGGTCTGCCCGTACTCGAACGCGACCCGCGGCAACATCGACGTCACGCTGACGGTCGCGTAGCCTTTCAGTCGGAGGGGTAGGAGGGATAGTTACCGGGCGGGAATTTCACGCACTGGAACACGGCGTCTTTGCACGGCATGCTTCGGCTGAAACGTCCGCTGGCCGCCATTGGTCCGCTGCCTGCCCGCGCTGCTGCTCCCTGAGCAACCCCTCGACAGCGATTCCATAGTCCATCCGCTCGCCGCACCATCGGGTGACGGCGGTGCCGGCCTCGATCGCGAGACCGTCCTGCCGGTGCTGCAGCACGATCTGGCGGCCGTCGCCCGTCGAAGGTAGCGCGGATTCGAACGGCCGGCCGCCGCCTGGGGCGCTGAAGCGCAGCGCGCCATCATCGAGCACCAGCACGTCGATCCGCCCCTCGTGCACCTGGCGATGATGGAACCGGCACAGCAGCACCAGGTTCGACAGCCGGGTCGCACCGCCGTCGGCCCAGTGCCGGATGTGATGGCCGTCCAGAAAGCGGGTATGGGTGCAGCCCGGGAACCGGCAGCCGCGATCGCGGGCTTGCAGCGCCCGGCGGATCGCCGGGGCGATGCTGCGGGTCTTGCGCCCGACGTCCAGCGCCCGGCCGAAGCCGTCCTCGACGAGGCGCACGACACTGGCATCGCAGGCCAGGCGCCGGGCGGTCTGCGCTGCCAGCGCCGGGCCGTCTTCGATCTCGCAACGGCCCGGTTGGCCCGGCAGGCCCGCAGCCGTCTCGCGCAGCGTGTCGAGGTCGACGTGCACGACGATCTGCTGGCGCTCGCCGCCCGACAGCGCCTGGTCGCCGTGCGCGAGCCAGGTCTCGGCGAAGCGGGCCAGCGCGTCGGCACGGCGCTGGCTCAGCGTCGGTGGGGGCGGTGACGGTGGCAAGAGAGAATCGAGAGAATCGGGAGGATCGGACGGCTCCGGGAGCGAATTGCCCATCGGAGACGTTTCCGCGGAAATGCTAGCGCGACCTTCCCGATGAAAATCATCGGTCGCCCGCTCGAGCGCCTTGAGCAGCAGCGCCCCGGCCTCGGCCGGCAGCCGCGCCTGCAGCACCAGCGAGCCGTCATCGTCGTAGTGGTAGTGCAGACTGCGGCTGGCGACCTGCCGGGCTTCCCGGTCCAGCTCCATCGATTCCTGCGCCCGCCGGTGGTACCGCACCAGCGTCTCGACGTGCTGGGCGGTGCCGTGCAGCGCTATCATCAGCAGCGTGGCTTCAGTCTCACGACTCGCCACCCGGGTCAGCGCCCGGACCTTGGAGTAGCTGAGCGCGCCGCGGGCCATCGCTGCCGAGAGCTGCGGCAGCCCTTCGAGCGCACGGGCCACGCGGACCTTCTCGCGGGCGGCGCCGCGGTCGATGCCGCACTTCCAGCTGAGCCAGTGGGCGCATGACGGCGTGGTGCCGTCGGCCCAGCCTTCGCGCCGGTCGAACTCGGCGATCAGCATGAGCCAGCGGTAGTTGGCCGCATTCAGGTGCCCGGCCAGTTCGGTGATCTGCGCTTCGAGCTCGGCGATCGCTAGTGGAATCGGCTCGGTCATGATGCCCTCGATGGTGTATTCGCAGAGGTATCTGTAGACTGTATTTATATCCAGTATTCTAGTTGAAATCCCCTCACAACTCAATGGCGATCGCGATGAAAAACGATGGCGATCGATACGCAAAAGCCTGCGAACGCTGACCACGACACGCGGGTGCTCACGAGGCAATCTCTCGGGGCAACCGATCGGCTCACTGGCGCTGGACTGCTCGCTCTGCTGGACTGCTCTCTCTTTCCCTTCACCAGCGAGCCCGCACAGGCCGCAATGCAGGGTTGTCCACGGCGGCGCTCGGTCGGCGCCTGCGACGAACCGACCGAGCGCCGCTGTGGGCAACCCGTGTTCGATGCGCGGCCGGTGCTGATCCAATAGCGCGGCCTGGCTCCTACCGTCGCGACTATCAAAGAGTGCCGTCGTAAATCCGAGAGCGCCGTCGTGAATCAGCGCGTCACGACACCCGGTCCCCGGAGCCGCGCCGAACGTAACCGTAGGCGAGATTCGAGCGAGCGGTGCCTTCGGCTTCGTAAGCGGCGCGTGCCAGCGCGATCCGGTCGCCGGCCAGCGCGGCGCGCTGCGCCGGCGTCACGTCGTAGAGGCGGGCGTTGTTGTCGCCGAAGATCGCGCGCTTGACCGGACCGTCGGCGGCGCCGAGCGGCGCGAAGCCGTAGCGGCGCTGCATCGCCTCGGGGATCTCGAGCCGGCGCAGTGCTTCGATCTGCCATTGCGGCGAGCCGGTCCAGATCGCATCGGTGCCCCAGACCACGCGGTCGGCGCCGAGCCCCTTGACCAAGGTGCCCATCATGAATGCGGCGAGGTTCGGATTCGCGATCGTGCTCTGCGCGAAGATCTGCCCGAGGTCGCCGTAGACGTTGCGCACGCCGTGCCTGCCCGGAATCTCGGCGAGGTCGTTGACCCATTCGACCCGGCCGGTACGTTCGACCTGCGCCCAGGAATCGGCGACCGGCCCGGCGCGATAGGCCGAGTGATAGATGACGAAGTTCAGCTGCGGCCAATCCTTCGCGGCGCGCGCGACGTCGTCGACCTTGCAGAACGGCAACAGGTGTGGGAACTGCCGCTCGGTGGCCGGCGGAAACAGCCCCTTGTGGACACAGATGTTGCGGATCCCGGCTTTCTGTGCAAGCGCATAGTACGGATAGACCAGCTGCTCGTCGTCCATCCGCCATGGCCATTTCGACATCGGCTTGTTGGTGTTGTCGCCGATCGTGTAGCCCTTGATCGAATCGGGCTTCAGCTCGGCCAGCTCGCGCTCGAAGCGCTCGAGCGCGCCCGGCACGCCAGGGGTGAAGATCAGATGCGAGAACGCGCGCTTCCCGCCGCCGGTCATCTGGTTGATGCGGGCGCGGGCGTCGCGCTTGTCCTCGTTGCTGAGGAACCAGTCGATCGGCTCGTACGAAGCCGACCCGCTGATCAGCGCCATCTTGGTGTCCGAGTCGAGGAACACTTCCTTAAAGTAGTTGGCGAACTTCAGGTCCTCGAGCGTCTGCTCCTTGCCGGCGAGTGCCGGATTCCAGCCGGCTCGGCCGACCGCCTCGCGGCTGCGGACGAAGTTGGCGAGCCGGGTCTGGTCGTGCAGGAAATGCGTATGCATGTCCATCACGAATTCGCCGGCGAGCGCGGCAGCGCGCGCATCCGCAGCTTCCGGCGTCGCCGCTTCCGCTCGGCTGACGCCGAATACCGGCCCGAAGGTGTCGTTCATCGCGAGGAACGCCGCCGCCATGCCCGATGCGGTCTGGAAGAAGCGGCGCCGGGTCAGGCCCTGGTGATGCGCCAGCGTGTCGCCGTAGTCCTTGAGCCGCGCCTCGAACTCGCGCTGCAGACGGCTCTGCCGGCCGGGGGTGAACTCGTCGCTGGCGATCGGCCGGGTCGGGATCGGCGCGCCGAGGTCGGGGTCGGCGGCGAACGCGTGGGCGAGCGCGACGGCGTCGCGGCGGTCGGATGACGAGGCTGCGGTCATCGGCGTCTCCTGCGGGCGGCAGCGGGTGGTGGCGGATAGCGGCGGATAGCGGCGGTTCCGACTCTATGCCAAGTCACGCGCCAAGTCACGACGGCTGGCAAAGCGGCAGGTTCCGGTAAAGCAGCGGGTTCCCGCAAAGCGCCAGGTTCCGGAAGGCAAGACGGCAGATGCCGGCCGGGCGCACGGCATGCAACCCGGACGAATTGGCCTTGCATGAATTGACGAATGTCGACAAAGAGACAAGAATTCATCAGAGCCGACGCAGCATCATCGCATGGTCGGTACGGTTGGCATGCACGGGTAGCATCATCGGCACGCGCCGGCGCGTCACGGCGTTACGGATTGCGTGCGAGGAGACGACGGTTGGAACAGATCACCGGCGGCCGGGCGGTCGTCGAAGCGCTCGGCGCCGAAGGCGTCACCCACGCGTTCGGGCTGATCGGATCGGCGGGCATGGAGATCTTCGACGCGCTGCACGAGCGGCGCGATCTGCGCTTCATCGGCGTGCGCGACGAGCGCACCGGCGCCCACATGGCGGACGGCTTCGCGCGGGCGACCGGCAAGGCCGGTGTGTTCATCGCCGGCCAGAACGGCCCCGGCGCGACCAATCTGGTGACGGCGCTGGCGCAGGCGCAGGCCGCCTATTCGCCGCTGGTCGCGATCGCCGGGTCGCTGTCGACGGCGCATGTCTACCGCGACGCATTCCAGGAAGTCGATCAGCAGGCGCTGTTCCGGCCGGTCACCAAGAAGGTCTGGACCGCTCCGCAGGCCGCCCGCCTGCCGGAACTGGTCCGCGAGGCGTTCCAGACCGCGACCACGCCGCGCTGCGGTCCGGTGGTGCTGAACCTGCCGCGGGATCTGCTGGCCGAAACGCGCGCATTCGCCCCGGGCGATTTCCGCCGGTCGCAGCCGGCCGCGGCGGTCACGGCGACCGCCGCGGCGATCGACACCGCGGCAGCGTTGCTCGCCGGTGCCGAGCGGCCGCTGATCATCGCCGGCGGCGGCGTCAAGAACGGTCGCCATCACGCGGTCACGCTCGCGCTCGCCGAGCGGCTCTCGGCACCGGTCGCGCTGTCGCCCGGCCATGGCGACGCGGTATCCGGTGATCACCCGCTCTATGCCGGGCAGGTCGGCCCGCGCGGCAATCCGGTCGCGTCGACGCTGGCGCGCGAAGCCGACGTCATCCTCGCGCTCGGGACGCGGCTCGGCTTCAACACCACGTTCTACACCTACGACAACCTGAATCCGCAGGCGCGGATCATCCAGGTCGACATCGAGCCGGGTGCGCTCGGACGGTTTTTCCCGATCGCGCTCGGCATGGCCGGCGACGCGGGCGTGATCGCCGCCGCGCTCGATGCGGCGCTGGCCGGACACCGGCCCGGTCCGGCGGCGCTCGCCTGGTCGCAGTCGTTCCGCGAGCGCCGCGCCGCGCTGCTCGCCGAGCGCGCGACGGTGGCGGCCAGGCCGGCCGCGCGGATCCAGCCGGCGCGGCTCTATGCCGCGCTGCGCGCGCTGGCGCCGGCCGACGCGATGTTCACGATGGACGCGGGTACGCTGTGCCTGCAGGCGACCGATCAGTTGCCGTACCGGCAGCCGCCGGCGCTGTTCACGCCGCTCGATTTCGGCCTGGTCGGCTTCTCGTACGCCTGCGGCCTCGGGGTCAAGCTCGGCGCGCCGGACCGGACCGTCATCAGTCTGATGGGCGACGGCGGCTTCGGCATGACCACCAGCGAGATCGGCACCGCGGTCGCCAATGGCATCGCCACCGTCTGCATCGTGATGAACAATGGCTGCTGGGGCGCGGAGAAGGCCTACCAGCGCGATTTCTTCGGCGGCCGCTATCTCGGCGCCGACGTGCCGAATCCGCCGTACGACCAGCTGGCGCGGCTCTGGGGCGCGGAGGGGTTCCGCGTCGAGCACGAGCACGAGCTCGAGGAGCGGATCGGTGCCGCGATCGCCTGCGGCCGGCCGGCGATCGTCGACGTGATGATCGATCCCGACGCGCTCTACAGTTTCCGTCGCGACTCGTTCAAGCACCGGGATCCGTCGGCCCGGCAATGACGGGGGAGACCTTCGACTACGTCGTCGTCGGCGCCGGCTCGGCCGGCTGCGCGCTGGCGGCGCGGCTGTCCGAGGATCCGCGACGCTTCCGTGTGCTGCTGCTCGAAGCCGGCGGCCGCGGCGATCATCCGTGGGTCCGGATTCCGCTCGGGGTCGGCCGGCTGCTGACCAATCCGCGCTACGCGTGGCCGTTCGAGACGGTGCCGCAGCCGCAGCTGCACGACCAGCGGATCTACTGGCCGCGCGGCCGCATGCTCGGCGGATCGAGCTCGTTGAACGGCATGGCGTACGTCTGGGGCGATCCGGCCGAGTACGACGACTGGGCCGCGCATGGTCTCGACGGCTGGTCATGGGCCGACGTCCGGCCGTATTTCCGGCGGCTCGAGTCGAACCCGTACTCGTCGCGCGACGACCGCGGCCACGACGGCCCGATGCGGATCACCGACCGCGGGCGGCGTGACCGCGACCCGCTGTCGGACGCCTACGTCCGCGCCTGGGTTGAAGCCGGAGTTGCCGAGACGCCGGACTACAACGCCGAGCGCTACGAGGGCGTCCGCTACCTGGAGCAGACCGCCCACCGGGGGCGGCGCTGGAATGCCTCGACCGCCTATCTGCGTCCGGCACGGTCGCGCGCCAACCTGTCGGTGCGCACCGACGCGCTGGTGTTGCGCGTCGTGCTGTCGGGCACTCGCGCGACCGGCGTCGAATATCGCGACGCGGCAGGTGTCCGGGTCGTGCATGCGGCCCGCGAGGTGCTGCTCTGCGCCGGTGCCGTACAGTCGCCGCAACTGCTCGAACTGTCGGGGATCGGCCAGCGCCGGCGCCTCGATGCCCTCGGCATACCGGTCGCGATCGAGTGCGATGCGGTCGGCGAGCACATGAGCGACCACCTGCAGATCCGCTGCACCTACCGGACCACGCAGCCGATCACGATCAACGACGTGATGCGCAGCCGGACGCGCCGGCTGCTGACCGGGCTGCGCTATCTGCTGACGCGCCGCGGCCTGATGGCCAGCACCTCGTCGACAGCTCATGCGATCACCCGCACCGATCCGGCGCTGGCCCGGCCCGACGCGATGATCCGGATCTACCACATCAGCGGCAAAGACCGCTATTCGCGCAACAAGATCGGCGGCATCGACCTGTTCCCGGGTTTCTCGATCGGCGGGTTCCGTCTCTATCCGGCGTCGCGCGGTTCGATCCATGCGCAGACCCGCGACGCGGCCGACCCGCCGGCGATCGATCCCTGCTATCTGACCGCTGCCGAAGACCGTGCCGCGGCGGTCCGGTTGCTGCGGGCGATCCGCCGCGTCGCTTCGCAGCCGGCACTGGCGCCGTGGATCGTCGCCGAGGAGCGGCCCGGCGCCGGAGTCGTCGACGACGACGCGTTGCTCGACTACGCTCGCGATACCGGCCAGACTGCCTGGCACACCGTCGGCACCTGCCGGATGGGTGCGCCGGGCGACGCCGTCGTCGATCCGCGGCTGCGCGTGCATGGCGCGCACGGCCTGCGCGTCGTCGACATCTCGGTGATGCCGACGATCGCATCGTCGAACACCAATGCACCGGCGCTGATGATCGGCGAGCGCGGTGCCGACCTGGTTCTTGCCGACGCCGGCTGACCCGGCGTTTCCTCGAGGAGTCCACGATGCCACGCGACCGTTCCCCCGACTATCCGCTGACGCGCGCCTATCGCGCGAGCGGCGACTGGAATCCGCTCTGGGACCAGGTGGAGTCGCTCGATCCGGACTTCATCGAGGCGTACCTCGCGTTCCGCAGCGTACCGCACCGCAAGGGACCGTTGCCGCCGTGGATGAAGGAACTGATCCTGATCGCGGTCAACGTCGCGACCACGCATCTCTACGCGCCGGGGGCACGCCGTCACATGCAGAACGCGTTGCGTCAGGGTGCGACACCGGCGGAGATCCTCGAGACGATCCAGTTGACGTCGGTTCTCGGCATCCATGCGATCAATCTGGCGGTGCCGATGCTGTGCGAAGAGGTCGCACGCTTCGACGCGGCGGGCGGCAAGCGCGCCGGCAAGGCCCGCACCGAGCCCCGGCCGCGCGCCGGGGCCGGCGCAGCTGTCACCGCGGGCGCCGGCGCGGCTGTCACCGCGGGCTCCGGAGCGGCCGGCCGCAAGCCTGCTGCGAAGCGCGGATCCCGGAGCGCGCAGCGCGGAGGCTAGCCCGATGACCGATGCGCCCGATTCGCAACGCGTGTCCGCAGCGCGGCGGATGCTCACCGAAGCCCGCCGCGGCGGACAGCGCGCGCTCGACGAGGCTGCCGGCAAGCAGCTGCTGGCGGACTTCGGCGTGCCGGTACCGAGCGGCCGTGTCGTCGGGCGCGGCTCGCCGCCGTCGCTGGCGGATGCCGGGCTGACCGCACCGGTCGTCGCCAAGCTGATCGGCACCGGCGGCCTGCACAAGAGCGACATCGGCGCGGTCAGGCTCGCGCTCGCCGACGACGGCGCGGTCGCTGCGGCGTTGGCGGACCTGGCGGCAGTCGCCGGGCGCCATGGCCTCGATGCCGGCCGCTACCTGATCGAGGAGATGGCGCCTGCCGGCGTCGAAGTGGCGATCGGCGGCGTCGTCGATCCGCGCTTCGGGCCGGTGCTGATGCTCGGCCTCGGCGGCGTGTTCGTCGAGTTGTTCGCCGATACCGCGTTCCGCGTCTGCCCGATCGATGCCGGCGATGCGCGGGCGATGATCGACGAGCTGCGCGCCGCGCCGTTGCTGCGCGGCGCCCGCGGGCGGCCGCCGGTGTCGGAGGCGGCGCTGGTGGACGTGCTGCTCGCGATCGGCGGGGCGGGCGGACTGCTGCAGTCGCTCGCCGGCGAGATCGCCGAGCTCGATCTGAATCCGGTGATCGTCGCGCCGGGGGGGGCGATGGCCTGCGACGCACGGGTGCTGCTGGCAGCCGACGCGGCGATCGGCGACGGTCCGGTCGACGATCCGGTGGTACGGCCAGCGAGCGATTCGGCCGCCGGGCAGAACGGCTTCGACGGGTTGCTCACGCCGTCGGTGGTCGCGGTGGTCGGGGCGTCGGCGACCTCGTTCACGCCGGCCAACGATTTCATCCGGCAGTGCCGCGGGCTCGGATTCCGCGGGCGCATGGTGCCGATCCATCCGAGCGCGGCGACCGTCGAGGGGTTGCCGGCGGCACGCACGCTGGCCGAGGTCGGCGTGCCGATCGACTATGCGTACATCGCGGTCGCGGCGGCGCAGGTGCCGGCGCTGCTGACCGCGGCGGCGGGGCGGGTCCGGTTCGCGCAGGTCATCTCGAGCGGCTTCGGCGAAGTCGCCGCGGGACGGGCGCTCGAGCAGCAGCTGCTCGCGGCGGCGCGTGCCGGCGGCATCCGGGTGCTGGGGCCGAACTGCCTGGGCGTCTACTCGCCGCGCGGCGGTCTGGCGTTCGTCGGCGACAGCCCGGCCGAGCCGGGGCCGGTCGGGCTGGTGTCGCAGAGCGGCGGCCTCGCGGTCGACATGATCCTGCGCGGCAAGACCCGCGGGCTGCGCTTCTCGGGCCTGGTGACGCTCGGCAACAGCGTCGATGTCGGCCCTGCCGATCTGGTCGAGCATTTCCTCGACGATCCGACGACCCGCGTGATCGGCGTCTACGTCGAGGACATCAAGGACGGCCGGCGGTTCTTCGAGGTGGTCCGGCAGGCGCGCGGCCGCAAGCCGATCGTGGTCCTGCTCGGCGGCCAGACCGAGCAGGGTCGCGAGGCGGCGGCCTCGCACACCGGTTCGCTCGCGTCGCCGCTCGCGCTCTGGCGCGGCCTGGCGCGCCAGACCGGGCTCGCGCTGACCAGCACGCTCGAGCAGTTCATCGACGTGCTGCTCGGCTTCCAGTGCTTCACGCCGAACCCGGCGCGGCCGACCACGCGCTGCGTGCTGTTCGGCAACGGCGGCGGCACCAGCGTGCTCGCCGCCGACGCGTTCTCGCGCGCCGGGCTCGCGGTCGCGCCGCTGGTGCCGGCGGCAGTGACGCGACTCGAGGCGCTGCGGCTGCCGCCGGGGACCTCGGTGGTCAACCCGATCGACGCGCCGGCGTTCACCCTGAAGCAGGAAGAGGGCCGGATCGCCGAGGCGATCCTCGAGGCAGTCTACGTCGAGGACCCGCCCGATGCAGTGGTGACGCATCTGAATCTGCCGGTGTTCATCAAGTCGGCCGACCAGCGCGCGGACTTCCTCGGCAATCTGATGGCAGCGGCGTTGCGCGCCCGCGAGCGGCACGCCGGCCGATCGCATTTCGCGATGGTGCTGCGTTCGGACGGTTCGCTGGCCTGCGAGCAGCGCAAGCAGGAGTTTCGCGACGCGGCGCGCAGCGTCGGGGTGCCGATCTACGACGAGATGGCCAATGCCGCCGATGCGCTCGCGGCGCTGGCGGCCTACGAGCGTTTCCTGGCGTGCCGCTGAGCCGGGGCCGGCGCGGTACCGGCGTCTTCGTCATCGCCCGGCTCGGGCCGAACCTGTTGCTGTTCGGTCAGCAGGCGTACCGCGGTATCGCGCGAGTCGCGCGCGAGCTGCTCGGCGGCCTGCTGGGCTTCGTCGACCTTGCCGCCCTGGATCGCCGCCAGCAGCCGCCGCCAGTTGCGCGCCGACTGCTGCCGCCGCTTCGGCGTCGACAGGCCGAGCCGGGCATAGCGGAAGGTCTGGTGCGCGAGCAGGAACACCAGCCGGGCGAGGTACGGGTTGCCGCTCGCGTCGCAGATCGTCCGGTGCGCCAGGTAGACGGCATGGACGTAGCTGTCGGTGTCGGCATCCGGCGCGATCGCGACGATCCGGTCGATCGCGGTCTTGAGTCGTGCCAGGCTCTCCGGGTCGCGCCGCTCGGCGGCGCGCCGGGCGGCGAGGCCGTTCAGCGTGATCCGCGGATCGAAGATCTCGTTGAGCTGCGTCACCGTCAGCTCGGTGACCTGGGCGCCGCGGCGGGCAGTGATCTGGATCAGGCCGTCGCGTTCGAGGATGCGCAGCGCCTCGCGGACCGGCCCGCGGCTCACGTCGAACCGGGTGGCGATGTCCTGCTCCTGCAGCCGGGCGCCCGTTTCGAAGCGGCCCTGGATGATATCGTTGCCGATCCGCTCGGCGATCTGCTCGGGCAGCGACAGCGTCTGCGCGCTGGGGTTGGGCGTCCAGTCGAAGGGTGCGCCGGGATTCGGATCGGACGGGTTCATTTCGGATCGGATGGGCTCATGGCGGCTTCATGTGCTGGGAGGCTGTCGGAGCGTCGCCGCATTCTAGCGGGCACCGCGGCTGCGCCGATCGTCGCGTCCGGCGGGTTGACTTGCAGTGCTCGAGCGACTAATGTCGACAATAAGACAAACACGAGATGGGAGAGACGACGATGACGCGAATTGCTCTGGGGCGGCGGCAATGGCTCGCCGGTGCTGGTGGTACGGTCGCGGCGCTCGGTGCCGGCGCGGCGCTGCCGCGGGTGGCGCGCGCGCAGTCCGCCACCCGCCCCCAGGTCGTGGTGACGCATCTGACCGCGCCGGCCGGTATCGGCGAATACGAATGGGGGCTGACCCATGATCGGCTGATGGCTCGCCATTCGACCTGGCTGCGCAAGCGTGCGCAGCCGACCCAGGGGTACCTGTTCAATCTGCGTACCGCGCTCGAGCCCGGTGCGAAGCTCGACCAGCTGGTGTTCAATCTCGACCCGATCAGCCCGTGGCTCGCGCAGCGCCGCGTCGCACCGTTCGACGCCGGCATGGGCACGCTGCAGCCGCGGGCATTGATGAACGTGGCATGGCCGATCTGGATGTTCATCGCCAAGGATCCGAAGATCCGGACCGCCGCCGACCTGGCCGGACGCCGGATCGCGCTCGGCCCGAAAGCCGGCACTGCCAGCCTGATGGGCGAGGAGTTGCTGAAGTCGGCCGGCGTGTTCGACAAAGTCTCGATCCAGAACCTGTCGTTCGCCGACATCGTCAAGGGGATGCTCGACGACACGATCGAGGTCGGCTATGCCAATCTCTGGTACAACCCGAGCGCCAACCGGATCGGGCCGACCCAGGGGGTGATCAGCCTGGAATCGTCCGGCAAGCCGTTTCGCTACGTTGCCTTCGAGAAGGCGCACTTCGAGCGGACCCGGAACGAACGCGGCGTGCCGATCCAGATCGTCGACGTGCCGGCCGGCACCATTCCGTTGCAGACAGAGGCGATGACCGTGATGGCCAACGCCGACTACATGGCGGCCGACGCGACGTTCCCCGAGGACACCGCCTACGATATCGTCCGTGTCGCGCTTCAACACATTGATGAGATCGCCCGGACCGG
>JBFWQR010000113.1:0-25424 GCA_050249335.1 Lautropia sp.
CCGTCGTGGCGCGCGTAGTAGCGCCCCATGATGCCCTGCAGCTCGGGAAACTCGCCGACCATGCCGGTCAGCAGGTCCGCCTTGGCGAGCAGCGCGGCGCGCGCGACCGCCGGCGCCGGCACGCCGTGCGCGCCGCCGTTGGCCGCGGCGTGCTGGCCGATCCGCCGGACGCGGTCGGCCTGCGCGCCGAGCCGCGCATGGTAGACGACGCTGGCGAGCCGGCCGACGCGGTCGGCGAGCGGCTGGCGGCGGTCCTGATCGTAGAAGAAGCGGGCGTCGGCGAGCCGCGGCCGGACCACCCGCTGGTTGCCGTCGATGATTGCCGACGGATCGGCGATCGCCATGTTCGAGACGATCAGGAAGCGGTTCTGCAGCCGGCCGTCGGCATCGAACAGCGGGAAGTACTTCTGGTTGGTGCGCATCGACAGGATCAGGCATTCCTGCGGCACCTGCAGATACGCGGCGTCGAAGGCGCCGACGTAGACTGCCGGCGACTCCACCAGCGCGGTCACTTCGTCGAGCAGCGCGGCGACCTGCGCCTGTTCGGCGGCGCCGACCGCGAGCTGCGCGCCGAGCGCGCTGCGCTGCGCCTCGATCGCCGCCGCGACCGCGGCGCGGCGATCGTCGAAGCCGGCGATCACGTGATGGGCGGCGAGCAGCTCGGGGTAGGCGTCGGCCTGCTCGATCGCGACCGCGCCGTGCGAGCGGAAGCGATGGCCTTCGGTCAGCCGGCCGGCGTCGAGGCCGAGCACGCGGCACGGCACCACCTCGGCGCCGTGCAGCACCACCAGCCGATGCGCCGGGCGCACGAAGCTGACCGTGGTCGCGCCGTCGGCGAGCTGGTACTTCATCACCTTGGCGATCGGCAGGCTCGCCAGCGCCGCGTCGAGGATGCCCTGGATCGCGTCGGCCAAGGCGGCGCCTGCGGCGACGCTGCGCCAGAAGAACACTTCCTGCTTGCCGTCCGAGCCACGGGTCAGCGCGTCGAGCGCCGCGCCCTGGCGTTCCGCCCATTTGCGCAGCGCAACGGTCGGCTGGCCGTCGGCGCCGAGGCCGATCGCGACCGACGGGCCCTTGACCTGGATCTCGCGCGCCGCCGCCTGCGCGGCGACGTCCGGGACCAGCACCGCGAGTCGGCGCGGCGTGCAGTAGCCGCGGCTCGCGGCGGCAGCGGCGGCATCGACCAGCCCGGCCTGCGCCAGGCCGGCCGCGATCGCGCCGGCGAACGCGCTGCCGAGCCGCTGCAGCGACTTCGGCGGCAGCTCCTCGGTCAGCAGCTCGACCAGCAGCGGTGCGCGCATCACGGCTGCCCCGGCAGCAGCGCACGCGCCTGCGGCGACGCCATCGGAAAGCCGAGCCGCTCGCGCGAATCGTAGTACGACTGCGCGACCGCCCGCGCCAGCGCACGGACCCGGCCGATGTAGGCGGCGCGCTCGGTCACCGAGATGGCGCCGCGTGCATCGAGCAGGTTGAACGTATGCGAGCACTTCATGACCATTTCATAGGCCGGCAGCGCCAGCCGCGCCTCGATCAGCCGCACCGCCTCCTGCTCGTAGTCGTCGAAGTGGGCGAACAGCATCTTCGCGTTCGACTGTTCGAAGTTGTAGGTGGACTGCTCGACCTCGTTCTGGTGGAACACGTCGCGATAGGTGATGCCCGGCGCCCAGACCAGGTCGAACATGCTCTCGACCTTCTGCAGGTACATCGCCAGCCGCTCCAGGCCGTAGGTGATCTCGCCGGTGGTCGGCAGGCACGGCAGCGACCCGACCTCCTGGAAGTAGGTGAACTGCGTGACTTCCATGCCGTTCAGCCAGACCTCCCAGCCGAGGCCCCAGGCGCCGAGCGTCGGCGACTCCCAGTCGTCCTCGACGAAGCGGATGTCGTTCTGCTGCGGGTCGAGCCCGAGCGCGCGCAGCGAATCGAGGTAGAGCTCGAGGATCTCCGGCGGCGACGGCTTCAGCACCACCTGGTACTGGTAGTAATGCTGGCCGCGGTTCGGGTTGTCGCCGTAGCGGCCGTCCTTCGGCCGGCGCGACGGCTGCACGTAGGCGGCGCGCCACGGCTCCGGGCCGATCGCCCGCAGGAAGGTCGCGGTATGGAAGGTTCCGGCGCCGACCTCGATGTCGTACGGCTGCAGCAGGGCGCAACCCTGGCGGTCCCAGTATTCCTGCAGGCGCAGGATGATTTGTTGGAAGGTCAGCATCGGGCGCCGATTCTAGCGGGTCCGGCGCGGTGGCCGGCGCTGCCGCCCCGCGACCACGCCAACGGCAACCGCAACCAGCGCGAGCAGCACGATCGGCCAGTTGCCGGTGCGCGCATACGGCGTCAGGCCGCGGCGGCCCTGCACGGCGACATCGATCGCACCGGTCCGGTAGTTCGGCAGCTGTGCGATCACCCGGCCGGAATGGTCGATCGCCGCGGTCACGCCGGTGTTGGTCGCGCGGATCATCGGCCGCGCCGTCTCGCGGGTGCGCATCCGGGCGATCTGCAGGTGCTGCGGCAGCGCGTGCGAATCGCCGAACCAGGCGATGTTGCTGACGTTGGCGAGGATCGTCGCGCCGTCCGGCCCCTGCAGCGCCGGCAGCAGCTCCTCGCCGAACGCATCCTCGTAGCAGATGTTGAACGCGATCCGCTGGCCGCCGACCGCGAACGGCGGCTGGTCGGCGGTGCCGCGCGCGAAGTCGCCGAGCGGGATCGTCATCAGGTCGACGAACCACCGGAACCCCGGCGGCACGAACTCGCCGAACGGCACCAGATGACGCTTGTCGTAACGGGCCGGCGGCGCCGCGCCGGTGACCGCGGCACGGTCGAGCAGCAGCACGCTGTTGCTCAAGGTGGTCGCGTCGCGGCCGCCGCCGGCCGGTCGCGGCAGCGGTACCACCAGCGGCATGCCGATCGCGACCGCACTGCCGGTCTCGCTGACGAAGCGTGCGAGCCGCGCCGCGAGATCCGGCGGGGTCGCCGGCCACGGCAGCGTCCAGGCAGTCTCGGGCAGCACGATCAGCTCGGGCGGAGCGCCGGTCGATCGATCGGTCGATCCGCCGGCCGACGTGGCCGACGTAGCCGACGCGGCGGGTGCGGCGGGTGCGGCGGGCGCCTCGATCAGTTCGAGGTAGCGGTGCATCGACTGCAGCACCGTCGCCGCTTCGAACTTCATCTGCTGCGGCACGTTGCCCTGCACCAGCCGGATCCGCAGCGGCGTGCCGGCCGGCTCGCTCCACTCGATCCGACCGAGCGCGAAACCGAGCGCGATCACCACGACCGCCGACAGCAGCGGCGCGAACCGGCGCGGGCGGGCGGCGCCGCGGGCGGCGATCGCGCTGCCGGCGCGAGCGGCGCTGCCCGCAGCGGAATCAATGCTGCTCGCAGCGGAACCGGCGATGGCCGCGGCGATGCACGCGCCACAGAACACCGCGGCGAAGCCGACCAGCTGTACTCCACCGATCGCTGCATAGCCGGCCAGCGGCCCGTCGATCTGCGCGTAGCCGACCATCAGCCACGGAAAGCCGGTGAACAGGTAACCGCGCAGCAGCTCGGCCGCGGTCATCAGGCCGGCGAGCCGCAGCGCCGCCAGAATCGGCGACGCGGGTCGCCAGCGCGCCGCCAGCGCCGCGACCACTGCCGGAAACGAACTGAGGTAACAGGCGAACAGCACCAGCGCCAGCACCGCCAGCGGCGCCGGCATCGCGCCATAGGTGTGCATGCTGACGTAGAGCCAGGCGACGCCGGCACAGAACCAGCCGAAGCCGAACGCGCCGCCGGCCAGCGCCGCCGCGCCGCGACCGGCGCGGCTCAGCCGCTCGACCTGCGCCGCGAAGCCGGCCAGCACCGCGAGCTGGAACCACCAGCTGCCGGTCGGCGCGAACGACGCGGCCATCGCGAGCCCGAGCAGCAGCGCCAGCGCGACTGCAACCACGCCGGCGCGCCGGCCGATGCGCGGATCGGCCAGCTCAGTCATGCCGATCGGCCGGGTCAGTCATGCGGATCGGCGATGCCGCAGCGATACGGATCGGCGATGCCGAAGCGTCGCAGAATCGCCGCCTCGCGCGCTTCCATCGCCGTCGCCGTCGCGTCATCCTGGTGGTCGAGCCCGTGCGCATGGAGCACGCCATGCACGACCAGATGGGCGAGATGGTCGCGGACCCGCTTGCGCTGCGCGCGCGCCTCGTCGCGGACCACCGGCAGGCAGACGACGATATCGGCACGGACCGTCGGCGCGGTCTCGTAGTCGAAGGTCAGGACGTTGGTCGGCCGGTCGCGGCCGCGGAAGTCGCGATTGAGCGTCCGGCCCTCGGCGGCGCCGACCAGCCGCAGCACCAGCGCCGCGTCGCGTTCCAGCGCCGCGGCGGCCCAACGGCGCAGCTGACTGCGATCGACCGGTACCGCGCCGGCACCGCTGCCGATCTGGATCTGCAGCGACAGCCGCGGTGGCACGGCGGCGCGCGGCACTACGATTGGTCCGACGCCGTCTTGCCGTGGCGCTCGTAGGCGTCGACGATCCGCGCGACCAGCGGATGGCGGACCACGTCCCCGCTGGTGAAGCGGGTGAAGGCCACGCCGCGTACGCGGCGCAGGATGCGCTCGGCCTGTACCAGCCCGCTCGGCTGCCGCTTCGGCAGATCGATCTGCGTGATGTCGCCGGTGACCACCGCCTTCGAGCCGAACCCGATCCGCGTCAGGAACATCTTCATCTGTTCCGGCGTCGTGTTCTGCGCCTCGTCGAGGATCAGGAACGCGTTGGACAGCGTGCGGCCGCGCATGTAGGCGAGCGGCGCGATCTCGATCACCTGCCGCTCGATCAGTTTGGTGACGCGCTCGAAGCCCATCAGCTCGTAGAGCGCGTCGAACAGCGGGCGCAGGTACGGATCGATCTTCTGCGCCAGGTCGCCGGGCAGGAAGCCGAGCCGCTCACCGGCCTCGACCGCCGGCCGCGTCAGGATGATCCGCTGCACCGCGTCGCGTTCGAGCGCATCGACCGCGCAGCCGACCGCCAGATAGGTCTTGCCGGTGCCCGCCGGCCCGATGCCGAACGAGATGTCGTGCGTCAGGATATTGCGCAGGTATGCCTGCTGGTTCGGCGTCCGGCCCTGCAGCTCGCCCTTGCGGGTCCGGATCGGCGTTGCCGCGGCATCTTCGCCGGCGTCGGCGCGCGCCGGCACGGCAGCGCCGCTCTGGTCGGCGGTGGCGCGGTCCTCGTCGGCGCCGGTCGCGCTGTGCCGGGGAGCCGGCGCCGGGTGGCGTGATTCGATCGTCGCCAAATTGATGTCTTCCGCGGAAAGTGGCTGGTCGGCGCTGTCGTAGATCCGTTGCAGCAACGCGGCAGTGCGGTCCGGCGCGCTGCCCGAGCCTTCGATCGTGAAGTGATCACCGCGCCGCGAGATCCGCACGTCCAGGTTCGACTCGATCAGTCGCAGATGCTGGTCGACCGCACCGCACAGATTGGCGAGGCGGCGATTGTCGAGCAGGGCGGGAGCGAAGCGGGCGGTGGTTGCGCGTGCCAACGGGTTGCTTTCAGGATGCGGGTCGGCGGCCGGCAGCCGCCGGCCGGAATCAGGGCTGCCGGGTCAGGGCCGCCGCGCCGCTGATTGTATCGCCGCCCCCCTGGCTCTTGCCGACCGTGTAGGTGACGCCGATCCGTGCCGCCTCGGCACCGTAGAAGCCGCCGGCGAGGTTGGCGCGGCAGCCGGCCGCGCCGCAGCCGAGCCGGTCGGCGCCGCCCTGCGAGACGACGCCGATATTGCCGGTCCAGGTGGTGCGGCCGGTCATCCGGATTTGCGTGTCGCCGATGCCGACCAGCCGGCCGCTGGCATCCCGCTGCGCGCCGTTGCTGAACAGGTGATATTGCTCGCCGGTCGCGAACGTGATGTCGCCCTTGAACGCGATCCGGGTCGCGTCGCCGCTGCCGAACTGAACCAGGCTCTGGCCGGTGAACTGACCGGGCGCGACCGCGCCGCTGGCGAACGTCGGCGACGTCGCACCGGTCAGCGCATAGTATGCGGTGCCGGCCGTCGGCATCGTCACGGTCGGCACGCCGACCAGATAGTGCATGCCGCCGTTGCGACCGAGTGCGCGCTCGGACTGCAGCGTCAGCACCGTCACCCGGGCATTGCCGTCGACCCAGCGGCCCCAGCTCAGCTCGTCGGTATGGCCGGCATCGACGACCTGCGCCGAGCCGCGCGACACGCAGAGCGTGTTCGGACACAGCCCGATCGACTCGAGGCGGTAGGCATCGTCGAGCCGGACGTGCGCGTTCGACGCATTGAAGTTCAGATCCAGCCATGGCGACTGCAGCGTCTGCACTGCGATCCGGCTGGCGTCGTTGAGGCCGGGCGACAATGCCGGCGGCCCGGGATCGGCCGGATTCCCCGGGGTGCCAGGGCTGCCAGGCGTGCCGGGGTTGCCGGGCGTGCCGGGCGTGCCGGGGTTGCCGGGCGTGCCGGGGTTGCCAGGCGTGTCCGGGTTGCCAGGCGTGTCCGGGTTGCCAGGCGTGTCCGGGTTGCCAGGCGTGTCCGGGTTGCCAGGCGTGTCCGGGTTGCCAGGCGTGTCCGGGTTGCCGGGTATACCAGGGTTCGACGGGCTATCCGGGGTGCCGGAACTCCCCGGCGTGTCCGGGCCGGGTTCGGCAGCGCCGCCGCCGGCGATCGGGCCATTTCCATCGGCCCCAGCCGCGGCTCCAGCTCCGGGCCCAGGGCCACCGCTGCCCGCGTCCCTGGTCCCGCCGACCGTGACGATCGCGATCGGCGTGCCGGTCGCATCGAGCTGCTGATTGCTGCCGGCCGCCGTGCCGACCGGGATCAGCAGTGTGCTGGATGACGGGATGACGCCGGCCAGCGCGGTCGCCGGTCCGGTGATGGCCGGGCCGGTACCCGACGGGCCCGTTTCGCCGGCATCCTCGACGGCGCTGCCGCGCGCGAACGCGCTGCGGCTGGAGGCGCCGCCGTTGCCGCCGCTATCACCATCGCCGCTGCCGCTGCCGACGTCGCCGTCGCGGCCGCGGCCGCCGCCAGGACCGACCGAGAAGGAGCGCCGGGCAACGCCGGTCATCGCGGCCGGTTCCCCGCTGCCGATCGCGAGCCGGGCCAGTTGCACGGTCGAGCCCGGCCCGGCGGCCGGCACCAGGCCGGCGGGCGCGGTGCTGAACACCGGCCGCTCGCCGGTCGGCACCGGAATCGTGATCGGGCTTGCGACGAACACCGCATCGCCGGCACCGACCTCGCGTTCGCCGGCGGCATTGGCGACGACGATCCGCCCGTCGCTGACGGCGACGCGCAGCCCGGCCGTTCGGCCCGGGTGGCACGCCGGCGTGCAGACGGTTTCCTCGACCAGGTACTCGGTGCCGCGGATGCCGATGGTCGCGGTCGGCGTCGTCATCCGGTAGTCGTCCGGGTCGCGCTTGCCGACCGCGCCGGAGATCGTGCGCAGCGCGCCCTGGAACAGGGTGAAGAAGCCGCGCTGGGCGCCGGCGTCGTAGCGATAGTCGTCGATTCGGAAGGTCGAGCGCGGCTGCAGCGAAACCAGTGCGCCGTCGCTGAAGCGCAGTTGCGCCCGGCCGTCGCCGCCGGTCACCAGCGTGTCGCCGCCGCGCAGCAGCGCGCCATGGCGCGCCGGCTGCGACTCGACCGCGGCCGGCGGCACGCCGCGCTGCAGCGTGACTTCGCCGGCAACCAGGATCAGCTGGACGTCATTGGCGAACGCCGGCGCCACCGCGCCGGTACCGAACAGCCAGGCCGACGCGACCAGTGCGACGCGCAGCCGCTGCCGCATCGGTCAGAACCGGTAGCGCACCGACACCAGCGCCTGGGTTCGCCGGAAGTCGTTGGGTGCCAGGTCCGAGGCGTTGCGCAGATGGATCAGTTGCGGCGACACGGTCAGCCGGGGCGACAGCTCGTGCTCGGCGCCGAGCCGGATCTCCGACTGGCGGTCGCGGCGGCGGATGCCGAAGAACGCGTCCGGCGCGTCGTGGCGGCGCAACTCGTAGCCGGCGGTCGCGGTGCCGCGCCAACCGGCCGTCAACTGGCGGCTGAATCCGGCGCGCATGCCGATCAGATCGAAGCTCAGCTCGCCGAGCCCGCGCCGCGACGATTCGCGGCCGAGGTAGGCGTTGCCGACCACGACGCTGCGCGCGCGGTCGTCCAGGCCGCGCGCGAAGGTGCCGCCGATGACGGCGCGGCGCGCGTCGCGGACCGACTGGTCGTCGAAGTCGAGCGTGAACAGCTGCGCATAGGCGCCGACCTGGCTGCGCGCGTCGAGATCGCGCTGCCACTGGCCGAGCACGCCGATGGCGCGTCGGAACGAACGGTCGTCGAGGAACAGCTGTTGCACCTGGATGCTGGCCGTGTAGCGGTGCGGTCCCCGTGTCAGCGCCAAGCCGCTCGACACCTCGATCGCACCCAGATCGACATTGTGCTGGCTGGCATGGGTTCGTTGGCTGGCCTGCGCGCCGATCGTCCAGTCGGTCCGTCCGTCGATCGGAACGACGTACTGGAACTGCCCGGACAGTTCGGCGAACGGGCTGCGCTGCGGCCGGCTCGAAGGCAGCGGCGTCAGCGCCTGGCCGTCGCCGAGAACCCAGCGGTCGAGACTGCTGCCGAGGTTGGCGTTGCCGTCGTAGCCGACCGACGCCTCGACGCTGGCACGCCAGCGCCGCCCGCCGCGGCCGTCGGCGGCGCGGTCGGCATCGCCGAGGATGTCGAGATACCGCGCGACGGTGTCGCGGACCTCGGGCGGCAGATCGGCGCGCGCGACCGACTGGAACTCGCGCCGGGCCGCGTCGCGCTCGCGCAATGCCAGATAGGCGCGAGCGATCTCGGCGCGTGCCAGTGCATCGTCGGGCGCAACCGCCAGCAGCCGCTCGAGCGCGATCACCGCCAGCGCCGGCCGGCCGCTGTCGAGCGCGGCGATGCCGAGCAGGTAATCGAACGCGCCGATGCCGGCGTAGCGGCCGGTCGCGGGTTCGAGCAGCGCGTAGGCGCGTTGCGGCTCCCGCTGCTGCAGCAGCCGGCGCGCCTGGTCGAGCAGGGCGGCAAGGGCCGGGTCGGCGATCATGGCGCCGGTCGCAGTGGTGTCGCCGTCGCTTGCGGCCGCCTTCCCGCCACTCGCTGCCGCCGGCCCGTTGCTCTGCGCCGCTCGCTCGATGCGCTCCGCTGCGGTCTGTGCGGCCGCCGGGCCCGCCGGCAGCAGCGACGCGACGGTGAGCGTCGCGACGACGATCGCGGCGAGGACCGCCGCGCGGATCAAGCCTGGAGCCCGTGCGTCGCCGCGGGCGCGAGCCGGCCGCGCAGCGAATGGCTCAGCGCTGCGACGATGTCGACGTCGACGATCCGGCCGGTCGCCGACGCGTCGCCGGCGAAGTTGACGGTGCGGCCGTTCGGCGTCTTGCCGCGCAGTTCGCGCGGATCCTTGCGGGACGGACCTTCGACCAGCACCGCCTGCCGCGAGCCGACCATCGCTTCGGCCACCGCCAGCGACTGGCGGTGGATCAGCGCCTGCAGCCGCTGCAGCCGCTCGAGCTTGACCTCGGCCGGCGTGTCGTCGGCGAGCGCGGCCGCCGGCGTGCCGGGCCGCGGGCTGTAGATGAACGAGAACGCGTCGTCGAAGCGCAGATCCTCGGCGAGCCGCAGCGTCTGCGCGAAGTCGGCTTCGGTTTCGCCGGGGAAGCCGACGATGAAGTCGGACGTGACACCGATGCCGGGGCAGGCGGCGCGCAGCCGCCGGACGATCGAGCGGTACTCGAGCGCGGTGTAGCCGCGCTTCATCGCGGCCAGGATCCGGTCCGAGCCGGCCTGTACCGGCAGGTGCACCAGCGGCGCCAGCTTCGGCAGCCGGGCGTGCGCGGCGATCAGCCGCTCGGAGAACTCGCGCGGATGCGAGGTGGTGTAGCGGATCCGCTCGATGCCGGGAATCTCGTGGACGTAGTCGAGCAGCAGCGCGAAGTCGGCCGGCGCATCGAAGCCGTCGACGCGGCCGAGATAGGCGTTGACGTTCTGCCCGAGCAGCGTCACCTCGCAGACGCCCTGGTCGGCGAGCCGCGTGACCTCGAGCAGCACGTCGTCGAACGGCCGCGAGATCTCCTCGCCGCGGGTGTACGGCACGACGCAGAAGCTGCAGTACTTGCTGCAGCCTTCCATGATCGAGACGAAGGCCGCGCCGCCGTCCACCCGCGGCGGCGGCAATGCGTCGAACTTCTCGATCTCGGGGAACGCGATGTCGACCTGGGGCCGGCCGGTGCTGCGGCGCGCCTCGAGCAGGCCGGGCAGCCGATGCAGCGTCTGCGGCCCGAACACGACATCGACATACGGCGCGCGCTCGACGATCGCCGCGCCTTCCTGGCTCGCGACGCAGCCGCCGACGCCGATGATCAGGCCGGGCCGCTCGGCCTTGATCGCGCGAAAGCGGCCGAGGTCCGAGAACATCTTCTCGGACGCCTTCTCGCGGATCGAGCAGGTGTTGAACAGCACGATGTCGGCTTCTGCCGGATCGTCGGTCAGCGTCGCGCCTTCGGTGGCCGCCATCAGGTCGGCCATGCGGTCGCTGTCGTAGACGTTCATCTGGCACCCGAAGGTGCGCAGGTAGAGCTTGCGGTTCATCGGGCCCGGTGCCTCGCCGCGCGATCCCTTGCCATTTTCCGGCAGGCTCCTAGCGGGACGACGACTGGCGGGCGCGGATCTGCCCGACTTCGGCTTCCGACAGGATCCAGACATCGACGATCTCGCCGAGACTGCCGGTTGCATAGGCGACCGTGCGGCTCGAGTCCTTCAGCGTCGACGGCACGACGAACAGGTTGTTGACGTCGCGGATCCGGGCGCCGGGTCCGAGCGTTACCGGCTTGCCGTTCAGCACCGCATTCGGAAAGTGTCCGACCGTCAACGTGCCGAGCTTCGCGGTCTCGGGAATCGGCCGGATCTGAGCCAGCGCCGGCGCCGCCGGACTGGCCAGCAGCGCACCGGCCACTGCCAGCGCCGTCAGCGATCGGGTCGCCGCGCGCCGGATCGCTTCGCGCCCGGCGCGACACCGGGACCGCGCTCCGGCACGAATCACCGGATTCGATGCAATCGACAGCATGGCTCGGCGTGGATTCGAACCTGACGGATGACGGGTGGCCCGCGACTCGACGAACGGTTTCGGGCCGCGGCTTGCAGAAGTGGTAGAGAAGGCTGGACTTGAACCAGCGACCTCACGATTATGAGTCGTGCGCTCTAACCAGCTGAGCTACATCTCCACGCGACCGGACATTATACGCGAGGCCTGCCAGCCGTACCAGTATCCGTGGCGGGGGCTTGCCTGCCGCCGGTCGGCGGCACCGCGTCAGCTGCCGTGGCCGGCATGTTCGCCGCCGCTCACGGCGCGGCCGAACGTGATCGTGAAGCGCGTGCCCGGCGATCCGGCCGGTCGCAGCGTCTCGCCTTCGCTGCCGCGGCCGGCTCCGATCGGGCTTTCGACGGCGACCTCGGCCAGGTGCTGGGCCGCGATCTCGCGAACGATCGCGAGACCGAGTCCGCTGCCGGTGGTCGACCGGCCGAGCACCTGATAGAAGCGGTCGAAGATGCGCTCCTGGTCGCCGGGCGCGATGCCGCAGCCGGTATCCTCGACTTCGAGGATCGCGAAGCTGCGCTCCACGACCGGCCGGCGCACCCGCACCGTCACCACGCCGCCGCGCGGCGTGTGGGCCAGCGCGTTTTCGATCAGGTTGTTCAGCAGCTCGCGCAGCAGGATCGGCAGGCCCTCGACCGGGACCGGCTCCGGGTCGCGTTCGAAGCCGAGGTCGACGCCCAGCGCGATCGCCTGCGGTACCCACTCGGCAACCGTGTCGCGCGCCAGCGCGGCGAGGTCGAGCGGCTCGAGCAACGCCGAATCGCGCAGGTTCTCCATCCGCGCCAGCGACAGCAGCTGGGACACCATCCGCGCCGAGCGCTCGGCGCTGCTGGCGATGTGTTTCAGGCTGCGCCGCACCTCGTTGCGGTCGCCTTCGTTCAGCGCCAGCTCCGCCTGGGTCCGCAGCCCCGCCAGCGGCGTCTTCAGCTGATGGGCGGCATCGCTGATGAAGCGTTTCTGAACGCTGATGTTCTGTTCGAGCCGGCGCAACAGCTCGTTGAACGCGGTCACCAGCGGCGCGATCTCTTCCGGCGTGCCGCGCGGGTCGATCGGGGAGAAGTCGTCGGGCCGTCGGCTGCGGATTCGCTGCTGGACCGCCTTGAGCGGGTGCAGCCCGCGCGAGAGCCCGAACCAGACCAGGAACACCGCGATCGGCAGCAGCAGGAACTGCGGCACGATGATGCCGCGGATGATCTCGTTGGCCAGCGCATTGCGCCGTTCGAGCGTCTCGCCGACCTGAACCAGCAGCGGTGGATTGTTGCGATCCGGGCTCGCGACATAGCCGGCCGCGATCCGCCAGTCGGCGCTGCGGTACGGCTGCGTCCGCCGCCGGATCTGATCGACTTCCGGCGACTCGTAGGGGCCTGGCGCGGGCAGCGCCGGATCGCCGGCGAGCACGGCGCCGTTGGCCGATACGATCTGGAAGGCGGTCTGGTCGCCGGCATCCGACGCCAGCAGGCCGCGCGGCAAGTCGAAGTTGCGTGGCGGCTCGAAGTTGCCGGTGATCTCGATGTAGTTGATCAGCGCCCGCGCCCGGCTCTCGAGCGCACGGTCGAACGGTACGTCGGCGAGCGATCGCGCGACCACGAAGGTCAGCACTACCGACAGCGGCCAGAGCAGTGCCAGCGGCGCGAACATGAAGTCGAGGATCTCGGCATACAGCGACCGGCGCTGATACGGTTGCCGCTCGGATTCGCCGACCCGCGGCCGCCGCCGGCGTTCGACCGGTTCGCCGCGTTCGGCGGCGGTCTCGTGGGTGTAGAGCAGATCGGACAGGATGGCCGGCAACCGCGGCCCCGGCAGGCGTTCCGGGCGATTCACGGCGCGGCGGCCTCGGTAGCGGGAGCGGGCCCTGGCGGTGCGGGTTGCGCGGTCAGGACGCGATCGCGTCGTCTGCCTGCGCCGGTCGCTGCAGGCAGTAGCCGAGGCCGCGGACCGTGCTGATGGTCACGTCGCTGTCCTCGAGCTTCTTGCGCAACCGGTGGACATAGACCTCGATCGCATTGTGGCTGACTTCCTCGCCCCATTCGCACAGATGGTCGACGATCTGCTCCTTGCTGACCAGCCGCCCGGCGCGCTGGATCAGGATCTCGAGCAGGCCGAGCTCGCGTGCCGACAGCTCGACGTTGCGCTCGGCGACTCGTGCCACCCGGCCGGCCTGGTCGAACGCGAGATTGCCGATGGTGATCATCGGCGTCGCCGAGCCGGCATGGCGGCGGACGATCGCGCGCACCCGCGCTTCCAGCTCCGACAGCGAGAACGGCTTGGCCATGAAATCGTCGGCGCCGAGATCGAGCCCGCGAACCCGCTGCTCCACCGAATCGGCCGCCGTCAGGATCAGCACCGGCACCTGCGAGGCCCGCGCACGCAGCCGCTTCAGCACTTCGATGCCGGAGATGCCGGGCAGGCCGAGATCGAGGATCACCGCGTCGTAGTCCTGCGCCGACAGCGCCGAGTCGGCGCGCGTGCCGGTATCGACGCAGTCGACCGCGTAGCCGCTCTTGCGCAGTGCGCGCGACAACCCATCGGTCAGGATCGAATCGTCCTCGGCGATCAGCAGTCTCATGTTTCAGTCCCAGTGATCACCGCGGATCCGGCTCCGCCGGTCCGCTGGCGGCGCCCCCCTTCAAGGGGGTGAGGCCGGACACGAACAGTCCCTGCGGACTGTTCATGCCTGCCGAACGCCGTCGGTCTCCGGCCGAGGGCCGTTGGGCCGCAGGCCCAAGGGGGGTTGACCCTTGATTGCCTTGCGAATCGCGTCGCGGGCCGCGATCGCGGCCCGCCGCGCCGCCGCGGCGAAGTCCCGATCATCGCCGGCGTACAGGACCGCGCGTGAGGAATTGATCACGAGCCCCATGCCTTCGGCGTCGACGCCGGCGCTGACCGTCGCGTCGACGTCCCCGCCCTGGGCACCGATACCCGGCACCAGCAGCGGCAACTGCGGCGCCAGCTCGCGGACCCGCCGCAACTCGGCCGGATAGGTTGCGCCGATCACCAGACCGAGCTCGCCGCCACGGTTCCACGGTCCGGCGGCGAGCCGGGCGATCCGCTCGAACAGCCGTTCGCCGTCGCTCGACAGCGACTGGAAATCCGCGCCGCCCGGGTTGCTGGTGCGGCACAGCAGGAACACGCCGCGCCCCGGCCATTCGAGATACGGCTCGATCGAATCGAACCCCATGAACGGGCTGACCGTCAGCGCGTCGGCGCCGTAGCGCTCGAACGCCTCGATCGCATACTGGCGCGCGGTCTGGCCGATGTCGCCGCGCTTGGCGTCGAGGATCACCGGGATGCCGGGATGCCGTTCATGGATGTCGGCGATCAACGCCTCGAGCACGGGCTCGGCGCGCGCCGCCGCGAAATACGCGATCTGCGGCTTGAACGCGCAGACCTGATCGGCGGTCGCGTCGACGATCGCCCGGCAGAACGCTCCGATCGCCTCCGGCCCGCTGCCGAGGTGTTTCGGAATCCGCGCCGGATCGGGGTCGAGCCCGACGCACAACTGCGAGTCGACCGCGCGCCACCGCCGGCTCAGCGACAATCGAAAGCTCACCATCCCTCCGCGCCCTGGGCAAGCTCTGCATGCCGAGCCGCTGCAGAGAGTCCCCGGCAGCCCGAACTTTACAACAAGATGTCCGCCGCCCCGTCCCGAGCCGCCTCCGTGGTGCCCGCCGATTCCACTGCGTCGACCGAACCCGCCCCGCCCGGCGGTCCGCCGGGCCGGCTCAGTGTCCCGGTCGTCGTCCAGTTGATCGCGCTGACGCTGCTCTGGGGCGTCAACTGGCCGATCATGAAGATCGGGCTGGCCGATCTCGCGCCGATGACCTTCCGCACGTTGACGATGGTCGGCGGCTTGCTGACGCTGGCGCTGCTCGCCCGGTACCGCGGGGCCTCGCTGGTGATTCCGCGCCGCTACTGGCGCGAGGCGGTCGAGCTGGCGCTGACCAATGCCATCGTCTGGTACACGCTGTCGATCGTCGGCGTCCATCTGCTCGCGTCGGGCCGCGCCGCGATCCTCGGCTATACGCTGCCGGTCTGGGTCGCCTTGATCGGCGCCGTCGTCTATCGCGAGCGCCTCGGCGTCCGCGTGCTGGCCGGCGTCGCTTTCGCCGCCGTCGGCGTCGCGCTGCTGCTCGCCAACGAGCTCGGCTCGATCGCCGGCCGCCCGCTCGGCGCCGTCAGCATGCTGCTCGCCGCCGCGGTCTGGGGCTACGGCACCCACCTGATGCGCCGGCGCAAGCAGCCGACCTCGCTGATCGTGCTGTCGTTCTGGATGGTGCTCGGCGGCATGGTCGTCTGCGGCGTCCTGGCACTGCTGTTCGAATCCGACCGCCCGCTGGTCTGGCCGTCCGCGGCCGGCTGGTTCTCGATCATCTACAACGCCGTCCTCGCCTACGGCGTCGCGCAGATCCTCTGGTTCCGGCTCGCCACGGTGCTGCCGCCGGTGGTCAGCGCGCTGTCGGTGATGCTGATTCCGGTCGTCGGCGTCGCTTCCGGCGTGGTACTGCTTGGCGAGCGGGTGGTCTGGACCGACGTCGTGGCGCTGGTGGCGATCCTGGCGGCGATCGCTGCGACGCTGCTGCCCGCGCGGCGCTGACTCCGGCAGCGCTGCCGAGGCTGGGCCCAGGGTCGGGTCCGGGTCCGGCGCCGTAGCCAGGGCCAGGGCCAGGGTCAGGGCCAGGGCCAGGGTCAGGGTCAGGGTCAGGGTCAGGGTCAGGGCCGGGGTCAGGGCCGGGGGCGAGGCGCGAGTCTCGGCGGGGCCTTGCCGAACGACGAGGCGCGGCTACCGACCGGCACGGCCGGTCGGGCCGACCCGTCGAACTGTACCGGCCGCCGCGCCACGAGACGGGAACCGGCGCCATAATGTGCCTCGAGGCCGTCGTCCGACAGCCTGCCAGGGCTATCCGCCCGACCGCGCGTCGTCGCGTACCGTCATCCCGGAACGCGCCGCTTCGCGCCTTCGACGGAAACAAGATTTCCCGGGAGACTGTCGCATGAACGCTCCGCTCGACCCGCAGGTCCGCGCCCGCCTGGAACGCGCGATCGCCGAGGTCACGATCGACGACAAATACGCGCTGGCCCGCGGCCGGGCGTTCATGTCGGGCACGCAGGCGCTGGTGCGGCTGCCGATGTTGCAACGCGAAAGAGACCGCGCGGCCGGCCTGAACACAGCCGGTTTCATCTCCGGCTATCGCGGCTCGCCGCTCGGCGGCATCGACCAGGCGCTGTGGAAGGCGCGCGAGCATCTCGAAGCGCACCGGATCGTGTTCCGTCCGGGTCTCAACGAGGATCTCGCGGCCACCGCGGTCTGGGGTACCCAGCAGGTGCCGCTGACGCCGTCGCCGAAGGTCGATGGCGTGTTCTCGATGTGGTACGGCAAGGGGCCGGGCGTCGACCGCAGCGGCGACGTGTTCAAGCATGCGAACGCCGCCGGCACGTCGCGCCATGGCGGCGTGCTGGTGCTGGCCGGCGACGACCACGGCGCCAAGAGCAGCACGCTACCGCATCAGTCCGACCATATCTTCAAGGCCTGCGGGCTGCCGGTGCTGTATCCGGCGACGGTGCAGGAGTACCTCGACCTCGGACTGCACGGCTGGGCGATGTCGCGCTGGTCCGGGCTCTGGGTCGCGATGAAGACGGTCACCGAGGTGGTCGAGGCGTCGGCTTCGGTGTCGGTCGATCCTGACCGCGTCCAAATCGTGATCCCGGAGGACTTCGCCTATCCGCACGACGATCCGCACGGCCTCAACATCCGCTGGCCGGATCCGCCGCTCGAGCAGGAGGCGCGGCTCTGCAACTTCAAGTGGTATGCGGCGCTCGCGTACATCCGCGCCAATCGGCTGAACCGGACCGTCGTCGATTCGCCGCACGCCTGGTTCGGCATCCTGACCGGCGGCAAGGCCTGGCTCGATACGATGCAGGCGCTCGACGAGCTCGGTCTCGATGCGCAGGCCTGCTCGCAGCTCGGCATCCGGGTCTTCAAGGTCGGCGCGATCTGGCCGCTCGAGGCGGCGACGGTGCAGGCGTTCGCCGACGGGCTCGACGAGATCCTGGTGGTCGAGGAAAAGCGCCAGCTGCTCGAATACCAGCTGAAGGAAGAGCTCTACAACTGGCCCGACGGCAAGCGGCCGCGCATCTACGGCAAGTTCGACGAGAAGGACGGTCGCGGCGGCGAATGGGCGATGCCGCAGGGACAGTGGCTGCTGCCGGCGATGAACGAGCTGTCGCCGGCGCTGATCGCGAAGGCGATCGCCGCGCGGCTGCTGAATCCGGGGCAGTACGCGTCGCGCTTCGGCGGCGCGCTGCCGGCCGACATCCGCCGCCGGATCGAGGAGCGGCTCGCGATCCTCGAGGCGCGCGAGCGGATGCTGGCAACGCCGCACCTGCAGGTCAACCGGACGCCGACCTTCTGTTCCGGCTGTCCGCACAACACCTCCACGCACGTGCCGGAGGGCTCGCGCGCGGTCGCCGGCATCGGCTGCCACTACATGGCGATCTGGACGCCCGAGCGGCGCACGATGACGTTCACCCAGATGGGCGGCGAGGGCGTGCCGTGGATCGGCCAGTCGCCGTTCGTCGACGAGCCGCATCTGTTCGCCAACCTCGGCGACGGCACCTACTTCCACTCGGGGCTGCTGGCGATCCGCGCGTCGATCGCGGCCGGCGTCAACATCACCTACAAGATCCTGTTCAACGACGCGGTCGCGATGACCGGCGGGCAGCCGGTCGACGGCCAGCTGTCGGTGCCGAAGATCGTCATGCAGATGCGCGGCGAGGGCGCGAAGAAGATCGTCATCGTCACCGACGAGCCCGGGAAGTACGCGGACGCGAAAGTGCCGGAGCTCGCCGGCATCGAAATCCATCACCGCGATCATCTCGACTGGGTCCAGCGCCAGCTGCGCGAGATTCCGGGCTGCACCATCCTGATCTACGACCAGACCTGCGCCAGCGAGAAGCGGCGCCGGCGCAAGAAGATCGTCGACGGCAAGCCCGGTTTTCCCGACCCGGCCAAGCGGGTCGTGATCAACGAGATGGTCTGCGAAGGCTGCGGGGACTGCAGCGTCCAGTCGTCGTGCGTCTCGGTCGAGCCGCACGACACCGAGTTCGGCCGCAAGCGCCGAATCAACCAATCGAGCTGCAACAAGGACTACTCGTGCCTGAAGGGGTTCTGTCCGAGCTTCGTGACCGTCGAAGGCGGGCAGCTGCGCAAGGGCTCCGGCAACGGCGGCGAGCGCGTCGCGGCTGCGGATGATGCGCTCGCTGCCGGCGCTGCCGGCGCTGCCGGCGCTGCCGGTGCTGCCGGCGCGGCCGCCGGCGCCGCAGCGGCAGGCCCCGCACCGTCGCCCGGATCGCTGCCGGACCCGGCTCCGATCGCGATCGACGCTTCGGGCAACCGGACCTACGGCATCCTGGTGACCGGCATCGGCGGTACCGGCGTCGTGACGATCGGGCAGCTGCTCGGGATGGCGGCGCATCTGGAAGGCCACGGCGTATCGGTGCTCGACATGGCCGGCCTGGCGCAGAAAGGCGGCGCGGTGTTCTCGCATGTGCAGATCGCCCGGACGCCGGAAGCGCTGCATTCGACCCGGATCCCGACCGGCGAAGCCGACCTGCTGCTCGGCTGTGACCTGGTGGTGTCGGCCGGCAACGAGGCGCTGTCGAAGATGCGGCCGAGCGTGACCCGCGCGGTGATCAACGGCAACGTCGCGCCGACCTCGGACTTCCTGCGCAACCCGGACTGGCAGCTGCCGGCCAGCGCGCTGCGCAAGAACATCGTCGACGCGGCCGGTGCCGAGGACATCGATTTCCTCGACGCGTCGGACCTGTCGGTCGCATTGCTCGGCGACGCGATCTACACCAACCCGATGGTGCTCGGCTACGCCTGCCAGAAGGGCTGGCTGCCGCTGTCGGCGCAGGCGCTGGAACGGGCGATCGAGCTGAACGGCACGCAGATCGCCCGCAATCTCGACGCGTTCCGCTGGGGTCGCCGCGCCGCGCTCGATCTCGCTGCGGTGATGCGCGAGGCCGGCCTCGACGCCGCAGAGCGGCCGGCCCCCGAACCCGGCGCACAGATCATCGAGTTCAAGCGCAGGCCCGGCGCGGCCGGCAGCGGCGACGATCTGCAGGCGTCGATCGATCGCCGGGCCGAATTCCTGACCGCCTATCAGAGCGCCCGCTACGCGCGGCGCTATCTCAAGCTGGTCGCGCGGGTCCGGCAGGTCGAAGGCGACCGGATCGGCGCGACCGACGCGGACGCCAGGGCCGCGTTCGGGCTGACCGAAGCGGTGGCGCGCAACTACTTCAAGCTGCTCGCGTACAAGGACGAATACGAGGTCGCGCGGCTGCATGCCGACCCCCGGTTCGTCGCCGGGATCGCCGCGCAGTTCGAGGGCGACTACACGCTGAAATTCCATCTCGCGCCGCCGATCCTGAGCCGGGTCGATCCGAAGACCGGGCTGCCGGTCAAGCGGACCTTCGGCCCGTGGATCCTGAAGGCGTTCGGGCCGCTGTCGAAGCTGAAGTTCCTGCGCGGCACGCCGTTCGATCCGTTCGGCCGGACCGAGGAACGCCGCCACGAGCGCGCGCTGATCGGCGACTACGAGCGGACCGTCGACGATTTGCTGGCACGGCTGGATCGCGGCAATCATGCGCTGGCGATCGAGATCGCCCGGGTTCCCGACCGGATCCGGGGCTACGGCCACATCAAGGAACGCAACCGGCTCGCCGCGAAGGCGCACGAGGCCGAGCTGGTCGCCCGGTTGCACGGCAAGGGCGGGGTGGTGGAGTTGCGGCGGGCCTGATCCGCGCTCGGCTACACGAGGAAACGTCGGGCCTGCGCCACGGCGTCAGGCCTCGGCGGCGCTCAGAGCGGCGGCCGCGGCAATCCGATCCATTCCTGCAGCGACGGCCGCTGCCACTGGCGCTGCGCATACGCGGCGAGCATGCCCGGCACCGGGTCGCCGTTCAGCACGAGGCGGCAGAGCATCGTCGCGAGGTCGACGTCGACGATCGACCAGTCGTCGAACAGGTACGGGCCGCCGTGCGCGAGCAGCCGGTCTGCTGCCGCGAACAGCCGCAGCGCGGCGGCCTTGCCGGCGGCCGACAGCGGCGTCGCGACCGGACCGTAGAACATCACTTCGGTCGGACGGTCCTGGCGCAGCGCGAGCAGATCGCTGCGCAGCCATGCCTGCAGCTGGCGGGCGCGGGCACGCTGCCGCGGCTCGGCCGGGTAGAGCCGCGGCCCGCCGAACACGTCGTCGAGGTATTCGGTGATCGCCGACGACTCCGACAGGGAGAATTCGCCGTCGATCAGCGTCGGGACGCGTTGCGTCAGCGAGGCCTGGACGTAGTCGCCGAGCTGGTTCTCGTGCGCCGCCAGGTCGACGGTCTGGATCGCGAACTCGAGTCGCTTCTCGCGCAGCGCGGCGTATGCCGACATCGCGTATGGCGACGCGTACCGCGCGTCGACGAAGAGCCGCAATTCGCGAGATCCATTCATGGGCTCTACCCGCAGCGGCCGGTGCTGGGCTCAGCGCGCGGCGTCGTCGACCAGATAGCGCACCGCCAGCACGCCGTCGATCGCGGCGATCGAGGCGATCGCCGCATCGGGCACCGGGCTGTCGACGTCGACGATCGTGTAGGCCATCTCGCCGCGCGACTTGTTCAGCATCGTATGGATGTTGAGGCCGGCGGCAGCCATCGCGGTGGAGATCTGGCCGAGCATGTTCGGCACGTTGGCGTTGGCGATCGCCACGCGATACGGCGATTCGCGCGGGGCGACCGCTTCTGGGAAATTCACCGAATGGCGGATGTTGCCGTTCTCGAGGTAGTCGCGCAGCTGGTCGGCGACCATGATCGCACAGTTGATCTCGGCTTCCTGTGTCGAGGCACCGAGGTGCGGCAGCGCGACGACGGCCGGGTGGCCGATCAGCGCCGGCTCGGGAAAGTCGCAGACGTAGCGGGCCAGCCGCCTGGCTTCGAGCGCGGCCAGCACAGCGGGAACGTCCACGACGGCGTCGCGCGAGAAGTTCAGCAGCACGGCGCCGGGCCGGATCACCGCGAGCTGCGGCGCACCGATCAGGCCGCGCGTCGTATCGAGCAGCGGCACGTGCACGGTGATGAAGTCGCTGCGCTTGCAGACGTCGTTGACCGACGCGGCCCGCTTCACCTGCGACGGCAGGCTCCATGCCGCCTCGATGGTGATCTCGGGGTCGAAGCCGACCACCTGCATGCCGAGCCGGATCGCCGCGTCCGCCACCAGGCAGCCGATCTTGCCGAGGCCGATGACGCCGAGGGTGCGGCCGCCGAGCTCGACTCCGCCGAACGCCTTCTTGCCGTCCTCGACCCGGGCATCCAGGTCGCTGGCGGCAGGATCGAGTTCGTCGACGAAGCGCAGCGCATCGCGCAGGTTTCGTGCGGCCATCAGCATGCCGGCCAGCACCAGTTCCTTGACCGCGTTGGCATTGGCACCGGGAGCGTTGAATACCGGCACCCCGCGCGCGCTCATCGCCTTGACCGGAATGTTGTTGGTGCCGGCGCCGGCGCGACCGATCGCGCGCACCGAAGGCGCGATGGTGGCATGGTGCAGGTCGGCGGAGCGCAGCAGGATCGCGTCGGGCTTGTCCACCGACTTGCCGACCAGGTAGTGCTCGGCCGGCAGGCGGGCCAGCCCTTCGCTGGCGATCTGATTCATCACCAGAACGCGCAGCGGCAGGGTGGCTTGCTCAGCCATGCTGCCGCTCGAATGCGCGCATGTGGTCGACCAGCGTGCGGACACCCTCGATCGGCATCGCGTTGTAGATCGACGCGCGCATGCCGCCGACCGAGCGATGGCCCTTCAGTTGTTCGAGATGCCGCTCCCTGGCGCCGGCGAGGAACGGCGCGTCGAGCGCCGGGTCCGGCAGCGTGAACGGCACGTTCATCCGCGAGCGGTCGGCCTTGGCGACCGGGTTGGTGTAGAAGGGCGTCGAGTCGAGGTAGTCGTAGAGCAGCGCGGCCTTCTCGATGTTGCGCTGCTCGATCGCGGCGACGCCGCCCTGGCGCCGCAGCCACTGGAACACCAGCCCGGCGATGTAGACGGCGTAGGTCGGCGGGGTATTGACCATCGAGTCGTTGTCGGCCTGTGCCTTCAGGTCGAGCAGCGACGGCATGCCGGGCCGCATCCGGCCGAGCAGGTCCTCGCGGATGATCACGATCGTCAGGCCGGCCGGGCCGAGGTTCTTCTGAGCGCCGCCGTACAGCACGCCGTACTTCGAGACATCGATCGCGCGCGACATGAAGTTCGACGAGATGTCGGCGACCAGCGTCACGTCGCGGTCGACCTCGGGCGTCGTCTGGAACTCGACGCCGCCGATCGTCTCGTTGGCGCAGATGTGCAGGTACGAAGCCCCCGGCGTCAGCCGCCAGTCCGCCCGCGGCGGGATGCAGGTGAACTTCTGCGCCTCGCTGCTGGCCGCGACGTTGACGCGGCCGAACAGCTTCGCTTCCTTGATCGCCTTCTTCGACCATTCGCCGGTATTGACGTAGTCGGCGGTGCCGCCTTCGGGGAGCAGGTTCATCGGCAGGATCGCGAACTGCAGCGTGGCGCCGCCCTGCAGGAACAGCACCTTGTAGTTCGCCGGCACCTGCATCAGCTCGCGCAGGTCGGCCTCGGCCTGCGCATGGATCGCCATGTACTCCTTGCCGCGATGGCTCATTTCCATCACCGACTGACCGGAGCCTTGCCAGTCGAGCATTTCGGCGGCGGCTTGCGCCAGCACTTCCTCGGGAAGGACGGCGGGGCCGGCACTGAAGTTGAAGACTTTGCGCATGGTGGTCGGTTTTCCCTGGGCCGAACGGTGACTGGGGGCGGGCGCGGGCTCGTTCCTTCCGCGGTGCACGCTCCTCGATCGGCATTGTAGCTTTCGGGCGTCACAATGATTCAACCTGCTGGCGCCGCGCGCCGGCCACGGCGGCCGCGAACGGCGATAATGCCGGCAGGCGGCGCACCGCGCCGGGCATGACAGGAGTCACGATGAAGCGAACCCAGAAGATCCTCGCCGCGACCAGCGCGGCCCTGCTGCTGGCCGGCTGCGCCGGCATGGACGACACGCAACGCCGGACTGCCACCGGCGCCGGCATCGGCGCGGCGGTCGGCGGCCTGATCGGCGGGTCCCAGGCAGGCGGCAAGGGCGTTCGCAACGGCGCGCTGATCGGCGGCGCCGCGGCGGCGCTCGGCACCTACATCTGGTCGTCGCGGATGGAAGCGCAGCGGCGCGCGATGGAAGAATCCACTGCCGGCACCGGCGTGACGGTCACGCAGACCCGGGAGAACCTGCTGCAGCTCGACATTCCGAGCGATATCTCGTTCGACGTCAACAAGGCGGACATCCGCCCGGGGTTCCAGCCGATCCTCGATCGCTTCGCGCAGACGCTGGTGCAGAACCCGGCTGCGACGGTGCAGATCATCGGCCATACCGACAGCACCGGTTCGGATGCGATCAACAATCCGCTATCGGTGCATCGCGCCGCCAGCACCCGCGACTACCTGGTCGGCCACGGCGTCGCGCCGCAGCGGATCATGATCGACGGGCGCGGTCGCTGGGAGCCGGTCGCCGACAACAATACCGTCGAGGGCCGCGCCCGGAACCGTCGCGTCGAGATCTACGTCGGCGAGCAGGCACGCACCGCCTCGGCACCACCGGCGACGCAGACGCGTTGACGCGCTGACGGCGCGGCCGCGCGCGGCCGGCGGCGCCCGGGCCGCGGCCGTTGCATGGCGCGGCAGCGGCGCCACCGGTGCCTCGCCCGATTGCCCCGCCGGCGCTCCGCCGGCGGTTGTTTTCCGGAGTACCCATGGAACCGTCGGTCGGGCTTGGCCGGCTCTATCGCGAGTTGTGGCGATTCGCGCAGGGCCGCCGGCGCGAGCTGGTGCTGGCATTCGCGCTGCTGATCGGCTCGCAGGCGTTCAAGCTCGCGGTGCCGGCATTGGCCGGTACCGCGATCAACACGATCCAGTCGCAGGGGCTGGCCGGCGTCGGTCGTGCCGGCATGTTCCTCGGGCTGGTATTCTGCGCCACCGCGGCGAGCTGGCTGCTGCACGGGCCGGGGCGCATCCTCGAGCGCAACGTCGCGCTGGCGGTCCGGCAGCGGCTGTCGGTCGACCTGATGCAGCGGCTGTTCGCGGCGCCGCTGGTCTGGCACGAGGCGCGGCACGGCGTCGAGACCGCGCATCGGGTCGAGCAGAGCACACGGGCACTCTACGAGTTCGCGCAGAGCCAGTTCATCTACCTGCAGAGCGCGGCCAACCTGATCGGGCCGGCGATCGCGCTCTGCGTCATTTCGGCCTGGGTCGGCCTGGCGGCGATGACCGGCTACCTGATCCTCGGCATCGTGATCGTCAATTTCGACCGGGTGATGATGCGGCTCGCAGCGGCAGAGAACGCCGCCGATCGCCGCTACTGGTCGAGCCTGTCCGACGGCCTGGTCAACATCCTGTCGGTGCTCGCGTTGAAGCTGCGGCGCGGCGTACTGCAGCTGATCGAGACCCGGCTGCAGGCGGTGTTCGCGCCGGTCAAGCGCGTGATCGTCTACAACGAAGCCAAGTGGGCGAGCGTCGACCTGCTGAACAGCGCGCTGTGGATCGCGCTGGTCGCGCTCTACGTCTGGCTGATGGTGCGGCAGGGTGCGGCGGCGCCCGGCGGCGCGCCGGCGCCCGGCAGCGGCGGCACGCCGGGGCCGGGCAGCATCCCGCTCGGCAACTTGTTCATGGTCTATGAATACGCGATCCAGGCCGGCGGCGTCATCACCGGCATCGCCGGCAACTACCAGTCGCTGACCCGGCAGCAGACCGACTTCGGCAGCGCCGCGCCGATCCGGGCGCTGCCGCTCGAAGCCGCGCCCGTCGCGCCGCTGCCGCCGGCGGTCGCCGACTGGCGATCGATGCAGTACCAGGACATCGGCTTCACGCATCCGCGGGTCGGCAGCGATCCGGCGGCGCAATCCGCGGCGAAATCGGCAGCGCCATTGACGGCGCAATCGACGGCGCAATCGACGGCGCAATCGAAGGCGCAATCGAAGGCGAATTCGACGATCAATTCGGCGACACATTCGGCGACCCTCGCCGAGGTCGCGCTGCGCCTCGAGCGCGGCCGCCACTATGCGCTGATCGGGCCGAGCGGCTCTGGCAAGACGACGTTGCTGCGGGTGCTGGCCGGTCTCTACCAGCCGTCCGCGGGCCGGCTGCTGATCGACGGCAGCCCGGTGCCGCCGGCGCAGCTCGGCGCGACGCTGCAGGCGCTGGTCACGCTGCTGCCGCAGGATGCCGACCTGTTCGGCGGCACGGTCCGCGAAAACCT
>JBFWQR010000114.1:0-25197 GCA_050249335.1 Lautropia sp.
CGATCGGCATGACGATGTCCTTGACCAGCGAATCGACGATCTTGCCGAAGGCGCCGCCGATGATGACGCCGACCGCGAGGTCGACGACATTGCCCTTCAGCGCGAATTCACGGAACTCGGACATCATTGACATTCAAGTCACTCCTTATCGGCGTCGATAGAGAAAAAGAGGGGGAGGGCCGACCTGCGGGATCGGCCGATCGCGCTTACGGGTCGAGCCGGGCAATCGCCCGCTGCACGAATTTGGCGTTGCCGGCATCGACCTGCGCGAGCAGATGGCTGAGGACCTCCAGGTCGGTCGAGCGCTCCGCGAACGTCCTCAACGTCATGAAATCGCTGCCGCCCAGCTTTTCGCCGGCGACGATGGCGGCCCATTCGCGCTCTACGAGCAGTTCATCCGCGACGGCGATCAGCAACCAACGATGCCGGTACTCGATGCTGCCTTCAACCGTCGTCCGCTCGAAAAAGACCTTTGTTCGATCCACGGCCAAGCCCGGCGTGGTGCCGCATAGAAGGCGATTAGAGCACGGAGGGAACGGGGAGCGATGATCAAACGGAGAACTATGGTCAAACAGTGTCAGACCGTGCGCGGGTCACAACTGCGCTCCGGAACACGGTGAGCGCGAGGTTCGCTGCTTCAGGCTGTTCTTCTAACAATTGTTAATGATTGATCGGCCAGGCTGAATCGGTCATCCGGCCGATGCCGTCGATGATCGACGGCCGCATGCGATCGACGTTCGACGGTCACCGCCCGCGACGCCGCCGCGAGGCAGGCTGCGGCGTTTCGAGCCCGGTGCTTCGCGCCAGCTCCAGGAACGCACGAAGGTAGTCGGCCTGGGCCTGGGCGTCACCGGCCCGCAGACCCAGGTGGATCTGCTTCGCGATGCCGGAACGGCCGAGCCGGATCGGCACCACATCGACGCGGTCGGCATATTCGGCAACGAGCCAGCGCGGCAACGCCGCGACGCCGCGCCCGCTCGCGACCATCTGCAGCATGATGTCGGTGGTCTCGATCGCCTGGTGCCGGCGGGGCGTGATGCCGGCCGGCGTCAGGAACATCGTGAAGACATCGAGCCGATCGGTTGGAACCGGGTAGGTGATCAGCACCTCGTCGGCCAGTTGCGCCGGCGTCACGAACGCGACGCCGGCGAGCCGGTGGCTGCGCGCGACCACCAGGACCTGCTCGTAGTCGAACACCGGCTCGAACCGCAGCCCCGGACGACGCAGCGGGTCCGGCGTCACCAGTACGTCGATCTCGTGGCCGAACAGCGCGCCGATGCCGCCGAACTGGAACTTCTGCACGACGTCGACGTCGACGCCGGGCCACGCCCGCAGGTAGGGCGAGACGATCTTGAGCAGCCACTGGTAGCACGGGTGGCACTCCATGCCGATCCGCAGCGTGCCGCGCTCGCCGCGGGCGAACTGGCGCATCCGCTCCTCGGCGTGATCCAGCTGGGGCAGCAGCCGGTTCGCGACGCCGAGCAGGTAATTGCCGGCCTGCGTCAGACGCAGCGAGCGGCCCTCGCGATGCCAGATCGGGGTCCCGAAATACTCTTCGAGCCGGCGTACCGTGTGACTCAGTGCCGACTGACTCAGATGAAGTCGCTCGGCGGCGGCAGTCATCGATCCGGTCCGCGTGATTTCCTGCACGACGATCAGGTGCTGGCGTTCGAGCATGGCGTCTTTCTCGTCGGCAGGCATTCAATTCATGACTGAAATCGATTATTTCATGAAAACAAACCATTTTTCTTCATGGTGCAAAGCCGCTACAGTGCGCATCCTCCCCGCCATTGCAAGTGAATCATGGCCATTACGCACAACCTCGGATATCCACGCATCGGCGCCAGGCGCGAGCTGAAGTTCGGTCTGGAGTCCTACTGGAAGGGCGCGTCGTCGCTCGAGGCGCTGAAGGCGCTCGGCGTCGAGCTGCGCAGACGGCACTGGGCAGACCAGGCCGCGCTCGATCTGATGCCGGTCGGCGACTTCGCCTACTACGATCAGGTACTCGACATGAGCTTCACGCTCGGCAACCTGCCGGAGCGTGTCCGGAGCTTTCACGGCGATCCGCTCGACAACTACTTCCGCGTCGCACGCGGCCGGTCCGCCGGCGGCGCGGCCGATCATGGCACCTGCTGCGGCGGCGTGCAGGCCGGCGAGATGACCAAGTGGTTCGACACCAACTACCACTACATCGTGCCGGAATTCACGGCAGCGACGACTTTCAAGCTCGATCCGGTGCGCTTCCTCGGCCAGCTCGGCGAGGCGCGGCGGGCCGGCGTCAAGGCCAAGCCGGTCGTGATCGGGCCGATCACCTATCTGGCGATCGGCAAGGCCAAGGACGGTTCCGACAAGCTCGAGCTGCTGCCCAAGCTGCTGGCGGCGTACGCCGACCTGATCGAGCTGCTGGCCGCCGAAGGCGCGACCTGGGTGCAGATCGATGAGCCGGTGCTGGTCACCGAGCTCGCACCGCAATGGCGCGGCGCGTTCGAAACCGCCTATGCCCGGCTTTCCACCGGCAAGGTCAAGCTGCTGCTCGCAACGTATTTCGGCGAACTGAAGGAGAACCTGGCGCTCGCGTGCTCGCTGCCGGTCCAGGGTCTGCACATCGACGCGGTCCGCGGCCGCGCCGAGGTCGATGCCGTCGTCGCCGCGCTGCCGCCCGACCGGGTGCTATCGCTCGGCGTCATCGACGGCCGCAATATCTGGAAGACCGACCTGGCCGGCGTGCTCGGCTGGCTCGAACCGATCGCGCAACGGCTCGGCGATCACCTGTGGATCGCGCCGTCGTGCTCGCTGCTGCATGTGCCGGTCGATCTCGCCGGCGAGACCCGACTGGATCCGGACGTGCGTTCGTGGCTCGCCTTCGCGCGCCAGAAGCTTGCCGAGCTGAGCGTCCTCGCAACCGCGCTGAACCGTGGTCGCGAGGCGGTTGCAGCCGAGCTGGCGGAAAACGACGCGGCGATCCGGTCGCGGACCACGTCGACCCGCGTCCACAATCCCGCAGTCAAGGCCGCGATCGCGCAGCTGGATGCGGCGCTCGGTCGCCGCAAGAGCGACTATACGTCGCGGGCGAAGCAGCAGGCAGCGCTGCTGAACCTGCCGGCCTGGCCGACCACGACCATCGGCTCGTTCCCGCAGACCGCCGAGATCCGCCAGGCCCGCAGCCGCTACAAGGCCGGTGAACTGGACCAGGCCGGCTATACGCAGGTGATGAAGGCCGAGATCGAGCGCAGCGTCCGCGAGCAGGAAGCGCTCGGCCTGGACGTGCTGGTGCACGGCGAGGCCGAGCGCAACGACATGGTCGAGTATTTCGGCGAGCAGCTCGAGGGCTATGCGTTCAGCGAGGGTGGCTGGGTGCAGTCCTACGGCTCGCGCTGCGTCAAGCCGCCGATCCTGTTCGGCGATGTCAGCCGGCCGAGCGCGATGACCGTCGACTGGATCCGCTATGCCGCCTCCCTGACCGGCAAGCCGATGAAAGGCATGCTGACCGGTCCGGTCACGATGCTGAACTGGTCGTTCGTCCGCGATGACCAGCCGCGTTCGCTGTCCTGCCACCAGCTTGCGCTGGCGATCCGGCAGGAAGTGCTCGACCTCGAGCGTGCCGGCATCCGCGTGATCCAGATCGACGAGGCGGCGCTGCGCGAAGGCCTGCCGCTGCGCCGGTCGCAATGGGCCGAATATCTCGGCTGGGCGGTCGAATCGTTCCGGATCGCCGCCAACGGGGTGGCCGACCAGACGCAGATCCACACCCACATGTGCTATTCGGAGTTCAACGATATCATCGAGTCGATCGCCGAGCTGGACGCCGACGTGATCACGATCGAGACGTCGCGCTCCGACATGGAACTGCTCGATGTGTTCGACCGCTTCAGCTATCCGAACGAGATCGGTCCCGGCGTCTACGATATCCATTCGCCGAACATTCCGGACCCGGCTCGGATGGTGGACCTGATGCGCAAGGCGGCGCAGCGGATTCCGGCCGAGCGGCTGTGGGTCAACCCGGATTGCGGGCTGAAGACGCGTCAATGGCAGGAAGTCATTCCGGCACTCAGGAACATGGTCGAAGCCGCCAGGATTCTTCGCGAGACCGCTTGACCATCGTTCGAGACCGCACGATGCGATCCCGGCTCCGGCCGGGATCTCCCCCGGTGCCCGGCGATGGATCCGGTCGCCCGCGGGGGGTGGCCTCGGTCGACCGGGCATTCGTGATTCTGGCGGCGTTTCGCCCCGACGATCGCAGCCTGTCGCTGGCCGAGCTCGCCGCCCGGACCGGCCTGTACAAGAGCACGATCCTGCGGTCGATGGCGTCGCTGCAGCGGCACGAGTACATCCTGCGCCTGGCCAATGGCCAATATCAGCTCGGCCCGATGCCGTTCATCGTCGGCGCTGTCTATCAGCGCAGCTTGGTCGACAGCGAGGTCATCGTGCCCCTGATGGAGGAACTGAGCCGGGTGACGGGAGAGAGCACGACCTTCTTCGTCCCGCATGGCGAGCTGCGAATCTGCCTGCACCGGATCGATTCCCGGCACGAGATCCGCGAGCACTTGCGAGCCGGCGACACCTTTCCGATGAGCCGCGGTTCGCCCGGCGCCGTTCTCAGCGCGTTTTCCGGGGCGAAGGGCCGGAAGTTCGACCGGATTCGCGCGGCCCACCGGGCGATTTCCTACGGTGAACACGCATCGGGGCTGGTCGGTGCCTCGGCGCCCGTCTTCGGGGCACTGCAGCGGCTGCTGGGGTCGATCACCGTCTCCGGTCCGAAGAGCCGGATCGAGCAGCGGGCGTTGGAACAGGGAATGTCCATCCTGCTCCTGCAGGCCGCAGCGCAGGCGACCCGAGCGCTCGGCGGAGACGCGCGTCCGCTGGAGCAATCCGCGGCCGCCAGCACCGATATCCGGGACCTGCCAGCCGAGCCGCCGCTGCCGGCGCGATCACGACGCCTTGCGGGAACCGGCTGCCCGGCCGAACCGGGGTGCTGATGCGAGGAGGAGCCGCGGGTTGCGCGGCGGCCGACGTATCTGGCCCGCAATCGGGATCGACAGCAGACCATCGGCCAGCCTGCCCAGTGGCTGTCCGCGCCAGGTGCCGGGGAAAAAAATAGTGGTAGGCCGTGCTGGATTCGAACCAGCGACCAACGGATTAAAAGTCCGCTGCTCTACCAGCTGAGCTAACGACCCACTCGATCTGCAATCACGATCGGCAACCACGTTCGAGTCGAAATGCGGTGCCGCAGGTGAACTCGGGATATTAGCAAACTGCGCAAAGCAGGGTCAAACGCGCTGCCGCTGCCCGCGGAGCGCGCGATTCACGGATCGCCTCCGCGCTGGCGCCGGCCGCGCGACTCTGCGAAGATAGGTCGAAGGGGCCAAGTCGATGAACCGTCTGCGCCGGATCCGTTTCATCCTGAACACGACCTACTCGGGTCCGCAAGCCTGGTTCTTCGTGGCCGACGATCGCGGCTACTTCCGCGACGCCGGCCTCGAGGTCGAGTTCACGCAGGGTGACACCATGGCGAACGCGGTGCCACGGCTGGCCGACGGTTCGTTCGACGCCGGCTACGGGGACATGAACGCGCTGGTCGAATGCGCCGCCGCACGCCCCGGCGAAGCGCCGATCGCGGTCTTCGCGATGCATAACCGCTGTCCGTACACCATCGCCGTTCCGGCTGCGGGGCCGTTGCGGATGCCGCGCGATCTCGCCGGGCGACGTCTGGTCACGCATCCGAACGATGCGGCCTGGCGGATGTTTCCGGAGTTCTGCGCCGCGACCGGCCTCGATCCGGCCAGCGTCACCATCGAGGAGTCGAGCCTGTCGCATCGGGACATCGTGCCGATGCTGTTCGAAGGGCGCTGGGATGGTCTGTTCGGCTTCGTCAATACGGTGCGCTCCCGGACGATCGAGGCCGGCTTCGATCCGGACGCGACGCTCAGGCACTTCGAGTGGCAGCACCATGTGCCGTCGCTCTATGGCGGCGCGCTGATGGTGACGCCGGCGTTGCTGCGCGACGCCCCGGAAGCCGTCCAGGGCCTGGTCGCGGCCGTCAATCGCGGTGTCGTCGAGACGGTCGCGGCGGTCGATGCCGCGATCGAGGCCGTCGCACGGCGCGATCCGAAGATCGACCGGGCCGCCAATCGGGCGCGTCTGCTCGGGACGCTGGCCGTCGAGATGGCCGACCCCGAAGGTGCCCGGATCGGCATCGGCGCAATCGATCCGGCCCGGCTGGCGGCGTCGATCGAGCTGATGGCGCGCGCCAAGCACCTGCCTTCGGTGCCGTCGGTCGATCGGTTGTTCTCCGCCCGCTTTCTGCCGCCGCTGGCAGAACGGGTCACGTCACTGGCGGGTTGATCATGCCGTACCCTATGCCCATGCGGTTCTCCATGCTGGCGCGGTCGCGCCGTGCGTTCCTGAAGCAGTCGCTGGCGGTCGCGCCGGTGATCGCCTCGCCACGCGTGCTGGCCCAGCCCGCATGGCCGAGTCGCGCGGTCAAGCTGATGGTTTCGTTCGCCCCGGGCGGCTCCAGCGATGTCGTCGCGCGGGCGCTGTCGCCGCTGCTCTACGAGCGGCTCGGCCAGCCGTTCGTGGTCGAGAACCGGCCCGGCGCGGGCGGCATGATCGCCGCGCAGCAGTTGAAGCGCGAAAGCCCGGACGGCCATGCGTTCATCATCTCGAACAACGCCCCGTTCACGCTCGTGCCGACGCTGTACAAGAACCCCGGCTACGACCCGATCAAGGATTTCACGCATCTCGGCTATCTCGGCACGATCTATGGCGGCTGCATCACCAATCCGAAGACCGGCCTGAACAATCTGCGCGATCTGGTCGCGCGCGCCAAGGCAGACCCCGGCAAGCTGACCTTCGGCAGCAGCGGAATCGGCTCGGTCGGCCACATCGTCGGCGAGACGTTCAAGCGGATGGCCGGCATCGACATCCTGCACGTCGCCTACAAGGGCGCGGCGCTGCTGCGCCAGGATCTGGCCGCCGGCGTCGTCGATCTGCAGTTCGAAGGGCTGCTCGGCAACCTGCCGCTGCTGCAGTCCGGCGCGCTGCGCGCGCTCGGCAGCGCCAGCCCCGAGCGCCAGGCGCCGGCCCCCGATGTCCCGACGTTCCGCGAGCAGGGCTACGACATCACGGTCGAGTTCTGGCACGGGCTTTCGGCGCCTGCCGGCCTGCCGCCCGAGATCGGCGATCGAATGGAGCGGGTACTGGCCGAACTGATGCAGCGCCGGGAGGTCCTGGACCGCATCGGCAACTACGGCATCTTCTACCAGCCGATGACGCGGGCCGCGTTCAACAAGCTGGTGGTCGACCAGGTGGAGCTCTGGCGTCCGTGGATCGTCGCGGCCGGCGTCGCCGGGCAGCAGTGAAAGCGGCTTATTTCCCCAGCGCCGCCATCCGCTCGCGCGCCGCACCCGAGGCCGGCGAGTTCGGGAAACGCTCGCCGATCGACCGGTAGGTCTCGCGCGCGGATTTGCGATCGCCGGCGTCGGCTTGCGCATTGCCGAGGATCAGCATCGCGTCGGGTACGCGCGGGCTGTCCGGGAATTTGCTGGCGAGCTGGTCCAGCGCGCTGATCGCGGCCTTGTATTCGCCGTTGGCGTAGTGCGCGCCGCCTTGCCAATAGAGCGCCAGCGGGCGGTACGGGCTGCTCGGGTAGGTCTTCTGGAACGCCTGGAAGGCGCTGGCCGCACCCTTGAAATCGCTGCCCCGGAACAGCTCGAGCGCGGCGTCGTAGGTGCGCTTCTCGGTCTGGTCGACGGCGACCTGCTTGTCGTCGATGGTGACCTGGACCGGCTCGAACTGCTTGAGCCGCGAATCGATCGCCGCGGTCATTTCCCGCTGCTGGCGGCGGGTCTGCGCGAGCTCGTTGAGCTGGACTTCGACCTGGCCGCGCAGCCGCGCCACTTCCTGGCGCAGCGTCTCGAGCTGGTTCTGCTGCTCGATGTTGACTCGCTGGCCCTGCTCGAGCCGCGACAGCCGCTGTTCGAGTTCGAGCTGCTGGCGGCCGAGCTCGTTCATCTGCCGCAGTGTGTCGCGCTGCATCGCCTCGAGCTTGTTCCGGACGTCGAGGACCGCCTTGCGCGCTTCGTCGTCGCCGAACAGCGCCCATGCCGGCGTCGCGGCCGCGCCGGCCGCGCCAACGGCGAGCAGGGCAGCGGCGGCATGGCCGCGCCACGACGGGCGCGCGGGGTGGCTCGGGACGGACCGCCGGTTCGCCCTCGGTGCGAAGCGTTGCGTCATCTCGGATCTCCAGCTGATCGGCACGCGATGCGATTCCAATCCGACAACGGATCGATGCGGAAACCCGCCGACCGCCATGGCGAGTCCGCGGTTCCACAGTGGGTTCAGCGGTAGCTCAGATCGGCGCGCCGATTCTCGGCCATCGATGCTTCATCGGCGCCGAGCGCGCGCGGTTTCTCTTCGCCGAAGCTGATCGATTCCATCTGAGTGTCGTCGACGCCGAGCGTCGCCAGGGCGCGCCGCACCGCGTCCGCGCGCTTCTGACCCAGAGCCAGATTGTATTCACGGCTGCCGCGCTCGTCGGTGTTGCCCTCGACAACGACACGCTTGCTCTTGTTGGTCGACAGATAGCGGGCATGCGCCTCGACCGTCGCCTGGTATTCCGGCTGGATCACGAAGCTGTCGTACTGGAAGTAGATGCTGCGCTTGGAGAGCGGGCTGGCCGGATCTTCGAGCGGGTCCTTCTCCTCGACGACGACCGGCGCGACCCCGCTGACGCCACCGGCCCCGGCGCCGGCCGCGTTCGGATCGATCGAACCGGGTTGCCCCGCCGACGGATCCCGCTTCTCGATCTTGGCCGGCTCCTTGAGGTCGACCGATGTGCATGCCGCCAGGCCGGCCAGGGCCAGGAACAGGGTCACCACGCGGAACGGGGTGGCTAGCGAGGTCATCTTGAGCTCCTTTGAATGCAGCGGTATGCGAGAGGGCCCCAGGGCCGGGCTGCGCCCAGCCCGCCCCCCGAGGGGGTCAAGGAAACTTGGGGCGGCCCGGCGTTTCCTTGAGAGATTCGAGGTTGGATCATTTCGGGTACGGGCCCCAGGCCGGCTCGCGGATGTCGCCGCTGGTACTGGTCAGTCGCTGCTTGATGCGGCCGTCGGTGGTTACCGCCATCAGGTATTCGCCGCCGCCGGCGCGGGTCGAGTACATCACCCACAGCCCGTTCGGCGAGAAGCTCGGCGACTCTTCCTGGCCGGTATCGGTCAGCAGGCTTTCGTTGCCGCTGGTGAGGTCCTTGATCGCGACGAAGAAGCGGCCGTCGCGGCGGGTGACGAACGCGAGCTGCTTGCCATCCGGGCTCACGCGCGGCGAGACGTTGTAGCTCGAATTGAAGGTGACGCGACTGGCGTTGCTGTCGCCGATGCCCATCCGGTAGATCTGCGGCGAGCCGCCGCGATCCGACGTGAAGAAGATCGACTTGCCATCCGGCGCGAACACCGGCTCGGTATCGATGCCGCTCGACTGGGTCAGCCGCCGCGAATCGCCGCCGTTGGCGCTGATCAGATAGATCTGCGAACCGCCGTCGCGGGTCAGCGTGACCGCGAGCTGCTTGCTGTCCGGCGACCAGGCCGGCGCGCTGTTGCTGCCGCGGAACTCGGCGACCGCCTTGCGGGCGCCGGTCGCGACGCCGTGCACGTAGACCACCGGCTTGCGCGCCTCGAACGAGACGTAGGCGAGCCGGGTACCGTCTGGCGACCAGGTCGGCGAGATGATCGGCTCGTTCGAGTTCAGTGCGGTCTGGACGTTCTGGCCGTCCCAGTCGGCGACGTTCAGCCGGTAGCGGGTGCCTTGTTTGGTGACGAACGCGATCCGCGTCGAGAAGATGCCCTTGATGCCGGTCAGCTTCTCGTAGACGGTATCGGCGATCCGGTGGCCGATCAGCCGCGCGTCGGCCTCGGCGGCGGTCAGCGCCTCTTCGGCCAGCACCGTCTGGCGCACCGAATCGACCAGCTTGTAGCGCACGTCGAGGCGGCCGCCGGCGATCCGGTTGGCCGAGGCGACCAGCGCCGAATCGGCGCCCTGGTTGCGGAACACGCCGAGATCGAGCGGCGAGGTCTCGGTCAGCGTCTGGTTCACGTCGATGACGCGGAACATGCCGCTGCGCGCCAGATCCGAGCGGATCACCGCGTCGACGCCGCTGGCGGCGCCGCTGCCGCCGAAATTGGCGATCGCGAGCGGGATCTGGTTGGCGCCGATGCCGCTGACGTCGATCCGCATCTGCTGCGCGGCGACGGGGCCGGCGGCGACCGCGGCCGACAGCAAAAAGACCAGTTGGAACAATAACTTGATCATCGGATGATTATAAACACGATTAATTGTCGATCGCAGGTTCATGAAGCCGGCGGCGCTGCCTCCCGGGCAAACGGCTCAACGGTCAATCGCGTGGACCGTGCGACACCGTCAGCTCGGGCACGCAGGCGCCGTTGGCTGGGCACGGAAACGGATCGGTCCGGCGGATCGCCCGTTCGGCGGCCTCGTCCCAGGCCCGGACCCCGCTCGAGCGGACCAGTTTGACACCGGTGATCCGCCCGTTCGGCTCGAGACGGACGTCGAACTCGGCGCGCGGGTTGCCCTGGATCTCCTGAGCATAAGTGGTATTGGCACGGATCGCCGCGCTGACCCGGGCGCGGTAACCGCCATCGGGCGCACCGGTCGGCCCGCCGCGCGGCGCCGTCGCCGCGGGCTGGCCGGCCTGATTGAGCAGTGCGCTGACCGCGGCGCGGCGCCGTTCCTCGGCAGCCTTCTGCTCCGCTGCCTTCTGTTCGGCGGCGGCCTTCTCGGCGGCGAGCTTCTTGCGTCGTTCCTCTTCGGCCAGGCGCTTTTCCTCGGCGATCCGCTTCTCTTCCTCGGCCCGCTTGCGCTCCTCGGCGCGCTTGGCTTCGGCGAGCTTGCGCTCCTCTTCCGCGCGCCGTTCCTCGGCCTGGCGTTTTTCCTCGGCCTGGCGCTTCTCTTCGGCAAGCCGCTTCTCCTCGGCAAGCCGCTTCTGTTCGGCCAATCGCTTCTCTTCCGCGGCGCGCTTTTCCTCGGCGAGACGCTTTTCCTCCGCCAGGCGCCTTTCCTCCGCGAGCCGTTTCTCCTCGGCCAGGCGCTTCTGTTCGGCGAGCCGCTTTTCCTCGGCCAGCTTGCGTTCCTCGGCGAGACGCTTCTCGTCGGCGAGTCGCTTCTCGTCGGCCAGGCGCTTCTCCTCCGCCAAGCGCTTCTCCTCGGCCAGGCGTTTCTCCTCAGCCAGGCGTTTCTCCTCGGCGAGCCGTTTCTCCTCGGCCAGCTTGCGTTCCTCGGCCAGCCGCTTCTCTTCTGCGAGCCGCTTCTCCTCGGCCAGGCGTCTTTCCTCGGCGAACCGCTTCTCCTCTTCCTGGCGCTTGAGCTCCTCTTCGCGCCGCTCCTGCTCGATCTTCACCGCCGGATCGATCGCCGGTGGCGGCGGCGGAGCCGGGGGCGGCGGAGGTGGTGGTGGCGGTGGCGGAGGTTCCGGCGGCGGCGGCGCTGGCGGTGGCGGGGGTGGCGGCGGTGGCGCTGGCGGGGTCGGCTCCGGCGGCGGTGGCGGGGGGGCCGGCGGCGGCGGGGTCGGCACCGGCGCAGTCGCGGTCTCGGTCGGAATCCAGAGCTCGGCCTGGGCGATCTGCGGCGGCGCCTTGGTCCAGCGGATGCCGATGAACAGGAATGCGAACAGGCCGACGTGCACCAGCAGCGCGAGCAGGAACGGCAGCGGGCCGCGTCCGGCCGGCCGCCGGCGCCGGCTGATGAAGCGGCCGCTGGCCGCGTCGCCGCGGCCGCCCGGCCCTCGACGCCCAGTTGCCATCAGTCGACCCGGCCTCGGCTCACGCTGGGCCCGGTGCGCTCATACTGCCCCCTCGGGCTTCGCCCGGTCGGCCCTCGGCCGGAGGCCTAGGGCGTGCGGCAGGCACGGCCAGTCCGCAGGGACTGGCCATGTCCGGCCGCACCCCCGAGGGGGACACGAGCCCGGCTTCGGGCGGCCGTGCGCTCGGGCTCATGGCCGCCCCGAGCCCGACCCGGGCCGCGGTTTGACCATCAGGCCGACCCGCCGGACGCCCTGGGTCTTGAGCAGGTCCATCACGTCGAGCACAGCCTCGTAGCGCACCTGGCGGTCGCCGCTGATGACGACCGGCAGCGCCGAGTTGCCGCCGACCATCTCGGCCAGCGTGTTGAGCAGCTGCTCGCGGGTCGCGCGGCGCTCGATCTGCTGCGGCAGGTTCTGGGTGCGCAGCGTCAGCGCACCGGACTGGTCGACGATGACCTCGACGAACGCCTCCGGCTTCGACTGGCTGGCGCCGACGGTCGGCAGATCGATGGTGGCAGTCGGAACGAACGGCGCAGTGACCATGAAGATCACCAGCAGCACCAGCATGACGTCGATGTACGGGACGACGTTGATCTCGTTGACCAGCCGCTTGCTGCGGCCTCGGCTGCGACTCTGGACGGCGGCCATCGGGTTGCCTCAGCGCGCGTGGCGATGCAGGATGTTCGAGAACTCGTCGGTGAAGGTCTCGAACCGGTTGGCCAGCCGATCGATGTCGTAGGCGTAGCGGTTGTAGGCGACCACCGCCGGGATCGCGGCGAACAGGCCGATCGCGGTCGCGACCAGCGCCTCGGCGATGCCCGGCGCGACCGCCGCGAGCGTCGCCTGCTGGACGTTGGCGAGGCCGCGGAACGCATTCATGATGCCCCAGACCGTGCCGAACAGACCGATGTACGGACTGACCGATCCGGCCGAGGCGAGGAACGCCAGCGATGACTCCAGTGCGTCCAGCTCGCGCTGGAACGCGGCGCGCATCGCCCGCGACGACGGGTCGAGCACCGCCGACGCATCCGCCGCGCCCGGGAGCGCGGCGGCCGGCGCGGCGGTCTTCTGGCGGGCGCGGCGAAACTCCTTCATCCCGGCCTCGAAGATCCGCGCCAGCGGCCCCGGATCACCCTTGGCGGTGGAGACGTTCTGGTACAGCTGGTTCAGCTCGGCGCCGCGCCAGAACTCGCTTTCGAACGCGTTGGTCGCCGACTGCGCCGCGCGGATCGCGAACCATTTGCGAAAGATGATCGTCCACGAGGTCAGCGAGATCAGCACCAGCAACAGCATCACCAGCTGCACCAGCAGGCTGGCGTTGGTGATCAGCGACAGGATCGACAGGTCGTTCGAATTCATGTGCATGGCTGTGATTCGCCGTTGGTTGCGCGGGCAGGCTGGGAGCCCATATTCCGACAGGTTCCTCGCCTAGGAGGCTCGGGGCGACGATTCGGCGCTTGCCGCCGCGACCGCCCCGTCGATCCGCTCGATCAGCCAGCCCGGCATCGCTGCCGGCCGGCCGCTGCGTGGCTCGACGCAGGCGATCCGCACGCTGCCGGCGGCGAGCAGCGCGCCGTCGCCGGCCCGCTGCGCCTGCTGGGCCAATCGCAACGACACCCGCTTGACGTCGGTTGCCGGCTCGGCGATCGCGACCGCGACCAGCAGCTCGTCATCGAGCCGCGCGGGCCGGTCGAACCTGAGGGCGCATTCGCGGACGACGAAGATCAACCCCTGTTCGGCCAGGATACGTTGCTCGACACCGAGCGCCCGCAACCAGTCGGTCCGGGCCCGCTCGAAAAACTTCAGATAGTTCGCGTAGTAGACGATGCCACCGGCGTCGGTATCTTCGTAGTAGACCCGGACGCGAATCGTGTGCAGTGTCGTCACGCGGCGATTCTAACGGCGGTCGGCGCGCGCGGCGCGGCGCGGCAGCCACGCGACGATACATCCGATTACATCCGGGCATGCCGTGGCGACACGCCGCATCACCGGGCCGCGCTTCAACCGCGCGCGCCGCCGGGGGCGCTCGTGCCGCTCGAACTGCCGGTACCGCCCGAACTGCCGGTACCGCTCGAACTGCCGGTACCGCTCGAACTGCCGGTGCCGCTGGCACCCCCCGTACTGCCGGCTCCGCCCGGCGGCGCCGCACCGGCATCGGGCTGCGACCACAGATCGCCGGTCGTGCCCGCCGCCGGTGCGCTGCGGCCGAAATGCGCATAGGCGGTCGCGGTCGCGATGCGTCCGCGCGGGGTCCGCTGCAGCAGGCCCTGCTGGATCAGGTACGGCTCGATGACGTCCTCGATCGTGTCGCGCTCCTCGCCGATCGCGGCGGCGAGGTTGTCGAGGCCGACCGGACCGCCGTCGAAGCGGTCGAGCACCGCCTGCAGCAGCTTGCGGTCCATCACGTCGAGCCCGGCCGGGTCGACGTCGAGCAGGGTCAGCGCCGCGTCGGCGACCTCGCCGGTGATCCGGCCGTCGCGCTTGACCTCGGCGAAGTCGCGGACCCGCCGCAGCAGCCGGTTGGCGATCCGCGGCGTGCCGCGGGCGCGGCGCGCGATCTCGCGGGCGCCGTCGGCGGCGATCGTGGCATCGAGCAGTCCGGCCGAGCGCTCGACGATCCGGGTCAGCTCGTCGACGTCGTAGAACTCGAGCCGGGCGACGATGCCGAAGCGGTCGCGCAGCGGATTGGTCAGCATGCCGGCGCGGGTGGTCGCGCCGACCAGGGTGAACGGCACCAGATCGAGCTTGATCGAGCGCGCCGCCGGCCCCTCGCCGATCATGATGTCGATCTTGTAGTCCTCGAGCGCCGGATAGAGGATTTCCTCGACCACCGGCGACAGCCGGTGGATCTCGTCGATGAACAGCACGTCGTTCTTCTCGAGCCCGGTCAGCAGCGCGGCCAGGTCGCCCGGGCGCTCGAGTACCGGCCCCGAGGTCTGCCGCAGGCCGACGCCCATCTCGGCGGCGACGATGTGCGCGAGCGTGGTCTTGCCGAGCCCGGGCGGCCCGAACAGCAGCAGATGATCGAGCGCCTCGCGGCGGTTGCGCGCCGCGGTCACGAAGATCTCGAGCTGCTCGCGGATCTTGCGCTGGCCGACGTAGTCGGCGAGCCGATGCGGCCGCAGCGCGCGCTCGACCACCGCTTCCGACGGCGACGCCGGTTGGTTCGAGATCAGTCGGTCGTGTTCGATCGCCATCGCTTTCCCAATTCACCAGGGCGGGCGCCGCCGCTGCCGCCGGCCGTGCTCACAGGTTCTCAACCCTTGCCGAGCAGTTTCAGGGCCTGGCGAATGCCGTCGGCCACCGCGGCATCGGGCGGCAGCTTGCCGACCGCGGCGCTGGCTTCCTTCTCCGAATAGCCGAGCGACAGCAGCGCGCGCAGCACGTCGCTGCCGGCCTGGCCGGCAGCGCCCGGCCGGCCGGGGGCCCCGGCAGCGAGCTCCGGCGCGAGCCGACCCTTCAGTTCGAGCAGCAGCCGCTCGGCGGTCTTCTTGCCGATGCCCGGGACCTTGATCAGCCTGGCCGACTCCTGCTGCGCAACCGCGTCGACCAGGTCGCCCGGGCTCAGGCCCGACAGCACCGCCAGCGCGGTGCGCGGTCCGATGCCGGCGATCCGGATCAGCTCGCGGAACAGCGCACGCTCGCGCTCGGTCAGGAAGCCGTACAGCAGCTGCGCGTCCTCGCGGACCACCAGGTGCGTCCACAGCGCGACCTTGCCGCCGACCGCGGGCAGGTCGTAGTACGAGCTCATCGGCACCGCGAGCTCGTAACCGACGCCGTTGGCATCGACGAGGATATCGGGCGGGGTCTTCTGGAGGAGCGTGCCGGAGATTCGGCCGATCATGCCGGGCTCGCAGTCGGGATGAACAAAGGGACGGCAGCGAAGGGACCGCAACGAAAAGCACTGCAACGAAGGGGACCACAACGAAGGGGACCGCAACGAAGGGGCGGCGGCCAGCGGGGGCGCGGCTGCCGTCCGCCGGCAAGTATGCCCGAGAACATCCCGGCGGCTGCCCGGCGGTCAACGACCCGCGTGGCTCGAGACCGCCGCGCGCAGCCGGTCGATGCGGGGGTGGGCGGCGGCGGTGCTGCGATAGACCAGGCCGAGTACCGCGCTCGGCGGCGCGGGGGTCACCCGGACCTGCCGGATGCTGCCGCCGCGTTCCGCCTCACGCAGCGTGGTGCCCGGTACGCAACTGAGTCCGATGCCGGCAGCGACCAGATGCGCGCTGGTCACCGGACTGCCGGTCTCGCAGACCGGCACCGGCGGCGTATGGCCGTAGCGCAGGAAGCACTCCTCGATGAAGATGCGGGCGAGCGACGGCTTGCGTGTCAGCACCCACGGCTCGCCCAGCAACCGATCCCAGGTCACCCGTTGCAGACGGGTCAGTCGATCGGTTGCCGGCGCGATGACTGCGTAAGCCTCCTCGAACAGCCGTTCGAAGCGCAGCGCCTTGCTGACCGAAGCCGCGATCACCTCGGGGTTGTAGACGGTCAGCAGCGCGTCCAGCGAACCGCCGAGCAGCGACTCGAACAATTTCGGCACGCTGTCCTCGTGAACGCTGACGAGCAGCGGCGGATCCTGCCGCGACAGCCGCGCGATGATCGGCGGCAGATGCGTGATCGCGAGGAATGCCGACACGCCGAGCCGCAGCATGGCGACAGCGCCGTGGCCGGCTGCCCGTGCCTCGCGCTGCAGATGACCGAGCTCCTCGATCAGCAGCCGGGCGCCGGCGACCACGATCCGTCCTTGCCGGGTCTGTTCCAGACCGCGCGCGCCGCGCTCGAACAGCCGGAACCCGAGCATGCCCTCGACTTCCTGCAATGCCTTGCTGAGTGCCGGCTGTGTCAGGCTGAGTACCCGCGAGGCGCTGCTGAGGCTGCCGGTCTCGTCGATGGCGACGATCAGCTGCAGATGGCGGAATCGCAGACGGCTCAGCAAATGGTCGGTCCGGCTCGGCATTCGGCGATCTCGGGCACTCGCGGTGCGGGTAGGTATCGATTGGAGTTATGGATACATAAATTTATATCAATCGTGGATATGGGCGCTCGTTCCTAGAATCGCCGTGCAAGGGGTCGCGCCCGGGCCGCCCCGCCAGACCAGGAGAAATCATGCAGCGCCAATCCGCCCAGCTTCGCAGACTGCTCAGGGACAAGGTGTTCCTGCACATGCCGTCGGTCTACGACCCGCTCGGCGGCAGGCTGGTGCAGTCGGTCGGCTTCGAGGCGGCCTACATCGGCGGCTACGTGACCGGCGGATCGCTGGCCGTGACCGAACCGCTGCTGACCATGACCGAGCAGGTCCGGCTGGCCGGCGACATCGCGCGCAGCATCGGCATCCCGCTGATTGCCGACGCCGGCGCCGGTTTCGGCGAGCCGCTGCATACGATGCGGACCGTCCGTGAATTCATCCGCAACGATGTGTCGGGGGTCCATATCGAGGACCAGCTCTATCCGAAGCGGGCGCACTATCACAAGTACGTCGTGCACGGCATCCCGGCGGAGGAGTTCGTCGAGAAGATCCGCTATGCGATCCGTGCCCGCGACGAGCTCGATCCGGACTTCGTGGTGATCGCGCGGACCGATACCTGCCGGGCGCTCGGCCTCGAGGAAGCGAGCGGGCGGCTCAACCGCGCCGCCGACGTCGGCGCCGATCTCGGGCTGCTGTTTCCCCGGACGCCGGCGGAGGCCGAGCAGGCGCCGAAGGCTTGCCGATTGCCGCTCGTCTACGTGCAGAGCCGCGGCAACCGCGATGGCCGGCCGATCTTCTCGCGCCAGGAACTGCAGCAGATGGGCTACGTCGCCTGCATCGAGGCGCAGCTGATGCTGTGCAGCGCGCTGCATTATCAGAAGCAGGTGCTGCAGGCGGTTCGCAGTACCGGCCAGTTCGACGGCATGACCCAGCAGCAGTGGGTCGCAGCCCGGCAGGAGGTCGAGGATCTGATCGACCTGACCAAGTTCTACGAGATCGAGGCGCAGACGGTCGAGGCACGGCAGGCGCCCGATCGGGCAGGGCTTTGAGCATGGTCCGGGCGCCCGACATTCCGCCGCCGGTCGAGCCGACCCGCCGGCCGGTCACCCGGTTTCCGGCCGGTGCCACGGACTGCCACGCCCACGTGTTCGGGCCGCAGGAACGCTATCCGCTGCTCGCGAAGACGCACTTCGTTCCGCACGAATGTCCGCTGCCGAGCTATCTGCGAATGCTGCGGCAGATCGGCTGCAGCCGGGCCGTGCTGGTGCAGCCGAGCGTGTACGGGACCGACAATTCGGCGATCGAGGATGCGCTGCTGCAGGCCGACATGCCGATGCGGGCCGTCGCCGTCGTCGGCGAGGACGTTACCGATCGCGAGCTCGAGCGCCTGCACGGCCTGGGCTTTCGCGGTATCCGGATCAACACCGCTTCCGGAACCGCCGGCCTACGCATCGAGCACGCCCGGCTGCTGGCGCCCCGGATCCGGGCACTCGGCTGGCACCTGCAGTTCTACGTGAACTTCCGCCAGCAGCCGGACATCGAGGCGGCGCTGGCCGCGCTCGACATCCCGATCGTCATCGACCACTTTGCGCGAATTCTGACGACCGAAGGCACCGAGGCCCCGGCGTTCAAGGCGGTGCTGCGGCTGCTCGCGCGCGACAACTGCTTCGCCAAGCTGATGGGCCCGTACTTCGTCTCGGACGACTATCCGGCCTTCGCCGACATCGCCCCGTTCGCGCGCGTGATGGCCGCGGTCGCGCCGGACCGGGTGGTCTGGGGTACCGACTGGCCGCACGCGAGCGCGCGCCGGAAGATGCCCGACGACGGCGATCTGGCGGACCTGCTGGCCGAATGGATTCCGGACGAGCGGCTGCGGCATCGGGTACTGGTCACCAATCCGCAACGCCTGTACGGGTTCGAAACGGACGAAGCGGCCGTCGGCGACGGGCGCTGATCGACAACGACAGGGCCGCGACCCTGAGGGGAGACATACCTTGAAGGCACTCGAGCGAATCATCCGTTGCGCGCGACCAATCGGGTTGCTGTTGGCCTTGGCGCTGGTCGCGGGGCCGGCGCGGGTCGAAGCGCAGACGGCAGCGCCGCCGGCGGCGGAGCCGGGCTATCCGTCCAAGACGATCCGGTTCGTCGTCGGCTTCGCGCCGGGCGGCGGCACCGACATCATTGCCCGGCTGCTCGCGCTGAAGCTGTCGCAGGCATGGGGCCAGCAGGTGGTGGTCGAGAATCGGCCGGGTGCGACCGGCATGCTCGGCGCCAGCGTGGTGGCGACCTCGCCGGCCGACGGTTACACCATCCTGATGGGCCACGTGAACTCCAACGCGATCGCGCCGTCGCTGAGCCAGAAGCCTTTGTACGACCCGACCCGGGATTTCGCCGCCGTTGCCTATGTCGGCTACGTGCCGAACGTGCTGGTCGTCAACGCCAAGTCGCCGGCCAGGACGATCGCCGAGTTGCTGGCGCTCGCCAAGTCCCGGCCGGAGGGGCTGACCTTCGCATCGCCCGGTGCCGGCAGCACCAATCACCTCGCCGGCGAGCTGCTGCGCAACCAGTCCGGCGCCAAGCTGATCCACGTGCCGTACAAGGGCAGCGGTCCGGCCATCGTCGACCTGCTCGGCGGCCAGATCGACATGAACTTCGATGCGATGTCGTCGGTCGTGCCGTACCTGAAGGCCGGCACGATGCGCGCGCTGGCCGTCACCACCGCGCAGCGCGACCCCGATCTCGCTGCGGTACCGACGATGGCCGAGTCGGGCTACAAGGATTTCGAGATGACCAACTGGTACGGCGTCATGGCGCCGGCCGGTACGCCGGCTCCGATCGTGCAGAAGCTCAATGGCGAGCTCAATCGGATCATGACGTTGCCGGACGTCGCGCCGAAGCTCGACGAGCTCGGTGTCCGGCGCAATGCGATGAGCGCCGCGGGCTTCGCCGACTTCATCCGGGCGGAGAATGCCCGCTACCGCAACATCGCGAAGGTCACGGGCGTCCAGATGCAATGATCCCGGCCCGGCGGGCGGGCGCTACGCGCGACCTCAGCCGATGATGCGGCCGCGCCGTGATCGCTTGCCGATCCGCGCGATCAGCGGGCCGGCATGGACATGGCACACCGCGCATGCCAGCGCATCGGCGGCATCCGGCGACGGCGTGCCCGGCAGCGTCAGCAACCGTTGCACCATCGCCTGCATCTGCGTCTTGCTGGCGCGGCCGTAGCCGACCACCGCCTGCTTGACCTGCAGCGCGGTGTATTCGTGCACTGCCAGTGACCGGCTGACCAGCGCGCCGATCGCGGCGCCGCGCGCCTGGCCGAGCAGCAGCGTCGACTGCGGATTGACGTTGACGAAGACGATCTCGCAGACCGCCAGCGTCGGCTGGTAGGCCTCGACCAGCTCGACGATGCCGTCGTGGATCTTGCGCAGCCGTACCGGCAGCGTGCCGTCGCCGCTCCGGATCACGCCGCTGGCGAGGTAGGTCAGCCGGTCGCCGTCGGCATCGACCAGGCCGAATCCGGTGACGCGCAGCCCGGGATCGATGCCGAGAATCCGCATCCGGCGATTGTCGCCGATCGCGCCGGCGCGGCCGGCCGGCCGATCGGCCGCGCCGCCGTCGGTCAATGGCGGAAGTGGCGGGTGCCGGTGAACACCATCGCGACGCCGCGCTCGTCGGCGGCGGCGATCACCTCGGCGTCGCGCACCGAGCCGCCGGGCTGCACGATCGCGGTGGCGCCGGCATCGACCACGACGTCGAGCCCGTCGCGGAACGGAAAGAACGCATCGGACGCCACCACCGAGCCGGCGAGGTCGAGCCCGGCGTTGGCAGCCTTGATCGACGCGATCCGTGCCGAGTCGATCCGGCTCATCTGGCCGGCGCCGACGCCGAGCGTCTGGCCGCCGCGGCAGAACACGATCGCGTTCGACTTGACGTAGTGCGCCACCTGCCAGGCGAACCGCAGGTCGGTCTGCTGCTCGGCGGTCGGCTGCCGGCGGGTCACGACGCGCAGTTCGCCGGCGCCGAGCCGGTGCTCGTCGGGCGACTGCACCAGCAGGCCGCCGCCGACCCGCTTCAGGTCGAACCCATTGCCGGCGATGCCGCCGGCCGGCAGCGCGATCTGCAGCACGCGGACGTTCTGCTTGGCGGCCAGCAGCGCCAGTGCGTCGTCGTCGAACGACGGCGCGATCAGCACCTCGACGAACTGCTTCGCGACCGCCGCGACCGCGGCCGCGTCGACCGGCCGGTTGAACGCGATGATGCCGCCGAACGCCGAGGTCGGATCGGTCGCGAACGCGAGCCGATAGGCGGCTAGCGGCGATGCCGCGATCGCGACGCCGCATGGATTGGCGTGCTTGACGATCACGCAGGCCGGCGACTCGAACGCGGCGACGCAGGCCCAGGCGGCATCGGCGTCGGCGATGTTGTTGTACGACAGCTCCTTGCCCTGCAGCTGCCGGTAGTTGGCGAGCGAACCGGCGGCCGGTTCGGCGTCACGGTAGAACGCCGCGCGCTGGTGCGGATTCTCGCCGTAGCGCAGCGCCTGCAACTGGCGGAACTGCAGCGTCAGCACTTGCGGATAGTCGCTGCGGCTGCCGTCGGCCGCGATCGCCGACAGATGATCGGCGATCGCGCCGTCGTACTGCGCGGTATGGGCGAACGCCTTGGTCGCGAGCGCGAACCGGGTCGCGTCGCGCGTGCCCTGGTGCGCATCGAGCTCGCCGAGCACGGTTGCATAGTCGTCGGGGTCGACCACGACGGTGACGCCGCCATGGTTCTTGGCCGCGGCGCGCAGCATCGCCGGGCCGCCGATGTCGATGTTCTCGATCGCGTCTTCGAGCGTGCAGCCGGGCTTCGCGACGGTTTCGCGAAACGGATAGAGGTTGACCACCAGCAGGTCGATCGCGGCAATGCCATGCCGCTCGATCGCCTGCATGTGCGCCGGCGAATCGCGCCGCGCCAGCAGGCCGCCGTGGACCTTCGGATGCAGCGTCTTGACGCGGCCGTCGAGCAGCTCCGGAAAGCCGGTGTGCTCAGACACCTCGGTGACCGCGACGCCGGCGTCGGCGAGCAGCTTCGCGGTGCCGCCGGTCGACAGGATCGCGATGCCGCGCGCCGCCAGCGCGCGCCCGAGCTCGACGATGCCCCGCTTGTCGGAAACGCTCAGCAGCGCGCGGCGGATCGGTGCGATCGATTCCACGTCGGTCACGGGTCAGTGGCCGTGGCCGTTCAGCAGGCCGTAGTTGTTGAGCTTCTTGCGCAGGGTATTGCGATTGATGCCCAGCATCGCCGACGCCTTCAGCTGGTTGCCCTCGGCCTTCTTCATCACGACTTCGAGCATCGGCTTCTCGACTGCCGACAGCACCATGTCGTAGATCAGCCCGGGCGGTGTACCGGCCAGATCCTGGAAGTACTTCTCGAGGTTGCGGGTGACGGCTTCCTGGATCGTCGGTGGTCTCGTCATTCGGTCGCTCCGCTGTCGTCGATCCGGATGTCGAGCAGCCGCTGCCGATCGGTGAAGAAGGCTTCGATCCGGCGCAGCTGGTCTTCGGCATCCTCGGTCTGATTGATCGCATCGCGCAGTGCTGCCAGCGCGGCCGGCAACCGGGCCGGCATCCGTGGCGGGATCTGCGGCGGCATCTGCTGCGACATCCGCGCCGGTGACGCCGCCGGCGCACCGGCCGACTCGAGCTGCGCGATCGCGCGCAGGTACCAGCCGATGTGCTTGCGCGCGGTGCGTACGCCGGTCGCTTCGCCGTAGAAGCGATAGTGGTCTAGCAGGTGCGCGAGCAGCAGGTCGCGGACCTCGCGCCAGGTCGGCGCCGGCAGCTGGAGGCCGGTCGCCAGGAAGTGATCGACCTCGCGGAACAGCCACGGCCGGCCCTGCGCCGCGCGGCCGATCATCACCGCGTCGGCACCGGTCGCGCGCAGCACGTCGCGTGCCTTCTGCGGCGAATCGATATCGCCGTTGGCGACCACCGGGACCCGGACCGCGGCCTTGACCTCGGCGATGGTCTCGTATTCGGCGGTGCCTTCGAAGTGGCAGGCGCGGCTGCGGCCGTGCACGGTGATCAGCGCGGCGCCGGCGGCCTCGGCGGCGCGCGCGAGCCGCACCGCGTTGCGCTGCGATGGGGCGGTACCGGTGCGCATCTTGACGGTGACCGGTACCGGCACCGCCGCGACCACCGCGTCGATGATCGCGAGCGCGAGCGGCTCGTCCCCCATCAGCGCCGAGCCGGCCAGCACGTTGCAGACCTTCTTGGCCGGGCAGCCCATGTTGATGTCGATGATCTGCGCGCCGCGGTCGACGTTGAAACGCGCCGCTTCGGCCATCATCCGCGGATCGGCGCCGGCGATCTGCACGGCCTTCGGCTCGATCTCGCCGTCATGATCGAGCCGCCGCGACGTCTTGACGCTGTCCCAGAGCCGCGGGTTCGACGCGGCCATTTCGGAGACCGCGTAGCCGGCGCCGAGCCGCTTGCAGAGCTGCCGGAACGGCCGGTCGGTGACGCCTGCCATCGGAGCCACCAGCGCGCGATTCGGCAAGCCGTGCGGACCGATCGCAAGCGGAGCGCGGGCGACGCCGGCAACGGCACGGACGGACGAAGACGGCATCTTGAACGCGTGCGCGCGGTGGTGGTCGGTAAATCGGGGACGGCGATTCTAGCAGGGTGCCGCCGGCCGTCGCCAGATCCGCGCCGCGCCGATTCGGCGGCGCCTCAACGCCGTCCGTAGAGCAGCGTAGCGGCGAGCGGTTCGCGCAGCGTCGGCGACAGTTCGAGTGCGGTCAGCAGCAGCGATTGCAGCGGCCGTGCGATCGGCCAGGTGAACGACGCTGCCATCAGATCGGTGACCGCGGTGATCAGCCGGCGATCGCCGCGGCGCTGTCGGACGAATCGTTGCAGCAGCGCGGCCAGTGCGCGTGATGGATCGCGCGGCCAGTCTGCCGCTGCGGCGCCGCGCTGGCCGCGATCGTGGTCGGCGAGCAGCATCGCGAGTTCGAACGCATCGCGCAGTCCGAGATTGAGCCCCTGGCCGGCGACCGGATGCAACGCTTGCGCGGCGTTGCCGATCCAGACCGCGTCGGCGGTCGCGGTGCAGCGGCGCGTGATGCGCGAAAGCGGCGCGGTCGCGACCGCGCTGCAGACGGCCAGCCGGCCGGGCAGCGGCAGATCATCGCGACGCCGCAGGCCGGCGACGGCGTCGGCGAACGCCGCGTCTATCGCTTGCGACAGCGCGGCCGGGGACAGTTGCGCACGCGCCGCGGTCGCCGCAGGGTGGCCACACCAGACCACCGCATAGCGGGGTGCCATGCCGCGGCCCGGCTCGGTGGCCGGCAACAGCGCCAGCGGCCCGTGCCGGCCGAAGCATTCGAACGCAGTGCCGTCGTCGTGCTCGGCCGTGACTTCGGTCAGCAGCGCATGCTGGTCGAAGCCGCGCACCGCGTAGTCTCGCGATGCGGCGGAGTCGCCGCGCGGCAGGCCCTCGGCATGGATCGTCAGGATGCCGCCGTCGCCGTCGCCGTCGCCGTTGCCGGCGTAGCGGTCGCGGTCACGGTCACGCTCGCGGTCACGGTCACGGTCACGGTCACGGTCACGGTCGCGGTCGGCGGCCGGTCGTTCGTGATCGGATGGTGGCCGCTCGCCATCCGATGCCGGTTGCGCGTGGTCGCTTGCCGGCTGCCAGCGCGCGAACCCGATCGCGTCGGCCGCCGCGCGCAGCGCCGCGACCAGCTGGTCCCAGGCAACGACGTGACCGAGCGCGGCGACGCCGAAATCACCGGCGGCGATCCGGGTCCGGCCGGCGGCGCCGACCTGGATCACTTCGATCCGCTCGATCCGGCCACCCGCCGGCAGCGCCGCGATGCGGCCGAGCAGCTGGCGCGATCCTTCGGACAGCGCGATCAGGCGCCGCTCGCCGCCGCTGCCGGCGGCCGCCGCAACCGGCGGCGGCGCCGTGATCGCGATCCGGTCCGGCGCGATACCGGCACGGACCAGCCACAGCGCGCAGGCGAGGCCGACCGGCCCGCTGCCGGCGATCCGGTAACGCAGCGGCGACACCAGGAGCCTGTGCGACACCAGGAGCCTGTCGGAGTACGGGCGGGCCGGCAGCGTCAGCGGCCGTTGCGCTGCGACGGCAACGGCTGCGACGGCGCCGGTTGCGGCGGTACCGTCCGCGGCCGTGCCGGCGTGGTCCGCGACTGCGGCGGCGCGATCGCATGCTCGACCGCGCGCCGCGGCCGACGTGGCGGCGGCGGTTCGCCCGGCGGCTGCTTGACCGGCGGCTTGGCCGGTAGTTTGGCCGGCGGTCGCGGCGACTTCTGGGCCAGCCGCCGGGCCGCCGCCTCGGCTGCGGCATCGGCGCGTTCGGCCATCAGCGCCTCGATCGCGTCGGCCCGCTTCGGCACGTC
>JBFWQR010000115.1:0-25149 GCA_050249335.1 Lautropia sp.
TTTGTGAAGCGCACTAGCTGGGGAGAATATCGTTTGCTAATGTCATCAAGGTAGAACGAACCCTCAATGCCACACACGCGCCGCCCGCGGAGGTCTTCCATCACGCGTATGCCCTCGTCGCGGCGCGCCAATACATGAATACCTGGAGACGCGTAATAGGGAGTATCGATCACGCCGACTTGCTCGCGGCGCTGCGGTAGATCGACCATTGAGGCGATCAATAAATCGATTTCTTTCTCTCGCACCGCTTCGATGCGGTTCGAGGCGACCACTGCGTGAGGCCGAAATCCGAGCTCCAGTTTTCTCGCAATATCCCGGCCCAGATCGATTTCGAAGCCTTGGAACTCGCCGTTGACGTCACTCGCACCGAATGGAGGCATGTCGGCTTTTACCCCAACGATCAAATAGCCGCGCTGCTGCGCGCATTGCAGAGAGCTAGATTGGGAAGAAGAATATTTCATCGATTTTCATTGATGATTTGGATGAAGACAGTCCTTTATGCAGACTTGAGCGTCATCCTGGCATCCAAGATTTCATATCCCTGCGAGTACACAATGACGGGGTTGAGGTCGATTTCATGAATTTCAGGATGCGTTTCGCACAAGCGCGAAAGCCTTAGCATCAAATCGATTATTGCGTTGCGATCCAAGGGCGGCTCACCCCGAAACCCTTCAAACAAGGCCTTGGCTTTAGATAGATCGAGCATTTGCTCGGCATCGCTCCGTGTGACAGGTATGGTTCGAAACGCAACTTCGCGCAGCAATTCAACCCATACTCCGCCCAAGCCAAACATCATGACGCGGCCGTACTGAGCGTCGTTCACAACGCCCAATATGAGCTCGCATCCTTTGCGTGCCATTGAGACCACGAGAACGCCGTCTAGTCGAGCCGTTGGCGCGTAGGCCAGGGCACGGTCGCGTATCGTCTTGCGGGCCTGCTCCAACTCATGAACGCCCAAACCGAGCAATACGCCGCCCGCGTCGGATTTGTGTTGAATGTCGCGAGAAACCAGCTTCATCGCGAAAGACGCCGCGCGCGACCTGCGTTGAACGCGATCCAGTGCTTCATCCGACTTAATCCAGACTCCCTCCTCGATCGGAATCTCGTTTGCGCGCAGAAATCGGCGGGCTTCCGGTTCCAGGAGATGATCCCGCCCGTCAGCGCGCGCGCGCGCCACGATCTCGTGGCCTGCGCACGCGGCCTGGCCAGCGGCCTGCCGAGGAGCACCGGCAGAGTCGATCGAACGCTGTCCATATTGAATCAATGCGCCTACGCACTGCCCGGCCAATTCAACCGAGGAGAAGACCGGAACGCCCAGCGCGTGAAGCTTGGTCAACGGTTCGGGCTTGGCTATCTCATAAGCGCTGAACACCACCGTGGGCTTGCCATGCGAACGCACGGACACCGCGAGTGCTTCCGATGCTCGAATTTCTTCGTCTAGGAGCGCGTGAGAAAAACGCAGGTGAAAACCGCCGAACATGCCAACGATCAACAGACAATCGACGTTGGGATCGCTTAGTAAAATGTCGGCGCATCGCGTCAGCGCCATGGGATCGCTGTCTGTTCTTCCGGCAACGTCCACGGGGTTACCCAAAGCGGCTGCAGCGGGCAATATCTGCGCAAGCCGGTCACGCGTGGCTTCCGATAAGCGTGCAAGCGGAATTCCTTGCTCCGCCATGACGTCTGTGGCCATCGTCGCGTGTCCGCCGCCGTCAGCAAGAATCGCCACCTTATTGCCATTGGGCTTGGGCAATAGGGTGAGGGTCTCCGCTATTGGCAAGATCTGGTCTGATCGATTTACCACGATCGCGCCGGCTTGGGTGTGCACATCGCGAGACATCCTGTAGTCTCCAGCCAGGCTTCCAGTGTGCGACCTGGCCGCAAGCTGGCCTTGCATGGTTCTCCCACCCTTGAAGATCACTACAGGCTTGCTGGCCGAAACGTCACGTACGGCGTCGACGAATGCACGGCCGTCCTTGAAACCTTCTGCGTATACCACTACCACGCGTGTGTTGGGGTCGTTGCCGAGATAGCGCAGATATTCGTCGAATCGGATGTCGGCCTCATTGCCGACGCCTACGTACGTTGAAAACCCCACGCGCCCATTTATTTGCGCTTCGCAAACCAAGGACACCGTCACATTACCCGATTGAGAAATCAATCCAACATGGCCTGTCGGCAGGTCCGGGAGACCTACCAGATTGCAGTGGGCATGGGTGTTGAACATGCCGGACGTATTGGGGCCGATGACTCGGACATTCGCTGCGCGCGCCATCGCGACCGCAGCGGCCTCCAGGGCAGCGCCCTCCTGTCCAGCTTCGGAAAAGCCGTTGCCCAGCACTACAGCGCCTTTTACGCCCGCGCGTCCGCACTGCGCCAGGAGCTCCGGCACGGTTTTCGCTGGAGTACATATCAGGGCCAGCGCGGGCGATGCCGGCAATGATTGCAAGTCTGGATAGCACTTCAAGCCCAGAATGCTGCTTTCCTTGGGATTGATGGGATAAATCGCTCCCTTGAATTGGTCCGCCAGCAGCGTCTCTATGGCATGGAATCCGCGCTTCGTTTGGTCGTTCGATGCGCCTACGATAGCGACCGAATCCGGATACATGAACGCCGCGATGGGCTGCACATCACACACCTTTGTACTGAGGAATTCGCTTTTCTGCGAACGACATGACGCCCTCTCTCCAATCGCTCGTCGTCGTGCAGAACGAAACGCCTTCCAGTTCCGCGATCAACACTGCATCTAGATCACGGCCACTCGATGTGTTTAACTGCTCCTTGGCCAACGCCATGGAAATCGGGGCTCCTCGAGCTACACGTTCCGCGAACTCCATGGCGCGCCCTCGGAATTCCGCGTCAGGAAGAACGGAATGTGCAAGCCCGATTCGCTGAGCCTCCGCACCACGTATACGTTCACCAAGAAAAATCATCTCCCGAGCTTTGGCCAAACCGACCAATTGCGGCAATCGCTTGGTGACGCCACCGCCAACGAAGGTGGCAAGACGGATTTCAGGCAACCCCAATTCCGCACTTTCGGCCATCAGCAGAAAGTCCGATGAAATCGCCATTTCTGCCCCCGCTCCCACTGCATATCCATTGACCGCCGCGACGACGACTTTGGGTATGCGTTGTATCAAGCCACAAACCGACTGGCCCAATTTGAGATATTCGCGACGCTCGTAAGCAGTGCGCGTATCATTTGCGTGCTCTTTCAAGTCGGCGCCGACGCAAAACGCGCGTCCTTCCCCGGTAAGCACGATCACACGCGCCGAGGGATTTTTTTCAGCCAGACGCAACGCGTCCAGCGTTTCCTGGTATAGCTGTTCGACAACGGCATTCAGCCGATGCGGACGATTAAACCGAATAACTGCAACGGGCCCATGCTGCTCGTAGATGATTGTTTCAAATTTCACGATAGTTGCAGAGTCAGTAGTTGGGAAACCCAGGATCACTCCGGCTGGATGCCAGCAGATTTGATGTGTTCCGCCCAGCCAGCGCGATCCTCGGCCACGTAGTCCGCGAACTCCTGAGCCGTCGAGGGGAAAACACTGGCAGAGCAGCATGTTGTGAACTTCTGAGCGATTTCGGGCTTGCTAACGACTTCCCGCAACGCCGAGCTGAGGCGCTCGATCACAGGTGCTGGTGTGCCCGAAGGCACATACATGCCAATCCAAGTTTCGGCCTTGAAACCAGGCATACCTGCCTCTGCCATCGTGGGCACGTCTGGTAAATCCGGAACGCGATGGGGCAGAGTCACGGCAAGGGCGCGAAAACGTTCGCTCTTGATTTGCGCCAGCGAGGACGTGAGATCCTGAACCATGAAGGTCAGTCGCCCTCCCGTAAGATCAGTCATCGCCTGCGGGCTGCTCTTATAGGGCACGCCGTTGGAGGTAGCGCCTATCCGCTTCAGAAAGTACGCAGCAGAGAGCTGACTTACCGTTGCACCCCAGCCATAACTCGTTGTGTTCTCGTTCGCCTTGAGATAGGCGATAAGTTCGGACAACGTTTTCACCGGGATGTCGTTGTTGACGATGATCGTGTAATAACCCTTCATCAGGCCACCGACCGGGGCGAAGTCTTTCAAGGGGTCATACGGCAGCTTCTTGAACAAGTATGGATTGGTAGAGTGAGTCGTGGTGGCGGTGATGAACACTGTGTAGCCGTCTGCCGGTGCCTTAGCCGCCATTTCTGCCGCAATGAAGCCGTTCGCTCCTGGCTTGTTTTCGACGACGACAGCCTGCCCAAGCTTCTTACCCAGGTCTTCCGCCACGATGCGTCCGATGATGTCAGTGGAACTGCCTGGCCCAAACGGAATGATTGCGCGTATGGACTTGGTGGGATACGCGTCCTGAGCCATGACTGAGCCCGCGAAGGCGATACAGGCCACCAAGACACAGGACGCCATGCGGCGCAACTGAAGAGCAAGAGCAGAACTGAGCGATTTCATCAATCTCTCCTGTAAAGGCTTTTCAATGGGCGCAAAGGTCGCCTTTGCGCTTCGCACTCGTGATCTCCAACCCTCTCAAGCGTCGTCTTGTAGAAGGGGCGTGCCGTGCTCGTGTCAACAAACAAATCGAACGGATTCTGCAGACGCCGCTAGATTTGAACCCCTGACTATTTAGAAGTCAATCTGTAAATTGACACCATGTCATTTGACTTGTCCCTTGACCGCGGTCAGGCCCTGCCCGCGAAGTCAGGCAGTGCCTCGATTGCAGTTCGGGGTGATCAGGAGTGATAGACGTGGCGACATTGAATGTCACCAGGCGATGGGCACTGCGCGACCAGTTGTCCATAACGCGAGATTGCAAGGCGTACAGGCCTTGCGCGCAACGCAGTGAAAAAGTACCTGCGCTCGGATCAGACAGAGCCGCAGTACGCCAAGCGGGTGAGCTCAAGCAAGCTCGATCCCTACGCTGAGAAGCTGGCCACCTGGCTGGATGCAGAGGTCATGCGAGCGCGGAAGCAGCGGCGCACTTTGCGGCATGTCTGCCGGTGCCCCGGGATCCCCGGGCAGTAGCCTTCAGCTGAGGTGCAAGGGGGCTGGACGCGGCCCCGCATCGAGCACCCGACGGATGATCTCCAGGCCTTGCTCGAACACTTCCATTGACGTGGGAGAAGTCAACGCGATGCGTACAGCCTCGGGAGCATTGGTGCGTCCGACTGCGAAGTGGTGAGCCTCGATCACCGTTACGTTGTTCTGCCGAAGATGACCCGCGAAGTCCGTGGCTCGCCAGGCATTCGGAAGCAGCGCCCAGCAAAAGGGGGCGGGAGTTCCAGCCCGTTTGACCAGTTCCGGAACGATGGCCGAAGCTGCTCGCCAGCGCCGGTCGATCTCGCTGCGCTGCCAATCGCATAATTGCTTCGCCAGCCCCGATTGGATCCATTGGCAGACGACCTCCGCTTCAAGGCTCGGACCACTGATATTGAGGCTGTGACGCAGGGCCTCGAACTGCGCCATCCGGTCTGCTGGGACTCGCACGAACGCGACACGCATCGAGGGCGAGACCATTTTTGAGAAGCTTGCGACGTGCAATGTGCGCTCGGGCGCGAGCGAAACAAGCGCTGGCATCATGTCTCGGTACAGGCTGTCAAACGCGGCATCCTCAACAATGCTGAGATTCAGTTCCCGGGCTACGTCGACGACCTGTTCACGCCGTCGCTGACTCATGCGGGCGCCCGTCGGATTCTGAAGCGCTGGTGTCACGGCAACCACCTGAGCCCCCGACGCGATTGCTCGTTCACGCAATTTCGACGGAACAATGCCCTCCTCATCAGTCTGGACAGTAACGAGCTCGATGTTCGTCGCAGCGCACAGATGCTTGAGACCGAGATATGGAAGCTCTTCCACCAGGAGCCGCGAACCGGGACGTACCAGTGCGGTCAGCAGAATCAAGAAAGCGCTCTGGGCGCCGTCGCTGACGAAAACCTCCGAGGGTGCTGCATCGATGCCGTGGCTCGCAAGCCACCGCGCACCCGTTTCACGGTGCGGCATATGCCCCAGTTCGGGTGAGTAGCCGGATATGGATCGTCGGAGGACTTCCCTGCCCAGTGCTTGGAACGGTCGCCCGAAGCACCGCTCCTGCAGGTTCGGATCGGTCAGCGTGGCGGGAAACAGCAGCCCGAAGTCGATACGGCTGTTGGACTGACCGATCATCCAACGGTTCGCCGCTTTTTTTGCGCCAGCCCCGGTCACTATCGTCCCTGAGCCGACGCGGGCCGAGACCAAGCCCCAGTCCGCTGCCAACGCATACGCGCGAGCAACGGTGCCAGGTGTAACGCCGAGGTGTTCGGCAAGAGCGCGATGTGTGGCGAGTCGGTCACCTGGCCGCAGCTCTCCCGCCGTTATTCCCTCTCGAATGGATTCAGCGATGGCTCGATAGCGAAGTCCATCCTTGTCTTTGATTGTGGGTGTCCACACGGCAAGAAGTGAAATTGGACGGGTGTCAATTACAAATTTGACCCCAAGAAATTGGGGTCAAATTGCAACCATGGGAGCAGTATACGCGTCGCACACAAGCGTGAACTCGCGGTACCGGAGACTTCACCTCGCGACCCATCAACGGATGCATGCCCAGTCGATCCGATGTCGTCTTGCCAGGCCCGTGTTCTTCGGCGCGTGGTACCGGTGCCAGTCACGGTCGGCGGCGAACCGGTCCAGGTCTCGGGTGAGGTCATGCAGGCAATCGGGCATGGCGGCGGTGATCGGAATCGTTGGCGGAGTCGATCATATCGCCAGGCTCGCGCCTCCCGAGCCGCCGGTCTGCCCGCGCAGGCAGATCCAGTCGTCTCCGCCCCGCCGCTTCACTCCCCAAGCCACCGCGACCAGAACGGCCGGCTGCGTGGCCAGGTCAGCGCGAGGCCGATGAAGCAGTCCACCGTCCAGATCAGCGCGATCACGCCCATGCTATCGTCCGCCCGTCTTCTCGACGACCGGTGCGGAGATGCAATGACTTCACACACCCATCGCAGCGGCACGATCACGTTGCGCGCGACGGTATTGGCGGCGCTCCTGATCGCCACATCCTCGAGCGCCCAGACTCTCTTCCGCGAACACCGCCTGACCGACCCCGGCATGCACGGCGCCGTGGCCAGCACCCTGCTCGTCCCGGAAGGCTGGCACGTCGAGGGCGGCCTGTCCCGCCCGTCCGACCGGCTCTACAGCATGCCGGTGGTCGCGGACGTCAAGGTGACGGCCCCCGACAGACGACAGGTGCGCTTCTATCCGTCGCTGTCCTTCGATTTCGACCACGCGTCGCCGGGCGTGCCGCTGCAGCCGACGCTGGGCGGGAACCTCTACCTGCCGCTACCCGATTCGCCGGGCCGCTGGTTCATGGACATGGCGCGGCGCAGTCCGGATCCGTCGATCTCCGGGCTGCAGTTGGTTTCCGAGTCGGACGTGCCCGAACTCACCGCGCAGCTGCGCCAACGAAGCGCGGGCCTGATGCAGATCCTCGCCGACGGCAACCGGACCACGGCGGGCATGGGTTTCCAGACGGCGTTCGACACGCAGGCCACCCGGCTGGACCTGCGTTATGTCCAAAACGGGCAAGCGCTGGAAGAAACCGTGGTGATGTCCTGGCAGTACCAGGTGCTGGTCCGGCAGGGTCAGGCGGTCTCCGGCTCCTGGGCGATTCTGCAGATGCGCTCGGTCAGCGGCCCGGCCGGCACGCCGTTTCTGGAGGACCCGGTGCTGGCCGCGATCGTCGCGTCGGTCCGCAACGACCCGGCGTGGGAAGCGGAGATGAACCGCTACTGGGCGGAGATCGCGCGCATCCGTCAGCGGGGCCAGCAGCAGCGCCAGGCGCAGTTCGCGGCCCACAATCGGCGGATGCGCGAGATCAACCAGGAGATCGGCAACATCATCGTCGGCGGCTACCAGCGGCGCGAGGCGATACGTGACGCCAGCCATGCGCGAACCGTCGATGCGATCCGCGAGGTGACGCCCTACCAGACGTCGGGCGGGCAGACCGTGAAGCTGCCGAGCTTCTACGATCACGTCTATACCGACAACAACGGCCGCTACATCCTGCACAACGACGCCGGCTACGAGCCGAACATCGACCGGACGATCAACAACGTCCGGTGGCAGCGGATCGAGCCGCAGCGGTAGGTCGGGTTCGCTGTTCGGTGCGCCGTCAGCGACCGATCTTGGCGCGATGCATGCGACCGGAGCGGATCCATGAGTAACAACCACCGTATCGATACGCCAGGCGCGACCGGCGGCGCACCGCAGGAGTCGCCCTGGACGACGGTGCCGCGGCGGCGGCCGATCGAGACGTGAGAACACTGGTACTGGGAGGATATGGCAACTTCGGTGCGCGCATCTGCCGCGCGCTGGCAGCCGACCCGTCCATCCAGCTGCTGATCGGTGGTCGCGACCTCGCTCGCGCGCAGTCACTGGCCCGGGGACTCGGCTCGCAGGTCGAAGGGATTTCGGTCGACCTGGCGATGCCCGGCTTCCCGGATACGTTGCGACACCTCGGCGTCGACCTGCTGATCCACACGGCAGGTCCGTTCCAGCAGCAGTCCTACGGCACCGCGCTGGCTGCCGCTGATGCCGGTGCCCACTACATCGATCTCGCGGACGGGCGCCGCTTCGTCTGCGACTTCCCGTCGGCGCTGGATGGTCGCTTCCGGGCAGCAGGCCGTGCCGGCATCAGCGGCGCGAGCACGGTTCCGGCGCTGTCCTCTGCAGTCATCGAGCGACTGACCCGGCAATGGCGCGTGATCGACGGCATCGACATCTGCATCGCGCCGGCGCAGACCGCACCGCGCGGCAAGGCGACACTGGCTGCGGTGCTGAGCTATTGCGGCGAACCGATCGAGGTCTGGAACGACGGGCGCTGGCAGCAACGGCGAGGCTGGGCGGATCCGCAGCGCGTGCACTTCGCGCGGATGAAGCCGCGCCTCGGGGCGCTGTGCGACATTCCGGACCTCGAGCTGTTCCCGAAACGCTACCACGTGAGGCAGCGCGTGATGTTCCGGGCGGCACTCGAAGTCGGCATCACGCAACGCGCGTTCGCGGCGCTGGCCGCACTGCGGGCACTCGGGCTGTTGCAGCGGCCCGCGCGCCTGGCCGCGCCATTGCATGCGGCGGCCCGTGTGTTCGACTTCCTCGGCTCGGCGCTCGGCGGAATGGTGATCCGGGTGGAAGGTACGGACGCCGCGGATCGACCGGTCCGGCACGAATGGCACCTCGCGGCCGGCGACGATCATGGCCCCGAGATCCCTTGCATGGCGGCGATCCTGCTGGCGCGCCGCCTTGCCCATGGCCAACCCGTGCCGATCGGGGCACACGCCTGCATGGGGCTGCTCGAACTGGCCGACTTCCAGCCGGAGTTCGAACGCTGGGGCATGCAGACCGACATCGTCACCAAAGGCCTGGCCGATGGCACACCGTCGTCTTGAGTTCGCGATGCCGGCACGCGCGGACGTCGTCTTCGACGCCTTCCACTACCACCATTGGCGCCGGCACTGGGATTCACTGGTCCGGGCGACACGGGTGCAGGGTGGCGCTCCCTGCCCTTTCGTCGGCGCGGTGACCGAGAACGCCGGCGCCGGTATGATGCGCCTGCTGTCGATGAAGACGCGCTTCGTGTCCTTCGACCGCCCACGAGTCGCGGCGGCCGCGATGGTGGGACGCGCGTTTCCGTTCCGGCGCTGGGCGGCATCGATGCAGCATCGAGCCAATGGGCCGGACCGATCATGGCTGATCTACACCTACACGCTCGAGGTCGGACCGCCGGCACTCCGGTGGCTGCTCGAACCGCCGGTCGCCTGGGTCTTCGGCTGGCAGACGCGTCGCCGCTTCGCGCGGCTGCGCGTCTTCCTGGAGCAGCATGCAGCCGACATCGAGCAGTGGCAGTCGGAAGGCCGGGCATCGGTCGCGCCAGACCACATCACTGTCACGACCGGCGAGTAGTCCGGTGAGCGCGTACCTGGTCGTGAAGTGGCTGCATATCCTGTCGAGCGTGGTCCTCGTCGGAACAGGGCTCGGCTCCGCCTACTACCTGTTCTTCGCCAACCGCAGCCGCAACGTCGCGGTGCAGGCCGAGGTCTGCCGGCTGGTCGTGCGTGCGGACTGGTGGTTCACGTCGCCGACCATCATCCTGCAGCCCGCGACCGGGCTGGCGCTCGCCTACATGGCGGGATGGCCGCTGACGACGCCGTGGCTGGCCGCCTCCATTGCGCTGTTCCTGCTGGCCGGTGCGTGCTGGCTGCCGGTCGTCTGGCTGCAGATCCGCATGGCGGCGATCGCGCGCGACGCGGCAAGCACCGGGAGTGCGCTGCCGGCGGCCTACTGGCGATACGCGCGCCGGTGGGAACTGCTCGGCTACCCCGCATTCGCCGCGATGGTCGCGGTCTTTTTCCTGATGGTCTCCAAACCTGCTCTGTGGGGGTAACGGAGAGGCGCTTGAACCGGTGCCGGGCCGTCCCGGTGAGCGAGTTCCCGAGCCGCACCGCCCTCACCGAAACGCCGCCGCCTGAGCATCCAGGAAAATCTCGAGCCCCCGCGCTTCCCGCCCGATGACCTGGCGCAGATCCGGCCACGTTTCCGCCTGCGCATCGCGCGCGATCGCCTGCATCAGTTCGACGACCAGCGTCGCCTGCCACCGCGGCATGCCGGTTGCCAGCGGCAGCGCGAGCCGCGCGAGCCATCCCGGCGGGCTCCGATGCCTGACCGCCCTGCCTGCCCGCATCGCGATGCCGGCCGCGACGTCGGCGAACGCATGCGACTCGCGACCGGTCAGCACGTAGGTGCGGCCGGCATGCGTGGCCGGGTCGATCAGTGCTGCCGCGGCGGCCGCCGCGACGTCCTCGACATCGACGAACGCGACCCGCCCGCGACCGGTCGGCGCCGGCAGCGTCCCGCGCCGGACCGGCCCGGCGAAGTACAGCAGCGACTGCATGAAGAACACCGGCCGCAGCACGGTCCACGACAGACCACTGTCGTGCAGCGCTTGCTCGGCCCGGGCATGCAGCCGTCCGAAACTCACCGGCGGCGACAGGCCGGCACTCTGCGCCGACAGCTTGACGACGTGGCCGACCGAAGCCGCCACGCAGGCGCGGATCAGCGCCGCCTCGATCGCGTCCTGTGCCGGATGATCGTGCGTGGCGAGCAGCAACGCCGCCGCCCCCTGCAGGCTCGGCTGCACGCGATCGGCCTGTTCCGGATCGACGGCCTCCCATCGGCCGTGCTGCGGCACGAAGCCGGCCGCCTGCGCTGCTGCGGCCGCGGCATCGGGCCGGCGGGTCCAGCCGGTCCAGCACACACCGGCATCGTCGAGCAGCCGGCAGACCCGGCTGCCGACCCGGCCGGTCGCCGACGCGACGACGACGCGCACCGGACGATCCATCGGTCGCCGCGGCGCGCTCATGGCCGCCCCGCCACTGCGTTGATCCGCCCCGCATCGACACCGACTTGCCCCGCATCGACACCGACCTGCCCCGCAGCGTCGTCGACCCGCCCGGCCAGCCCGCGCAGGATCATCACTGCATCGCGCGCGATGCGCTCGAGCACTTCGCCGGCCGGCGCGATGTCGTGGACGCCGCCGACGCCTTCGCCGCACAGCAGCGGCAGCTCGTCGAAGTCACCGCTCGCGCCCGCCATCGGCGCCAGGTTCTGGAACCGGTGCAACGGTTGCGGCTGACCGAACACGGTCATCTCGCCGATCAGCGGTTCGTTCGAGTTGTCCACCGGGATCTCGGCGATCCGCTCGTGCCATTCGGCGACCACCTTGTTGCGCAGCACGCGCATCGGGTTGAACGCCGGATGATGGCGGCCGAAGACATGGGTACGGACGGTGTCGACACCGCCGGCCGCGAGCAGTCGCGCCTTCCACTCGGGATGCGCATCCGATTCCTCGGTCGCGACGAAGCGGGTGCCGATCCAGGCGCCGTCGGCGCCGAGCGCGAGCGCTGCGGCAAGGCCGCGGCCGTCGACGATGCCGCCCGCGGCGAGCAGGATCGCGGCGCTGCCGACCGCGTCGCGGACCGCCGGCAGCAGCGTCAGCGTCGACATCTCGCCGTAGTTGTGGCCGCCGGCTTCCGAGCCCTGGACGATGATCAGGTCGATGCCGTCGGCAGCGGCACGACGCGCTTCGGCGACGCTGCCGACCTGCTCCCAGACGCGGACCCCGGCTTCATGCAGCATGGCGACCCAGGCCGGATCGGGCCGTCCCCAGTGAAACGACACTGCGGCCGGCTTCAGCCGCGCGCACGCGGCGATCACCTCGGGTTGCACGTAGGACGTGATGAAGTTGATGCCGAACGGCCGGTCGGTCGCGCGGCGCAGGTCGGCGACCAGCGATTCGAGCAGCGGCGGCGGAAAGAAGCCGACGTTCGCCAGCGTGCCGAAGCCGCCGGCGGCAGAGATCGCGGCCGGCAGCCGCGGCGACATGCCGGCGAACGCCATGCCGGCATTCGCGATCGGGTGGCACAGGCCGTAGGCGTCGGTGAACGGGGTTCGGATCATCGCGTGGGACCTCTTGGTGGCGAGGCTGACGGATCGCGGCTGCACGGCGGATCACGAAGCACGGGACGTTCGCGCTCGCGCGCCTGCCGGCGTGCTGCCACAATAGGCCGCGCCGCGGCCGGCCACCGTGCCGGCCGCGCACGACCTGCGTGCCGGGAACGCCCGCGACGGAGTCGATGCGATGCACATCCAGTTCGGCCACAGCGAGGACGCCGCGACCGGCTACGGCCCGGGCGCCGCAACCGGCCATGGCCCGGGCAGCGCCGCCGGCTACGCCCCGGGCACCACTGCCGGCCGCCGCCCGGGCGCCACGGCCACCCTCGACCGGCGCGCCACCGCCATCGGCCAAGACCGGAACACCGCGACCGGCTATAGTCCGGATGCCGGGTCCAATCCGGCTCGCCGCTTCCGGGCCTGGCAGGATTTCGTCGACGACCTGTTCGCCGGGCTGCAGGCGCGCAGCGAACGGGGTGGCGGCGAGTTCCATGTCCGGCTCGACCTGCGCGACCTGCGCGGTGCGCGCATCGGCCGGATCGGCGGCAGCCGGCATGTCGTGGTCAGGCCGGCGGACCAGGGCCGGCGCAGCGACGAGATCGGACTGCTGCTGCAGACGCGTGGCCAGTCCCGGCTCGAAGTCGAGGGACACGCGCTGACGCTGGCGGCCGGCGAGGCGACGCTGTTCGACAATGCGCGGCCGTACCGCTTCGACCTCGCGGAGGGTTTCGAGCACCGGATCCTGCTGTTCGATCGCGACCGCTTCGGCGCCGGTCGCGCCGCGGTCGAGGCCTGCCGCGGGCGGCTGCTGCCGACGGCGGCGCTGACGACCCGGCTGCTGGTGCAAGCGCTGCTGACGATGACCGACGGCGAAGATCCCGACTGGTCGAACCCGGCGCTCGAGTCGCTGCCGCTCGCGCTGGTGGAATGGCTCGAGACCGCCTGCGACGCGGCAACCGCCGGCACGGCCCCGGACTGCCGGTCGGACAGCCGGTCGCAGCGGCTGCTGCGCGGCGTGCTGGACGCTGCGCGCCAGCGGCTGGCCGACCCGGAACTGTCGCCGGCGGTGCTGGCCGCGGCGCACGGCATCGCCGAACGCACGCTGCACAAGTTGTTCGCGGCCCAGGGGCTGACGGTGATGGGCTGGGTACGCGAGCAGCGGCTGCTGTCGGTCGACCGGGCGCTGCGGGCCGCGCCCGCCGGCGCCAAGATCGAGACGATCGCGTGCACCCACGGGTTCGACGACCCCGCCGCGTTCCGTCGCGCCTATCGCCGGCGGTTCGGTCGCAGCCCGGGCGAAGCGCGGGCCAGGCGGGATCCGCGCTAGACGATCCGGCCGCGCTGGCGCTGCCCGCTGGTCGCCTTGCAAGACCTCATGCGCGATCGACCGTGCTCGCGCTCAACCGTGCGCGAGATCAGCCTCGCGCGAGCTCAACCGTGCGCGAGTTCAGCCTTGCGCGAGTTCAATCGCGCGCGTTCAACCTACCCGCCAGTCACCCAGCGCCGTCCAGTCCGGCTCGATCCCGATCCCCGGTGCGGCGCCGAGCCGCACCCGTCCGTCCGTCATCTCGAGCAGCGGTGTCGCCAGCACGGCGCGCAGCGGATTCTCGTTCGAGTCCACTTCCACGAGACCGCCGCCGAACGCCGCCGCCAGATGCGCCGACGCCATCAGCCCGATGCCGCCGCCGAGGAAATGCGGGCAGTACCGCAGGCCTGCCGCGAGCGCCCGGCGGATGACCGGCACGTTGCCGCTGATGCCGCCCCACTTCGCCAGATCCGGCTGCAGCACGCGCAGCACGCCGGCCGCGAGCGCGCGCGCGAAAGCGTCGTCACCGGCGATATTTTCGCCGGCCGCGAGCGGCACCGGACAGATCCCGGCCAGCCGCCGCCATTCGTCCCATGGCCGGTCGGCCCGCAACGGTTCCTCGAGCCAGCCGAGCCCGAACGGCGCCAGCGCGGGCGCGATGGCCATCGCCGTGTCGATATCCCAGGCCTGGTTCGCGTCGATCATCAGCGGCAGCGCGGCGCCGATCGCCGCGCGGATGTCGGCGAGGTTCGCGAGGTCGCGTTCGCGGCCGAAGCCGGTCTTCAACTTGAACGCGCGGAAGCCTTCGGCGAGGCAGCGTGCCGCGGTCTCGCCGGCGCTGTCGGGGTTGATGCCGCTCGCGTACGGAACCAGCGCCGGCGACGGACCGGATGGCGCAGCCTCGCCGGATGGCGGCTCGACGGCTGCCTGCCCGGTCTCGCGCAGCCAGCGCCACAGTGGCAGACCGGCGCGGCGCGCGGCCAGATCGGCGAACGCGGTGTCGACGCCGGCGATGGTCTGCGCGATCGGGCCCGGTTCGCCGGACTGGATGGCCAGCACCGCGGTGCCGGCCGTCATCATCGTGAAGGCGTCGGCCGGCGTCGCGAACGCGCGGCCCGTGACGATCGGCGCGACGACGGTATCGAGCAGCCGCGCCCGGTGTTCGGCGCCGCAAGCCGGAAAGTTGCACCAGATCTCACCCCAGCCGCGAGCGCCGTCGGCGTCCTCGACCTCGACGAACAGCGCCGGGCGGTCGGTCATCCTGCCGAAGGACGTGACGACCGGACTGGCGATCGGATAGCGGAACAGATGGGTGCGGATTCGGGTCGGTCGCAGCATTGGGGGATTCGCCTGCTCAGGGTTACAGACCTGGTCAAGGTTGCAGGTCCATCTCGAGGCGGACCGCATCGCCGCGGTAGGTCACTTCGCCGAGATAGATGACCCGGCCCCGCCGGTCGTTGAACACGCGCCGGACTTCGGCGACCGGCGCGTTGACGGGTACCAGCAGATACTGCGCCACCTCGAGATCGGCGGCGCCGATGGTCAGCACCTGGTGCGCTTCGGCGATGGCGATCCGCCGGTCGGCGGCCAGGATGGGGATCACCGTCTCCTGCCGGAAGCGGTCGGGATGGCGGGCGAAGACGTCCTCGGCCAGGTAGATGTTGATCACGCAGTACGGCGCGCCCTCGCGCGAGTGTACGCGCCGCATGAAGACGTAGCGCTCGGCCGCGCTGCCGTCGTCGTCGGTCAGCGGCGCGTCGGTCACGGATTCCTCGAGGTTGACGATCGTCGGACGGGTATCCCGATAGACGCGGGCCAGCGCCGCCAGTGTCGTCTGGACCTTCAGCCAGCGGTCCCGGGTGGGCTGGCCGGTGACGAAGGTGCCGCGGCCCTGCTGGGGCGAGACCAGGCCTTCGCGGGCCAGCACGTCGACGGCCTGGCGCACGGTGACGCGGGCGACGCCGAACTCGGCGACCATCGCTTCCAACGACGGCAGCCGCTGGCCGTTGCGCCAGTGGCCGCGACCGATCCGCTGGCGGATCAGGTCGGCGATCTGCAGGTAGCGTGGGATCGGCCCCGTCGGCCGCGTCAGGGGTATCGCCATCCGTTGCGCCACGGCTCGGTCACCCGGTCGGGTTGTCTGGTCGTATGGTCGATAGTACGATTGAGTGTATTCTGCGGCAACCGTCCAGGGCTGCGCATCACGGCATGACAGGAGACGACTCCATGACTGACGACTCCACCTCCCGCTTCGGCAACATCCCGTTCCGCGATGATCGCCGATCGTTCGCGGCCGCTCTGGCCGGCCTCGCTCTCGCCGTTCCGCTCGCGTCGCCCGGCACCGCGGCGGCGCAGACCTATCCGGACCGGCCGGTCCGGCTGATCATTCCGTTCCCGCCGGGCGGCGCAGTCGACATCTACGCGCGGACCGTCCAGCCGGCGCTGTCGCAGAACCTGGGCCAGCCGGTAATCATCGAGAACCGCGCCGGGGCGAGCGGGATGATCGGTACCGAGCTCGTCGTCAAGTCGCCTCCCGACGGCTACACCATCCTGGTCGGCAACATCGCGGCGCTGGCGATGAACGTGGGGATCTACCGCAAGATGCCCTACGATCCGCTGAAGGATCTGACGCCGATCACGCGGTCGGTCATCGTCAACTACGTGCTCGTGGTGCATCCGGACGTCCCGGCGAAGAGCGTCGCCGAACTGGTCGCCTACGCCAAGGCCAATCCCGGCAAGCTCAGCTACGGATCCTCCGGCAGCGGCAGCGCCCAGCACATGGCCGCCGAGCTGTTCAAGTCCCGCACCGGGGTCGACCTGCTGCACGTGCCGTACAAGGGCACCGGCGCGATGATGGGCGACCTGATCGCCGGCCACGTACACCTCACCTTCGCCGACCAGGGCTCGATGATGCAGCAGGTGAACGCCGGCAAGCTGCGCGTGCTCGGCGTCGGCGGCCTGAAGCGGTCGCCGCAGTACCCGGACCTGCCGACGATTTCGGAGGCCGGGAATCTGCCGGGCTACGAGGCGATCGCGTGGCAGGGAATCGCCGGTCCGGCCGGCCTGCCCGCGCCGGTCGTGGCCCGGCTGAACAAGGCGTTCAACGAGGTCCAGGCCGACCCGCAGATCCATCGCAAGCTCGAGGAGGCCGGGCTGACGCCCGCCGCCGGCACGGCGGACGCGTTCGGCCGCTATATGGCGTCGGAAGTCGCGCTGTGGACCAAGGTCGCCAAGGACGTCGGCGCGACGGTCGATTGAGCGGCATCGCGCGGGCGCCGGCCCGCGCTGACCCGCGCCAGGCCGCGCCAGCGGCGTCCGTGGGGTAGACAGGCCTTAGACGATCCGGAAGGCCGGCCGCCGCGGCTGCTCGGCCAGCGCGGACTGCGTATGCTCGATGTGCGCCTGGAGCAGCGCCGTCGCCTTCTTCACGTTGCGTTCGACGCAGGCGGCGAGGATATCCCTGTGCTCGACCTGCGGTGCCTTGCGGCCGGTCTTCGACGACTGCAGCGCCCGCAGGTGGATGTCGACGCCGCGTACCATCTCCTCGATCATCCGCAAGAGCTTGGGCCGGCCGCAGGGGCGGTACAGCCGCAGATGGAATTCGAGGTTCAGCTCGGCCCACTCCCGCGGCTCGTCGCTCGCGTCGTAGCGGGCAATGATGTCGCGGGCCGCCTTGAAGTCGGCCGGCCGCATGTTGGGGATCGCCAGCGCCAGCGCGCGCGTTTCCAGCCCGATGCGGATGTCGAGGATCTCATGAAGCTCTTCGGGCGACTTGCGGGCGACCACCGAGCCGGCGTTCGGCGTGTGTTCCACCAGCCCCTCGGCCAGCAGGCGCTTGAGCGCCTCGCGCACCGGAATCCGGCTGACGCCGAAGTGCTTCGCCAGCGACTCCTGCTTCAACTGGACGCCCAGCCCGATTTCGCCGGAAAGGATCATGTCGCGCAGCTCCGCGGTGATCATGTCGGCGGTCAGCACGACGCCGGATTCGGCGGCAGAGGGCTTCATTCGGAAACCTGCGGTTCGGTCGGGCATCCTCGCCGGGGATGCGGGTGGCGCGGCGGATTTTCCGACATCCTACAGCGAGGCGTTCTCCGGCTGCGGGTTGGAGCAGGAACCCTCACTCCGGCTGGATGTTCGCCCGCTTCGCCACGTCGATCATCCGTTCCCGCTCCTTGGCCACGAACTCGTCGAGCTCGCGACCGGACAGCTGCTGCATCTGCATGCCGATCTTCTCCAGCTTGCCGCGGAAATCGGCGCTGGCATAGAGGCTCAGCATTGCGTCACGCAGCCGGTCGGTGACCGCCCGAGGCGTGCCGTTCGGCACCGCGAGCACGGTCCAGCCGATGATGTCGAATCCCGGGTAGCCCGATTCGGCGACGGTCGGCACGTTCGGCAGCTCGGGCGTCCGTGATCCGGTGCTGACCGCGAGCGGCCGCACCCGGCCGGCGTTGATCATCGGCATCGCCGCGATCGACGTGTAGAAGATGCCGTCGACCTCACCTGCCATGGTGGCGGCGAGTCCTTGCGGGCCGTCCTTGAACGGCACGTGCAGCAACTCGATCCCGGCGGCGTTCTCGAGCACCTTGCCGACCAGATGCCCGGTCGAGCCGATGCCGGAAGAGGCGTAGCTGACCCGGCCCGGCCGGGCCTTGGCGTCAGCGACGAACTCGGCGAACGATCGGTACCTGGAGTTGGCGGAGACGATCAGGAAGCTCGGCATGCCGCCGGTGGTCGCGACGAAGCGAAAGCCGGTCGGGTCGTAGCCGAGCTTCCGATAGAGGATGCTGTTGACCGCGAAGGTCGCGTTCGTTCCCAGCAGGAGCGTATAGCCGTCGGGCGCGCTGCTCTCGACGTGGCGGGCGCCGATCGACGTGCCGGCACCCGGCTTGGGCTCGATCACGACCGGCTGGCCGAGCTTGTCCGACAGGCCCTGGCCAACGATGCGGCCCAGCATGTCGGTGGCACTGCCCGCCGCGAACGGAACGATCAGCTTGACCGGTCGCGACGGGTAGTCGTCCGCCGCGGATACGGCGGTACCGAGCAGCGCGGAAAGCGCGAGAATGAAGCAGCGGATCGCGAACATGATGAGTTGCTCCTGTCGGCGGTTGGAAGCGTCGCGTGTCGATCCCGTGTCGGTGCCGGATCGATTTCGTATCGAGCCGTGGGTCAGAGGCAGCTTTCCTGCCCCTGCGCCAACGCGGAGATCAGCTGCGGGTCCGCATGGCGCGCGCTCGAGAGCGCACTGGCGTAGGCGGGCCTCGGCCCGTCGGTGACCCAGGCCGCGGCGAGCGCCCCGGCAGCGCAGGCCGTCATCGAGCCGAAGCCGGAAAGTGCCCCGGCGATGAAGGCGCCGGCGGTCTTCATCGGGCCGATCAGCGGCCAGTTCTCCTCGGTCATCGTGTAGTAGCCGCCGTAGTGGCGCACGCCGCGCGGCAGCCGGCCGACATAGGCCGCGAGCTTCGGCTGCAGGCGGCTCGCGCCGCGCAGTACCGTGTCCGGAAACTGCGGATCGATCGGATCGTCGTCGTGCGGATCGGTCGCGGTGCGGTTGTAGGCCCAGCCGAGCTTGATCCAGTTGCCGTCCACCGGGCCGTCCGGCCGGCAATGGATGTTCCCTTCCATCGGCTCGACCAGCCGGCGCGTCGCCGGATCGCCGGCCAGCAGCGCGAAGTCCTCGGCCGACCAGGCAAGCGTCTGCGGATCGACGTCGATCGTGAACGGCAGATCGCGCGGCACGGCACCCGCGCGGTCCGGGAACGCGATCTTCTGCTGATAGATGCACTTGACCGGCACGGCCTCGCCCAGCATGGCAGCGACGTCGTTGACGAACGGGCCGGCGGCGTTGACGATCCGGTCGGCCCGCAGCGTCCGGATGCCGGAGTCCGCCGCCAGTTCGAGCACGAACGGTGCGCCGGGCGCGATACCCCTGACCTCGGCGCGCAGCGGCCGCACGCCGGCCGCGCGCAGCCGTTCCAGCATCGTCTGGCCGAGCTGCTGGGTGCTGAACGATCCGGCGCGACGGATGTGCACCACCGTCTCGACATCCGGCGCGAAGCTCGGAAACGTCGCGCGGATCAGCGCCTGGGACGACAGCACGTCGACGCCGCCTGGCGCCTCGCTCCACGGCGCGCGCAGCGGCGGCCGGTAGCCGCTGCCGCCGGACTCGTGGAGCCGGATCAGGCCGGGCGAATCGCCGTAGATCCGCTGCAGCCCGTCGAGCAGGTCCTGCGGCGCCTTGCGGCGCGTCACCAGCGCATATCCGCCCCGCGTCATGTTGAGGCGGCCGCCGGTCTCGCGGTCCAGCTGCTCCATCAGGTCGATGCTGTGGTCGCTGAACGCGGTCATGACCGGATGCGGCCACCAGTTGCGGTAGTTCTCGCCCGAGTGCGCGGAGGTCAGGCTCATCGGGTCGCGCGGATCGACCAGCGCCACGCGAGCGACGCCGTGCTCGCACGCCAGGTAGTAGGCGACGGCGATCCCGACGCTGCCGGCCCCGATGACCGCGACGTCTACGTGCTCCGGAAACTGGCTCACCGTCCCTGCTCCATCCGCGGCCAGCGCGGCTCAGTGCGCCCGCGGCGCCGCGAGGTGTTTCACGAATACGCCGGCCTGCATGATCGCGCGAATGTTCTCGCGGTGATTCGCCAGCACGGCCAGGTCCTGGTAGGGATCGCCGTCGACCAGCAGCAGGTCGGCGATCGCGCCGGGCACCAGTTCGCCGAGCACACCCTCGCGCCGGATGATCCTGGCGTTGACGATGGTGGCGGACCGGATCACGTCGGCATTCGACAGCACCGTCGCGTGGTAGGCGAGGCCGTCGTTCTGGAACTGCTGGGTGTGCATCGACAGATCGCTGCCGTAGCCGATCTGCACGCCGGCTGCCCGGTAGACCTCGAGCGCCTTCAACCCGCCCTGCCGGACGCGCTCGTTCTTCTCCATTGCGGCCGGCGACTTGCCCGAGGCCGCTCCGAGCCGGACGTTCGCTTCGTGCACGATCAGCGTCGGCACGACGAACGCGCCGCGCTCGGCCATCATCGCCGCGGTTTCCGGGCCGATGAAATTGCCGTGCTCGATCGTCCGCACGCCGTTCAGGATGCCGCGGCGGATCGCCGCATCCGCGTAGGCGTGCGCGCAGACGTAGGCGCCCCAGCGCTCGGCCTCCTCGACGCAGGCGGCGATCTCGTCGACCCGGTACTGGATGCTGTCGAGCGGATCGTTCGGCGAGGCGACGCCGCCGCTCAGCATGATCTTGATGTGGTCGGCGCCGAGCCGCAGCTGCTCGCGCGTCGCCTTGACCACGTCCGGCACGCCGTCGGCCAGCGCGCTGAACAGCGCGCGCCCGGTGCAGCAGAAGCAGTCGTAGCCGGACTCCGACCGGCTGCGGAAGTCGCCGTGCCCGCCGGTCTGGCTGATCGCCTTGCCGCCGATGAACAGCCGCGGCGCCTCGACGTAGCCGGCGGCCACCGCGTCCCGCATGCCGTAGTCGCCGCCGGCGACGTCGCGCACGGTGGTCCAGCCGCGCTGCAGCATCTGCCTGAGCATGAAGCCCGACTTCGCGGCGGCGTAGGTCTGCGGGACCTCGGCGCCGGCGGCGATGTTGCGCTCGTTCATGTAGATGTGGACGTGTGCGTCGATCAGGCCCGGCATCACCGTCAGGCCCGCGGCGTCGATCCGGGCCGCGTCCCCGGCGTCGGTGATCCCCTGCCCGACCGCACGGACTTCGCCGCCCTCGACCAGCAGATCGGTCGGCGGACCGAGCCGATCCTGGCGTGGATCGAGCAGCCTGCCACCCGTGATCAGGACGCGGTCACCCATGGCGTATCTCCGGCAAAGACGCTCAGTTCATGGTAAGGCCGATGGCCTTGACGATCGGCAGCCAGCGCGCATGCTCGGCCGCGATCAGATCGGCGAATTCGCGTGAAGTTCCGGTCCGGGGCACCGCACCCAGCTCGACGATCTTGGAGCTGACCTCCTTCGCACCGACCGCCGCGACGGCGGCCACGCGCAGCTGCTCGACGACCGGTGCCGGCGTCTTGGCCGGGACCAGCAAGCCGTACCAGCCGCTGACGTCCAGCCCGCCGAAGCCGAGCTCGGCGAAGCTCGGTACGTCCGGCAGCAGCGGCGCGCGGCTATCGGATGTCACGGCGAGCGCCCGCAGCTTGCCGCTCTTGATGACCGGCAGCAGCGAGGCCGGCGAATCGAAGGTCAGCTGCACCTGCCCCGCCAGCAGGTCGGTCAGCGACGCGCCGAAGCCCTTGTAGGGCACATGTGTCATGCGCACGCCCAGCCGGCTCTTGAAGAGCTCCGCGCACAGATGGCTGGGCGTGCCGGCGCCGGCGCTGGAATAGCTCAGGCTATCGGGCTTCTCGCGCAGCAGCGCCACCAGCTCCTTGGCAGTGGTCGCCGGGACCGACGGATGAACCACCAGCACCAGCGGCCCCGAGGCGAGTTGCGTGACCGGCGCGAAATCGGTCATCGGATCGTACGCGAGCTTCTCGGTGGCGATCTTGCTGATCACCAGCGGCGACAGCGCACCGAGCACGATCGTGTAGCCGTCGGCCGGGGCCTTGGCGACCAGGTCGGTGCCGAGCGTACCGCCGGCGCCGGGCCGATTGTCCACCAGCACCCGCGCCCCCAGCGACTGTTCCATCGGCTGCGCCAGCAGCCGGGCCAGGATGTCGGTGATGCCGCCGGTGGCGTACGGCACGATGATTCTGATCGGCCTGGACGGGAAGACGTCCTGAGCCCGTGAAGCCAGAGGAACGAGCGGCGTGGCCAGGCTGATCGAAGCCTGGAGGAATCGGCGGCGTGACGGCATGTGGACCTCCTCGGTTCATGGTCAGGCGGTCGGTGCGATTGGAGCCATGATTGGATCCATATTTGGCGACCGTGTCAACAGTGATCGCACGAAGAAATCCGGCTCATGCTTCGGGCGCGGGCGAACGGCCAGGCGGTCTGCATTGATTATTGGATCCAACATGGGATACTCTCGCGCTTCACCAACTGCCTGCGCCCGATGATGGAATCGCCTGCCCGGACACGCCACGATGTCGCCGTCATCGGCGGTGGCATCATCGGCTCCAGCGTCGCCTACGCCCTGCTCGCCCGCTCGCCGGGGCTGTCGGTCTGTGTCATCGAGCCGGATCCGAGCTACGAGTTCGCGTCGGCGCTGCGGGCTTCGGGCGGATGCCGCGTACAGTTCACCTGCCCCGAGAACATCGAGATGTCGAAGTACAGCATCGACTTCATCCGGCGTTTCGAGCAGACGATGGCCACGAAGGAGCGTCCCGCTCCCGTCGATTGGGTCGAAGGCGGCTATCTCTTCATCGTGCCGCCGGAGCAGGTCGCCGGCCTCGAGCGCAACGTCGAACGCCAGCGGGCCCATGGCTGCGTCGTCGACCTGCTGAGTCCGGCCGAGCTGAAGCAGCGCTTCCCGTCGATGAAGGTCGACGATCTCGGCGCAGGCGCCCACACTCCGCACGACGGCTGGTGCGATCCCAACGGCCTGCTCTGGGGCTTCAGGCGCAAGGCGATCGAGCTCGGCGCGACGTACCTCCAGAGCCGGGTCGAAGCCGCAGAGGTCGATCGCGTCAAGGCGAAATCGGTCCGGCTGTCCGATGGCCGCCGGATCGCTGCCGACGTGTTCGTCAACGCGACCGGCGCGTGGTCGGGCATGGTCGCGGCCATGTTCGGGATGAAGCTGCCGGTCGCCCCGATGCGGCGCTTCGAGCACTACTTCACGGCCGGCTCGCCGGTCGAACGCCTGCCCTACGTCAAGGACACCGCCCGGCTGGCGTTCCGCTCCGAGGGCAACGGCTTCTCCGGCGGCCTGGTCGACGGCGACGCCCAGCGGGGCTTCGACTTCGACGTCGACCACGGCTACTTCGAGCGGGTCGTATGGCCGGCGGTCGCTGCCCGGTTCCCGGCTTTCGAGGCGGCGAAATGCCACCGCACCTGGTCGGGCCTCTACGAGGTCAACGAGCTCGACGGCAACCCCGTGATCGGGGCCTGGACCGAGGGCCTCGCCAACCTCCACACGGTGGCCGGCTTCTCCGGGCACGGCATGATGCATGCGCCGGCGGCCGCTCTCGGCATCGCGGAGCTGATCGTCGAGGGCCGGTTCGAGACGATCGACCTGTCCCGGTTCGGCTACGCCAGGGTCCTGCGCAATGCGCCTTACCCGGAGACCGGCATCAAGTGAGGCCGTCTCGCGCGTGACGGCCCGAGCTGCGGCCCCGGAAGAGGGTCGGACTCGGCCGAGTCACCCTCTTCTGAGTCCGACCCTCTTCTAGTTCCCGATCTGCTGCGCCGTCGGGCCGTCCAGCTGCCAGGTCGTGCCGTCCTGCGCGATCGCGACGTGGCCGAGCTTGAGGCTGGTCGTGATGACGTCGTCGTCGCTCGGGCAGTCCGACGCGCAGGTGGTCGGCGTGACCGGATCGCCGTTCCCGTCGACCGTCGTCCGTGCGGTCGGCGCGCTCGCGGCGACCCGCCAGACCGGCGGCACGCCGGTCACCTGGGTGACGGTCGGTGCGAACTGCGGGCCGGCACCGATCGCGACGTGGTAGAGCTGGCCGCCGCAACCGACCGCGTACGGGCCGGCGATGAAGCAGACGCGCGGCAGCTGGGCGCGCTCGATCCGTTTCGGGGTCGGGATGCCGTCGCCCCAGTAGTAGACGGTGCCGTCGTCGGCCGCGACCGCCGAGCGCACCAGCGCCCGCGTCTGCTGCAGGTCCTCGCCACGCGCGAGCATCGAGACGCCGGTCAGCGCGGCGCCCGGACTGGCGCCCGGCGCCTTGACCGTCTCGCGGCCGTCGTAGCCGAGCGATCCGTCTTCGCTGGTGCCGACGCCGAGCGCCGCCTGCTTGATGCCCCAGGCCTGCACGGTGCCGTCGGCGAACAGCAGATAGCGGTTGCCGAAGTCCTGCAGCGTCTGGACCAGGTAGCCGCTGCCGAACGACGCCGGTGCCTGGTTCTCGCCCGGGCCGGGATGCGGATCGTCGCGATCGCAGCCGTAGAGCGTGTTGCCGAGCGCGAGCGTACCGCTGCGCCGGGCGACGACGATCGGGTCGCCGCCGAGCAGCCCGGCCGACAACGTGTCGGGCGCGAAGCTGAGGACCGGGTCGGTCGTGGTGCCGACCGCGCGCGTGACGAATGTCGCGCCGGTCATGCCGACCTTCCAGGTGTAGCTGTTGACGCCATTGGCCGAGGTCGCGATCAGGCAGTTCTGCCACGATTCGTTCGAGCTCGCGTAGCGCCGGGTCGAGCGGTCGAGTACGTCGATCCGGGCGATCCGGTCGTCGCCCGGGATCGCCGGCCCGACGACCACGTTCGACGCGTTGCGGATCTCGAGCTTGCCGTCGGAGAACAGCGT
>JBFWQR010000116.1:0-24636 GCA_050249335.1 Lautropia sp.
AGATCCGCAGCAGCTCGAGGTTCATCTTCTCGCGCGTCAGCGCGTCGAGCGCACCGAACGGCTCGTCCAACAGCACCAGCTTCGGGTCGTGGATCAGCGATCGCGCGATCGCGGCGCGCTGCTGCATGCCGCCCGACAGCTCGTACGGATACTTGTCCTCGTAGCCGGCCAGCCCGACCAGCGCCAGCAGCTCGCGGCCGCGGCTCCGCGCCGCCGCCATCGGCAGGCCGAGCAGCTCGGCCGGCAGCAGCACGTTGTCGAGGATCCGCCGCCATTTCAGCAGCAGCGGCGCCTGGAACACCATGCCGATGTCGCGGGCCGGATCGAACGGATGGCTCGCCGAGCCGATCCTGACCGTACCCTGGTCGTGGCCGTGCAGGCCGGCCAGGATCTTCAGCAGCGTCGACTTGCCGCAGCCCGACGGGCCGACCAGCGAGACCAGCTCGCCGGGCTGCACGTCGAAGGTCGCGTCCGAGATCGCGAGATGCTCCTTGCGGCCGGTCCGGTAGACCTTGGTGACGCCGGCCAGATGGATGAACGGTTCCGCGATCGCCATCATCAAACTCTAGCGTCCTTGACGACCAGGAAATACTCGAACAGCAGCACCAGCCCGTACAGCAGCATGCCGAGCAGCGTGATCAGGATCACCGCCATGAACATCGCCGGCGTGTCGAGCGTGACCTGGACCTGCAGCATCAGGTAGCCGAGCCCCTTGTCCGAGCCGAGGAACTCGCCGACGATCGCGCCGGCGACCGCGAGGATCGCCGCCACCTTCATGCCGGAGAACACATAGGGCAGTGCGCTCGGCAGCTGGATCTTGGTGAACAGCTGCCAGCGCGAGCCGCGCAGCGAGCGGACCAGGTCGAGCAGCTCGGGCTCGATCTCGCGCAGGCCGCGCGCCGTGGTCAGCAGGATCGGGAATACCGCGATCGAGAACGCCATGATCGTGTTCGGGAACACGCCGTACTAGAACCAGCCGATGATCAGCGGCCCGAGCGCGACCTTCGGGATCATGTTGAGCGTCACCAGCAGCGGCAGCATCAGCGCCTCGAGCGTCTTCGACCACGTGAACACCAGCGCGAGCAGCACCCCGGCGACCAGCGCGAGCGCGTAGCCGCCGAAGATCTCGGTGCCGGTGACCAGCGTGTTGCCCCACCAGTCGTAGTTCGGCGACAGCAGCGCGCCGAGCGTGTCGCCTGGCGACGGCATCACGAAGCGCGGCACGTTGCCGAGCTTGACGAACAGGTACCAGGCGGCGAGCAGCGCCAGATGCGCCAGCACCGCCATCGCGTAGCGGGCGAGCGAGCTGGACAGCGCGTTGCCGGCCGGCGAACTCATTCAGCCAACCAGCGCTGCAGGTTCGCCGCGACGAACGCATCGTCGGACAGGTCGGCATGCTCGCGGCAGACGCGGTCGATCTCGGCTGCCTGGCCCGGCGACAGCGATTCATGCGGATCGAGGCACCAGATGCCTTCGAGCAGGCCCTGCCGGCGCAGCACTTCGTGGCAGCCGGCGATGCAGCCGGCGAAGCCGTTGGCGACATCGAAGAACGCCGCATTGCAGTCGGTGACGCGCGAATCGAGCGCGAGCAGCGCCGGGTCGATCGTGCCGCCGGCGGCGATCGCCGCATGGATCCGATCGAGCTGCGCGACCGCGCTGCGGGTCCAGACGCTCCAATGCCCGAGCAGGCCGCCGCGGATCCGCACCGTCACGCGTTCGCTTTTCCCGGCGCGGCTGCGGGCGACCTCGAACGGCGTCACCAGGTCGAGCACGATATGGTCGTCGTTACCGGTGTAGAGCGTGACGCGGTCCTCGGCGCCGGCGGCGACCACGCCGCGGATCACGTCGAGCGTCCGGTAGCGGTTGAACGGCGCCATCTTGATCGCGACGACATTGTCGATCGCGGCGAAGCGGCGCCAGAACTCGGCCGGCAGCACCAGCCCGCCGACCGCCGGCTGCAGATAGAAACCGACCAGCGGGATCACTTCGGCGACCGCGGCGCAATGCGCGATCAGCTGGTCGGGCGAGGCGTCCTTCATCGCGGCGAGCGACAGCAGGCCGGCGTGATAGCCGTGCGCGAGCGCGATCCCGGCCTCGCGGCAGGCCTGCGCGGTGCCGCCGGCGAGACCGGCGACCATCACCAGCGTCCGGTCGGTCCAGGCGCGCGCGGTCTCGGCGGCGAGCGCGAGCACCGGCTCGTAGAGCCCGACCTCGCGGATCGCGAACTGGGTCGAATGCACGCCGACCGCGAGCCCGCCGGCGCCGGCGTCGAGGTAGTAGCGGGTCAGCGCCTGCTGGCGGCGAGAATCGAACCGGCGGTTCGCGTCGAGCGCGAGCGGATGCGCCGGGATCGCGGTGCCGCGCCGCAGCAGGCCGAGCACGTCAGCGGGCAGTTCGGTCCGGTGTCGGGGCATTCGAGGCGTTCCGTGCTGGGGCTTCGGGGTTTCCCGATGTCTCCGATCGGGAGGGCGATTCGATTGATGTAACCAGCCGGTTAATTTACTCTAACGTACCGACGGTACACCGTCAACGCGGACCGAACGTTGGCGAGTGGCTCGACCCAACCATCAGGAGCACTCATGTTCGCACGAATCAAGCCAGTCGCGACCGCCGCTGCAGTGTTTGCCGCGCTCTTCGCGGTGGCACCGGCACAGGCACAGCAGAAAATCGACTTCATCCTGAACTGGGTGCCCGGCGGCGACCATGTGCCGTACTACTACGCGAAGAAGATGGGCTGGTACGCCAAGGAAGGCATCGACCTGACGATCGAGCCGGGCAAGGGCTCGGCGCTGGCGACCCAGAAGGTCGGCGCCGGCGCCAACCCGATCGGGCTCGCCGACATGGCCGGCGTGCTGGTCGCCAAGGGCAAGGGCGCCGATACCGTCGCGGTGTTCAATGTCTATGCCAATTCACCGCAAGGCATGTACTGGCTGAAGAGCTCGGGCATCAAGGGCATCAAGGACCTCGCCGGCAAGAAGATCGGCAACCCGGCCGCCGACGGCGCCCGCGTGATGTGGCCGGCGCTCGCCAAGGCCAACGGCATCGATCCGAAATCGGTGACCTGGGTCAACATCGACGCCAACGCCAAGCTGGCGGCGCTGAAGGCCAAGTCGATCGACGCGACCACCTCGTTCTACAACATCCACCACATCTTCCAGCGCGAGCTCGGCGACGACCTGGGCTTCCTGGCGTGGCGCGACGCCGGCCAGAACCCGTACGGCAACTCGATCATCGTCAACGCCAAGTACCTGGCCGACAACAAGCCGACCGTCGCCAAGTTCGTCGCGGTCACGCAGCGGGCGTTCGCCGCCTGCGTCAAGGATCCGAAACCGTGCGTGCAGGCGATGATCGACGCCAACGGTGCGCTCAAGTTCGACAACGAGCTCGAGAACTGGGGGCTGGTCGAGGTGCTGATGAGCGACAAGACTTCGCGCGAGGTCGGCCTCGGCTGGCACGACGACAAGCGGATGCAGGCGGACTATGCGCTGGTCAAGGAGGCGATCGGCCTCGACCGGGAATTCGACGTGAAGACCGTCTATACCAACGAGTTCCTCGACAAATCGATCAAGATGACCAAGTAGGGGCCGGCCGGCGATCGATCCACCATGGCCCCGAAAGCAATGACGGATGCGGAACGTATCGCCTTCGAGACCAATGGTTTTCTGGTGATCGAGAACGCGCTGACGCTGGAAGAGCTCGCCGCGGTTCGCGCCGACGTCGCCCGGGTCGAGGCGATATGGGACAAAGACCCATCGCTGCCCGGCACGCGCAAGCCCTCGCTGAGCGAGTTGATCGGGCCGATCAACTATGGTCCGGCCATGCGCGATCTGCTGTGGCACCCCAAGACCTTCCCGATCGTCCGCGAGGTCCTCGGCAACGACGTATCGATGATCGACAGCAGCTACTACATCACCCCGCCGAACACGCCCCACACCCATGCCGATTGGCACCACGACGTCGGCCTGCCGGGCGTGTATCACCCGCTGTCGGTGATGATGGTCAAGGTGTTCTTCCTGCTCACCGACGTGAATGCCGACGGCGGCGGCACTGCCATGATCCCCGGCTCGCACCGCCTGCCGATGGACTTCGAGTTTCCCGCACTCGAAGACCCGAAGGACATGCCCGGCGCGGTGCAGATGAGCGGCAAGGCCGGCACCGCCTATCTGTTCAATGGCCGGGTGTATCACGCCGCCGTGAACAACACCAGCGGCCACCCGCGCAAGGTGCTGATCTACAACTACGGCCACCACTGGATGAAAATCTGGCCGGGCTATGAGCCATCACCGGAGCTGATCGAGTGGGCACGGAGCACCGGCGATCCGGTGAAGATGCAACTGCTCGGTCTCGGCCCGGCCTATGCCACGTCGCTCAAGGATTGAGCAACGGACCGCCGTTCCTTCCAGCAGACCCTGAACCGGGCCAGCGCGATCACACCTGTCCCGCTGCGGCGGGCACCGTCGGCGCGGACCAGACGCTGTCCGTCGGACCGTTGCGCACGCGCGCTGCCGTGGCACGCGCCATCCATGCCAATGCCAGCGCGCCGGCGAGCGCGGTGGCATCCACGCCCAGCATCGCGCCATCCAGCCACGAGCCGGAATCCGGCAGCAGCCAGCCCAGCAGGCTCGACGCCGGGATGGCCAGCGTGCAGGCGACCGCGAGCCACAGCAGCGGCACGGCCGCGCGTGCCGCGCCGCGCAGCAATGCCCAGGCGACGCTGGCGAAGAACACCGCGTAGTAGAGGCCGACATGCCATGCGGCCGTGTCGTCGACCCGGCCCGGCAGCCATTTCGCGGCGGCCAGGGTCAGCGAGATGCCTGCCACGCAGCCGATGCACACGCCCACCGTGGCGGCGGCCATCATGGCCGTGTCGCGCCGCTGCGCGGGCAGGTCGCCCCCTTTGCGCCGCGCCTTGCGACGAGTTTCCACCCACAGCAGGTTACCGCTGTAGAACAGCCAGGCGCCCACCAGCCCCAGCAGGAAATACAGCCACAGCACGGCGGTGCCGCCGAACGAGGCCATGTGCAGCGCGAAGAAGCTGCTGATGAACAGGTTGGGCACGCTCTGCGCGCCTGACAGGTAGTCGGCGGACAGCAGCTTGCCGCTATAGGGGTCGAGCGCGGCGAATCCGCCGACGGCACGCGGCGAGATGCCCTGCGGGTTCTTGCCCCACACGCGCACCATGGGCCTCGCGCCGGTCACTTGCGTGTATTGCAGCCCCGTGGGCTCGAAGCCCGGCGCCGCTTTCCGGGCGATCTGCACCAGCTGCGAGGGCGCGAGCATGTCCGCCGGGTTGCGTGCCGGCGCATCGCCGGCCTTGGCCTGCGGCCTCGCGAACGTCCGGGCCCACTGGCCCTGGTGAACCACCTGGTCGTGCAGCGCGTAGATCTGGTCGTGGTAGGCGAACACCACGGCACTCAAGGCCATGACGATGTGGAAGGGCAGGCTCACGACGCCCACCACGTTGTGCGCGTCCAGCCACATGCGCTTGAGGTTCCTGCCCACGCGCAGCGCGAAGAAATCCTTGACCAGCGATGGCAGCAGCACGACCACCCCGGACACCAGCGCGATGAAGTAGAGCGCGGAGATCACGCCCATGATCCAGCGGTTCGGGTCCGAATCCACGGGCAGGCCGACGACGCGGTGCAGCACGTCGATGAACTCCACCAGCCGCGAGGGATGCTGCTCGGCCACCTGCACGCTGCCGTCGGCGGCCAGCATGGCGGTGTAGTGGCGCGAGGCGCTTTCGTCGTGGTCGTCGGCCCCGGGGGCGCGCACCTGCCATTCCAGGCGCGGGATGGCGCGATCGCCCTCGAGCTTCAGGACGGCGCCGCGCGCAGCGGCGGGCGTGGTCGCGAGGGTCTTCGCGATCAGCGGCTGTACCTCGTCCATCGGCACCGGCTGGACGACGGCCGCAGGCGGGGTGGACCAGCGGCGCAGCGGCTCCTTGAACACCGTGAGCGCCCCCGCGTAGAAGGCGATGAACAGCGCCATGCCGCTGACGATGCCGGTCCAGGTGTGGACGGATTTGTAGATGCGAATGTGATCGGCTCTCATGCCGCGCTCCATAGCCGCAGCAGCCACCAGACACCGAGGGCCGCGGCATTGGCACCCAGCAGCCAGGCCCAGGCGCGCAGGCCGCTGGAGAAGAAATACACGAGGGACAGGACGCCCAGCCATACCGGCGGCACCAGCCACATCGCAAGCTGCCCGCTCACGGCCAGCGGCATGCCGTGCAGCTGCGTCATCAGCAGCCCGGCGGCGATGATGGACAGGCTCGCGCCCAGCAGCAGGCCGGCCAGGGTTTTCGAGACCCAGTCCGGCCGGATCGGCCGCGGTCTGCCGGGCGGCGGCTTGCCGGGCCGCGTCACATCGGGTTCAGCGGCTGCGTCGGACACCGGTCAGTGCTCCTGCATAGGGCAGTACGGCAAGCACCAGCATCAGCATGGTGCCCATGACGAAGGCTGCCGTCAGGCGATGCATGTCCTGCGTCAGCGCCAGCCAGCCCGGCAGCAGCAGGGCCATGCCGGCCAGGCGCGCGGGCCATCGGGGCCAGGGCGCCGTCCAGAGGCGCTGGTTCGGCGAGGCCGCGTAGATGCACAGGCAGGCCAGCGCGATGGCGGTCAGGCCGAGGAGGGTGAAGACGGGCATCGGCGTCGCGTTGCGTGGAAAGGCGGCCCCCGCCGGCGCTTGCTGCCGGCGGGGGTCGGGGTTCAGAACGACACCGTGGCCGACAACCTGAAGGTCCGCGGCGCGCCCGGCATCACGAAGCCGTCGGCGAAGGCGCCGATCCAGTACTCCTTGTCGGCGACGTTCTCGACGCTGGCGTTGAAGCGCACCGGCGTGTTGCCGAACCGGGTGGCGTAGCCGGCCATCAGGTCGAACGTGTGCCAGGCGGGCACCCGGATCCGGTTGCCGGAATCGGCCCACTGCGAGCCGGTGTAGTGCACGCGGCCGCCCGCCCGCAGGCCCGGCACCGGCGTCTGCCACTCGAGGCCGAGACGGACGCGCCAGCCGGGCGTGCCGTAGGTGTCCCGGTTGGTATTGACCTGCTCCGATTCGATGCGGGTGACGCCGCCGAGCAGTGACAGGTTCTGCGTCAGCTTGCCGAACACGCTCCATTCCACGCCGCGCAGGCGTTGCTCGCCGTCGTCGACCAGATAGTTGGCGCTGTTGGCGATGAACGAGGGACGCTCGATCTGGTAGATGCTGAAGGTGTGCGTCAGCTCGCCGCTCTGCAGCTTCACGCCCAGCTCCGCCTGCTTGGTGACCCTGGGCGCCAGCGATTCGCCGGCGTTGGCGTAGCCGGTACCGACGATCTGCCCCGGCTCCAGGCCCTCGGTGTAGTTGCCGAACAGCGAGACGCCGTTGCCCCAGGGACGCACGACGGCGGCCACCATCGGCGAGACGCGGCTTTCGCTGTAGTTCGCCAGCGGCTGCTTGACGCCCTGGTGGCGCAGGCCCACGGTCAGCAGCACCTTGTCGCCGGCAAGGCCCATGGTGTCGGCCACGGCCAGCGAACGGAAGTCGTTCTCGGTGGTGTACCGCGTCCAGACCGGCTCGGCCGGAAACACCGGAACCACCGGGTTGTACATGTTGGTGGTGTAGCAGTAATTGCAGGCGGTGTTGACCGTGCCTTCCTTGTGCTTGAGGATGCCGGCCGACAGCTGCAGCCGGTGCCGGACGGGCCCGGTGTCGAACTTGCCGATCACGCCGGCCTCGGCGGTGCGGCGCTCGGACTTGGTGTGCACGTGGTAGATCGCGCCGCGCATGGTGCCGTCCAGGCCGGTGACGAAGCCGCGCGTGCCGAACAGCAGGCCCAGGCCGTCGGCCTCGGAGCCGCCCATGGCCAGGTAGCCCTGCCAGTCCCTGGTGAAGTCGAGCTCGGCGCGGACCAGCAGGCCGCTGTTGTCGTACCGGCCGTGGGTGCCGCGGAACATGTTGGTGTCGCCCCTGGGCGGGTCCAGCAGCACGCCGACGCCGGGAATCGCTGCATTGCCCTGGAAGTTGAACATGCCGGGGCTGCCGTTCTCGATCTTGTTGACGCTGCTGTACAGATCCAGCGAGAAACGCGCCCGGTCGCCCAGGTAATCCAGCCCCAGCGCGCCGACCTGGCGCTTCTGCTTCTCGTCCTTGGCGCCCATCTTGCCGCTGCCGTAGACGCCGTTGAAGCGCAGGCCGAGGCGCTGCTCGTCGCCGAAGCGCCTGCCCACGTCGGCGTGCAGCTGGCCGTAGGAGCGCGAGCCGTAGGTCGCCGTCAGCTCGGCGATCGGCTTGCCGAGCGCGCGCTTGGTGACCATGTTGACGGTACCCGCGACGCTGTTGTTGGGCGGCATGCCCGACAGCAGCACGTTCGGGCCGCGCAGCACCTCGACGCGCTCGAACATCTCGATCGGCACCGAGTTGGCCGGGGCGATGCCGTACAGGCCGTTGGTGGCGATGTCCATCGCACCCATGTCCAGCCCGCGCAGGTTGAAGTTCTGCAGCAGGTGGCCCTTGTTGGTGGTGAAGACGACCGCAGAGTCGTTCTCCAGCACGTCCTGCAACGTCAGCGCCGACCAGTCCTCGGCCAGCTCGCGGGTGTAGGCGTTGATGTGCACCGGCGCATCGTCGATCGAGGTGGCGCCCAGGATGCCGAGGCGCGCCCCCTTGGCGGCCTTGCGGCCGGGCGCCAGCTTGGGCAGGTCTTCGCGCTCGTAGGTGTCGCGCACGTCGACCTGCGGCAGCGTGGTGATCGCGCGATCGGCCCCGGCGGCGCTTGGCGTGGCGGTCTGGGCCATGACCGCGGGGCCGGCAGCGGCGGTCATCAGTGCCAGCGCGATGAAGTCGAACCGCAGTGTGCGGCTGGGTGGCTCTTTCATGGATTCATCCTCGGGTACAAGAAGAACGGGCTCATCGATTGCAGTCACGAATCGCGCAAGTCGTCGCGTTCCGGCGGGCATGAATGCCAATGCACCGCCAGCGGGTTCTTGCGCGAGAACAACCTGATGTGTTCGTCGATCGCGAAGCGCACGCGCGCCAGCGCCTCGTCGGTCTGCGCGGCGCAGTCGAAGTGCAGCGTGGTCGCGCCCTCCGGCCCCTCGATCCACATCCGGCAGGTGCCCCACGGGAACTCGGCGTGGCCTTCGCGCTCGTCGTAGCGCACCGCGATCTTGCGGCTGAAGTGCCGGCACAGGCGCTGCAACCAGCGGCTGGCTTCGGGCGTAGGGACGTCGGCTCGGGCCTGGATCATCGGATGTCGTCGCTCGGGAAAACGGCTTCGTCGTTCAGGGCTTCGTCGTTCAGGGCTTCGTCGTTCAGGAAACGGCTTCGTCGGCCGGCAGGACGGCTTCGTCGGCCAGCACGATGAGGTGGCCCGCCGAACAGCGCTCGACGCGTGCGCGCACGCCATAGGCAGTGCGCAGCAGCCCGGGCGTGAGCACCTCCGCCGGGCGTCCTGCCGCCAGTACGCGGCGCTGACCCAGCACCACGATGCGGTCGCAGAAACGCAGCGCGAGATTCAGGTCATGCACGGCGATCAGGGCCAGGGTCGGGCCGTCGCCGACCTGCGCGCGCACGGTCTGCAGCACCCGCAGCTGCCAGCGCAGGTCGAGCGCGCTGGTGGGTTCGTCGAGCAGCAGCAGGCGCGGCGCGCGCACCAGCACCTGGGCCAGGCCGATCATCTGGCGTTGCCCGCCCGAGAGCTCGCGCAACGGCCGCAGCGCCAGCGCGTCCAGCTCCAGCGTGGCGAAGACGCGGGCGATGGCGGCTTCGGCCTGCCGGTGGTCCAGATCGGCGCGGCTGGCGCGCAGCGCGCCGAGCATGGCCTCGTAGACCACCAGAGAAGACGCCTGGGGCAGCGACTGCGGCAGATAGCCCACGCGGCGCAGGCGCTCGCGCGGCGGGAGGAGGGCGAGGTCGGTGCCGTCGAGCAGCACCTGTCCGCGTACCGGGTGCAGGCCGGCGATGGTCTTGAGCAGCGTCGACTTGCCGACGGCATTGGGGCCGACCAGTGCGGCCAGCGTACCGGGGGCGATGAGCTCCAGATCGAGCCCTTGCAGCACGGGCCTGCGCGCGTAGCCTGCGCTGAGCCGGCGCAGCTCCAGGCCGCTCATGCTGGTGGCGGGCCGTGCGCTCGGGCTCACGCACTCCTCCCGCGCCCCAGCACCAGGACCATGAACATCGGCACGCCGACCAGCGCGGTGATGATGCCGATCGGCAGTACCACGCCGGGGACCAGCGTCTTGCTGAGGATCGATGCGCCCGACAGCATCAGCGCGCCTGCCAGAGCGCTGCCGGGCAGGTAGTAGCGGTGGTTCTCGCCCAGCAGCAGCCGCGCGATGTGCGGCCCGACCAGGCCGACGAAGCCGATGGTGCCCACGAAGGCCAGCGCGGTGGCCGCGAGCAGGCTCACGCGCAGCAGCGTGACGAGGCGCAGCCGCTCCACGGCGATGCCGAAGCTGCGCGCCTGGTCTTCGCCCGCGCGCAGCGCGGTGAGCGACCAGACACTGCGCGCCGACCACAGGCTGCATGCCAGCAGCACGCAGGCCACCAGGCCGATCCTGTTCCAGGTGGCGCGCGCGAGGCTGCCCATCGTCCAGAACACGATCTGCTGCAGCGCATTGCCATCGGCGATGAATTGCATCAGCCACAGCAGCGCCTCGAAGGAGAACAGCAGGGCGATGCCGAACAGCACCACCGTGTCCACCGTGGCGCCATAGCGCCACGCCAGCAGCTGGATCAGCAGCGTGGCCGCCGCCGCGCCGGCGAACGCCGCGAGCGGCACCGCCAGGTTCTCCCCGAAGGCCATCAGCGTAAAGCCGGACACCACGGCTGCTGCCGCACCCGCGGCCGCTGCGGCCGACACGCCCAGCGTGAAGGGGCTGGCCAGCGGGTTGTTGAGCGCCGTCTGCATCTCGGCGCCCGCCAGGCCGAGCGATGCGCCGACCAGCAGCGCCATCACCGCGTAGGGCAGACGCACTTCCCAGAGGATCACGCGCTGCTCCACCGGCAGCCCGGATGGCTGCAGCAGCCCGGCCATCACGTCGCCGAATGGCAGGCCCGAAGGGCCGGTCGCCAGGTCGAGCGCCAGCGTCGCGAAGAGCACGGCGGCCATCGCGGCCAGCAGCCATCGGCGCACGGCAGCGAAGTGGCGGTAGCGTTCGGCGGCGGTCACCGGACTACCCGCTCTTTGATCGGAAAGCCCGGCGGCGCTCATGTTGCCCCCTCGGCCCTGCGGGCCGGTCCCCCCGAGGGGGACGCGAGCCCGGCTTCGGACGGCCGTGCGCTCGGGCTCATGCCCGCTCTCCGATGGCCAGCGCCAGCGCCTGCTGCGCGGCGGGCACCATGCTGCTGCCGTGGTCGGCACCGGGAAAGGAGGCAAAGCGCACGTCCAGGCCCGGCGCGTCGCGCAGGCCATCGAGCAGCATGCGCAAGTGCTCGCCGCTGCGCCGCTGGCGTGCGATGGCGGCGCGGGCCGGATCAGCGGGTGTCTCGGCCTCGCGCTCACCCTGAGTGACGAGCAGGCGAAGCGGGGGCGCATCGGCGCGCCGCGCAGCGAGAAAGCGCGCCTGCGCCTGCAGGATGAAGCCACCGTGCCACCAGACCGAAGGGCTGGCGGCCACGTAGTTCCGAAAGCCGCCCGGTCGTGTGAACAGCGCATGCAGTGCGCACAGTCCGCCATAGGAATGGCCGAACAGCGTCTGGCGCGCGGCATCCACGTGCGCGGCACCGGCTGCCAGCGGACGCACCGTGGCGTCGATGAAATCGAGAAAGGCATCGGCCCCGCCGATGCGGCGGCTGCGCTCGTCCGCGACGAGCCCCGGCGCGGGCGGTGTGTAGTCGTAGCTGCGGGCGTCCAGGTCGAGCACCTGCGAGCCCGCATATCCCAGCCCGACCACCACCGCGCCCTGCGTGGGCACGCCCGGCCCGCGCGCGAAGCGGTTGCGCATCAGCTGCGCGGCGAGCGGGAACAGCAGGTTGCCGTCGAGCACGTAGAGCACCGGCCAGCCCTGCGCAGGCGGCGGCGCGGGCGGCGTAGCGACCATGATGCGATGAAGATGGCCGGTGGCGGCGACGTCGATCTGCTGCGTGTCCGGCAGCACGACCGGCGGCGCCTTTACCGGCGTGCGTCGCAGTGCGCAGCCCGCTGCGGCGAGCGCCGCGCTCAGGCCCAGCAAGGCGCGACGGGAGCGCGCCGCAGTCATGGCATCAGCGCCGTCCAATAGGTGCCTTCCAGCGCAATCGGCTGGAAGCGCTGGTACATCGTCTGCAGCGTGGCGCGCGGGTCGAGATCGGCGAACAGCTCGGGGTGCAGCCACTTCGCGAACACCTGCACGGCCACCACGTTGAACGGCGAGTTGTAGAAGTTGTGCCAGACCGCGTAGGCGCGCCCTTGCTCGACGGCCTGCAACTGCGCGATGCCCCGGCGCTGCACGGCGCGCGCGAGCGAGGCCTGGGCGGCCTCGGGCGTGGCGTCGGCGCCGAGCACGATGCGCATGGGCATCTGCCGTGCCGTTGCCAGCGCGCCGATGCCGGTGCCGATGTAGTAGCGCGGCTGGCGCGCGATCAGGTACTCGGGGTTGAGCGTGCCGAACTCGCCGGGGATCAGGTCCCTGGCCACGTTGCGCGAACCGGCCGCGTCGAGCAGCCGGCCGACCAGGCCCACCATGGTGTCGCAGCAGCCCTCCGACAGGCCGACGCGATTCTCGAGGAACACCGTCGGGGCCTCGGGGCGGGCCTTGGCGAGCCGGTCGCTCACCACGGCGAGCTGCGCGCGCCAGAACGCCACGAAGGCCTCGGCCTCGGCCTTCTTGCCCAGCACCTCGCCCAGCAGCTGCATGCTGCGCGGCGTATTGGCGAGCGGATCGTGGCGCAGGTCGATGAACACCACGGCCGTGCCCGCGGCCTGCAGGCGCGCCACGGTCTCATGGTCGCGCTCGCTCGGACCGTGACCGCCGGCGAGGCCCAGGATCGCCAGCTGCGGCTTGAGCGCGATGGCCTGCTCCTCGCTGAAGCTGCCGCTGCTGGTGCGGCCCACCCGCGGCACCTTGTCGATCCGTGGAAAGCGCCGCGCCCACTGCGCGTAGCCGGGCGCATCGAGCTTCTCGAACTCGCCCATCATCGCGACCAGCCGGCGCGCGGGGTCGTCCTTGTCGAACACCGCGAGTGCGGGCAGCAGGCGGCCTTCGCCGAGCAGGATGCGCTCCACCTTCGCGGGTACGCGCACGGTGCGACCCGCCAGGTCGGTAACGGTGAGCGTCTGCGGCTGAGCGTGCGCGGGCAGGGCTGCGAACAGCGATATCAGCACACTGCCCAGCGGGCGGAGTACGGTGCGGAAGGAGGAACCCATGACGACACGCTGCGCGAGCACACGCCCGCCCGATGGCGGCACCAGGCAGCGTGTCTCGAATCTTATTGAGAATTAGTCTTATTTGCGCCATAATCCCACACTCTGCCGCCGCTTCCGTTTGCCGCGCCAACAAAGACGTTTGCCCGCGGTGCGGTCCGGCGCGTTTTCCCTGCCGATGGGCCAGGTCACTCGTTCATGCACAGCGCTGCCACTTCCGCAGTGCCCGCCGGCGGCGGGCCCGTGCGATGCGTCGTGACGCCGGGCTGCCTGCCTGCCGACCCCGCGCTGCGGGCCCATCTGGCGCGCACGCGCGCGTTGCGGCCAGGCCTGCTGCTGCACTGGGAGGACGTGCGGGAGGCGGGCGATCTGATCGCGCAGACCGAGATCGCCGAGGGCCTGTGCATCGTGCTGGTGCTCGAAGGCGCGGTGGATGTCTCCTACGGTCAGCAACGCGTGGCACTGTCCTGCGCGCCCGGCGGCGCGAGCGCCGCGCTGGTGGCGGTCGCCGAGCCCGAGCAGCTGACGCGCCGGGCGCGCCAGGGGGTATATTCGCGCCGGGTCAACCTGAACCTGGGCCTCGGCTGGCTCGAACAAGCCGGTGCGGCGCAGGGTGCGCTGGGGGAGTTCCTGCGCCGCCACCTCGCGATGCGGCGCTGGCAGGTGTCACCGCGGGCGGTGGCGATCGCCGAGCAGATCGTGAATCCGCCGCAGCTCGAGCCGCTGCTGCAGAACATCTATCTGGAAAGCCGCGCGCTGGAGCTGGCGGGCGAGGCGTTGGCCACGCTCCATCAGCACCCGGGCGCCCCGCCGTCGGCCGCCACCGGCGCGCTGCGCCCGCGTGAGCACCAGCGTCTGCGCGAGCTGCGTGCCTTCCTGGCTTCGGGCCAGGCCGACGACCTGTCGCTGGACGAGATCGCGCACCACGCGGGAACGAATGCCAACACGCTGCAGCGCCACTTCCGGGCGGTGTACGGCACCACCGTGTTCGACCACCTGCGCGAATGCCGCCTGATGCGCGCGCGCCACGCGCTGGAGCATGACGGCGTTACTGTGGGCCAGGCCGCCATGGTGGCCGGCTATACCAGCGCGGCCAACTTCGCCACCGCGTACCGGCGCCGCTTCGGGCACACGCCCAAGCTGGCGCGCTCGCGGGTGTAGGCGGGTGCGCGGCAGAAGGACAGCCCCGGGGTCGGGTCAGGCGCTTGCGGCCGGCAGCAGCTCCGCGGGGGCTACCGACCCCCACGAGGCAGTCCGTCGAACCAGTCCGCGTCGACGTCGACGCGTTTGCGGACGCGCGCGGATTCCTCCGCATCGAGGAACGGGGTCGTGGCCAGGCGCGCTCGGACTCTGGGCAACGATAGATGCCCCGACCGGATGCCGGCGCGGATCCAGCGCAGGTCATTGGGGTCGCCGCGAGCGTACTTGGAAATGGCAGCGTCGTCCGGATCGAGGAACCACAGCGTCAAGCCGTTTCGTTCGAGAGACGTCATCCGGCCTTGCCAGCCATCCGGCAGGGTGGGCAGCTTCGGCGAGACCGGGTCGAGGTGGTAGCCGTTGGCGTGATGGAAGACGGAGTCCTCGCCCAGGTCTCGATCCAGATCGAATATCCGGTCCGGATCGTGCCTGCTGTAGCCGTCGACGTCGATGGACAGGGTCATGTCGTCGGGCAGATCGATTTCGTCATTCGTGCCGAGAATCGACAGGCCGCCGACGATCACGTAATCGGTGTGGCCGATTCTCCGGCGAGCCTCGTCGAACAACCTGAAGAGGCGGTCGCGATTCACGCCCGCGCCGCGTGCCAGGGCGAGTTCTGACGCAGCGCCCGGCCCCAGTCCAGCGATTCGTCGCTCATTGCCCGCGCCAGTTTCTCGACTGGCAGATCGAGCAGGCCATCCCAGCGGTCGGCATAGTCAGGGCTGCACAGGCACTCGCGACGCCATCGGGCGACTTCGGCGCGAGCCCGCGCGATCGCTTCGCGCTGCTGGCGCCTGGGCATCAGCAGCAGTTCGACGGCGAGCTTCTGATGCTTGATGAGACGCCTCTGGTCGACCAGTTGCTGCGCCGCGCGCGCCGCCCGCCGTTCGGCCAGGTCGTCGCCGTTGCCGGGTTGCGCTGCGAACGCGTCGGGCCGGCACAGGATGGCGCGCACCTTGCCGTGCCGTTCGATCGCCACCGGGCCTCGTACCAGGGCGTCCATGAGTTCGCCGAAGTTCTGCTTCGCCTGGGTGGCCGTCATCCGTTGCATCGCGACAGTATAGGCGGGAATTGTCTATTTCATCTAAAATTGTCTATTTTGTCTAAAAAGACAAATTGTCTTGGCCAGCTCGACCGGCCTGGCGCGAGCTTCGGCTGCGCGTTGCAGCGGCATGCGTTCGTGCCGGGCCGTCAGCCCAGTTCCGGCCCCGCCATCAGCGCCAGATGCGCCGGGTCCCCCGGCGGCAGCGCCGTATCGAGCGTCATCCGCGTGAATGGTCGCTGCTCGGCGAAGCCGGCCGCGGTCAGCCGCGGCAACAGCGCGCGGTGGCGGTCGGCGAGGTCGAGGTAGAGGGGGCCGCGCTCCTCGCCGATCGCGGCGTCCAGCAGCGCATGGGCCGCCGCGTCGTCGGCCGCCCACAGCGGGCCGATCTGGGTCGCCTCGCGGCCGTCGCGGCCGAAGACGTAGCCGCGCAGCCGGCCGTCGCCGCCGTACAGGATCCGGGCCAGCACCGGCTTGCGGCGGGCGAGATCGCGCAGGACCGCTTCGCGGCTGGCACCGAAGGCCGGACGGTCGGCGGCGAGGATCACCGGCCAGTCGACCTCGGCGATCGGGCGGGTCGCAGCCGGGCCACCCGTGGGCTGGCGCAGGCCTGCTGTCTGCGGAGCGTTGTCGGCGGCGGCCTCGGATCCGTCCCGTCGACCGTCATCGGCGATCGCCTCGCGCCGGTATCGCCGGAAGGTCCAGTGCGGCGCCATGCCGATCCGGGTGTAGACCGGCAGGCCCTGCGGCGTCGCGTCGAGCACCGCCGGCAGTTGCTGCGAGCGCAGCCAGCCGACGGCTTCGTTCAACAGCCGGGTGGCGAGGCCGCGGCCGCTCGCGGCCGGCAGCACCAGCACCATGCTGAGCCAGGCGAAGTCGCCGGCCGGGCCCTGGTGGAAGGGCAGAGCGATGATCGAGCCCGCGAGGGCCGGGCAGCCCCGGGCCGGATCCGCGATCTCGAGATCCGGCACCTCGATGCCCCAGCCACGCCCCTCGCGCAGCATCAACGACCAGTCGGCGGCGTTCTGGTTCCAGTTCGCGGAGCGGGACAGTGCGAGGCAGTCGGGCAGGTCTTCGGCCGTCAGCGGGCGGATCAGGCCTTCCCCGGATCCGGCGACGCTGGTCATTTTCAGTATTTTCCGTCGCGCGTCTGGAAATGCGTCGGCTTGCCGAGCGACGGCTGGCCGCGCTCGACCCAGTCGGCGACCCAGTCGATCATCGTCTCGATCGGCACCCGCGGCTGGCCGAACAGCCGCTGCGATTCGCGGGTGTCCTCGAGCCAGGCGTTGGGCGCCTCGCTGCCGCTGAAAGTGGGGCGGCGGCCGAAGCGCTGGCCGAACTGCTCGGCGAGCCAGCGGATGCTGGTATGCGCCGGGCCGGTGATGTTGAGCGGGCTGGTCGGCGTCGTGCAGTGCGCCAGCAGCCGCAGCGACTGGTCGTTGGCGTCGCCCTGCCAGATCACGTCGGCCCAGCCCATCGTCAGATCGAGCGTCACGTCGCCGTACACCGCAGTCGCGACGTCGTGGAGCACGCCGTAGCGGCAGTCGATCGCATAGGAGAGCCGGACCAGCCGGCCCGGCGTGCCGTAGCGGCGCGAGCCGAACTCGAACATCCGCTCGCGGCCGACGCAGGAATTCGCATAGTCGCCGGCCGGCGGCATCGCCGGCGTCGCCTCGTCGGCGCCGGGGCCGTCGGTCGGCACGAACGGATAGACGCAGGCGGTCGAGAACGCGACGATCCGCGCCTCGCGCCAGGTCTCGGCGACCATCATCGGCACTCCGACGTTCATCATCCAGGTCATCGCGGCGTTGTCGGCGGCACCGAACTTGTGGCCGGCCATGAAGACCACGTTCATCACGCCGTCGCGGACGTTCGGCAGCCGGGCCAGCGCTTCGCGGTCGAGCAGGTCGGCGGCGATGCATTCGACGCCCTGCGATTCGAGCCGGGCGCGAACCCCGCCGTCGGAGAAGCGCGCAACGCCGATGACGCGCTTGCCCGGTGCCGCACGCTTGGCCATCCGCGCCAGCGTCGGCCCCATCTTGCCGCCGACACCGAGCACCAGGATGTCGCCGTCGATCGACGCGAGGTCGGCGATCAGGCCGGGCGACGGCTCGGACATGCAGTCCTCGAGGGCGTCGACGTCGGCGAAGCGAGCGGGCATGTTCATTCGGTACCTGTGTCAACGCGGGGCGTCTTCATTCTGCGATGCCTTCGTAGCGGTCGCGGCCGAGCCTGAGCGCGCGGATCTTGGCGTCGGCGATCGAGCGCTTCAGCATCCAGAAGCCGCAATCGGGATGGATGTATTTGACCCGGCCGGCGCCGAGCACCCGCTCGGCGCGCTCGATCGCGCGTGCGATCGCATCGGCGCTCTCGATGTCGGTTGCCTTGATGTCGACGACGCCGAGGCCGAAGCCGATCTCGGGCCGCAGCTCCTTGAACGCCGCGAGCTCTTCCGGCGGGCGATGCGCGCATTCGAGCACGACATGGTCGGTGTGCAGCGCATTCAGATAACGGATCAGCTTTTCCCAGCTGCCCTTCTGGATCGACTGGCCGCCGTAGTTGCCGAAGCACAGGTGCACGGCCGGCGTGGTCGGCACCGCGTCGAGCACCCGGTTGATCGCCGAGGCCGCCCACTCCCATTCCTCCGGATGGCCGGGCAGGTTGGCCTCGTCGAGCTGGACCACGTCGGCGTCCAGATGGCGGATCTGCTCGGCGAGCGCATCGGCGATCGCATGCGCCAGCGCCGGCGTGTCGCGATAGTGGCGGTCGATCAGCGTCTTGGCCAGCATGTGCGGCCCGGTGATCGTGAACTTCAGCGGCCGGGTGGCCAGCGCCTTGGCGCGGGCGCAGGCGAGCGGCAGGTCGAGGCTGCCGTGGCCGATCGGTCCGGTCACCGTGCCGGGCGGCCGGGCCCGGAACTTCATGCCGGTGCTGGCGCGGTAGGCGATCAGATCGTCGAACGCGAAGCGCTGGGTGATGCCGTCCATCGGCTTGACGAAGTATTCGATCATGCCGTTGGTTTCGGGATGGTTGACGTCGAAGCGATAGAGTTCGCCGTCGCAGACGACGTCGATGCCGGCCTGCTCCTGGATGCCGATGACGACGCGGGTCGCGTCCGACAGCGCCTGTTCGGACGGGCTCGCGACCAGCCACTCGGGGACCGGGTAGGAGCCGACGACGGTGGTCTTGATGCGTGGCATGACGGCAGTATCTCTCGTGTTCTCTCGCGAGTCGGCGGCGTGTCGGTGTTAACCAACTGGTGACAAATCGATGGTACCGCTGTGCTGCCCCGAGCGGCAACAACGGGACGGCGTCGGGGAAGGTCGCCGGCGCGTCGTTGACCGTCGGCCGGCGGCACCGTACAGTATTAACCAATGAGTTAATTGCGCGAGGGGTTCCCGATGAACGCGCCGTTGCCATCGCCGCGTTCGCCGCGGCTGACCGAGGCCGATCTGGGCTGGTACCGGCATGCCGGCCACGTCACGGTTCCCGGCGTGTTCAGCGGCGCCGAGACCGAAGCCGCGATCGCCGACATCGAGCGCTGGGGAGAGGCAGTGCTGGCCGACCTGCCGCCTGCGCAGCGCGCCTGGTATGTCGATGGCGGCGTCAAGGCGCGGACCGTGCTGCGCAAGCTCGACAATCCGCATCACCACCGCGAGGTGATCCGCCGGATGGCGCGCTCGCCGGCGCTGATCGCGCTGGTCGAATCGCTGATCGGGCCCGGCGTCTCGGTCTGTTTCAGCCAGATCTTCTTCAAGCCGCCGGAAGGGGGCGGACCGAAGCCGGCGCACCAGGACAACTTCTATTTCGGTCCGAATGATCCGGACGGCGTCGTCACCGCCTGGATCGCGCTCGACGACGCGACGCTCGAGAACGGCTGCCTGTACTTCGGCGAGGGGACCCAGCACGGCCCGGTCTACCAGCACGTTGCGCCGCCCGACGAGCCGTTCAATCTGCAGATTCCGCAAGCCGTGCTGGCGCGCCAGCCGATGACGCCGGCACCGGTGTTGCGCGGCGGCGTCTCGTTCCACCACGGCAATACCTTCCATCTGTCGGGTCCGAACACGTCGGCGCGCTGGCGCCGTGCCTGCGCGCTACATTACGTCAATCACTCGACTTATTTCGATCATCCCGCGCTGCCGTACGATGCCGGCCTGCGGCTCGCGGTGAGCTGAAGCAACCGTGAGCGGGTTGGTTCACTGCCTTTGGCGCTGGGCGCCGGCCGGCACGTTGCCGCGGTGCGGCCGGATCACTCGGAGAGACGATGGCGACCCCCCGTGCCGAACGCCCGGAACCGACGCTCGGCATCGTCGGCCTCGGCCTGGTCGGCCGCGCGCTCGCCGGGCGCTTGATCGATGCCGGCTACGCGGTCGCCGGCTGCGACATCGCGGTGCAGTCGGCGGCGCAGGCGGCGCTGCTCGGCGTGCGCATCGTCGACGATGCGGCCGAGCTCGCGACCCAGTGCCAGGTGCTGGTGGTCTGCGTGTTCGACGATGCGCAGTTCGCCGCAGTCGTCGCCGCGGTGACCGGCGCGGTCGCCGCGGTCGCGGCGGACCCCGATCCGCGCGCCGCGCCGCCGGCCGATCCGCTCGCCGACCCGATGGCCGATCCCAGCGCCGGCGCCCGGGTGCTGATCAACACGTCGACCTGCAGCCCGGCGGTGGTCGACGCGATGCTGCCGCTGTTGATCCGTCACGGCATCGACTTCATCGAACTGCCGCTGTCGGGGTCGAGCGCGCAGATCCGCGACGGCAACGCGTTGGCGCTGCTCGGCGGCGATGCGGCGGCGATCGGCCGCTGGCAGCCGGTGCTCGACTGTCTCGGTCCGAACCAGTCCCGGGTCGGCCCACCGGGCACGGCGGCGCGCGTCAAGCTCGCGTCGAACCTGATCCTCGGTCTGAACCGGGCCGCGCTCGCCGAAGGGTTGGCGCTCGCCGAGGCGCTCGGGCTCGATGGCGACGATTTCCTCGCGCTGCTGCGCCGCTCGCCGGCCTATTCGCGCGCGGTCGACACGGTCGGCGACCGGATGGTCGCGCGCGACTTCCGGCCGTTGTCGCGGCTGGCGCAGCATCGCAAGGACCTGGCGCTGATCGTCGCGCAGGGCGATGCGCTCGGCCAGCCGCTGCCGCTCGCGCGGGCGCATGCGGCGCTGCTCGACCATGCGCTCGCGCTCGGTCACGGCGAGCTCGACAATGCGGCGGTGTTCGCGGCGTTGCGGCCGGATTCGCCGCCGCCGCGCTGATCAGAGAAGGGCGGCCGCGGCTTGCCAGCCAGCGGGCGGCATTCCGAAGCTTCGAGCCGTTCCGAAGCGCGCCACCCGGCCGCGCGGCGGGAGTGCTGCCTTGCAGGATGCTGATCGAGGACTGGGTCAGCATCGCACCGGAATAGCTTCTGCCGGACGTTTCAGTCAGTTGATCGCCGCGCGGCCAGCGTATCCGGCGTCACGATCAGCCCCGGGGATGCGTCCCGCATCGCCAGGATGTCCGCATCGCCCGTGACCAGCGCGTCGGCCTTGCCGACATGTGCGAGCACCAGAAATACCTGGTCTTCCTCATCGCGGCAGGCCGGCAAGTCGGGCCAGGGCTGAGGCAGTTGCACCACGTCGGCGTATGGCAGGAAGTCCGCCAGCAGATTCTGCTGTTCAGGCGCACTGAGTCTGAACTTTGGATAGGCCAGTACCCGAATCAGCTCGTTGACGGTCTGTGTGCAGACCAGTGGCTGATGTTGTCGTCGCTGCCAAGCCCCACGCATCCACGCAAGGCGGCCCTTGGTGAACAGCAGCGCCGACAGGGCGACGTTGGTGTCTAGGACGACACGCAACGTCATCGACGTGCCCAGGCGATGGCCTCTTCGACATCCTGCTCCGTGATGCCGAGTTGTTCGAGCTTGTCGCGCACGGCCTGGGCTTGTTGCACGCGCACGGGGGTCAGGATGATCCGGCCATTCTCGACGGTGACTTCGAAATATTCCGCGGCATCCACGCTGGATATCGCCGCCTTGGGCAAGGTGATCTGGTTCTTCGACGTGAGCTTGGCAAGCATGGGTATCTGATCGTTCTACGTTTCCGTGAAATCTTACTTCCTTTCTTTGTATATCGTAAGGAATCTAGACCCGTCCTGTCTGAGCAGGAAGAGGCCCGAAGCCAGTGCTGTTGATAGGGCGATGTAAGCCAGGCTGACGCCCGGAGATCGACCTGCAGCTGCAACGCGTTGCGGAAATCAGCTATTCGTCGGCACGGCGGCCTCAGCGCGGCAGCTTCAAATCGTCGGCGCCGAGATAGATCCGATTCCAGCTCGGTGCGATCACCAGTTCGTTGATGCAGACGCGCGGCGGCGCGGTGACGACATAGTGGATCGCCGATGCGACGTCCTCGGGCCTCAGCATCTTCTCGAGGTCGGCGGCCGGCGGCGGCACCGGTCGCTGGCGCATCATCGGCGTCGCGACTTCGCCGGGGCAGAGCAGCGTCGCGCGGATGCCGCGGTGGCCTTCCTGGTGATTGATCAGTTCGACCAGCGGCGCCAGGCCCTGCTTGCTGGCGCCATAGGCGACGCCGCTGACCGGCAGCAGCCGCCAGCCGGCCCATGACGAGATCACCACGATCGTGCCGCTGCCGGCGCGCCGCATCGCCGGCAGCGCCGCGGCGACGCAGTAGGCGACGCCGTTCAGGTTGACTGCCACGACCTTGGCGAAGCCGTCGGCCGACAGCGACTGCCAATGCCGGTCCGGCACGTTGATGCCCGAGGCGAGGACCAGCGCGTCGATCCGGCCATGGCGTTCGGCGATCGCGGTGGCGGCCGCATCGACGGCATCGGGATCGGCGACGTCGAGCGGCCAGGTCTCGGCAGACACGCCGGCGGCGCCGAGCGCCGCGGCGGCGCGCTCGAGCTCGTCCCGGCGACGGCCCGACAGCAGGACGGTGTAGCCCGCGGCGCCGAGCGCCTGTGCGGTCGCGAAGCCGATGCCGGTGGCGCCGCCGGTGATCCAGGCGATGGGGTGGCCGTCCGTGCGATGGTGGTCCATGTGCTGGCTTTGCAGGCTGTGCAGGCGATGACTTCCGGCGCGCCCGCTACTGATCGGGCTGGCTGATGAAGCCGATCTTCGACAGTCCCGCCTTCGACGCGTCGGCGAGCGTCTCGGCGACGTAGCGGTAGGCGACGCTCGAATCGGCGCGCAGGTGCACCGCCGGCTGCGGCGATCGCTGGCCGGCTTCGAGGAAGCGCGCAGCCGCGTCGGCGCGGGTCACGATCGTGCCGTCCCAGTAGAGATTGCCGTTGGCATCGATCGCGAAGTCGATCTTCTCCGGCCGCTGTTCGGTGACCGTGGTCGTCGCCTTCGGCAGGTCGAGCTTGACCGAGTGGGTCAGCAGCGGCGCGGTGACGATGAAGATCACCAGCAGCACCAGCATGACGTCGATCAGCGGCACCATGTTGATCTCGGCCATCGGCGCCGAATTGCGGCCGGAATCGAAACTCGCGAATGCCATCTCGTTCTCCTGGATCAGCGCCAACCGGGAAGCGTCATTTCATCGCGCTCAAGGCATTGCCGTTCGGCACGTTCAGCGTCCGCAGGTTGTCGGCCGGGCTGCGGTTGCCGGCACGCAGCGTCTGACCCGACGACAGGAACGCGAACAATTCGAAGGCGAACGCGTCGAGCTTGGCGGTCAGCACCCGGTTGCTGCGGGTCAGCCAGTTATAGCCCATCACGGCCGGCAGCGCGACCGCGAGGCCGAGGCCGGTCATGATCAGCGCCTCGCCGACCGGGCCGGCGACCTTGTCGAGCGAGCCCGACCCCGAGATCCCGATCGCGACCAGCGCATGGTAGACCCCCCAGACGGTTCCGAACAGTCCGACGAAGGGGGCGGTGGCGCCGATCGTCGCGAGGATGGTCAGGCCGTCCTCGAGCCGGACGGTTTCCTCGTCGAGCACTTTCTTGATCGTGCGCGTCAGGAAATCCTGCGCGGTGCCGGCCTCCTCGAGCTTGGACGAACCATAGCGCGCATGATGGGCCTGAGCGTGCATCGCATGTGCGGTCAGATGGGCGAACGGATCGCGGACGCCGTGCGTCGAGATCTCGTTCTGCACCGCCTGCAGCGAGCTCGCGTTCCAGAACATCTGCAGGAACTTGTCGCTGCGCGAGCGGCGGATCAGCATCGAGATGCCCTTGGAGGCGATCAGCACCCACGAGACGACCGACATCAGCAGCAGGATGCCGAGCAGTATCCGGCTGACCAGGTCGCTCTGCGCGAGGAAGTGGCCGAAGCCGAGGGTGACCGGTGGGTTCACGTCATTTCTCCAGGTCGAAGACGATCGGGATCAGCACCCAAACGGAGCGGGGCTGACCGTTCTCGGTATACGGCTTGAACTTGGCGGCCCGGACCGCGACCAGCGCGCTGTCGTCGAGCCGCTGGAATCCGGACGAGCGCTGCAACTCGAGCTTCAGCGGCTGGCCGCGCTCGTCGATCAGCACGCGGATCTGCACCCGGCCGGTTTCGCCGGCGCGCCGCGAGAACGTCGGGTACACCGGCTTCGGCGGCTGCAGATACTGTACCGCGGTCGAAGGCACGGTCGCCGGGCCGGCCGGCCGCGGAGGCGGAGCCGGCGGCGCGGGCGCCGGCGCCGGCGGTGCCGGTGGTGGTGGCGGCGGCGCAGGCGGCGTCGGCTCCGGTGGCGGCGGTGCCGGTGGTGCCGGCGGCGGAGGAGGCGGCGGCGGAGGCGGCGGCTTGGGCTTCGGCGGCCTGGGCTTCGGCTTGGGCGGCGGTGGCGGCGGCGGAGGCGGGGGCGGCGGCTCGACGTACGGCGGCGGCTCGGGTACCGGCGGCGGCTCGGCCACGATCACCGGCGGCGGTTCGGGCGGCGGCGGCGGTGGCGGCTCGGGTTCCGGTTCGGGCGGCGGCGGTTCCGGCTCCGGCGGTGGGGGTGGCGGCGGGGGCGGTGGCGGCGGAGGAGGTGGCGGCGGCGGTTCGGGCGGCGGCGGCTCCGGCGTCGGCGGCGCGATCCACTGCACCAGCAGCGGCGCCTGGTCGGGTTGATCGACCGGGATCACGTCGACATGCGCGAGCGCCCAGCCGGCACCG
>JBFWQR010000117.1:0-24557 GCA_050249335.1 Lautropia sp.
TCCACACGCCCGACCAGCAGGTGCTGCAGCTCGAGCGCGCCGACCATCCGGGGTTCTGGCAATCGGTCACCGGCAGCAAGGATCGGGCGGACGAGCCGCTGGCCGAGACCAGCCGCCGCGAAGTGCTCGAGGAGACCGGGCTCGACGTCACCACCTACCGGCTCGAACCGCTCGAGATCGTCAACCGCTACGAGATCTACGCGCACTGGCGGCACCGCTATCCCGACGGCGTCACGCACAACACCGAGCACGTGTTCGCGCTCGAGCTGCCGGCGCCGCTGCCAGTGCGGCTCGCGCCGCGCGAGCATCTGCGCTACCAATGGCTGCCGTGGCAGCAGGCCGCGCCGCGCTGCTTCTCGTGGAGCAACGTCCAGGCGATCGAGGCGCTGGCGAAGCGGCGGCTGGCCGGCGCCGGCTGACCGGCGGCGCTTGATCCGCGCCGTTTCGGCCGCATGTAAGGAGCCCGGCGCGTTGCCGCCCGAAGCCTCTCGAGTCGCATCGGTCGGGTGCCGCGCTCGCCGATCGCTCAGGTTCGGTAAGCTTCGAGTCTGATCTGGTCGCCGACGAGATTTCACCGACAAGAGCATCGGAGCATCGCCGCATGAGGCTGCGGGTCGCCACTTACAACATCCACAAGGGCGTCATCAACGACGTCACCCGGTTGCGCCGCCAGGCGAGCGTCCACGAGTTGCGCAATCGTCTGCACGATCTTGGTGCCGACGTGATCTTCCTGCAGGAAGTTCAGGGGCAGAACGACCGGCATGCCAAGCGTTTCGTCGACCAGTGGCCGCCGGAGTCGCAGGAGCAGTTCCTGGCGCTGCCTCCGACGTTGCAGAACCCGTTCGAGCATGCCTACGGTCAGAACGCCTGCTATCTGCACGGCCACCATGGCAACGCGCTGCTGTCGCGGTTCCCGATCCTGTCGCGGGAGAACCGCGACTTCTCCGATCACGTCCTCGAACGCCGCGGCGTCCTGCATTGCGCGATCGAGATCGCCAATCACAAGGTGCACTGCTTCGTGATCCATTTCGGCCTGCTCGCCCGGAGCCGGCTGCGCCAGACCGATGCGCTGATCGAATGGATCGAGAGCGAGGTTCCCGAGCGCTCGCCGCTGCTGATCGCCGGCGACTTCAACGACTGGCGAGACGTGCTGACGCGCCGGCTGGCGTCGCGGCTGCACGTCCACGAGGTGCTGAACGGCGCCCGGACCTATCCGGCCCGCGCACCGTGGCTGAAGATGGACCGGATCTACGTCCGCGGCTTCCGGATCCGCGACGCGGCGGTGATGCGTGGTGTCGCGTGGGCGCGGCTGTCGGATCACTCGCCACTGCTGGCCGACCTCGAGTTCGGGCACTGAGGCGCCGCCGAGCCGCGCCGGCTGCGATGAGCCGTCGAGCTGCGCTGGCCGCAGTGAGCCGTCGATGAAGCCCGGGCCTGCGATCGTCGGCATCGACTTCAGCAGCGCGCCATCGGCACGCAAGCCGATCGTGATCGCGCGCGGCCGGTTGCTCGATCGGAGCGCGATCGGACCGGCCGAACCGGTGCCGGCCGAGGCGGTTCCAGCCCAGCAGGTGCCGGCCGCCCGTTTGCAGCTGGAAGCGCTCGAGCGTCTGCCGACGCTGGCCGCGTTCGACGCCTGGCTCGCCGCCGACGGCGACTGGATCGCCGGCTGCGACTTTCCGTTCGGCCTGCCGCGCGCTTTCATCGTCGCGCAGCAATGGTCCGGCGGCGATTGGGCCGCGGTGACTCGCCACGCCGCCGCGCTGACCCGCGCCGAACTGGTCGCGCGCTGCCGCGCCTATGTCGCCGGCCGGCCGGTCGGCGATCGCTTCGCGCATCGCGCGACCGATCGGCCGGCAGGGTCGAGCCCGTCGATGAAATGGGTCAACCCGCCGGTGGTGCTGATGTTGCATGCCGGCGCGCCGCGGCTGCTCGCCGCCGGCGTCGAACTGCCGGGGCTGCGGCAGGGCGATCCGCGGCGGGTCGCGCTCGAGGCGTATCCGGGCATGCTGGCGCGGGCGCTGATCGGCCGCCGGTCCTACAAGAGCGACGACCCGCGCCGCGACGACCCGCCGCGCCGCGCCGCGCGCGCGGCGCTCGCCGCTGCGCTGGCGGACGGCCGCGTCACCGGCATCCGGGTCGGCTGGCCGGCCGGGTTGCGGCACGAGTGCATCGCGGACTTCCGCGGCGACGCGCTCGATGCGACGCTGTGCGCGGTGCAGGCAGCCTGGGGCGCGCTGCGCCGCGCCGAGGGCTGGGGGTTGCCGGCCGCGGTCGACCCGCTCGAAGGCTGGATCGTCGCAGCCGGGATGTTCGCGCCGGTGTCGCGCTGAACGGAGCCGCCGTGCCGGCGGCTCCGCCGGTCAGTGCTTGTTGTGTCCGCCGGAGTGCCCGCTGCTGCTCTCGGCCGCCTCGTGCACCGGCGCGCTGACCTCGACCTTGCCCCCGCGTTCGAACTCGAGCGTCAGCCGGATGGTGTCGTCGACCTTCAGCGGCTGCTTCAGGTCGATCAGCATCAGGTGGTAACCGGCGCCGGGCTTCATCGCCAGCGGCTTGCCGGGCGTGACCGGGATCTCGCCGACTTCGCGCATCCGCATCACGTCGCCGGTCATCGACATGGTGTGCAGTTCGACCTTGGCGGCAGCCGGGCTGCTGGCGCGCAGCAGCCGGTCCGGCGCGCTGCCGCGGGTTTCGAGCGACAGCAGGTAGACCGCCGCATTGCGCGCGCCGGGCCGGCTCGGCGTCGCGTACGGATGCTTGATCAGTACGTCGCCGGCGCGGAAGTCCTGCGCGGCCGCGGCGCCGGCGGCCGCCAGCAGCGCGATGCCGAGCAGGCCGGCACGCCAGTTGGCCCTCGGACCGTATGCCCGAGCCGGCCGCCGCCGGGGCCGGCAGCTCTCGATCGCTATCTGGTTCATCTGGATTCCGTCGCAAATCTGCGGTGAGCTTGGCAGAATAGCAGCATCGCCCACCGGCATGCCACGCACTGACGGTCTGCCAGCAACATCCGCGGCCCCTGCCGCCGGATCCACCGGAGCTGAACCGTCGCATGTCTTCCGCTTCCGATACGGCCGAGCCGTTCGATTCATCGCGTTGCCCGATCGCGGCGGCCGAGCCGGCCGATGCCGATGCGATCACGCGGCTGCTGCGCGGTTGCGGCTTGCCGCAGGCGGCCGCTGCAGCGGCCGCCGGTGCCGCCGATGCCGGCGAACCCCGGCCGGCCGGGGCTGCCGCCCCGCTGATCGCACGGTCGCCGGACGGCGAGGTGATCGGCTGTGCCGTGTTCGAGCGGATCGGTGAGACCCTGGTGCTCGACGCGATCGCGGTCGCGCCGAAGGTGCGCCGGCGCGGCATCGGTGCGCGGCTGTTGCGGCGGCTGCTGGCGAATTGCGTCGCCGCCGGCGTGCAGCGGGTCGCGCTGGTCGGCGCCGGCCATCAGGAGTTCTTCGGCTGTTTCGGCTTCGCGACGGCGCAGCGCAGCGCGTTCGCGCCCGAGATCGCGGTGCGGCTGCGCGGTGACGCCGATCCGGCCTTCGGCGGTCCGATGGAGCTCGATCTGCGCTCGGCCGCGCTGGTGCGGCCGGCGACCCGAGACGACATGCCGGCGGTGGTCGCGATCTACAACGATGCGGTCGCGCAGTCGACCGCCACCTACGACTACGAGCCGCGTGCGCTCGACGAACAGTACGCGCTGTTCGACCAGCGCCACCGCGACGGCTTCGGCTTCTTCGTCGCGGCGACGCCCGACGGCACGATCGCCGGCTTCTCGACCTACGGCATGTTCCGGACGCGTCCCGGCTGGCGCTTCGCGGTCGAGCACTCGGTCTATGTCGCGGCGCCGTGGCGCGGCCGCCGCGTCGGCCTGGCGCTGCTGCCGCCGATCATGCAGCACGCACGCGGGCGCGGCTTTCATTCGATGGTCGGCGTCGTCGACGCCGACAACGCCGCGTCGCTACGGATGCACCAGCGGGTCGGCTTCGTTCCGATCGGCACCTTCCGCGAAGGCGGCTACAAGTTCGATCGCTGGCTCGACGTGGTGTTCGTCCAGGCGCTGCTGTGACGTCCCGTGTAGCCGCTTCGCGCCACCCGCGTCGCATGAACAGGTCGAACCAAGCAGTCGCCGCGGAACGGGCTTTGCCCGGCCGCAGGCGGCGCCCCCTTTTCAAAGGGGGTAGGGCCGCAGGCCCAAGGGGGATTGATTTCATTCAGCCGGCGAGACTGCGCGCGACGTAGCGCGTCATGCGCGGCGGCTGGGCGCCCTTGTGGAAGGCCAGGCGTCGCTCGCGCAAGCGTGCGTCGGCCGCGGTCAGGCGCTCGATGCGTCGCTGATGCTCGACCCAGTTCTCGTGGACGAAGTACTCGAGGTGGCGCGACGGGTCGTCCGCGTCGCGCATCAGGCCCCATGACAGGGCGCCGCCGCGCAGGCGCGCGCGCCGCGTGTCCTCCATCAGCTCGACGAAGGCGGCCTCGTCCTGCGGATCGATGAGGTACTCGATCGTCACCATCACCGGTCCGGCGTCGGGCGCGACCGGCGTCGCCGTCGGCTGGGGTTCCATCCGATACGGCACCAGGTCGTCGTCGGCCACGCCGTCGCCGAGGCGCCAGCGGCGCAGCGCCACCAGCAGTACCAGGCCCAGGGCCGAAGCGGCGAGCAGGCTGTCTCGCACGCCGGCGTAGCCGGCCACGGCGCCCCACAGCGCGGCGCCGGCGGCGCTGCCCGCCATCACCGACATCAGGTAGATCGCCATCCCGCGGGCGCGGACCCAGTCGGGCAGCGCAAGCTGCGCGCTCACGGTGAGCGTATTGCCCGCCGCGATCCATGCAGCGCCGGCGGGCAACATCGCCAGCGCGGCGATCCACGCATCGGCCGCGATGGCGGCCCCCGACGTGGATGCGGCGTGCAACACCGTTCCGGCGGCCAGCATCTGACGATGATCCAGTCGCGCGCGCAGCCATGGCAGCCACATCGCGAGCGCAACGGCGCCGACGCCCATACACGACAGCAGCAGCGTGTAGGTGCCGGCGCCGCCGCCGGGCAAGCGCTTCGCCACCAGCGGCAGCAGCGCCAGCAGTGCCGTGATCTGCAGAAAGAACGCGAAGCCGCGCACCAGCACGGCGCGCAGCGGGCGCGACAGCGACGCATACTGCAGCCCCACCCGCATGGCGCCGAGGAAGCGCTCGCCGGGCAGCGCGCTGACACGCGCCGGATGGTGCCAGCGCCAGACGAACGCCGCGGCACCGAGCGAGAGCACGGCGTTCAGCGCGAACACGACGGCGCTGCCGAACGATGCCAGCACGGCGCCGGCGGCCACCGGGCCGATGATCCGCGCCACGTTCATCGCCAGCGCGTTGAGCGCCATCGCCTGCGGCAGTTCCCCCTTCGGCACGACGTCGGGCACCACGGCGGAAAACACCGGCCAGCGGATCGCGAGCCCGATGCCGTGGGCGAACACGAGCAGCAGCAACATGGGCGCCGACAGCACGCCCGCCCAGGCAGCCAGGGCCAGCAACGTGGCCATGGCAGCGACCCAGAGCTGGGTGCCGAGCAGCAGTCGTCGGCGATCGACGATGTCCGCGATGGCGCCGCCGGGCATGGCCAGCAGGAAGACGGGCAGCGCCGTGGCCGTCTGCACCAGCGCGACCAGCATCGGGTCCGCGGACAGCGTGGTCATCAGCCAGGCCGCCGCGACATCGTTCATCCACATGCTGACGTTGGCGGTCAGCCATGCGGTCCAGAGCATGCGGAACACCGGATGGCGCAGCGGGCTCCAGGCAGATCTCGGCGGCGCGGCGGAGGACATCGTTCTCGGGCGGCACAGGCACCGCGTCGTCGGCGTTTCGCAGTGTCGTCGCGTCGCGTCGACCATCGGCGCGACCCGGTCAGCCGCTGCACGGCTGGTCGAAGGCGACTGTCTTCGATTCCAGGAACGCGGTCAAGCCTGCGACGCCGCGGCGTTCTCGCGTGGAGCGGCATGGACCTTGGTCTACAGCCCGAGGCAGTGGCTGACCGGTGTGACGGTGGCCAACGGCGGGGTGACGCAGAGCACGGCGATCGAGTACTGGCCGACAGGCAAGGTCAAGAAGGTGACGAGCTCGGCCGGCAGCTATTCGAGCTACGGATATGACGCCGCGCAGCGGCTGACGTCGGTGACGGACGACCGGCAATAGCCGCAGGTCATTGCCGCCAGGCGCTCGAAGCGCTGCCACGCTGCCTGCGTCTGCGCCGGTACCGCATCGAGTTGGTCCGTACGCATGCTTCAAGCCCAGCGGCGCTGCCGAACTCGATCACGCACCAGGCAGCCGACACCAGTTCGCCCTTGCCGGCCGCGTACCAACGAGCGCGGGTTCTCGCGAACCGTCACCCGACGGTGCCATTGACGTACACCAATCCGGGCCGTATAGTCGAAAATCATAATCCGTTCTGCAATTCAGAATGTCGCCATGGCTTTCACGACGACCGATCAGGTTCCAGCCACGACGCCCGTAGTCATCGTCGGCGGCGGGCCGGTGGGGCTGATGCTCGCGGCGGAGCTCGGCTTTCATGGTGTGCCGTGCACCCTCGTGGAGGAGGATGTCGGCGCGACACGGTTCTCCAAGATCATGCAGATCAGCGTGCGGACCATGGAGTTGTGCCGTCGACTCGGTGCGTCGGAGAAGATCAAGAACTGGGGCTTCCCGCTCGACTACCCGCTGGACAACGCGTTCGTCACGTCGCTGAACGGCTACGAACTGCATCGGTCGCCGCAATCCCCGCTCGGCCAGCGCAAGCCGACGCCGTTCAGCCCCGAGTACCAGGCGCACTGCCCGCAGTACTGGTTCGACCCGATCCTGCTGGAGCTCGCCCGTTCGTTTCCGAGCGTCACGGTGCGTCACCAGTGCCGGCTCGAGTCCTTCGAGCAGGACGACAGCGGCGTGCTTGCCACGCTGACCGACCTGGAAACCGGGAAGCAGCAGGCGCTTCGCTGCCAGTACCTGGTGGGTTGCGACGGCTACGGCAGTCTGGTCCGCAGGCTCCTGGGTATCCGGATGCGCGGCCAGGACATGATCGATCATTCGCTGAGCATCGAGTTCACCGTACCCGATCTCTTCAGCCTTCACGACAAGGCGAAGGCCGGGCGCTACGTCTTCATCGGCCCCGAAGGCACGTGGGCGACGATGATGGCCGTCAATGGCCGCGACTACTGGCGGATCCTCCTATACCGCGTCGGCGAGGACGTGCGGCAGGTCGATCCGGCGGCGGTGATTCGCCGTGCCGTCGGCCGTGACGTCGCGTTCGAGATCCTGTCGTCCAAGCCGTGGACCCGGCGTGCCGTGATCGCCGAGCGCTATCAGGACGGGCGCGTGTTCCTTGCCGGCGATGCAGCCCATACCCACCTGCCGAACGGCGGCTTCGGCATGAATACCGGGGTCGGGGATTCAGCAAACCTCGGCTGGAAGCTCGCGGCCGTCCTGCGCGGCTGGGGCGCACCGGCGCTGCTGGACAGCTACGACACGGAACGGCGTCCCGCCGCGCACCGCGCGATGGAGGAAGCGCTGAAGGAGCTGGCGCGACTGGTCGACAGCAGCAACGACGCCGACATCGAGGCTGCGTCGCCCCTCGGCGACGCGGCTCGAGCCAGAATCGGCGCCCGACTGCGCGCTGAGTTCGCCGGCGTGCGTAGTTGGGATCGGCTCGGCATCCATCTCGGAAACATCTATTCGCCTTCGTCCATCGTCGTCGAAGACGGTACCGAGCTGCCGGAAGACGATACCTGGGGGTACCGGCCGACGGCTCGGCCGGGTGCACGGGCTCCCCATACCTGGCTTGCCGATGGTCGCTCCACCCTGGACCTCTTTCGCCGCAATCACGTGCTCCTTTCGTTCGGTGCCGGCGAAAACGAGGTCGGGCAGCTCGTCCGGGCGGCAGCGCGGCACGGGATGGAGATCGAGGTCCACCACCTGGATGATCCGGAGATCGCAAGGCTCTACGAAAGCAGGCTGGTCCTGGTCCGGCCCGACGGTCACGTCGCCTGGCGTTCGAACCGGGTCCCGGAAGATCCGGGGCGCGTGGTGGATCGCGTGCGCGGCGCCGGACTGCGGGCCGCGAGCCGTGTCGCGATGGCGATGAAGTAAGGCTGTTCAGACAATGACCAAGCAAGAGGTGAGGAGATGCGACGTTTCTATCTTGGAGCGACTGCGGCCCTGATTGCGGTGCTGAGCGCCCCGGCGCTGGCCCAGAGCGGTTACCCGAGCAAGCCGATCCGCTGGGTGGTCGGCTACCCACCGGGCGGTGGCGTCGACATCATCGCCCGGACGATCGCCGCGCCGTTGTCGGCGAACCTCGGGCAGCAGGTCGTGGTCGAGAACCGGCCGGGGGCCACCGGCATGATTGCCGCGGATATGGTCGCGAAGAGCGCACCGGACGGGTATACGATCGCGAGCAGCGGCAACCAGGATCTGGTGTTGAATCCGCTGCTCAACAGCCGGACGGCATACGACCCGCAGAAGGACTTCGAGCCGCTCACGCTGGTCGCGAAGTTCCCGCTGCTGCTGGTCGTCAACGGGTCCGTGCCCGTTACGAGCTTCAAGGACTTCATCGCCTATGCGAAGGCCAATCCGGGAAAGATCAACTACGCTTCGTTCGGCAACGGTAGCGGCAACCACGTCGGCATGGAGATCCTGAAACGCATGACCGGGGTCGACATGGTGCACGTGCCGTACAAGGGCGCGGCACCCGCGCTGACCGATCTCGTCGGCGGCGCCGTGCAGGCCATGCTGCTCGACTACGGCACCGCCGTGAAGCACATCCCGACCGGCAAGATCCGCGCGCTGGCAGTGGCGACGAACCAGCAGCTCGCGGCCATGCCGCAGGTGCCGACCATCGCGGAGCTCGGCGTCGAGGGCTTCGACGTGTTCTTCTGGCAAGGCGTCGTGGTACCCGCCGGGGTGCCGGCCGAAATCCGCGATCGTCTCCATCGGGAACTGCTGAACGTCATGGCCCGGCCGGACGTGCGCGCACGGTTCGACGAGCTCGGCATCCTGCTGACATCGAGCACCCCGGCGCAGCTCGTCGAGCTTCAGCGCCGGGACACGGCGCGCTGGGGCGCCGTGATCAAGGAAATGGACCTTCGGCTCGATTGACGCGGTCGACCGGATGAGTCCCCTGTTCACGCCGTTCGCGCTGCGCAAGGCGCAGCTTGCCAACCGCATCGTCGTTTCGCCGATGCTGCAGCATGCGGCGCGCGACGGCGTCCCGTCGAAGTGGCACCTGATGCACTATGGAACGCTCGCGCTTTCGGGCGCGGGCTTGCTGATCATCGAAGGGACCGCCGTCGAGCCGCGGGGCCGCTGCGGCGCCCAGTGCATCGGTCTGTATTCCGACGCGGCAGAGGCGGCGATCGCCGGGATCGTCGCGTTCGTTCGCGAGCACGCCGACATCCGGCTGGGTATTCAGCTCGCCCATGCCGGGCGCAAGGGTGCCGCGACGCCGACCTGGGTCCCGCGACGCCGCTTGACCGCCGAAGAGGGCGGATGGCAGACCGTCGGTTGCTCGCCGACCGAGGACCCGGTCTTCGGCGTGCCCGAGGTCCTGGACGGTCGGGGTATCGGCGACATCGTCGACGCATGGGCGGGCGCGGCGCGGCGTGCCGAACGTGCCGGTCTGGATCTGCTCGAGCTGCACTTCGCGCACGGCTACCTGGTGCATCAGTTCCTCTCGCCGCTTACCAATCAGCGAACGGACGGCTACGGCGGCAGCCTGGAACGACGCATGCGATTCGCGATCGACGTGTTCCGTGCCTGTCGTGACGCGTGGCCGGACGGAAAGCCGATCGGCGTGCGGGTTTCGGCCACCGATTGGGTGCCAGGCGGCTGGACCGTCGAGGAGACGGTCGAACTGGCACGGGCGTTGCAGCGGGAAGGGTGCGACTACATCTGTGCTTCCAGCGGGGGCGCGTCTCTGGCGCAGCAGATCGTCGCCGGCCCGGGCTACCAGGTGGCGTTCGCCGAGCGCATCCGGACGGAGGCCGGCATCCCGACGATCGCGGTGGGCCAGATCACCGAGCCGAGGCAGGCGGAGCAGATCGTCGCGAACGGCCAGGCGGACCTGGTCGCGCTCGCGCGCCGCATGCTCTACGACCCGCGCTGGCCCTGGCACGCGGCGGTCGAGCTCGGCGTCGATCTGCAGTATCCGCCGCGGTATCGAATGTGCCACCCGCGCATGGGCGCGAAGCTCACGTTGCCGGAGAGCCGCGAGCACGGTGAGCGCCTGGCCCGGCTCCAGACTTCCTGATAGAGGAATCGCATCGACAATGCGCCTGGTCGACTCACACCATCACTTCTGGAACCCGCAGTTCGTCGAAGTGCCCTGGCTCAAGGTGGAGCGGGCTTCGTTCGGCGATCCATCCCCGCTGCGCGGGCCGTACCTCCCGGCGCACTATCGCGCCGACGCCGGGCCGCTCGAGGTGACGGCAACGGTGCACGTGGAGGCCGCTTGCCGGCCGGAAGACGGCCTCCTCGAGACCGCCTGGCTGACCGGCGTCGGCGACGCGGCCGGCATGCCGGCCGCATTGGTGGCGGCCGTCGATCCGGAGCGCGAAGACCTCGAATCGGTGCTCGATCGGCATGCCCGGTCGCCGCGCCTGCGAGGCGTCCGCATGCGCTTGAACTACGACGAGGCGAGCGGCCGGAAGATGGTGCGCGCTGCCGACCTGATGCACGGCCCGGCCTTCCGCCGCGGCCTGAAGGCCATCGCGCGGCGGCAGCTCGTCTTCGACCTCAGCATCTTCCCCTCGCAGTTCGCCGACGCGGCACGACTGGCGGACGAGGTACCGGAAGCCTCGCTCGTGCTCGAGCATCTCGGCTGGCCTCTCGTCACCGACCAAGCGGGTTTCTCCGCATGGAGCACGGGCATGAAGGATCTGGCCCGTCGGCAGAACGTGACGGTGAAGATTTCCGGCTTCTGGGCCATCGATCGGGCCTGGGACAAGGCGCGGATCGCACCGTGGGCGAAGGAGGCGATGGCGCACTTCGGTCCGGAACGCTGCATGTACGGCAGCAATCTGCCGATCGAGAAGCTGATGTGTCCGATGCCTCGGCAGGTCGAGACGCTGCAGGAGATCTTCGCCGCGGAGCCGTCGGACGTTCTCGACGCGCTGTTCCGTGGCACCGCCACGCGTGTCTACCGCCTCGCATCGTGATTCTCGCCGGAGGTCTCGCGTTTCCGGAGGCGCCGGACGGCTCGTTCGTCGAGCGGCGGGCCTGGGTCGAAGCCGTCCGCGTGTGAGTGCAGCGGGGCTTCGTTGACGCTTCCGAGTGCCGCCTTGTATCATTCTGATATACAGAATACGTTCTGTTATTGCTTCGGCGTCCAGCATCGGCTTCGAGCCGCCTGGCCCGGCTGACGAGGAGTGCCCCGTGAAAGACACGCAATGGAACTTCGCCATACCGCATTTCGAAGGCACGGCGTCCCGGCAGGCACATGCGGACGTTCCGGACCAGACCTTCGAGCGCGAACTGGGGCGAGACGGCTTCTTCGGCGCGGCGACCCACATGTACCACCGCAACCCGCCAACCTCGTGGATCGCGATCGACGGACCGGTGCGGCCCAGGGCCTTCAATCCCGACGCAGTGCTGACCGCGACGGATTCGCCTTGGGGTGCGCTGGAGCTCCTGTTCAACCATGCGTTGCGCATCCGGGTGTGGCGCACCGAACGCGCGATGGATCATCTCGTCCGCAATGCCGATGGCGACGAGCTCCTGTTCGTGCATCGCGGTGCCGGCCACTTCCATTGCGACTACGGGCACATGACCTATGAGCCGGGCGATCATCTGGTCGTGCCGCGCGGGACCATGTGGCGGCTCGAACCGCGTGAGACCAGCGAGCTGCTGATGGTCGAGGCTACGGGGGCCGTGTACCGATTGCCCGATCGGGGCATCATCGGCCGCCATGCCCCGTTCGATCCCGGCGTATTCGTGCGCCCGAGCCTGGACGCCGAGTTCCGTGCCCAGCAGGGCGGCAAGGCGTGGGCCGTGAAGGTGAAGCGTGGCGGGCGCATCGGCACGATCGCCTATCCCTACAATCCCCTGGATGCGATGGGCTGGAAGGGCGATCTGTATCCGGTACGGCTGAACTTCCGGGACATCCGGGCGGTGGTCAGCGATCGCGTGCATCTTCCGCCATCGGTACGTACGACGTTCGTTTCCGACCGCTTCGTCGTCTGCTCGCTGGTCCCACGCCCGATGGAGACCGATCCGCGTGCCATGAAGCTGCCGTTCTTCCACAACAACGACGACTACGACGAGTTCATCTTCTATCACACCGGCGGACTGAGCAGCCGTGCGTCGAGCTTCGGACCGGGCATGGCGACGTATCATCCGTACGGTGTCACGCACGGACCGAGCCCCGAGGTGCTGCCCTACATGTTCGACTACCCGAAGGCCAAGTCGGATGGCTACGCCGTGATGGTGGATGCGCTGGACGCACTGGAGGTTGCAGCGCTGCCGGAAGGCTGCGAGCTGTCCGGCTACGCCGAGAGCTGGAAGGACTCGATCAAGTTCGCCCCGGACGCGGCATGTACTACGAAGTAGACGCGCCCGGCGGGCACCGCAGTGCCGGCTTCGAGCACACGCCGTGGTACGCGCTGGTCGGTCCGCGGCCGATCGGCTGGATCAGCACGCTCTCGCCCGACGGCGTTCCGAACCTGGCCCCATTCTCGTTCTTCAATACCATCTCCGCGCGGCCGCCGATGGTGATGTTCTGCACCAACGGGCCGCACGCCGAGGGCGGGGAGAAGGATTCGGTCCGAAACGCGCGGCAGACCGGCGAGTTCGTGCACAACGTCGCCACCTGGGATCTGCGCCTGCGGATGAACACCTCCTCGGCACCGGCACCGCGCGCCGTCGACGAGTTCGAGGTCGCCGGCCTCACGAAGGCGCCGTCGCGTCTGGTCAGGCCCTTTCGGGTTGCGGAGTCGCCGATCCATCTGGAATGCAAGGTCGTCCAGGTGATGGACCTGCCCTCCGCCGGGCCCGAGCATCCGAACACGATGGTGATCGGCCGGGTGGTCGCGATCCATATCCGCGACGATGTCGTCGTCGACGGGCGTGTCGACGTGACCCGGATTCGGCCGATCGCGCGCTTCGGCTACCAGGACTACACGGTGGTCGACAGCGTATTCGAGATGGTGCGCCCCTCATGGCCGCTCGCGCCGGAAGGCGAGCAGGCCAAGCCCTGATCGAATCCCTGCCGCAGCCGGGCGCCCGGACGCCTCATCGAGCCCGCGCGACGACCTGCTGTTCGATCGCTCCGAAGAGGCTTTGCCCCATCGGGTCCCGCATGTCGATGCGCAGGGTGTCGCCCGGCTGCAGATAGGGCGTCTTCGGCGCGCCGGCATCGAGGACTTCCAGCATCCGCCGCTCGGCGATGCAAGCCGAGCCTGCCGCGCGCGCGCGATTGGAGACGGTGCCGCTGCCGAGTACCGTGCCGGCCATCAGAGCGCGGTACCGCGTCGCGGCGGCAACGATGGTCGGGAAGTCGAAGTACCAGTCGACGCCGGTGTTCGGCTCGCCCAGCAGTTGCCCATTGATCTCGCAGCGAAGCGGTGCGGTGATCACGCGCCCGTCCCAGGCGGCGCCGAGCTCATCGGGCGTCACGGCGACGGGCGCCATGACGCAGGTGAGCTTGCCGTGGTAGCTCGTGAATCCGCGCTCGTGCTGGTCCGCGAAGACGGTACGCAGCGTCGTGTCGTTCACCAGGGTGAAGAGCCGGATGTAGCGCGCGGCCTCGCTCACCGGCGTGTTCACCGGTACGTCGCCGAGAATCGCCGCCACTTCACCTTCGATGTCGAGACCGACGTCGCCCGGCGGCAGCCCGAGCGGGTCGCGGCCACCGAGAAAACTTGCCGCGCCGTTCGCGAGCATCGGTTCCTGCTGGTAGCCGACCGGATTCGGCGCCCCGCGCAGCTTGCGTGCGAGCTCCATGTGATTGAGATAGACGCTCGCGTCGATCCAGGCGTAGGCTCGTGGCAGCGGCGCCGCCAGTCGTGCCGGGTCGAGCGGGAAGGTGCCGTCCGGATTGCCTTGCTCGAGTGATTGGGACAGTGCGCGCAGCCGTGGCTCCGCAACGTCCCACGCATCGAGCGCCGATTGCAGGTCGGGGGCGACGGCGCTGGCATCGAGCGCGCGCGTCAAGTCGCGACTGACGACGAGCAGGCGGCCATCGCGCTCCGTAGTTCTCAAGGTCGCTAGTTTCATGTGCGGGCCAACGGTGTGCAGTGGGTGACGTTTGCTGCGAGGCGTCGTAGCCGATGTCCGGACTGGATAGAATGTCGCCGGTCACGGCCATAACAGAGAGTTCGCCGATGGAGCGGAGGAAGCGCCCGCAGCAGGGAGTGCAGGGCGTGGAGATCGGGATGCGCGTCGCGTTCGTCATCGCTTCTCACGGCGAAGCCATGACGCTGCGCGACCTGGCGAAGGCGGCGGGCGTCGGGCCGAGTACGGCGCACCGCTATCTCGTCAGCCTGTGCCGGGCCGGTATGGTGGAACAGCATACCGACGGGCGTTACGATCTGGGTCACGGTGCCCTGACGCTCGGGCTCAGCGCCCAGGGCCGCCTCGACGAGTACCGCATCGCCGGCGACGTGATCGATGCCTTGCATGCCGAAACCGGCTTGACGGTCACCGTATCGGCGTGGGGAACCCACGGTCCGACCATCGTACGGCGGAAGGAACCGGTCCGTGCCGTCACCGTCAACACCCGGGTCGGCTCGGTGATGCCCGTCATCTCCTCGGCGTCGGGGCGGGTGTTTGCCGCGTTCCTGCCGCGCGCGGTGGTCGAACCGATAGTGGTGAACGAGTTCCGTGCCGGGGTCAAGGCGACGCGCTTCGGCAAGCGCCTGAGCCGCAAGGCGTTCGACGACGTTATCGACGAGATTCGCGCGGGCGCTCTGTCCGCCGTGCAGGGCGATCTCCTCAGCGGCGTCGATGCGTTCGCGGCGCCGGTATTCGACCACGAGCGCCAGGTGATCATGGTCATCGCCATCCTGGGAACGGCAGGCACGGTGGATCTCGACATGGCGGGGCGCCACGCACTGGCGCTCAAGCGCGCGACCGAACGATTCTCGGCACGACTGGGCTTCCGCGTCCCGCTGGCCTAGTCGGCGGGCCGCTGGCCGGGCCGAAATCCTGTCTCCAAGCGTCTGCCGATTCAAAGCGTCTGCCGGTTCACATGGAGCGCGCCGCGCACGCCGTCGAGTCCCGATGTGACTCGACGGTTCGACGGGCGGATCCGTGTCGGCCTTTGTCCATGTCATTCATCAGAATGAATTCTGGATGTCGGAATACTACAAGTCAACCGCCAAGCGGATGCCATCGTCGGCCGCAACGGGCGCGACTTTCGGCCAGCGGGCCGCTAGCGGCGGGTGGCGGCCTGGCAGCCGTTCGATAGCCGTTCGATAGCCGTTCGGTAGCCGCTCGGTAGCGGCCGCCCGGTGCCTGGCCGCGTCAGCCGGCCAGGCGCCAGGTGCGCAGCACTTCGTGGCGGGACAGTCCGATGTGGCTCTTCACGAGCGCGAACTCGCCGGCATGGAACCCGATCGGCGCCACGGGCGCGCGAGGAACGCGTCGTCGCCGGTCGTAGCAAAGGGTCATGTGCGGCTCGTAGCTGCGCGGCGGCACGAACCCCCAGTCGGCCAGCGCGCTCCCCAGGGATATCCGCAAGGCGCGCACCGCATCCAGCCCCTCGCTCCCCAGCAGCACGAACGGTCCGCTCGGCGCGGAGAACGAACCGGCAGTGTCGAACGTGACTTCGAGAGCAGGCAGGCGGATCGAGTCGGCCGCACCACAGGCCGCGTCCACCACGGCCTGGTTCACGTCGTGGCCCACCAGGTCCAGCGTGACGTGCAAGCGCTCCGGCGCGATCCGGCTGCCCGAGATGCCGCGCGAAGCCAGCAGTTCGCCGGCGAACGCGTGGATGCGCGCTGCATCCCTGGCGTCGGGGCGCAGCGCGAAGAACCAGCAATGACGCGGTAGTGGCGCCGACCCGCCGGTCGGCCGGGGGCGCGGTGCCCGGGGCGGCACATCCCCCAAGAGATCCTGTTCGGGCGGCAGGGATCGCTCCTGCTCGATGCTCAGACCGGATGGGTCAGTAACCGGTCGGGCGCGCCGGCGGCGCTGCAGCGGCACTTTCGCCGCGCACCGCCGCCGCCCATTCCTTCGCGATCGTCCGCAGCATGCCGACATCGCTGCCGACGCTGACGTAGTCGATGCCGCGCCGCTGCATGTCCTGCGCGAACGCGAGCGAGGGCGAGAAGATGCCGGTCAACTTGCCGTGCTTGCGCGCGGTCGACTGGATCCGGTCGATTGCACCCGCCATCGGGTCCTTGCGCCAGTCGGTCCCCGGTGCGACACCGAGCGCAAGGCTCAGGTCCGACGGTCCGATGAACAGGCCGTCGATGCCGTCGACCGCGGCGATCGCGTCGACATTGGCGAGCCCCTGCGGCGTCTCGATCATCGCGAGCTTCAGGATGGTGTCGTCGGCACCCGGGTAGTAGTCCGGCCCGCCGTACATCAGGCAGCGAGCCGGACCGTACGAGCGGTTGCCGCGCGGCGGATAGCGGCAGGCGGCAACGAACCGCTCGGCGTCGGCGACGGTATCGATCATCGGGCAGATGACGCCGTAGGCACCGGCATCGAGTGCCTTGTTGATCTCGGCGAAGTCGTTCTGGCTGACCCGCACCATCGGCATCGCCGGCGATGCCGAGATTGCCTGCAGCATCGCGATCAGCTGCTCGGGCGAGACCAGGCCGTGCTGCAGGTCGATGACGATCGTGTCGAAACCGGCATGCGCGAGGAGCTCGGTGCTGTACGAACTGCCGATACCGCACCAGCTGCCGATCGTCTGCTGCTTGTTCTGGAATTTCTGCTTCAGGGCGTTCGGCCGCATGTCGGTTCCTTGGGAGGCTGCAGCCGGTGCCCGGCGAAACCGCTGGCGGGCGGCGGTCGGATGCTGCGCTGCACATAGAACGATCGCTGTCGGAAACGGAGGCCAAAGGCCGACCGTCTGGCGGGATGTTATTTGACTTCGCGCTCGAACTCAGGAATAGTACGAACGTTCGTTTTCAAGTTCGCCGTCGAAGAAATTCCAACTCCATGCGCAAGGGACAGCAGACCCGCCGCGCGATCGTCGATGCCGCACTGACCCAGGCGGCCCGGGCCGGCCTCGAAGGCTTGACGATCGGCGCGCTCGCCGAGCAGATGCAGATGTCGAAGAGCGGCGTGTTCGCGCACTTCGGCTCGCGCGAGGAGCTGCAGATCGCGGTGCTGAAGGCGTACGAGGAGCGCTTCATCGACGCGATCCTGAAGTCGTCGCTGCGCGAGCCGCGCGGCTTGCCGCGGCTGCTCGCGATGCTCGGCCAGTGGCTGGAGCGCACCGTGATCGAGGCCGAGCTCGGCTGCATCTGGATCTCCGGCGCGACCGAGTACGACGACCGGCCGGGCCCGGTCCGCGACGAACTGGTCGCGATGATTCAGGGCTGGCAGCGCGAGCTGCGCCGCGCGATCGAGCAGGCGATGACCGCCGGCCATCTGACCGTCGATACCGACGTCGAAGACCTGATGTTCGGTCTCTACGGCGTCATCCTGGTGCTGCACCACGATGCGCGGCTGATGCGCAGCCCGGATGCCTTGCCGCGCGCACGGCGCACGATCGAGCGGTTGCTGTCGTCGCAGCTGACCGCTGCAGCGCGGCCGTTGCTCGCCGGTTTCAACGCCGCCGCGATGCCGCGGGCCGGCGCGGCCGATGATGGCGCCGCCGCGATCGCTGCCGGCATCGGCAGCGCGGCCGGCTCCCCCCGTCTTTCCGTCTGACCGCTTCGCTTCACCCGAGGATTCGCCATGCCCCAGTACACCCCACCGCTGCGCGACTTCCAGTTCGTGCTGCATGAACTGATCGATGCACCGGCCGCGCTCGCCGAGCTGCCGCGTCATGCCGAGGTCAATCGGGAACTGATCGACCAGGTGCTCGAGGAGGGCGGCAAGTTCTGCGCCGAAGTGCTGTTTCCGCTGAACCGCAGCGGCGACGAGGAGGGCTGCCGCTACGAGGGCGACGGCGTGGTCCGCACGCCGAAGGGCTTCAAGGACGCGTGGGAGCAGTTCAAGGCCGGCGGCTGGCCCACGTTGACCTGCGACCCGGAGCTCGGCGGCCAGGGGCTGCCGGCCGTGGTCGGCATCGCGTTCCAGGAGATGATGAACTCCGCGAATCAGGCATGGACGATGTATCCCGGCCTGACGCACGGCGCCTACGACTGCCTGCATGCGCACGGCACGCCGGAGCAGAAGACGCTCTATCTGCCGAAGCTGGTGTCCGGCGAATGGACCGGCACGATGTGCCTGACCGAAGCGCATTGCGGCACCGACCTCGGTCTGCTGAAGACCCGCGCCGAACCGCAGGCCGACGGCACCTATCGGCTGACCGGTACCAAGATCTTCATCTCGTCCGGCGAGCACGACCTGGCCGACAACATCATCCACCTGGTGCTGGCGCGGCTGCCCGACGCGCCGCCGGGCACGAAGGGGATCTCGCTGTTCGTCGTGCCGAAGTTCCTGCCGAACGCCGACGGCAGTGTCGGCGAGCGCAACGGCATCCGCTGCGCCCGGCTCGAGGAGAAGATGGGGATCCACGGCAACGCGACCTGCGTGATGAACCTCGACGGCGCCCGAGGCACGATCGTCTCGGAGCCGAACCGCGGCCTGCAGGCGATGTTCGTGATGATGAACGCGGCCCGGATCGGCGTCGGCGTGCAGACCCTCGGCCTGATGGAGGCCGCCTACCAGAACGCGCTCGCCTATGCGAAGGAGCGGCTCCAGTCGCGCAGCCTGACCGGGCCGAAGGCGCCGGACCTGCCGGCCGACCCGATCATCGTCCATCCCGACGTGCGCCGGATGCTCTTGACGCAGAAGGCGTACACCGAAGGCTGCCGCGCATTCGCGGTCTGGCTCGCGTTGCAGGCCGACCGTGCCGAGCATCATCCGGATGCCGAGGCGCGCGCCGATGCGAACGATCTGCTCGCGCTGCTGACGCCGGTGGTCAAGGCGTTCATCACCGACAACGGCTTCCTGACGACCAACTTGGCAATGCAGGTCTACGGCGGCCACGGCTACATCCGCGAATGGGGGATGGAGCAGTACGTCCGCGATGCCCGGATCAACATGATCTACGAGGGCACCAACACGATCCAGTCGCTCGACCTGCTCGGCCGCAAGGTGCTCGGCGACAACGGCGCCAAGCTGCGCAAGTTCGGTGCGCTGGTCAAGGACCTGATCGACGAGCACGGGCACCGCGAGGAGCTCGCCGAGTTCGTCAATCCGCTCGCCGATCTGGCCGGCAAGGTCGAGAAGCTGACGATGGAGATCGGCATGAAGGCGATGCGCAATCCCGACGAAGCCGGCGCCGCGGCCGTCGACTATCTGCGCGTGATCGGTCATCTGGTGCTGTCGTATTTCTGGGTGCGCGCCGTGCTGGTCTCGCTCGACCGCGACGACGACTTCCATCGCGCCAAGCTCGCGACCGCACGGTTCTACTTCGCCAAGCTGCAGCCCGAGACCGCGGCGCTGATCCGGACCGCGCGCGCCGGCGCCGACCCGCTGATGCAGGTGCCGGTGGAGCTCTTCTGACCATCCGATGGCGGCGACGGAGGCGAGACGAATGAAGGCGGACATCCTGCGGGGAATCGCGAAGGCGAACGGGCTGCGCGCGATCTTGAAGGCGAAGCGGCTGCGGGCGATGACGGTCGGCGCACTGGCGATCACGATCGGCGCGCTGGCGCTGCTGACCGGTGGCGGCGCGGCGGCGCAGAGCGCGGGCGCGAGCCCGGTCGGACTGTGGAAGACGATCGACGACGAGACCAAACAGCCGAAGGCGCTGGTCCGGATCAGCGAGCGCGACGGCGTGCTGTCCGGGAAAATCGAGAAGCTGTTCGACCCGAGCCGGCCGAATCCGGTCTGCGAAGCCTGCACCGACGAGCGCAAGGGCCAGCCGGTGGTCGGCATGACGATCCTGTCGGACCTGAAACCGGCCAAGGGCGACGTCGCGAGCTGGGAAGAGGGGCTGATCCTCGACCCGAACAACGGCAAGGTCTATCGCGCCCGTGCCACACTGGTCGACGGCGGCCGCAAGCTCGAGGTCCGCGGCTTCATCGGCGTCGCGCTGTTCGGCCGGACGCAGACCTGGGAACGGAATTAGGAGAGCTTAGATGGAAAACTTCATCGTCCGACGCGTCGCGGTGCTCGGCGCCGGCGTCATGGGTGCGCAGATCGCCGCACATCTGGCCAACGCCGGCGTGCCGTCGCTGCTGTATGACCTGCCGGCCAAGGAAGGGCCGAAGAACGGCATCGCGCTGCGCGCGATCGAAGGCCTGCGCAAGCTGAACCCGGCGCCGCTCGGCTCGCCGGAGGTCGCCGACGCGATTCAGCCGGCCAACTACGACGAGCATCTGGCGCGGCTCGCCGAGTGCGACCTGGTGATCGAGGCGATCGCCGAACGGATGGACTGGAAGCACGACCTCTATAAGAAGGTGGCGCCGCACCTGGCGCCGCACGCGATCTTCGCGTCGAACACCTCCGGGCTGTCGATCACCGAGCTCGCCAAGGGTTTCGACGCCGAAGGGGCTGGAGCTGAACTGCGCCGGCGCTTCTGCGGCGTGCACTTCTTCAATCCGCCGCGCTACATGCACCTGGTCGAGCTGATTCCGACTGCCGACACCGATCCGGTGATCCTCGATCGGCTCGAGACCTTCCTGACCCGGGTGCTCGGCAAGGGGGTCGTGCGCGCCAAGGACACGCCGAACTTCATCGGCAACCGGATCGGCATCTTCAGCATCCTCGCGACCTTCAAGGAGGTCGAGAACTTCGGCCTGACCTACGACGTCGTCGACGACCTGACCGGCGAGAAGCTCGGCCGCGCCAAGTCCGGCACCTTCCGCACCGCCGACGTGGTCGGGCTCGACACGATGGCGCACGTGATCAAGACGATGCAGGACAACCTGCACGACGACTTCGCGGCGGTCTACCAGACGCCGGCCGTGCTGCAGCAGCTGATCAAGGCCGGCGCGCTCGGCGCCAAGACCGGCGCCGGCTTCTACAAGAAGGTCGGCCGCGACATCCTGCGCTTCGACGCCGCCAAGGGCGACTACGTGCCCGGCGGCGCCGGCGCCGACGAGACGGTCGCGCGGATCCTGAAGAAGAAGTCGTGGGCCGAGCGGATCAAGCTGCTGCGGGAATCGAAGAACCCGCAGGCGCAGTTCGTCTGGGCGATCCTGCGCAACACCTTCCACTATGCGGCGCTGACGCTGGCCGAGATCGCCGAGACCGCGCGCGACCTCGATTTCGCGATGCGCTGGGGCTTCGGCCAGAAGCAGGGGCCGTTCGAGATCTGGCAGCAGGCCGGCTGGAACGACGTCGCCGGCTGGATCGCCGAAGACATCGCCGCCGGCCGCGCGCTCGCGAAGACGCCGCTGCCGAAGTGGGTCACCGAAGGCCCGGTCGCCGAGCGCGGCGGCGTCCACCAGCCCGAGGGGTCGTGGTCGCCGGTGCGCCAGTCGTTCGTCGCGCGCTCGGACCTGCCGGTCTATCGCAGCCAGGTGTTCCGCGCCGCGCTCGCCGGCGAGACCACCGCGGCCGACCGGCCGCAGACGGCCGGCACGACGGTGTTCGAGGACGATTCGATCCGGCTCTGGACGCTGGCCGGCCGCGCCGGCGATGACCGCCTGGCCGACGTGCTGATCGCGTCGCTCAAAACCAAGATGAACGCGATCGGCCCCGGCGTCACTGCCGGGCTGGTCAAGGCGGTCGGCCTCGCCGAACGCGAATACCGCGGGCTGGTGGTGTGGGCGCCGGGCTCGCTCGATGGCGGTCCGTTCTCGGCCGGCGCCGACCTGCAGGCGATGCTGCCGCTGTTCATGTCGGGCGGCGCCAAGGCGATCGGTCCCGAGGAAGAGAAGCTGCAGCAGGCGATGCTGGCGCTGCGCTATGCGCAGGTGCCGACGGTCGCCGCGGTGTCCGGCCTCGCGCTCGGCGGCGGCTGCGAGCTCGCGCTGTATTGCGCGCGGCGGGTCGCCAACCTGGAGAGCTACATCGGGCTGGTCGAGGTCGGCGTCGGGCTCGTGCCCGGGGCCGGCGGCCTGACCTACGGCGCGCGCCGCGCCGCCGAGGAGCAGATGGCGGCGCCGGACGCGTACCTGCTGCACTTCCTGAACCGGTACGTGATGAACGCCGGCACCGCGGCGGTCTCGAAATCGGCGCTCGAGGCGCGCGCGATGGGCTACCTGCTGGCGTCGGACCCGGTCGTGTTCAACGGCTACGCGCTGCTCGAACGCGCGATCCGCGAAGCGCAGGCGATGGCCGAAGCCGGCTACCGGCCGCCGATCCGCCGGCCGTTCAAGGTTGCCGGCCGCTCCGGTGCCGCGACCATCGAGGCGCAGCTGGTCAACATGCGCGACGGCGGCTTCATCTCGGCGCACGACTTCCACCTCGGCAAGACCATCGCCGGCGTGATGACCGGCGGCGACGTCGATGCCGGCACGCTGGTCGACGAGGAGTGGCTGCTCGGGTTGGAACGGCGCGCATTCGTCGCGCTGCTCGAGCATCCGAAGACGCAGGAACGCATCATGGGCATGATGCAGACCGGCAAGCCGGTCAGGAATTGAGGAGAACGAGATGAGCCGTCAAGTCCAGGATGCCTACATCGTCGCCGCCGCGCGCACACCGATCGGCAAGGCACCGCGCGGTGTGTTCCGCCATACCCGTCCGGACGATCTGCTGGTCGCGGCGATCAGGGGTGCGCTCGGCCAGGTGCCGAAGTTCGACCCGGCGGTGATCGAGGACGCGATCATCGGCTGCGCGATCCCCGAGGCCGAGCAGGGGTTGAACGTCGCGCGGATCGGGGTGCTGCTCGCCGGGCTGCCGAACACGGTCGCCGGCGTCACGGTCAACCGCTTCTGCGCGTCGGGGCTGACTGCGCTCGCGATGGCGGCCGACCGGATCCGCGTCGGCGAGGCCGATGCAATGATCGCCGGCGGCACCGAATCGATGAGCATGGTGCCGATGATGGGCAACAAGCCGTCGATGAATCCGCGGATCTTCGAGCGTGACGAGAACGTCGGTATCGCCTACGGCATGGGCATGACCGCCGAGAAGGTCGCGGCCCGATGGAAGGTCTCGCGCGCGGACCAGGACGCGTTCGCGCTCGCGTCGCACCAGAAGGCGATCGCCGGCCAGCAGAACGGCGAGTTCAAGGCCGAGACGGTGCCGGTCGAGGTCGTCGACCGGATCGCCGCGTTGCAGAGTGCCGGCGGCAACGGCGAAGTGATGGTCAAGACGCGGACCGTCGCGACCGACGAGGGCGCGCGCGCCGACACGACGCTCGAGGCGCTCGCGAAGCTCAGGCCGGTGTTCGCCGCGAAGGGCAGCGTGACCGCCGGCAACAGCTCGCAGACCTCCGACGGTGCCGGCGCGCTGCTGGTCGTCTCGGAGAAGCTGCTGAAGCAGTTCGACTTGAAGCCGCTGGCACGGTTCCGCTCGTTCGCGGTCCGCGGCGTGCCGCCGGAGATCATGGGCATCGGGCCGAAGGAGGCGATTCCAGTGGCGCTGAAGGCCGCGGGCATCGCGCAGGACGACCTCGGCTGGATCGAGCTCAACGAGGCGTTCGCGGCGCAGGCGCTGGCGGTGATCCGCGAGCTGCAGCTCGACCCGGCGAAGGTCAACCCGATCGGCGGCGCGATCGCGCTCGGCCATCCGCTCGGCGCGACCGGCGCGATTCGTGCAGCGACGGTGGTCCATGCGCTGCAGCGTCATCAGCTGAAGTACGGCATGGTGACGATGTGCATCGGCACCGGGATGGGCGCGGCCGGGGTGCTCGAGCGGGTCTGACCCGCGGCTACGAGGATGCGCCGGGGCAGGGCCGGCGCGGGAGACAGGCGATGACGATCCGGATCGAACGCGACGGCGCCGTGACGGCCCTGGTCTTCGCGCGCGCCGAGCGGAAGAACGCGATTACCGCGGCGATGTATGCCGCGCTCGCCGACGGTCTGGCCGCAGCGGCAACGGCGCCGGACGTGAAGGTCGCGCTGATCCACGGCGATGGCGGTGTCTTCACCGCCGGCAACGATCTCGCCGATTTCCTGCACGACCCGCCACGCGACGACCAGGCGCCGGTGATGCGTTTCCTGCGTGCGCTCGAAGCGTTTCCGAAGCCGCTGGTGGCGGCGGTCCAGGGCGCGGCGATCGGCGTCGGCACGACGCTGCTGTTGCATTGCGACGCAGTCTATGCGGCCGAGGACGCGAGCTTCGCGCTGCCGTTCGTCAACCTGGGCATCTGCCCCGAGGCCGGCAGCACCTTCCTGCTGCCGGCGCTGGCCGGCTATGCACGGGCGGCCGAGAAGCTGCTGTTCGGCGAGCCGTTCGGCGCCGCCGAGGCGCGCGAGATCGGGCTGGTCAACCGGCTGTTGCCGGCCGCCGAGGTCGTCGGCTTCGCGCGCGAGCGGGCCCGCGCACTCGCGACCCGGCCGCTCGCGTCGCTGATCGAG
>JBFWQR010000118.1:0-24257 GCA_050249335.1 Lautropia sp.
GTTCGCACCGGGATGAAATCCTTGACCGCGTCGTAAGGGAGCTTGCGGTACAGATTCGGATTGAGCGAATGGGTCGAGTTGGAGGAGATCAGGACCACCGAGCCGTCCGCCGGAGCAGTGGCGACGGCTTGCGCTCCGATGAACCCTTCGGCGCCGGGCTTGTTCTCGACGACGACCGACTGCTTCGACTCGCTGGCGATGACCTCGGCCATCAGCCGGGCCAGCTGGTCGGTCGAGGTGCCCGAGCCGAACGGCAACACGAATCGGATCGGCTTTTCATTCGACGCCTGGCCATGCGCTGCCAGCGCAAGCGAAAACAGCCAGGCCGCGCCGGCCAGCTTCAGTACGGCACCGATGCGTTTCATATGACGTCTCCTCTGCGGCCGATCCTCGCCGGCACTGCGTGATCGTGCAGCAAAGTCTACTGACCGCGAAGGCGTGAAGCCAATACCTTCTAGGGTTGCTGCCGCCATGCCGAGTCAGCATGACGGACCGATGTGCCTCCGCTCATCGGCCAGGATCCACCGCCGACCCGGGGCTCGCCTGTGCAATCGTTCCTCGCGCGTTTCCAATCCGCATGAGCCTGCCGATCCGGCGGGTGCGACGAGAGAGGAACGCCAAGACATGGACGTCGAGCAGAACCGATCAGCGGCCGGGCAGGCCGCATCGAACCGCATTCATCCGCTATCGGCCGTTGCCGCGATCAGCGTGACCGTGCTGTGCGCGACCGGTGTCGCCGCGATGACCGGGCTGCTGCCGTCGCCGTTCGCGCGATCGGCCGACACGCCGCCGGCGCTGGTGGCGGCCGACGCGAGGCCGGCCGACGCGAAGCTGGCCGATGCGAAACCGGCGCCGACGGCGGTCGTGCCTGCGGCGCGTCCCGCGCCGAAACCGGTGACGACCGCGCCGCGGCCGATCGCACCGATCGCACCGGTCGCGGCGGCGCCCGCGGTCGATCCGAATCAGGCGACGGTCGTGTCGATCGAGCGGATCGTCGATCCGGGGCAGGGCAGCGGCCTCGGCGCGATCGGCGGCGGCGTGGTCGGCGGTGCGATCGGCAACCAGATCGGCGGCGGCAACGGCAAGAAAGCGATGACCGTGCTCGGCGCGGTCGGCGGCGCCGTCGCCGGCCACGAGATCGAGAAGCGGGTCCGCGGCGACGATCACTACGACGTGACCGTCCGGATGGCCGACGGCTCGACCCGCGTGCTGCGCTACGAGGACGCGCCGCCGTTCCGGGCCGGCGACCGGATCCGCGTCGACGGCCGGCGCGCGTCCTGAGGCGGAAACTCCGGCCCCGCTGCCGTACCATCGCCGTTCGGCGCCGCGAACGGCGCATCACCGCAGGGGCCTCGCGATGAAGTACGTCCGTCTCGGCCGAACCGGCCTGCAAGTCTCACCGATCTGTCTCGGCTGCATGACCTACGGCGTGCCGGACCGCGGCAACCATCCGTGGACGCTCGACGAGGCCGCGAGCCGGCCGCTGATCCGGCTCGCGGTCGAACGCGGCATCAACTTCTTCGATACCGCCAACGTCTACTCCGACGGCACCAGCGAGGAGATCGTCGGCCGCGCGCTGAAGGAGTTCGCGCGGCGCGAGGAGATCGTCATCGCGACCAAGGTGAATGGCCGGATGCGGCCGGGACCGAACGGCGCCGGACTGTCGCGCAAGGCGATCCTGCAGGAGATCGACGCGAGCCTGGCGCGGCTCGGCACCGACTACGTCGATCTCTATCAGATCCACCGCCTGGATCCGGCGACGCCGATCGAGGAGACGCTGGAGGCGCTGCATGACGTCGTGCGCGCCGGCAAGGCGCGCTACATCGGCGCCTCGTCGATGCATGCCTGGCAGTTCGCCAAGGCCCTGTACCTGGCCGACCGGCACGGCTGGACGCGCTTCGTGTCGATGCAAAACTATTTGAACCTGCTCTACCGCGAGGAAGAGCGCGAGATGCTGCCGCTGTGCCGCGACCAGGGCGTCGGCGTGATCCCATGGAGTCCGCTGGCGCGCGGCCGGCTGACGCGCGACTGGGACGCCGCGACCGAGCGGTCCAGGACCGACGAGTTTGCCGACCGGCTCTACGCGGCGACGGCCGACGCCGACCGTCGCGTCGCCGAAGCGGTGGCGCAGCTGGCCGCGCAGCGCGGCCTGTCGCGCGCGCAGATCGCGCTCGCCTGGGTGATCGGCACGCCCGGCGTGACCGCGCCGATCATCGGCGCGTCCAGGCCGCAGCATCTCGAGGACGCGCTCGCCGCGCTGACCGTGACGCTGTCGGCGGCGGAACGGCAGGCGCTCGAGGCGCCGTACGTGCCGCACGCGGTGGCCGGGTTCGTCTGACGCCGGGTTCGCCGGACGGCACTCGATGGCGGTCGACGGCGGATTCGTCGGCCGCCGCACCGAAGCGTGATTCAGGCGCCGGCCGCCGTCGGCGCAGTGCGGCCGGTGCCGACGCGCGACAGCGGCCGCGTCTCGAGCGCCGGCGCCGGCGGCAGCCCGGTCACTTCGAGGATCTCGTCCTCGTCCAGCGTCTCCTTCTGCAGCAGCGCCGCCACCAGCGCGTCGAGCTTGTCGCGATGCCGTTCGAGCAGCCGCAGCGCCTCGGCATGGCTCTCGTGGATGATCCGCTGCACTTCGGCGTCGACCAGCCGCGCCGTCTCCTCCGAGTACGACTTGTCGGCCGGCCCGGCGGCACCGAGGAAGGCGTTCTGCCGCCCGGCCAGCTGCACCATGCCGAGCTTGTCGCTCATGCCCCAGCGCGTGACCATGTTGCGCGCCAGATCGGTCGCCTGCTCGATGTCGCTTTCGGCGCCGGTGGTCCTGGTGCCGTAGACGACCTCCTCGGCGGCGCGGCCGCCGAGCATGCCCACGATCCGCGCGCGCAGGTACGCTTCCGGATAGTTGTAGCGGTCGTTGTCCGGCCGCTGGTAGGTGACGCCGAGCGCGCGGCCGCGCGGCACGATCGTCACGCGGTTGACCGGATCGGCGCCCGGCACCAGCAGGCCCAGGACCGCGTGGCCGCTCTCGTGGTAGGCGATCCGCTCCTTGTCTTCCGGCGACAGCAGCAGCGCGCGCTCGGGGCCGAGCACGATCTTCTCGAGCGCATCGAGGAAATCCTTCTGCCGAACCTCGTTCTGCTCGCGCCGGGCGGCGAGCAGCGCCGCCTCGTTGACCAGGTTCTTCAGGTCGGCACCGGACAGCCCCGGTGTCGTTGCGGCCAGCTCGCCGAGGTCGGCGTCCTTGGCGAGCGGCACCTGGCGGGTGTGGACCTTCAGGATCGCCTCGCGGCCGTTGCGGTCCGGCAGATTGACGACCACCTGGCGGTCGAAGCGGCCGGGCCGCAGCAGCGCGCGGTCGAGCACGTCCGGCTGGTTGGTCGCCGCCAGCACGATCACGCCGGACTGGCCGGTGAAGCCGTCCATCTCGGTCAGGATCTGGTTCAGCGTCTGTTCCTGCTCCGACGAGCCGCCGATCGCGACCTGGCCGCGGGCGCGGCCGATCGAATCCAGCTCGTCGATGAAGATGATCGCCGGCGCGTTCTCGCGCGCCTGCTTGAACAGGTCACGGACGCGTGCCGCGCCGACGCCGACGATCATCTCCACGAACTCGGACGCGCTCATCGAGAAGAACGGCACGTTGGCTTCGCCGGCGACCGCGCGCGCCAGCAGCGTCTTGCCGGTGCCGGGCGCGCCGACCAGCAGCACGCCCTTCGGTGCGCTGCCGCCGAGCCGGCTGTACTTGGCCGGGTCGCGCAGGAAATCGACGATCTCGACCAGCTCGTTCTCGGCCTCGTCGATGCCGGCGACGTCGTCGAAGGTCACGCGCTTGGCGTTCTCCTGGTCGTAGCGCTTGGCGCGGCTCTTGCCGATGCCCATGATGCCGCCCATGCCGCCGGCACCGCCGGCCGCGCGCCGGAACATCCAGACGTAGAACGCGATGATCAGCAGCGCCGGGCCGAAGCCGAGCAGCAGCGTGCCCCAGCCGGTGCCGGACTGGATCGGAACGGCACTGATCTCGACCTTGTTGGCGATCAGGAACGACTCGAGGTCGTTGCCGACGAACGCCGGCAGCGTGGTCGTGAAGATCTCGCCGGTGCGCGGCGGGCCGACATTGAGCTGGTCGGCGCGCGAGCGGGGGGCCTCGCTGCCGCGCGCCGGGGTCTCGATGCCCGGCGGCGGCCAGGTCACCGCGGCGCGGAAGCGCCCTTCGATGCCGTCGCCCTTGGTATAGATCGCCTCGACGTTGCCCCTGGCGGCTTGATCCTTGAACGCGGTGTACGGAATGATCAGCGGCGCATCCGGGCCCGGGAACAGCAGCCGGAAGATGTACCAGTTGATCAGCAGCACCAGCACGAAGGTCAGCCAGGTGCGGCGCGGCGGCATGCCGGGGCCGTTGCCGGCCGGCTGGCCGGTGCGTGGGTCGACCGCCGGACCGGGCCGGCCGGCCGGCGCGCCGACGCCGCTGCGGGCGGTATCGCCCGCCTCCGCGGCGCGCTTCCTCAGATCGTCGAGCCAGCCGATGATAGGCCTCCACCGGTGGCCGAGCGCGCGGCAACCACCTCGATCTCGACCCGCAGCGCCGGTTTGACCAGCGCCGAGACGAACACGGCGGTGGAGGCGGTGCGATGACCGGCGAGCCGCGCCGCGCGAACGCGGGCGAAAGCTTCGTAGTCTTCGGGTCGGGTCAGGAACGAGGTGATCTTGACGATATCGGAGATCGCCATGCCGGACTCGGCGAGAATCGCCTCGATGCGCTGCCAGACCACCTCGGTCTGTTCAGCGATCGACTCCGGAATGCTGCCGTCGGCGCGTACGCCGATCTGTCCGGACACGAACAGCATGCGCCGGCCGGCCGTGACTTCGACGCCGTGGTGTGAAATCCCTGCCGGCGGTCCGAGCGCGGCCGGGTTGCGCGGAATGGCGGTGGTCATGGCTCAGTCTATCCTGACTCCGGTCGCCTTGATGATGCCGCCCCACTTCTCCGCATCCTGCCGCATTCGTGCGGCCAGTGCCTCGGGCGTGCTGCCGATGATCTCGGCGCCCAGATCCTGCAGCTTCTGCCGGACTTCGGGCATCTGCAGCACCTGACGGACGTCCCGATTGATCTTGTCGACGATCGCTCGCGGCGTGCCCGGCGGCGCGAAGAATGCCGACCAGACGCCGATGTCGAAATCCGGGATCGTTTCGGCGACGATCGGGGCATCGGGAAAGGCCGACGAGCGGGTGGCATCGGCAGTGGCGATCAGCCGGAGCTTGCCGGACCGGATATGCGGCACCGCCGGCGGCGCTGCGATGAACAGGAAATCGGTGCGCCCGGCCAGCAGGTCCACGATGGCCGGCGCGCCGCCCTGGTAGGGCACGTGGGTCGCCTGGATGCCGGCGCGGCTCTTCAGCAGTTCGCCGGCGAGATGCGAGAAGCTGCCGTTGCCGACCGAGGCGTAGTTCAGGCGGCCCGGCGACGCCTTGGCGTGCGCGATCAGGTCGGCGACGCTGCGCAGCGGCGAGTCGCCGGGCACGACCAGCACGGTCGTGCTGATCAGCAGCATCGAGATCGGCGTGAAATCCTTGACCGGATCGAAGGTCATCTTCGAGTACAGCCACTGGTTCATCGCGTGGGTGCTCATCGCACCGTACATCAGCGTGTAACCGTCGGGCGCGGCGCGGGTGACCAGCTCGGAACCGATGTTGCCGGAGGCGCCGCCCTTGTTCTCGACCACGACCGGCTGGCCCCAGATGGTCTCGAGCTTCTGCGTGACGACGCGGGTGACGATGTCGGCGGTGCCGCCGGTCGGCCAGGGGACGATCATCCTGACCGGTTTGGCAGGGTAGGATTCGGCCGCTGCGACCCAGCACGGCAGGCCGAGCACGAACAGACCGACGGTGACGGCACGAAGCAGCATGGCGACCATATCGATTGACCTGATCGGGTGAGGATCAGCCGATCGTAGCATCGAGGCCCGCCGCGCGGGCCTTCGAACCCTGGGTTACCCCTAGGCCGGTAGCGGATGCGGCGGCGCAGGCGCTGCTCTCTATACTCCCGTATCCGACCGACGAGACATCCGACCGACGAGACGCCGGTCGCCCGGGACCTGCGCCGTGAAAGCCGCCTTCGCCGTCGCACACGCCATCGACCGCCTGAACACCGGCGCGGCCTGGATCGCCGTCTGGACCATGTTCATCTCGTGCATGGTGTCGGCCGGCAACGCCGCGACCCGCTACGCCGCCAATCTGAGCTCGAACGCCTGGCTGGAGATCCAGTGGTACCTGTTCGGCGCCTGCGTGCTGCTCGGCGCCGGCCTGGTGCTCCGGGTCAACGAGCATGTCCGCGTCGACGTGCTGTATTCCCGCTATCCGCCGCGGCTCAAGGCCTGGGTCGATCTGCTCGGCACGATCTTCTTCCTGATGCCGGCGGCGGTCCTGATCGGCTGGATGTCGTGGCCGTTCTTCGTCGATTCCTGGCGGCTGATGGAGCATTCGAGCAACGAGGGCGGCCTGATCCGCTGGCCGATCAAGCTGCTGATCCCGGTCGGATTCACGTGCCTGGCATTGCAGGGCGTCTCGGAGATCATCAAGCGGATCGGCTATCTGCGCGGCGTGTACGCGATGGATACGCACTACGAGCGGCCGCTGCAATGAACGGTTCGGCGGGGGCGCGCTGATGCCGATGGAGTACATGGCGCCGATCATGTTCGCGGCGCTGATCGTCGTGATGCTGATCGGCTTCCCGGTCGCGTTCTCGCTGGCGGCGCTCGGGCTCGGCGCCGGCCTGGTATCGATCGAGATGGGCTACTTCCCGGCGCAGTACATGGCCAACCTGCCGCTGCGGGTGTTCGGCATCGTGTCGAACGAGCTGTTGCTGGCGATTCCGTTCTTCACCTTCATGGGCGCGCTGCTGGAGCGCTGCGGGCTCGCCGAGGACCTGCTCGAAGGCACCGGTCAGCTGTTCGGCTCGGTGCCGGGCGGGCTCGCCTACGCGGTGATCGTCGTCGGCGCGATCCTCGGCGCGATCACCGGCACCGTCGCCGCATCGGTGATCGCGATGGGCGTGATCTCGCTGCCGATCATGATGCGCTACGGCTACAACATGCGGCTCGCCACCGGCGTGATCGCCGCATCCGGCACGATCACCCAGGTGATCCCGCCGTCGCTGGTGCTGATCGTGCTCGCCGACCAGCTCGGCAAGTCGGTCGGCGACATGTACAAGGGCGCGATCGGGCCGTCGATCGCGCAGGTGGCGATCTTCCTGATCTACATCTTCGTGATGTCCAGGCTGCGGCCGCACTACATGCCGCCGCTGCCGAAGGAAGCGCGGACGCTGTCCGGCCGGGCGCTGTGGGTCAAGGTGCTGTGGGGCATGGTCCCGTCGATCGTGCTGATCTTCCTGGTGCTCGGCACGATCTTCATGGGGCTGGCGACGCCGACCGAAGCCGGCGCGATGGGCGCGGTCGGCGCGATGGCGCTGGCGGCGATGCACCGCCGGCTGACCTGGACGCTGGTGCGGCAGGGCATGGAGTCGACGATGCGGATCACCACGATGGTGATCTTCATCCTGATCGGCTCGACCGTGTTCTCGCTGGTGTTCCAGGGGGTCGACGGGCCGGTGTGGATCGACCACATGCTGCTCGGCATCACCGGCGGCAGTCCGGTGACCTTCCTGATCATCGTCAACCTGTTCGTCTTCTTTCTCGCGTTCTTTCTCGATTTCTTCGAGATCGCGTTCATCATCATCCCGCTGCTGGCGCCGGTGGCGGCCAAGCTCGGCATCGACCCGATCTGGTTCGGCGTGCTGCTCTGCGTGAACATGCAGACGTCGTTCATGCACCCGCCGTTCGGCTTCGCGCTGTTCTACCTGCGCAGCATCGCGCCGAAGAGCGTCAAGAGTTCCGACATCTACCTCGGCTCGATCCCATGGGTCGGGCTGCAGCTGCTGCTGGTCGCGATCCTGATCTTCTGGCCGGGGCTGGTGACGATGTGGCTCGACAAGCCGGCCGAGGTCGATCTCGACAAGGTCCGGATCGAGGTGCCGGTCGAGGACTACAGTTCGCCGGCTCCGGGCAACTGAGCGCGGGGCGCCGGTCGCCAGCGGCCGCGACGCCGGCGTCCGTAGTGCGAACGGACCCTAGTCGAGCCTGGCGAGCTGATCGGACCGCAGGACGCGAACCGAGCCGTCCGGTTGCTTGCGGATCAACGTCCGTTTCTCGAACGTCTCCAGCGCCTGGGAGACCCGTTGGCGGGTCGATCCGATCATTCCGGCGAGCTGACCGTGGGTCAGATGAATGACCGGTTCGTTGCCGTTGGTGGTCAGTATCACGAGCAGACGAGCCAGGCGCACCTTCATCGAGTGCGTTGCCAGCAGCTGCAGCAGCGCCGAATAGCAGGCGGACTTGTGGACCAGCGCGTCGAGCAGCGCCATCGCGACCTCGGGCCGTTGCTCTGCCAGCCTCCTGAGCGCCGAGCCGGGCAGGAAGACGCAGCGAGTCGCGCTTTCCGCCTGCGAGGTCCAGGCATGGAGTCCCCCGCCGAACAGTTGCGGACCGCCGACATAGTTGCCTGCACCCCAATAGCCGAGCGTCAACTCGCGGCCGTCTTCCGAAACGTAGTAGGACCGCACGACACCGTCCTCGATCAGAAAAATGCCGTCGTGCGGGTCTCCCTGCTCGAACAGCAGATCGCCTTTGCCGAACGAGCGATCCCGCCCCAGCAAGCCGAGAGCCTCCCGGGCCGGCCGGCCGAGTTCGGTCAACAACGAAGACGACGGAACCGGCGGCTGCGTTGGCGCCAGCAGCGTCGTCTGGGTGACAGCCACCGGTGCCCGGCGAGCGGACTTTGTCATGACGGCCGATTATGACCGGGGGGCCGGTTCGCGTGGTACCGGCGTCGGGCGTCCCCGGCGGATGGCAGGCAGGGCGATATCGGCAATTTTTTGCTGGTCAGGACCTCGTCCGGGTGCGAACAATCTTCCGAAGACCCGATGCACGAGGAGTTCCTGCCGTGAGCGCACTACACCCATCCGTCCGTCCGACGCGTCGCCGCGTACTCGCGGCCGCCGCATCCTTCGTGCTGCCTTGCCCGGTCGTCCGGGCGCAGGGATTCCCTGCCAAGCCGGTGACGATCATCGTCCCGTATCCGCCGGCGGGCGCGGCCGACCTGCTTGCCCGGCTGCTGCAACCCCGGCTCGCGGAAGCGTTGAAGCAGGTGGTCATCGTCGAAAACAAGGGCGGCGCGTCGACGAACATCGGCACCGAGTACGTGTCCAGGGCGGCACCCGACGGGCACACGATCCTGTTCCAGGCGCCGAACATCGCGACCAACGAGTTCGCGTTTCGCAGCCTGCGCTGGAAGCGCGAGGACTTCGCGCCGGTCGGGCTCCTGGTCGGGTGGTCGAATGTGCTGGTCGCCGGGCCGAGCGCTCCGACGCGCGACTTCCGGCTGCTGCTCGCGGCTAGCAAGTCCTTCAGCGGGCTGAACTACGGCACGCCGGGCGTCGGGTCGCTGTCGCACCTGGCGACCGAGATGCTGAAGGCCCGGGCGGGGCTGGCGATGGAACACATCACGTTCTCCGGCCCGGCGCCGATGATCATGAGCCTGGCCGGTGGGCACATCCAGTATGGCGTGACGAATCCGGCTGCGCTGATGGCGCAGGTCAAGGAGGGGAGGATCGCGCCGATGGTCGTGCTCAGCACGCAGCGGGATGCGACGATTCCCGACGTGCCGACGCTGGCGGATTTCGGCATCGCCGGCATCGAGTCGAACGGCTGGATCGGCGCATTGGTACCGGCGCGCACATCCGCCTCGGTCATCTCGCTGCTGAACCGCGAGCTGCTGAAGGCCGTGCATGCCCCGGAGGTCACGGAGAAACTCCGGGCGAACTACCTCCAGGTGACGGGCAGCACTCCGGAGGCGTTCGCGCGCTTCATGGTCGCCGAGAACGAGAAATGGGGCGCGGCATTCCGGACGGCGGGTCTCGCGCCCGAGTGACGCAGTCGCAGCGAGGGGCCTCCGTGAAGACGAGGATCGAGAACGGAACGGTGATCGTCTGGCGCGACGGCCGCCATCAGGTCGTCGAGCAGGGCGTCGTGCTGATCGAAGGGAGCTCGATCGCCGCGGCCGGCGCTCGCGCCGAGCTCGGCGAGCGGGCGAGCGCCGACGTGGACGTCGTGATCGATGCATCCGGGCGCCTGGTGATTCCAGGGCTGGTCAACGCTCATCTGCATGTCACCGACACGCCCTACACGCGAGGCTATCTGGAAGAGACGACGAACGTCAGCCCGGATGCCAAGGCTGCCAATTACGGGACGCTCTACAAGATCCTGCCGGCGGTACGCCATGCGATCGATCCGGAGGCGCAGCTGATCGCCGCGGAGTGCGCGTTCGCGGAGCTGGCCCGCACCGGCTCGACCACCGTCGTGGAGCTGGGCTACGACTACGAGGTCGGCGGTGACGGCGACATCCGGATCACCGAACGGGTTGCGGAGACCGGTATCCGGATCGGGTTGCGGCTCTATTCCGGCCCCCGCTATCGGACCATGCACTACGGACACGCGCCCGGTGGAAAGGTCTGGTACGAACGGTACCCGTCCGACGGTCGCAAGCGGTTTCGCGACTGCGTGGACTTCTGCACGTCCTGGAACGGTCGGTTCGACGACCGGCTGCGCACGATGCTGGCGCCCGGCCAGATCGATACCTGTGACCCGGACCTGCTGCGGGAAACGCGGCTGGCCGCGGATGCCCACCGGCTGCCGATCCAGATTCATGCGGGGCAATCACCGAACGAGTATCAGCGGATCGGCGAGGAGTACGGTCTGACGACCGTGGAGTATCTGCGGAGCACCGGGCTGCTCGGCCCCGATCTGTTGATCGGCCACGGTCAGATCATGACCGGGGACGGGAACCTGGCATCGCTCGGGCGCGACGAAGCCGCGGCGCTTCGCGATTCGCGGGCGACGGTCGTGCACCTGCCATGGCCGAAGGCGCGGCGCGGCGGCGTGATCGACTCGATCCACAAGTACGCCCGGATGGGCATCCGGCAGGCGCTCGGGACCGACACGTTTCCGTTCGACCTGTTCAACGACATGCGGATGGCGGCGACGCTCTGCCGGGTCGTCGAGCACACGCCCGACGTCGCGCAGTCCCGGGACATCTTCACGATGGCGACCGCCGGCGGTGCCGATGCGCTCGGGCGTCCGGACCTGGGACGGCTGGCTGCGGGCTGCAAGGCCGACGTGGTGCTGCTGCGGATCGACACGTTCAAGGCGACACCGCTATACGATCCGTTCAAGTTCCTGGTGCTGGCAGCCAACGGCGAGGACGTCGACACGGTGATCGTCGACGGACGGACGATCGTGAAGGGCGGCGAAGTCCTTCACGTGGACCGGCCGGAGGCGATCCGCCGGTTGAACGAAGCGGCCCGTGCCGTCCGGCGGGAGGCCGACCGGGAGCTCGGCTGAGTCCGGGGCCGGCGAACGATCCGATGATCTGGATCGGCGCGATCGCTGTTGCCGGTTTCCTGATCGGCGTGACCGGCATCGGCGGCGTACTCGTCGTACCGGTATTGCATGAGCTTCGCGACGTCGACTTCCGCGCGGCGATCGCCGCTGCATCGCTCGCATTCGGCCTGCCGGGCGTGCTGGCGCTCTGGAGAATGCGTAGCGAACGCGGTGCGCTCTCGCGCGATGCGCTGCTGCTGATCGGCAGCACGATCCCCGGCGCCTTGTTCGGCGGCCTGGTCGTGTACGGGGCCGACGTGCGGTGGCTGCTGGGCGGGTTGGGGGTCGCGACGCTCCTCAGTGGTGTCCTCGGCTTGCGCGGGCGCGATGCGGCGAGAAGCGCGCCACCGATGCCGGCGGCATTGGCGTGTACGGCGGGCTGTGCGGTCGGGTTCGGCTCCGCGGTGACCGGAACCGGCGGGCCGGTCATCCTGTGGCCGGTGATGCTGGCCGCGCGGCAGGAACTGCGGCGCTCGCTGCTGATCGCGCAGGCGGTTCAGCTTCCGATCGCCGTCTGCGCATCGGCGATCCATCTGGCGGCCGGCGGCATCGACCTGCGGCTCAGCGCAGGGGTCGGCGCGATTCTCCTGATCGGCGTTCTGGCCGGTCAGACGGCTGCCGCGTTCCTGTCGGCGTCGTTGCTGCGCGGTGCCGTCTGCGGATTGCTGATCGCGACCGGCGCGTTCTATCTGTATCGCGCCGCGCTCTCGTGATCGCCGATGCCTCGGGCTCGCCGTTCGCGGCGAGCCCGTCGTGCGGAACGATTCCGCAGCGTCTTACCGGCGGGTCTGCTGCTGCGCGGCCATGAAGCCGTCGAAGGTCGCTTCGTTGACGCGGCCCCAGGCGATCTGGTCGGCCTGCGCGCCGGTGTACGAGTCGTAGACTTTCTTGAACGACGCGTTGGCGGCGGTCAGCTGCGCGTAGATCGCCTGCATCTCCTTGTAGGCCGCTTCCAGCACCGGGCGTGGGTAGGCGCGCAACTGCGTGCCGGTCGCGACCAGCCGCTTGACCGAGACCGCGTTCAGCGCGTCGTACTTGGCGATCATGTCGATGGTCGCTTCGGCCGCGGCGCTCTGCAGCGCGGCCTTGTACTCGGCCGGCAGCGCCTCGTAGGCCTTGTTGTTGACGACCAGGTGCGCCGCCGTGCAGCCCTCGAAGAAGCCAGGGTAGTAGTAGTACTGCGCGACCTTGTTGAGGCCGAGCTTCTCGTCGTCGTACGGGCCGACCCACTCGGCCGCGTCGATCGTGCCTTTCTCGAGCGCCGGGTACAGGTCACCGCCGGCGATCTGCTGCGTCACGACGCCGAGCTTGGCGAAGACCTGGCCGCCGAGGCCGGCGATCCGGAACTTCAGGCCCTTCAGGTCGTCGAGGCCCTTGACCTCCTTGCGGAACCAGCCGCCCATCTGCGCGGTGGTGTTGCCGCACAGGATCGACGTGACGCCGTTCTTCATCGAGAACTCGTTGAAGACCGTGTTGCCGCCGCCGTGGTACCACCAGGCGTTGAACTGGCGGGTATTGAGCCCGAACGGGATCGCGGCGGCCAGCGCCCAGGTCGGATCCTTGCCGAAGAAGTAGTACAGCGCGGTATGGCCGCATTCGACCGTGTTGGCCTGGACCGCGTCCAGCACCTGCAGGCCGGGGACGATCTCGCCGCCCGCATGGACGCTGATCTGGAACTTGCCGCCGGTCATCGCCGAGACCGACTTCGACAGCACTTCGCCGCCGCCGAAGATGGTGTCCAGGCTCTTCGGGAAGCTCGACGCCAGGCGCCAGCGGACATTGGGCGCGGTCTGGGTGAATGCCGGTGCCGCGACCGCGGCGGCCGCGGCGCCGGCCGCGCCTTTGGCGATGAAGGAACGACGCTGCATGAGTGTCTCGCTGTAGTGATCGGGGTGGACGCGGCCCGTCACGGGCCTCGGCGCGATTGTAAGAGAAGCGATCGACCGGCCGAGGGCGGGGGAACCCTCGTGTCGGCCGGTGTCGTCGGTACCGACTGATGGTCCGCCGGCGCGCGACCTCGGGACCTGTTCACGCCGCGGCGTCCGCGCCTGCTGCAGCGCATCGTGCCCCGGGCAGTCACTGGCGGTACGACGGGTCCTTGGCGTCGATCAGCCGGACCAGCGCGGCGAACTCCTGGCTGCCGATCGGGTTGCGGCCCTGGTTCTGCGCGTCATTGAGGAACTGGTCGCCGAGCCGAGCCGACTGTTCGCACATCTCCGGCGTCGGCACGATCAGTTCGGCGCCGCCGGCCTGCGCGGCCAGCTGCACCTGGCAGGCGCGCTCGAGCCGGAACATCCGGATGAACGCTTCCGGGATGGTGCGGCCGACGGTGATCAGGCCGTGATTGCGCAGGATCAGCGCATGATTGTCGCCGAGGCTCGCGGCCAGCCGCTCGCGCTCGCCGAGGCTCAGGCTCGGCCCTTCGTAGTCGTGATAGCCGACGCGGCCGTAGAAGTTGTGCGAATACATGCTGATCGGCAGCAGGCCCTGCTTCTGCGCCGCGACCGCCATGCCGGCGGTGGTGTGGGTGTGGATCACGCAGTGGACGTCGGCGCGCGCCAGATGCAGCGCGCTGTGGATCACGAAGCCGGCGATATTGGCGACGTAAGGGCTCGCGCCGACGACGTTGCCTTCGGCGTCGAGCTTGATCAGGTTCGACGCGGTGATCTCGTCGTAGCGCAGGCCGTACGGATTGATCAGGAACTGGTGGTCGGCGTCCGGCACCTTGACGGTGGTGTGCGAATAGATCAGCTCGGACCAGCCGAGATGATCGATGATCCGGTAACAGGCCGCGAGCTCGACGCGTTGCTGCCACTCGGCTGCCGAGAGATCGGCCGGACGCGTGCGCGAGAAGTCATGCAGGGGCGCGGCGTTCGCGTTCACGGAGTCTCCTGACGGCGGTTCGGTCGCGGATCTGTTCGCACTGGCCGAGCGCTATTCGCCGAGCGCTATTCGGAGTCCGACACGCTCATCATCGACTGCAGGTAATTCTGCAGGCCGACCTTCTCGATCAGCGCATGCTGCGTCTCGAGCCAGTCGATGTGCTCCTCGGTGTCGTCGATGATCGCGACCAGCAGCTCGCGCGAGACGAAATCACCGGCCGATTCACAGAGCGCGATCGACGCCTTGACGTGCGCATGCGCGTTCTTCTCCAGGCTCAGGTCCGAGGCGAGGATCTCGGGCACGTTCTCGCCGATGTGCAGCTTGTGCAGCGCCTGCAGATTGGGCAGGCCGTCGAGCATCAGGACCCGGTTGATCAGCCGGTCGGCGTGCTTCATCTCGCCGATCGACTCTTCATAGATCTTGGCGCCGAGTTTCTGCAGGCCCCAGTGACGCGCCATCCGGGCGTGCAGGAAATACTGGTTGATCGCGGTCAGCTCGTTGGTGAGCTGCTTGTTCAGGGCTTCGATGACTTTCTTGTCGCCGCGCATGGCGTACTCCCGCTCCGGATCGAAGCCCGATAGTACCGCGGCAGGGTGTATGGGCGCGACAAAGCCGCGCTCCGGTGCGACCGGATCGCGGCAGGCGGCGGCCGGCGCCTCGCGCCGCTACCGCATCAGAGCCGGATCTGCGGAACTGCCGACCGGTCGATCCGGGTCAGCACCACGTCATCCGCTCCGGCGTTCAGGACTGCACGAGCATGCGGAATACACTTGCCGCAATTCGTGCCGAGCCCGGTTTCCCTGCAGACTGACTTCAGGCAGCACGGACCGCGATCGGCCATCAGCCGGATATCGCTTTCCCGAACATTGAAGCAATTGCAGACGACCATGGCCTTGCGACTGTCCCGATCGGGCTACGACTTCGGATCGTAGCTGGAAGGCAAATAAGAACGATTAACATTTGAGCAGAAAGGCCACGATCCTGCAAGTGAATCGGTCACGAATGGGGTTATTCGGGGCATCGGCGTCGTTTCGGCCTGACGGGGCGCTGAACAGAGCATTGATCGGGCGATGGACCGGGCGATGGACCGGGCGATGGCACCGCGTCGCGGCCGCCCCCCTGGCGGCGGCCGGGATCGTCGCGGCGGCGCTGTTCGCCGGATCGCCGGCGGCGGCGGCCGAAGCGGCCCGCGGCATGCCGGCGGCCGGACCGGTCGTCGTCGATGATCTCGGCCGCACGGTGCAGCTGGCCGCGCCGGCGCGCCGGGTGGTCGCGTTGACGCCGGCGTTGGTCGAACTCGCGTTCGCCGCCGGCGGCGGCGACCGGCTGGTCGCGGCCGTCGCGTTCAGCGACAGCCCCGAGGCCGCGCGGGCGCTGCCGCGGATCGGCGATGCAGTCAATCTCGATCTCGAGCGCGTGCTGGCCCTGGCGCCCGATCTGATCCTGGCCTGGGAGGGCGGCACCCAGCCGGCGTTGCTGGCACGCGTCGCGGCGTTGGGCGTTCCGGTCTATTCGAGCCGGATCGAGCGGCTCGACGGCATCGCGACGACTCTCGAGCGGCTCGCGACGCTGTTCGGCCTGCCGGCGCCAGCTTCGGCCGCGACGGTACGGCAGCGGCTGGCGGCGCTGCCGGCGCGCGGCGGGATTGCCGGCGGCGGCGACAGTGCCGCCAGCCGCTCGCCGGTTCGCGTGTTCTACCAGGTCTGGGAACGGCCGCTGATGACGGTCAACGGCCGGCACGTCGTCAGCGATCTGATCGGGCGCTGCGGCGGCGTCAACGTCTTCGCCGCACTGCCGGCGCTGGCGCCGCAGGTGGCGGTCGAGGCGGTGGTCGCGGCGGCACCGGAGGTGATCGTCGCGCCGACGGCCCGGCCGGACGGGACGCCGGACGGTTCGCTGGCGGCCTGGCAGCGCTTTCCGGCGCTGCCGGCGGTGCGCCATCAGGCGCTGATCCAGGTCGGGGCCGACGCGCTGTCGCGCCCGGCGCCGCGGATGCTCGACGCCGCGGAGGCGATCTGCGACGCGCTCGCTCGCGTCCGCCGGCTGCCGGGGCGCTGACTCGGATCGATCGCCGGTGCGTCAGCGCGCCGCGTAGCGGACGCCGAGCAGCGCGAGCCGGCCCTGCTGGCGATAGCCGTACGCAGTCGTATACGGCCGGTCGCCGGCGTTGAACAGTGCGGCGAACAGCTCGACTTCCGGCGTCAGCGCGTAGCTGCCGCGCAAGTTGATCAGCGCATAGCCGCCGAGCCGATTCAGATTGGCGGCATCGTCGAAGCGGCGGCTTGCTGCCAGCAGGTCGGCGCCGAACGACCACGGCCCGCGGCCATAGTCGATCCGTGCGGTCAGCTGGCGACGGGCACGGCGCGGCAGCTCGGTGTCGGTGGTGCGGTTCTGCGGATCGAGCAAATCGGCGTCGAGCGACCAGGCGAGGCCGCTGCCGCGCCGCGCATCGGCGTCGGTCCGCTGGCCGATCCCGAACGACACGCCGCGGATGCGGGCGCGGTCGACGTTGTCGGCGCAACCGAACACGAACTGCGGATCGGGGTCCGGACAGACCGGCGCATAAGTGATCAGGTCGCGAACGTCGGACTGGAACACGACGGCTTTGCCGTGCCAGCGGCTGCTGCCGGTCGTGCCGCTGCCGGTCGTGCCGCTGCGAGTCGCGCTGCCGCCGGCCGGGGTGCTCGCGCCGGCACCGTGCTCGGCGGCGTTCCAGTACGCGCCGATCTCGGTCGTGCGCGCCTGTTCGGGGCGGATGCCGGGACGTCCGTAGCCGGGGAAGTAGAGGTCGTTGAAGCCCGGCGCATGGAAGCCGGTCGCGTGGCTGCCGCCGACGCGGACGCCGCTGCCGAGCCGATAGCCGTAGGCCAGCGTGACGTTGGTCTCGGCGCCGTACTGGCTGCTGTCGTCGCGGCGCAGGCCGGCCTGAACCCGGTGCGGACCGCGGTCGGCGGTGACGATCGCGCCGAGCGAATCGGTCGTCCGCTTGGCGACGGCGACGCCGGCGTAGGCGGTGGCGTCGACCTTTTCCTCGAGCCGCTCGTACAGCAGCTTGACCTGCAGCCCTTCGTCGATCCGCCGCGTGCCGCTGACGCCGTATTGCATCAGGCGCGAGCGGAACGTGCCGGGGAAGTTCGAGATCGCCTCGGAGCGGTCGGCGGTCTGGCCGACGCGGGCCTCGAGTTCGGTCCTGGCATCGAAGGCGTGGCTGACGGTCAGGCCGACCACCTCGATCCGCGCCTTGGTCCGGGCGCCGGCGAAGGCACCGTCGTCGAAGTCGGTCTCGAGCCGGTTCTGCAGCGCGATGCCGGACAGTCGGGTCGCCGCGCCGAGCCGCGCATCGACCCGCGCCGACACCGCGTCGCGGCGGTAGCCGTCGCGGTCCGGGTTGGCGGAGAAGTTGGTCGGCGTGGTCGCATCGAAACCATCGCTGCGTTCGGTTCCGAGCCGGATCGCGCCGGTGACGACGTCATTGCCGCCGGACAGCCCGGCGCGCGCCTGGCGGGTGCCTTCCTGGCCGAGCGCGACCGCGGCGTCGCCGCGCAGGCCGGGCCGCGCGACCGGCGACCGGAACTGAATGACGCCGCCGAGCGCGTCGGCGCCGTACAGCGACGAAGCCGGGCCGCGCAGGATCTCGACCCGTTCGTGCAGACCGAACGGCAGCGTTTCGTAGGTCGGCTGGCCGAGCGACGACGAGCCGACGCGGAAGCCGTCGACCAGCGTCAGCGTATGGCCGGCATTGGCACCGCGCAGCAGCAGCGCACCGGTGCTGCCTGGCCCGCCGTTCGACGTCATCTGCACGCCGCCGGAAAAACGCAGCGCTTCGGCCGGCGACAGCGCGGAGCGGGCCGGATCGGCGTCGATCACGGTGATGTCGCCGATCACCCGGTCGACCGGTTCGGCGATCCGGGTGGCAGTGACGACGACGCCGGGCAGCGGCGCGTCGGCCGTCGCCGGGCTGCTGGTTGCGGCGGTATCGGCCGGTAACGCCGTCTGCGCGGCGGCGAGCGGAACAGTCGCGGCGGCGGCCGCGAACACGACGAGAGGCAGGCGCATCGAAGCACTCCGGTGGTCGTCCCGCATCCCCGCGGGACCAGCCAATGCAAACCGGAGGCCGATGCCGGCATCCGGGCTCTCGCGGCCGGTATCCGGGCTGGCAGGTCGCGGGTCTTCGCCTTCCCGGTGCCGCGGGTGACGCGGACCAGTGGCGCTTCGAAGGCCCGTGCCGGCTGGCGGTCATGACGACCGTGCCGGCACCTGCTTACCGTTGCGGGGGCAGCGCAGTTTGGGCGGCCGGCGGCTGCGCGCCGGACCACCTCACTGCTTCCCGTTTAACTGCCGGCGCGAGGGACGCGACCGGCGGGCACCGTGAGTGGGGGCGAGTATAGCCAGCAGCGATCCATGCGGTCACCGCGATGGGCGTTCGCCGTCGCGAGCGGACGTCGCTGCAAGGATCGCGGCGACCGCCGCTGCGACCGCGGCGCGGTCCGGCCACGGCACGGCCTGGATACGCGTCGCGCGCGGGCCGAGCGCGCGGTAGCGGGCGGCATCGGTGGGGCCGAGCACCGACACCGTCGGCGCACCGACCGCGGCCGCGACATGGCCCGGGCCGGTGTCGTTGGCGACGACCACCGCGGCGCGCTGCAGCAGCGCCGCGTAGACGCCGAGATCGACGTCTTCGAGCGTGCGCGCCGACGGATAGTCGCGACGCGCCTGCGCGGCCTCGGCCGGGCCGGGAACGACGATGACCGGCAGCCGGGCCGCGAGGTCGGCGGCGAATGCCGGGAACTCCGGCCACGCCTTGCCGACGCCGCCGAGCGTGCCGGTCGCGAACGGCACGATCGCCGCGTACGGCCGGTCGGTTGCGAGGCCGTGCGCCGCGAGCAGCACCGCGGCCTGGCTCGCGGCCGCGTCGCTGACGCGCAGGCGGGGCGGCGTCGGTTCGATCGTCGCCGGAGTCGGTCGGTCGGCCCGTGACGTCGATTCGATGGCGCGGCCGGGCAAGTCCGCGTCGCAGAGCGCCGCGGCGAGGCGATCGAAGCGCTGTGATTCGTGCAGCGGCAAAGGCGGCGGCGCGATCGCGCGCGTGAGCAGCCAGCCTCGCCCGTCCTGGCGATAGCCGAGCGGCCGCAGCCCGGCGAGCCGCGCTTCGAGCGCGCTCGACAGCGAGTTGGTCAGCAGCAGCGTATCGACCCGGCGGTCGCCACGGCGATCGCTAGGATGGTGGCCGCTGGGGTGGTGGCCGCCGCCGTCCTGCACACCGGCGCGCAGCCGGCGCAGCGCCGCCACCCGCTCGCGCAGTCCGGCTGGCAGCGGCGTGACCGGCCATGGATGCCCGGCGAGCAGCGCCGCCGCCCAGCGCCTGCCGACCAGCCGCGGCGCGAAGCCGGCGGCGGTGAGCCGTTCGAGCGCCGGCAGCGCCATCACGACGTCGCCGACCCAGTTCGGCAGGCGGACGATCAGCGGCCGCATCGACAACGGCGATAATGGGGCCGGACCATGCCGCGATTATGGAGTGATTCGAGATGCCTCCGAGCACCACGTCGACCGCGATCCCGACCGGCCGTGCCGTCATTGCCTTCCATCAGGCGTGCCTGGCGTTGCCGCAATGGCCGGCCGACGCGGCGGTGCCGGCGACGCCCGATGGCGCTGGCGGCGGCGACCCGGCCGCGACGCTGTGGCACTGGATCGCGACCAACCATCGCTTCAACTGCCGGCTCTGGGCCGAGGAAGACCTGGCACGCCGCACCCGCGTCGCCGATGCCGAGATCGCCGCCAACAAGCGCGCGATCGACGGCTTCAACCAGGCCCGCAACGATGCGACCGAACGGGTCGACGAGCTGCTGCTGCTGGCGCTCGGCCTGGTCGATCCGGCGTCGGCCGGCAGCGATGCGCCGGTCAGCACCGCGGCAGCGTCGGCGCGGTTGAACAGCGAGACCGCCGGATCGATGATCGACCGGCTGTCGATCCTGGCGCTGAAGGTCGATGCGATGACGAAGCAGACCGAACGCCGCGACGTCGACGACGCGCATCGCCGCGCGAGCGCGGGCCGGCTGAAGCGGCTCACGGCACAGCGCGACGATCTGGCCGCCTGCCTCGATGCGCTGCTCGCCGACTGCCTGGCCGGCCGCGCCTGTTTCAAGGTCTATCGGCAGTTCAAGATGTACAACGATCCGAGGTTCAATCCGGCGCTGGTCGCGGAGCAGCGAGGAGCACGGAGCGGGGCGGGCTGACGTTTGCGCCGCACGATCGTCATCCCGGCACCCGCAGGCTGTTCCACAGGATCATTGCCGCGCCGGCGATGATCAGCGTCTCCATCATCCACAGGTGCAGCCGCGCATGCAGCCGCTGCACGAGCAGCGAGGCGAGCCAGCTGCCCGGCAGCGTCGCGAGGCCAATCGCGATACCGAGCGCCGCGCTGCCGGCATCCAGCAGCTGATAGCGTCCGAACAGCAGCGCACGGGCGATGTCGACGACGATCGCGATCAGCGCGTCGGTCGCCAGCACCGCGGCGCCGCCGAGGCCGGTGCCGAGCAGCAACGAGACGACGATGACCCCCATGCCGGAAGCGAAGCCGTTGGCCGCACCGAATACCGCGCCGCCGATCAGCAAGCCGCGCGGGCCGATCTCGACCCTGCGGGCCTTCAGCCAGCGCCGTAGCGGCACGCTGGCAAGGATCAACGCGGCGATCACGAGGCCGAGCGGCCGCGCATCGAGCTGCGCATAGATCCAGGTGCCGGCGAGCAGGCACGGCAGAGCGCCGACGAGCACGTAGCGTACGGCGCGCCAGTCGACCTGCCGGCGATAGAACCAGAAGCGGCCGCCGTTGATCAGCACGCCGGCGAGCGACAGCACCGGCACGACGGCCTTGACGCCGATCAGCGGGACCAGCACCGCCGTCAGGATGATGCCGGTGCCGAAGCCGCCGATGCCGCCGATGATCGCACTCGCGAGCGCGGCGAGCAGGACCCAGGCGAGCGTTTCGCCGGACAGCAGCAGGGTCAGCTCACCGGTCATGTCCGGCGTCAGGCACCGCGGATCAGAGATCGAGCCGCACCGACAGCCCGCCGTCGACGCGGAATTCGCTGCCGGTCACGTAGCGGGCGCCGTCTCCGAGCAGGAACAGGATCGTGTCGGCGACGTCGGCAGGCCCGCATGGCGTGCCCGCGGCCGCGCCGAGCGGCTGTGCCGCGGCCCAGCGGTCGATCAGCGCATCGGGACCGACGGCGCCGGCGGCAGCAGCGCGTGCCGCGGCCTCGCGCAGCATCGGCGTGTCGACGACGCCGGGGCAGACGACGTTGACGCGGACGCCGTCGCCGGCGTGGTCGAGCGCCAGCGCGCGCGTCATCGCGTTCAATCCGCCCTTGGCCGCCACGTAGGCGATGCCGTTGCGCTTGCCGACGAACGCCTGCACCGACGAGACGATCACGATCGCGCCGCGACGCTGGCGTATCATCGCCGGCAGCGCCGCCGCGCAGGCGCGATACGCGCCCGACAGGTTGACGTCGAGCACCGCTTGCCAGTCGGTCTCGCGCATCGTCAGCGCGGTACCGGGGATCTGGATGCCGGCGGCGCAGACCAGATGATCGAGCCGGCCGGTGCGCTCGACCAGCCGGCCGACCGCCCGCGCGAGGTCTTCGCCGCGGCGGACGTCGGCGACGCAGCCGTCGGCTCGCCGTCGTTGATCGGCGGCGAGCCCGGCGCGCAGCGCGGCGAGCGCCGCGTCGACCTGCACGCCATCATGGCCGCACAGCAGCACGTCGGCGCCGGCAGCGGCCAGTGCGCGAGCCGTCGCGAGCCCGATGCCGCTCGCGCCGCCGGTCACCAGCGCCGAGCGCCCTGCGAATGCGTTCATCGTGCAACTCCGTGTAGCGCGGGGGGCGGCATCAAGCCAGGGACCTCGGTGCGGATCGTCTGAATCGTACCGGTCTCCGCTTCGGTGACGAACAGCGTGCGCCGATCGGGGCCGCCGAACGCGAGATTGGTCGGGATCAGGCCGGCCGCGGTGTCGATTCGCGCGATCGGCTCGCCGAGCCGGTCGAACACGCGCAGGCAGCCGGCGAGCGCGTGGCAGACGTACAGCGAGCCTTCGGCGTCGACTGCGAGGCCGTCGGGGCCGCCGCCGGCGGAGCCGCTCAACTGGACGAACAGGCCGACCTTGCCGACGCTGTCGTCGGGCCGCAGGATGATCCGCCAGATCGCGTTGGCTTGCGTGACCGCGACGTACAGCAGCCGCTCGTCCGGCGACAGCGCGAGGCCGTTCGGACTCGGCAGGCCGTCGGCGATCAGGTCGACGCGTCCGTCCGGCCTGCGGCGCAGTACCCGGCCGAACCGCCGCAGCAGGTCCGATTCGCCCTGGTCGGTGAAGTAGAGGCTGCCGTCGGCCGCGATCGTGAGGTCGTTGGCACCATGCAGCGGCTGGCCGCCGAAACGGTCGACCAGCGGCGCGATCGCTCGGTGCGCGCCGTTGCTTTCGGCCGGCTCGTCGAGCGCGAGCAGCCCGAGCCGGTTGTCGGCGATCCGCAGGCTGCCGTCGGCAAGGCATTTGAGGCCGGTCGGCCAGCCGTCGTAGCCGTGCACGATGCTCCAGCGGTTCGCCGCGTCGGGATCGTCGCCGTCGGCGACGCGCAGGATCCGTCCGTTGGCGATGTCGACGCACAACAGCCGTCCGGCCGGATCGAGGCATGGTCCTTCCAGGAAGCTGTGGCAGCGGTCGCCGTTGCGGCGCGCGGCGGCCCAGCCGTTGGGGGACGCGAATCGCATCGCCGGCGGCAGCCGCGCGAACAGCGTGAGGCGACGGCGCGATGGGGCGGCTTCGGTCATGCGCGTGTTCGTGCCTTCGCCGCGATCGCCGCGATCGCCGCCGTTGCCGCCGTTTCCGCAGTCGCAGCGGTCGCAGCGGTCGCAGCGGTCGCAGCGGTCGCAGCGGTCGCAGCAGTCACGGCGGTCGCGGCCGTCATGACCGGGCGGCCGCTGGCGGGCCGCTTCCGGGCCGGCCGCCGTGAACTTCGGCGCGTCCGCTCGCCGCGTCGAAGACGAAGCGCTCGCCGGCGGCCAGGTCGAGTGCGACGGCGTCGCCGACCTGCAACCCGGCATCGGCGGCGGCGCGTCCGCAGAATTCGCCGAGCGGCGTCTCGGCGAAGAAGACCTGTTCGGCGCCGGCATGCTCGACGACGCGCAGCCGGCCGGCGAGCGGTGCCGCGTCGCCGCTGCCATGACCGACGATCGTGACGCCTTCGGGCCGGATGCCGAACACGACGCGGCGCCCGGCGAGCCGGCGCCAGGCTGAATCGGCGTCGCCGAGCCGCAGCGATGCGCCACCGGCGGCCAGCCGGATCGCGCCGTCCGCTTCGATCACGTCGCCTTCGACGGTGTTCATCTCGCGCTCGCCCATGAAGTTCGCGACGAACAGGTTGACCGGCCGCCGGTAGATGTCGATCGGCGCGGCGAACTGCTGCAGCCGGCCGGCGTGGTAGATCGCGATCCGGTCCGACAGGCTCATCGCTTCGCTCTGATCGTGGGTCACGTAGACGACGGTCGAGCGCAGCCGCTGGTGCAGCGCCTTCAGGTCGTGGCGCATCCGCAGCCGCAGCCGCGCGTCGAGGTTCGACAGCGGCTCGTCGAGCAGGAACACGCCGGGATCGCGGATCATCGCACGGCCGAGCGCGACCCGCTGCTGCTGGCCGCCGGAGATCTCGCGCGGATAGCGCGCCAGCAGCGGCGCGATGCCGAGCGTCTCGGCGGCCTGCGCGACGCGCGCGGCGATCGCCGCCGGGTCGACCCGGCGCGCTGGCGCACGCAACGGGAACGCGAGGTTCTCGGCGACCGTCATGTGCGGATAGAGCGCGTAGTTCTGGAACACCATCGCGATGTCGCGCTTCTCCGGCGCCA
>JBFWQR010000119.1:0-24198 GCA_050249335.1 Lautropia sp.
CGTGCTCGGCCGGTCGGTGCCCCCGCGGTCGTTGCCCCCGCGGTCGGTGCTCCCGCGGTCAGTGTTCCGGCGCCTTGCCCCAGTCGGCCTCGTAAGTGTGGACCAGCACCTGGTCGTGCAGCCGGTTGACCGCTGCCGGCACTCGCTGCATGTCGATCGGAAACTCGAACAGCGATGGCAGCAGCGCCGGCGTCAGGAAGCGCGGCGCCCGCTCCGGATGCGCGGCCAGCGCGGCGACCGCCGCATCGAGCGGCAGCGGCCGGCGCGCCGCAGCGATGTAGCCCCAGACGCCGAAGCTCGGCACCGTGGTGTGGTACGGATAGGAGCGCCAGCCGGCAGCCTCGAGCGTCTCGGCGACGGTCCAGAAGCTCCGGCGCGCATAGAGCGGCGAGGTGGTCTGGATCACCGCGAAGCCGCTGGCGGCGACCCGGCTCGCCAGCAGCCCGTAGAACGACGTGGTGTAGAGCTTGCCGAGCGAAAAGTTGGTCGGATCGGGCAGATCGACGATCGCGATGTCGAACAGATCCTGGGCGTGCTCGAGCCAGGTGAATGCGTCGTCGTTGACGATCGTGACCTTCGGCGACGACAGTGCGCCGCCATTCAGCGCCGCGAGCGCCGGCAGCGTCGCGAACAGCGTGGTCATCCGCGGATCGAGATCGACCAGCGTGATCCGCTCGACCGCCGGATGGCGCAGCACCTCGCGTGCCGCCAGCCCGTCGCCGCCGCCGAGGATCAGTACCCGCCGCGGCGCCGGATGCGCGAGCATCACCGGGTGGACCAGTGCCTCGTGGTAGCGATGCTCGTCGCGCGACGAGAACTGCAGGTTGCGGTTCAGGTAGAGCCGCAGGTCGCCCTGCCCCTGCGTCACGACGATGCGCTGGAACGGCGTCGATTCGGCATAGACGATCCGGTGCAGATAGAGCCCCTCTTCGGCGAACGTGGTGATGTGGTCGGCAGCGGCAAAGCCGGCGCCGAGCGCGGCGATCGACGCCAGCGTCGCCGCGCCGTGCGCCCACGGCCGGATCAGCCGCTCGCGGAACAGCCAGCAGGCCCAGGCCGCGACGATCGCGTTGGCCAGCCCGAAGAACAGGCCGGTGCGGATCATCCCGAGCTGCGGCACCAGCAGCAGCGGGAAGGCGACGGCGACCAGCAGCGCGCCGAGGTAGTCGAAGGTCAGCACCTGCGACACCAGGTCCTTCAATGCATAGTGCTGGCGCAGCAGCCGCATCACCAGCGGAATCTCGAGTCCGACCAGCGCGCCGATCACGAAGATCAGCCCGTAGAGCACCGGCCGGAACGCTGCCGGCGCGTACGCGTGCAGCAGATACAGCGCGATCGCCATGAAGCCGCCGATCAGGCCGATCATCAGCTCGATCCGCAGGAAATGGCCGGCAAGATCGCGCAGCAGGTGCCGCGACAGCCACGAGCCGATCCCCATCGCGAACAGGTAGGCGCCGATCACCGTCGAGAACTGCAGCACCGAATCGCCGAGCAGGTACGACGCGGTGGCGCCGGCGATCAGCTCGTAGACCAGCCCGCAGGCGGCGACGACGAACACCGACACCAGCAGCGCGATCGGGACGTCGGTGCGGGGTTCGGCGCGCCAGCGCGGCGGCGCAGCGTGGGCCGCCGAAGCGTCGGGTGGCGCGGCGGAGGCGGAGTCATCGACCATGGGCAAGGGTATCAAGGATGGCTGGCACCGACGAACTCGGGCGGAGCGAGGCATGAGCCCGCCGGGCCGCCCCAAGGGTGAATCCCTGAGTGCGCAGCACGAAGGTAGTCCTCTGAGCAAGGCCGAACGAGCCGCGCTTGACCGGCGTCAAGCCCCGGGCAGCCGCTCTGGGCGACGATAGCGTTGAAGCCGACGCATCCCGTCGGCCCGGCTCGCCGGCAGCCCTCCGACCGGCCCGATGGAGAACCCGATGACCCTGTCGACCCTGCTCGTTCACCTCGACGACTCGACGCACGCGGCGGGCCGCTACGAACTGGCCGCGAAAACCGCCGCCGAGCATGGCGCCCGGCTGATCGGCCTGGCGCCGATCGCGACGCTGCCATTCCGTGTCAATCTCGCCCGGGCGCTGCCGCGCGACGAGATCGAGGCGGCCGTCGCGCGCAGCCAGGCCCGCGCCCGAGAGATGGTCGCCCAGTTCGAGACGATCGCCGGTCGCTTCGAGCTGCCGGGCTTCGAAAGCCGGATCTCGGAGCTCGGCGTCCTCGACGCGATGAGCCAGGCGGCCCGCTATGCCGACCTGGTCGTCGTCAGCCAGGACGACAGCGAGCAGTTCCTGGACACGCCGCGGGACCTCGGCGTCGAGCTCGTCATGCAGTCCGGCCGCCCGGTCCTGATCGTCTCGCGCGCCTGGCGCGGCCGACCGATCGGCCAACGGGTCGCCGCCGCCTGGGACGGCAGCCGTGAAGCCACGCGTGCATTGACCGACGCGCTGCCGATCCTGCGCCGCGCCGCCCAGGTGGACGTGCTGATCTTCAACAGCAGCAGGCGGGCGCAGAGCCACGGCGAGGAGCCCGGTGCCGATATCGGACTGTGGCTGACCCGCCACCGGATCAAGGTCAACGTGATCCGCAGCACCGTCGATTTCGAGATCGGTTCGGCGATGCTGTCGCAGATCGCCGACCTCGACTCCGATCTGGTCGTGATGGGCGGCTACGGCCACTCGCGGCTGCGCGAATCGCTGTTCGGCGGCGTGACGCGGACGATGCTGGAGTCGATGACGGTGCCGGTGCTGATGTCGCACTGACCTTCGCCGGCCGATCGGGCCGCGCCGGTGGCCTGATCCGCGACCATGCCGGCGGTCCCGGCATGGGGCGGTCATCCTGCAACGCACACGCGTCCTAGTGGATCGCCGCCGCAACGATGATCGCGATCCCGAGACAGGTGGACGCGACCACGATCGCGAGCGCGGTGTTGCGCTTTTCGACGAGTTCGGCCCATAGATCGTAGGGCGTCAGCTTGTCGACGATGATGAACGAGATCCAGAACAGCACGACGCCGATGATCGAGTACAGCAGCGTCGCGATGATGACGCCCGGTTTCAGCCATTCCATCCGCCGCTCCTTCTATTTGTGCGCACTATAACCACCGCTGCGCGAGCCGAAGCTGCCCAGCGAGGTCCGCAAGCCGTCCCAGTCGAACAGGCTCAGCTGCATCCAGCCGACGACGCCGAGCCCGGCGACGTTGAGGATCAGGTACTTGATGAATCGTCCCATCGTTACCCCGATTGCGAGTCTTCGCTGCGATGCCTTCAGTCGGCGGCCGGCCGGCCCGGCCGGGTGCCGAACTGGCTGTCGGCCCAGCGCCTGGTTTCCGGGTCGGCCGCGCCGAACACGCCGATCGCGTTGAGGATCGCGAGCACCAGCAGGCCGGCCAGGAATGGCAGCCAGGTCGGCCGCGAGCTCTGCTCGATCCGGTAGACCGCGGTCGGCAGCCGGGCGGCCGGCGTACCGGTCAGCGCGGTGTCGTACTCGCCGGCGACCCGCACCAGGTACGGCCCCGGCGGCAGCTTGAAGACGATCCGCTCGGTGCGCGAACCCTCGCTCCAGTAGCCGTCGGAATCGCGGCCCTCCCAGAACGAGACTTCGCGCGACGCATCCACCGGCGCCGCCGCGGCGAAGGCGCCGGCGGCGGCTACCGAGCCGGCCACCGGCACGCGCGGCGCGACCTCGACGTTGACCATGATCGCCTGGTTGGTCAGATTCGCGTCGGTCCGGACGATCAGGTTGGCCGGCCGCCGGCCGCCGATCTCGATCAGATGGTCGCGGCCGCCGCCGAACGCGAGCGGCACGGTCGGCACCAGCGTCGAACCGCTACCGGCGATCATCAGGTAGATCTGCAGCAGCAAGAGCCCGCCGAGGATCAGGCCGGCGAGCACGAGATGCGCGCGCCGCCAGCCCGCCGGGGCCGGCTGGATCATGCCGAGGCCGCGCGGCGCCGGCAGCGGCCTCGCGAGCCGGAACGCGGCGGTGACCTCGGCGGCCCCGAGGTAGCGGCCGTGCGACCAGGTGATCTCGCCGGCGGTCTGCTCGCACGACAGCGTCTCCGGCGGCGCGATGTAGTCCGAGTTCTCGGTCCGGTCGTCGCGCTGCACCCGCCAGTAGAACTCGCCGGCGACGTACTCGACGGTCGCCGGATAGCGGCCGTAGAGATCGAAGCGCTTGCCGTCGAACTGGACGAGGCCGCGGCCGTGCGGGCCGTTGCTGCGCCGGATCGCACGCTGCAGCGTCCGCATCCAGGTCCAGTGGCCGGCATCGTGGATCAGGAAGCGGAACCCCTGCCCTGGCGCGTACAGCAGGTACTCGTCCCAGGTGAAGCCCTCACCGTCGACGACGCCGCGGCGCTGCTGATAGCCGACCACGGTCCATGCGATGCCGTCGAAGCGGCCGGTCGACTGCAGCGGCAGCAGCAACGGCCGGAGCTCGGCCTGGCGATACGCCGCCATCTGCCTGCCGGTGCCGTGCGTCAAGTCGATCACGCTGGCGCACGATGCGCAGCTGATCGACCGGGTCGTGGCCAGCTTCGGCTGCACCGGAGCACCGCACGAGGGGCAGGAGAACGCTTCGGCCGCCACCTGACGGGTGAATTCGGTCCGCAGACCGGACATCGCCAGGTCGGCGAGCTGGACGGCGCGGCCGCGGTGGAACCGGGGCGGCGCCGCGTCGTCGGAGTAGTCGAGCGTCGCGAACTCGCCCTCGGGCCCGCGCAGGTCCGCGACCGGCGCCGGGTAACCGGCGCCGACCTGGAACGGCAGTTCGCCGGCACCGGCGATCACCTCGGCGCGGTCCTTGGTCACGACGCGAAACGGCACGCCGCCGGCGGGGACGACCTGGTCGATCCGCAGTTCGTCGAAGGCCGGCGCGTCGATTCCGTCGACCGCTCCGTCGTCGGTCAGCACGTAGTTGCCGTTGTCTTCCGACAGCCAGCCGGCGGCGCCGTCGTCGTACAGCAGCCGCCATTCGTTCCAGACCCCGGCCGGGTAGCGGTACTGCAACCGGCCGATCACGCCGAAGCCGCGGCCGCCGTCGCGGCCCTGGGCGCCGAGCGCGAGCGGCGAATGATCATCGAACAACTCGGCCATCCTGCCGAGATTCGCGACCGCATCACCGCGGCGCAGCAGCGTGCTGGCGCAATGGCCGCAGACGGCGAGCACCGAATCGCCGCTCTCGAAACGGACCTCGGCCCCGCACGAAGGGCACAGCGTGACGAAGCTGCGCCTCATGTCCCGCCCACAGGCAATGTCGCGCCGGTGATCGCTCTAGCCGTGCCCGGTACCGTCCGGCGCGACGTCCGTAAGGTCAACAGGCTCCTAGACCAGCTTCTTCAGCAGCTCGGCCTTCTTGGCTGCGAACTCCTCGGCCGACAGGATGCCCTTGGTCTGCAGCTCATGCAGCTTCTCGATCGTCGCCATCACGTCTTCGGGCTTGACCGTCGCGGCCGATGCCGCGGCCCCGGCTGCCGTGGCGCCGGCGGCGCCACCCGTCGCGGCGCCCGCCCCCGCCGCGCCCGCGCCGCTCAACCCCTGCTGCAGCTGCTGCGCCAGTACCTGGCCCATCGCGACACCGGCGCCGAGCCCGAGCGCGTCGCCGGCAACGCCGCTGCCGCCGGCACCGCTCGCCATCGCCGGTATCGCCTGGCCGGTCTGGTACTGGATGAACTTGCCCATGTCGTTGCCGACCATGCCCATGCCGATCCGCTGATCGAGGACCTTCTGCAGCTCCTCCGGCAGCGAGACGTTCTGGACGGTGAAGTTCTCGAGCAGCAGGCCGAGCCGCTCGAACTCGGGCTTGACCTGCGCCAGCAACGCGCGGGCGAATTCGATCTGATTGGCCGCCAGATCGAGGAATGGCGTGTTGGACTCCGCGATCGCGTCGGAGATGTGCTGGACGACGATGCCGCGCAACTGGCCGTCGAGATCGTCGACCCGGTAGATCTCGCGAGTGCCGGAAACCTCGGTGAAGAACTTCTTCGGGTCGGTGATCCGGTAGGCGTAGTTGCCGAACGCGCGCAGCCGCACCGCGCCGAAATCCTTGTCGCGGATCGAGATCGCCTGCGGCGTGCCCCACTTGCGGTCGAGCTGCTGGCGGGTGCTGAAGAAATGGACATCGCTCTTGAACGGCGATTCGAACAGCTTGTCCCAGTTCTTCAGGTAGGTCAGCACCGGCAGCGTGTTCGTGGTCAACTTGTACATGCCGGGGCCGAACTGATCAGCCACGGTGCCTTCGTTGACGAACAGCGCCAGCTGCGATTCACGGACCGTCAGCGAGGCGCCGTTCTGGATCTCCATGCCGGCCATCGGAAACCGCCAGGCGAGCACGCCTTCCTCGGTCTCGGTCCATTGAATGACATCAATGAACTGCTTCTTGATAAAGTCCATCAGAGCCATTGCTGACCTCCGGTCGGATCGTTCGCGCCGATGATAAGCGATCACCATGCAGATACTCGATGCCGCCGCCACCGAAGCTGCCCTGCCCTGGCCGGCGCTGCTCGCCGGACTGGCCGACACCCTCGCCGATGCCCGCGCCGGCGGCAGCCGGTGCCCGCCGCGCAGCGCGGTACCGCTGGCCGGCAGCGACGTCTGGCTGCTGATGCCGGCGTGGTCGCATGGTGCCGACGTCGCCGTCTGCAAGCTGATCACCGTCCATGCCGGCAATCCGGCGCGCGGATTGCCGAGCATCCTCGGCGATCTCTACGTGATCCGTGCCTCGACCGGCGAACGGCTGGCACTGCTCGACGGGCCGACCGTGACCGGCCGGCGGACCGCGGCGGTGACCGCACTCGCGCTCGACACGCTGCTGCGGCAACGGCCGGTCGCGGCGCCGGCCGCTGACGAACCGCTCGAGTGCCTGATCATCGGCTGCGGCGTGCAGGGTGCCAGCCATCTCGATGCGCTGGCGAGCGTGCTGCCGATCACGCGTTTCCATCTGCAGTCGCGCAGCCGCGCCAGCGCCGAACGGCTCGCCGCCCGTGCGCGGGACGCCGGCCGGACCGTCACGATCGTCGGCGACGCCGACGCGGCCGGCAGCGGCGCGAGCGCCGGCCGCCCGGCCGCCGCCACGGCACTGCGCGCGGCGCTCGACCGCTGCCGGCTCGTGGTCTGCTGCACGCCGGCGCTCGAGATCTGCCTCGCCGAGCCGCCGCGCGCCGATGCGCTGGTCGCCGCGATCGGCGCCTTCACGCCGACGATGGCCGAGATCGCGCCGGCCGTGGTCCGCGGCTTCGGCCGGTCGATCGTGCTCGATACACCCGACGCGCGCCACGAAGCCGGCGATCTCGCGGTCGCCGGCGTCGATACCGCCGGCCTGCCGACGCTGCTCGACGCCGATTGGGCCGCGCGCCTGCCGGCGGCGGGCCCGGTGCTCTTCAAGAGCTGCGGCAGCGCGCTGTGGGACCTGGCGGCGGCCGGCGTCGTCGCGGCCGCGGCCGGGCCGGCGACGGCCCGCTAGCGACGGGTCAACCGGCCGCCGCGATCGCCGCAACCCGGTCGCCGATCGCGAGACTCGCGGTCAGCCCCGGCGACTCGATGCCGAACAGCTGAACCACGCCCGGCACGCCATGCTCGGCCGGGCCTTCGATCAGGAAGTCCCGCGCCGGCTCGCCGGCCGCCTGCAGCTTCGGCCGGATGCCGGCATAGGCCGGCAGCAGCGCACGGTCCGGCAGCGCCGGCCAGTAGCGGCGGATCTCGGCATAGAACGCGTCGGCGCGCGCCGGGTCGACCGCATAGACGCCGTCGTCATCGGGGCCGGCGACCCATTCGACGTCCGGGCCGAAGCGCGCCTGGCCGCCGAGATCGATGGTCAGGTGCACGCCGAGGCCGGCGGCCTCCGGCACCGGATAGATCAGTCGATCGAACGGCGCACGGCCGGACAGCGCGAAATAGTTGCCCTTGGCATAGTGCGCGGCCGGTACCCGCGCCGCCGGGAAGCCGCGCATCGCCGCGGCGAGCGGCAGCGCCTGCAGCCCGGCGCTGTTGACCAGCAGTCTCGCCGACAGCGCCAGCTCGCCATCGCGGCCCCGGGTCGCGACGATGGCCTCGCCGCCGCGCAGGTCGACGCCGACCACCGTGGTCTCGAACACGCACAGGCCGCCGGCGGCTTCGAGGTCTCCCTGGTACGACAGCATCAGCGCATGACTGTCGACGATGCCCGACTCGGGGCTGGCCAATGCGGCGACGCAATGCAGCTGCGGCTCGAGCGCGCGCGCCGCGGCCGCCGACAGCGGCTGCAGTGCGACGCCGTTGCGCGCCGCAGTGCGCTGCAGCGCGTCGAGCTGCGGCTGCTGCTCCGGCGCGGTCGCGACGATCAGCTTGCCGCAGCGCCGGTGGGCGATGCCGCGCGCGCGGCAGTAGTCGTAGAGCCGGGCACGGCCGGCGACGCAGAGCTCGGCTTTCGACGAAGCCGGCGGGTAATAGATGCCGGCATGGATCACCTCGCTGTTGCGCGAGCTGGTACCCATGCCGATGCCGGCTTCGGACTCGATCACCAGCACGTCGCGGCCGGCGAGTGCCAGCGCCCGGGCACAGGCGAGACCGACGACCCCGGCGCCGACGACGACCACGTCGACCGCTTCCACCGGCGCTACGCTGGTACCTGCATTCCGCTGCAACTGGTCCTTTCCCCCGGATATCGTTATGAGAACATGAACTACACCAGAGTGTGTACAGTTAGGCAGTACCACCGCCCCAGAGGAGAGAAGCGTGAACCGACGCAAACTGACCCGGATCTTCGCCGCCACCGCGGTCGCCGCCAGCATGCTGCCCTGGGCTGGTGCAGCGTTCGCCCAGGCCAAGGAGGTCACGATCGCGCACCAGGACATGATGGTGCCGTGGCGCTATGCCCATGCGACCAAGGAGATCGAGAAGGCCACCGGCTACAAGATCAATTTCCGCAAGTTCGGCGGCGGCGGCGACGTGATCCGCGCGATGTCGTCGGGCCAGGTGCAGATCGGCGAAGCCGGCTCGGCGCCGATCGCCGCTGCGCTTTCGCAGGGCCTGCCGGTCAAGGTGATCTGGATCCTGGACGATATCGGCGCCGCCGAGGTGCTGGTGGCCCGCAACGGCTCCGGCATCAACAGTCTTGCCGATCTGAAGGGCAAGAAGATCGGCGTGCCGTTCACTTCGACGACGCACTTCCACACCATGGTCGCGCTGCAGTCGGCCAACGTCGACCCGTCGTCGGTCCGCATCCTGAACATGCGCCCGCCCGAGGTCGCCGCCGCCTGGGAGCGCGGCGACATCGACGCGACCTTCATCTGGGATCCGGTGCTGTCGAAGATCAAGGCCACCGGCAAGGCGCTGATCACGTCGGGCGAGATCGCCAAGAAGACCGGCAAGGCCACGTTCGACGGCATCGTCGCCAACAACGACTGGGCCAAGGCCCACGGTGCGTTCATCACCGCGTTCCTGAAGATCGTCGCCGCAGCCGACGCGGACTACCGCGCCGATCCGAAGAAATGGTCGGTGAACTCGCCGCAGGCCAAGGCGGTCGCCGAGATCAGCGGCGCCAAGGTCGAGGACGTACCCGCCAGCATGGCGCTGTACGGCTTTCCGAGCATCGCCGAACAGATCAGCCCGACCTGGATGGGCGGCGGCAAGAGCGGCGGCGTCGCCGTCTCGCTCGCCGAGACCGCGGCGTTCCTGAAATCGCAGGGCACGATCCAGTCGGTGCTGCCGGACTACTCGGTCGGTGTCGATCCGTCGTTCGCGGCGGCGGCTGCCAAGTAGTTCGCTGCGGTGGCGCGGGCAATGGCGGCTCCCGCACGGCCGGGGCCTGCGCCCGCCGTCCGCACCCTGCAGCGCCAGCCGCCGCTGCCCTGCGCGATCGGAGCATGCCGAGATGAGTACGCTTGACCTCCAATCCGTCACCGTCAGCTTCGCCGCCCGCGGCGGTGGCGTCACTCAGGCGCTGTCGGCGGTCGATCTGTCGATGCGCTCGGGGGACTTCGTCGTCGCGATCGGCGCGTCGGGCTGCGGCAAGACCACGCTGCTCTCGTGCATTGCCGGCTTTCTCGAACCGACCGGGGGCCGGATCCTGCTGAACGGCGCGCCGGTCACCGGGCCTGGCGCCGATCGCGGCGTGGTGTTCCAGAAGCATGCGCTGATGCCGTGGCTCGACGTCACCAGCAACGTCGAATTCGGGCTGCGGATGCGCGGCATGCCGAAGGCCGAGCGGCGCGAGATCGCGCGCCAGAAGCTCGCGATCGTCGGCCTCGAGAAGTTCGCCGACTATCCGGTCTACCAGCTGTCGGGCGGCATGCAGCAGCGGGTCGGCATCGCCCGCGCCCTGGCCTCGAACCCCGACGTGCTGCTGATGGACGAGCCGCTCGGCGCGCTCGATGCGCTGACCCGCGAGCAGATCCAGCAGACCATCCTGAAGGTCTGGGACGCCGAGCAGAAGATCGTTTTCTTCATCACGCATGATGTCGAGGAAGCGCTGTTCCTCGCCACCGATCTGCTGGTGATGAGCCCGTCGCCGGGCCGGGTGGTCCACCGCTATACGCTCGACTTCGGCAGACGCTTCATCGGCGGCATGGATGCGCGCGCGGTCAAATCGTTGCCGGACTTCATCAAGATGCGCGAAGAGATCATCGGCCTGATCCATTCGACGCTGCACTGAGCCTGCCGGATTCACGCCGCCGGGAGACCGCCATGGATACACCGACCGCTTCCACCGTGACCGAGCCGGGCAATCCCGCCAGGTCCGCCGGTGCCGCCGCGCCGCTCAAGGTGAATCCCGGCGGCTTCGCGATGCCGGGCGAAGGCCGGACCACGACGATCTCGGCGATCACGGTGATCGTGCTGTGCGCCCTCTGGTGGCTGGCGACGCACCTGCGCTGGCTGCCGCCGCTGGTGCTGCCGTCGCCGGAAGCGGTCTGGAACGCCTTCGTCGCGTCGAACCGAGGCCAGCTGCAGGGCGGCACGACGCTGATCGAGCACTTCGGCTGGAGCTTCATGCGCGTGTTCGGCGCGTTCCTGCTCGCCTGCCTGACCGCGATCCCGATCGGCCTGCTGATGGGCGTATCGCGGGTGGCGCGCGGCGTGTTCGACCCGCCGATCGAGTTCTACCGGCCGCTGCCGCCGCTCGCCTATCTGCCGCTGGTGATCATCTGGTTCGGCATCGAGGAAACCTCGAAGATCATCCTGATCTACCTCGCCTGCTTCGCGCCGCTGGCGGTCTCGGCACGGGCCGGCGTCAAGTCGGCGACGATCGAGCAGATCAATGCGGCGCGCTCGATGGGCGCGTCGTTCATGCAGGTCGTGCGCCATGTCGTCCTGCCGGCGGCGCTGCCCGACATCCTGACCGGCATGCGGATCGCGATCGGCTTCGGCTGGACCACGCTGGTCGCCGCCGAGATGGTCGCGGCGACGGCCGGGCTCGGCCAGATGGTGCTGAACGCGTCGAACTTCCTGCGCACCGACGTCGTGGTGATGGGCATCATCGTGATCGGCATCATCGCCTATCTGTTCGATCTGCTGATGCGGCGGGTCGAACGCTGGCTGGTGCCCTGGAAAGGCAAGATGTAGCAGCCGGGCGGCTGGTGTGACCGGTGAGCATGCGATGACGGCATGACGGCAGCGTGGCAGCCGCTGGACCGCCTCGACGCGAGCGGCCTCCACGGCATCTTCACCGATATCGACGACACGCTGACCACCGCCGGCAAGCTGCCGGCGGCGGTCTACACGGCACTCGAACGGCTGCGCGACGCCGGCTTCGCGATCGTGCCGGTGACCGGCCGCTCCGCCGGTTGGGCGCACCTGGTGCTGCATCTGTGGCCGGTCGACGCGGTGGTCGCCGAAAGCGGCGGCGTCTGCCTCTACCGCGACCGCTCCGGCGTGCCGCGCTGGCTGTATCACGACGATCCGGCGCGGATCGCCGACGACCGCCGTGCGATCGCCGTCGCGGCCGAGCAGGTGATGGCCGCGATTCCCGGCTTCGCGCTCGCCAACGACAATGCGTTCCGACTGGTCGACTTCGCGATCGATCACAGCGAGACGGTCGTGCCGGTCGATGCGGCGCGGATCGAAGCCGCGATCGCGCGGCTGCGCGCCGCCGGCTTCTCGGCGCGCGCCAGCACCGTCCACATCAACGTCTGGCGCGGCGACTTCGACAAGGCGCCGATGGCGCTGCGCTATCTCGCCGAGATCCGCGGCGCGGCGCTGCCGGCCGAAACCGATCGCTGGCTGTTCGTCGGCGACGCACCGAACGACGCGTCGATGTTCGCCGCGTTCCGCCGCTCGGTCGGCGTCGCCAATCTGGCGGGCTTCGCCGACCGGCTGCCGGCGCCGCCGGCGTTCCTGACCCGCGGCGCCTGCGGCGCCGGCTTCGTCGAGCTGGCCGAGCATCTGCTCGCCGCGCGCGGCGCGGCGGCGATCACATCACGCCGGACGCACCGCCGTCGAGATTGATGCTGCTGCCGGTCACGAAGCTGGCGGCGTCCGACGCCAGGAAGGCGATCACGTTGGCGACCTCTTCGGCGCGACCGACGCGGCCGAGCGGGATCGTCTTGGCCATCGTCTGGTAGAGCTCCTCGACCGGAATGCCGCGCTTCTGCGCAGTGGTCTCGTGCTGGCCGGCGCGGACCAGCCCGATGCAGACCGCGTTGACCAGGATCCCCTGCGGCGCCAGTTCCTTCGACAACGCCTTGGTCATCGCCAGCCCGGCGGCGCGGGCCACCGTGGTCGGCATCGAACGCGCCGCCGGCTGCTTCGCGCCGATGTTGGTCACGTTGACGATCCGCCCGGCCGCCGAACGCTGCAGTGCCGGCAGCACCAGCCGGATCAGCCGGACCGCGCCGAACAGCTTCAGGTCGAAATCGGACTGCCAGCGCTCGTCGGTCAATGCCGAGAACTCGCCGACCGAGGAAGTGCCGGCATTGTTGACCAGGATGTCGAGCCGGCCCCCGGTGGCGGCGAGCGCCGCGTCGGCCAGGCGCTGGCAATCTTCGGGGCGGCTGACGTCGGCGGCGATCGGGTGCGCGGTGCCGCCGGCAGCCCGGATCTCGGCGGCGACCGCGTCGAGCCGAGGCTGGCCGCGCGCGCAGATCACCACGGCGGCGCCTTCGGCGGCGAGCCGCAGCGCGGTCGCCCGGCCGATTCCCTGCGATGCGCCGGTGACCATCGCGACCTTGCCTTGCAATCCCAGTTCCATCGCTGCTCCATCGGTTCATCGGCTGCAGGATCCGCACCGGGCGGCAGCCGCTTCCGGGAACTGTAGCACCGGATCGAAACGCCGGACGATCGCGGATCCGGGCATACTTCGCCAGATCGACCCCGAGCCGGGAGAGCGCAACCGTCGACGCGTTCGGACGGAAACGAAATGCGGATGTCTCCGACACCCTTGCAGGATCTGGCTGCCCGCCTGCGCTGCCGGCACGACGCCATCATGTCCGCATGGCGGCAACGGGTGCGATCCGATCCATGCCTGAACACGGCGAATGCGCTGCCCCGCGCCCAGCTGCAGGATCATCTGCCAGCATTGCTGGAGGATTTCGACCGCCGCCTGGTTGCCCATGATCCGGGGCAGCTGCCGCCCGGGCAGCAGGACGAGCATCGCAGCGACGCGGCGGCACACGGGTTGCACCGCTGGCAGCAAGGCTTCGACCTGAGCGAGGTCACGCGCGAGCTGGGCCGCTTCAACGAGTGCATCATCGCCGAGATCGATGCCTGCAGCGCTGCCGACCCCGCGATCGAACCGGCCGCGGCGGCCGGGGTGCGCAGGATCTGGGCGGCCATGTTCAGCGAGGTGGTCAGCGCCAGTTCCAGCCAGTACTTCGAGCTGCAACGCATCGAGGCGGCCGGTCACGTCGCCGATCTGGAGCAGGCGCTGGAATCGCTGCGCGATCTGGAACGGCAACGCGGCGAACTATGGCAGGAAGCGGCCCACGATCTGCGCGGCAATCTGAGCGTGGTCACGATCGCCACGGCGGCGCTGTCATCGAACCGAACCTCCGGCGCCGTCCGCGAGCGTTTTCTCGGCGCGCTCGGGCGCAACGTCCGTGCCTTGCATCGCCTGCTGGAAGACGTCACCAGCCTGGCACGCCTGCAAAGCGGGCGCGAGCCGCGCATGCTGGCACCGCTGGACGTGTCGAATCTGCTGGTGGAGCTGGCGGAGGCGACGCAGGCGATGGCGGAAGAGCGCGGCCTGGCGCTGGTGTGCGACGGCCCGCCGACGCTGACGGTCGAGAGCGACGCCATCAAGATCCGGCGCATCGCGCAGAATCTGCTCTTCAACGCGATCAAGTACACTCGGGAGGGCAGCGTCCGGCTGACATGGGGAACGACCGACGATGCCGCCGCCGGCCGCTGGTTCGTCCAGATCCAGGACACCGGCCTCGGGTTTCACGCCGAACCCGGCGCGCCGATCGCCGGCGCGCTGGAAGCCGCCACCGATCACTCGAAGGTGGTCGAGGCCGATGAAGCCGCCGGCAAGATCACCCATGTGAGCCGGGCCGGAACGCCTGTGACGCAGCGGTCGGCCGCCGAGCGGGAGACGGCCCAGCAGCCCGGCGAGGGGATCGGGCTTTCGATCGTCAAGCGGCTGTGCGAGCTGCTCGATGCCACGATCGAAGTCGATTCGTCGCCGGGCAAGGGAACCACGTTCCGGATCCTGCTGCCGCGCCGCTACCAGGCGGATTGAAGGCCGACGGGCGCCGCCCCTCCCGGGGCGCGGCCGCTGCGCGCTCAGCGCCGGGACCGAACGCCGCGAGTCCTCCGGAGCGGCGACGCCGCCGGCGACACCCGCGCCAGATCCGCCAGCCGCGCCTGGCGCTCGGGCCGTCCGTGCCAAATCGCCGCCCACTGCTGCCAGAGCTGGGTCCGGTAGGTCACCGAACCGACCGTGCGGATCTCGGCGGCGATCAGCTCCATCTGCGATGACAGCCGCAACAGCTTGTCGATCGGCTTCTCGTCACCCGGGCCCATCAACGGATTGCGCGCCGGCCCCTCGACCGCCGCGACATCACCGATGCCGAGCCGGCGGGCCAGCGCCGCATAGACCTCCGGCGGCGGTTGCTGCGGGCCCTGCCCGTCGTCCGGCTGCTGACTGGCCATCTGCGGTCTCCGAAGGCGTCGAAGCGTCATGGGCCGCCCCGGCGGCCCCACGCGTCACGACAACCATACACCAGATCACGCCGCAGCAGCAGCCCGGCGGCGATCCCACCTGACGCCGACGGATCACGCTCGACGGATCACGCTCGACGCCGACGGATCGTGCGTCACGATGGCTCACGCCTCGCGCTGATACCAGAGGATCGCCCACTGCTGCCAGAGCTGGGCCTGGTAGTCGTCGCGGCCGAGCACGCGGATCTCGGTCGCGATCGACTCGAGCTGGATCGACAGCCGCAGCAGCGTGTCGATCGGCGATTCGTCGCTCGGGCCCATCAGCGGGCCGCGCACCGGCCCCTCGACGCCGACCGCGACCGGATCGAATCCGAGGCGACGCGCCAGCGCACCATAGACATCGCTCGCCTGTTGCTGAAATCCGTCCATGACGACCTCCGCAAGCCGGTTCGGGCGGCGCCTGCCGGCTCGACCGGAACGGTTGCGAGCTCTGGCACCGTGGCCTTGAGTGGCCCGGCGCGGGGCACTGGTTCAATCCGCTCGCCGCGATGGCTCGTGCGGGACACGGTCTGCCGGCGAACGTTCCTACCGCCGTGGGGCCAGACGGAGCACCCGCACGATATCCGCCGTGCTGAAGGGCTTGGGCAGGACGGGGAACTCGCGTTCCTCGGTATAGGTGAACCCGGAAGCCAGGATCACCGAAATCGAAGGATCGAGCTGTCGGGCGCGCCGCCCCAGTTCGGCACCGTCCATCCCCGGCATGACGACGTCGCTGAACAGGACCTGGATGCCCGGCGAGCCGGCAAGGATACCGAGCGCCTCGCCAGCACTCGACGCGCGGAGCACCTCGAAGCCCATCTCGCGGAACATCTCGCCGGTCACTTCGAGGACGTCGGCGTTGTCGTCCACGACCAACACACGCTCGGCGGCCGCGCCGCCGTCGGACGCATCGCCTTCGGCGGCCGATGCCGCCACCGGGAAGACCATCGACACCGTCGTGCCCCGGCCGGGCTCGCTCTCGATGACCAGGATCCCGCCCGACTGCACTGCAAGGCCGTACGCCTGGCTCAGCCCGAGACCGGTCCCCTTGCCGGGCGGCTTGGTCGTGAAGAAGGGTTCGATCGCCTTGGCGGCGACCTCGGCCGGCATCCCGGCGCCGGAGTCGATCACCGCCACCCGGACGTAATCGCCGGCCGACAGTGGCGGAAGCTGGTTCTCGGTCAGCCGGACGTTCTGGGTCTCGATCGTTGCACGACCGCCCTTCGGCATCGCATCGCGCGCATTCGACAGCAGGTTGAGCAATGCCGCCTCGAACTGCTGGGCATCGATGACGACGGCCCGCAACCTGCGCTCGAACGCGAGCGTCAGGCTGATCCCCTCCGAGATCGCGCCGCGCAGAACCGGCTCGAACTCGCCGATCACCGAGTTGAGGTCGTGCCGCTCCGCTTGCAGGGGCTGCTGGCGGGCGAACGAGAGCAGTTGCCGCGTCAGCGCAGCGCCCCGCACCGTCGCGCGTTGCAGCGCGTCGATCAGCTTGGCCTCGGGCGTGCTCCTCAGCTTCCGTGCGAGCAGCTCGGCGGTACCGCTGAACACCGCCAGCAGGTTGTTGAAGTCGTGCGCCACGCCGCCGGTCAGCTTGCCGATCGCTTCGAGCTTCTGCGACTGGAACAGCGCCTCCTGCGCCTTGGCGAGCTTCTCCTGCGCCTCGCGCCGCTCGGTGATGTCGCGGGTGATCTTGGCGAAGCCGATCAGACGGCCGGCGTCGTCGAGCACCGGGTCCACGACCACGCTCGCCCAGTACCGGGTGCCGTCCTTGCGGACTCGCCAGCCCTCGCCCTCGAACCGCCCCTCGCGAGCTGCCGTCTCGAGGATGCGTGCCGGCTCGCCGGCCGCTCGATCTTCGGGGGTGAAGAACCGGGAGAAGTGCTCGCCCAGGATCTCGGATTCCTGGTAGCCCTTGAAGCGGTGCGCGCCCGCGTTCCAGCTGTCGACCCGCCCTTCGGGGGTGAGCATATAGATCGCGTAGTCGCTGACGCGCTCGATGAACCGGCTCAGCCGGGCTTCGTCACGCCGAGAGCTGCGGGCAGGGTCGTCCGGCTGCGTGGACATCGGCGCGCTCATGCACGTCACGTGTTGAAAGCTACCGATTAGACCACCGGCCGCCGCCGAAGCGGCCGAATGCCGAGTCCTCGGCGAACGGCTCGGGGACGAAGACAGCTCAGGGAAACCCGGAGCTATCCGATTGGGATCCCGCCCGAATGCCGGGTCCTTGGGCGCATGGGCAAGTTGGTGGAGACGAGGAGGATCGAACTCCCGACCTTCGCATTGCGAACGCGACGCTCTCCCAGCTGAGCTACGTCCCCATCGAGTGCAGCCGCCGAGTATAGCCGAGTTCTGAACGGCACCGAAGGCAACGCCGCCGGATGCTGCGGCGCGCCAACAGCGCCGGAGTCGGTGCTCGCGGTGCCGCTCCGGTGCTCCGCACCTCTGCTGCCCACGATACCGGCCGATCCGGGCACACCGGTTGCCTGAGCCGCTGCGACTGCGATGCCGCAGCTCGAGGAGATTTCGATGGACCGTGAGCCGTATCAACCCGGCGGCAATTGGCCGCGCTATGCCGCATCCCGGCCGGCGCCGACAACCCGGCCGACACCAGCAAGCCGGCCGTATGCGACTCGCCGCCGCCCCCGGCCCGAGCGCTCGCTGGCCGCGGCCTTTTCGCTGACGGCCGCGACCGCCCTGCTGCTGCTGGCGATCGCCGGCTGCGCGTCGGTCCCGAACCCGACCGCGGAAATGGCAACGGCGCGGACCGCGGTCGACAATGCGCGCCGCGCCGGCGCTGGCCAGCTGGCACCGGCCGACATGGGCGAAGCACAGAACCTGCTGACCGCAGCCGAACGGGCGCAGGCCGCCAAGGAATTCACGGCGGCACGGCGCAACGCCGAACAGGCCAAGGCAGTCGCCGAGCTCGCCGAGGAGAAGACCCGGCTTGCCAAGGCGAGTCAGGCGAAGGCCGAGATCGACGCAACGCTGAAGGCGTTGCAAGCCGAATCGGCGCAGCCGCGCCGCCAGTAAGACCAAAGCGCGTAAGCGCAGCACGGAGCCTTCGATGACCACGACCATCCGGTCTCTCGCAGCGTCCCGCGCCGACATCGGCTGGCCCGGTGCGGTGGCCGCTCGCGTCGCCCCGCTGGTGGCGGCAGCGCTGCTGGCCGCCTGCGCCTCCACGCCCGACCCGAATCCGCGGCTCGAGCAGGCCCGTACGGCGCTGGAACAGGCGCGCGCCGATACCGCTCGCGCCGAGCTGGCGCCGGTCGAGTACAACCGCGCGGCCGCAGCGGTGCAGCGGGCGGAACGGACCTGGCGCGCCGGCGGCGACCGCTTCGAGGTCGACCACCAGGCGTCGGTCGCGCTGCGCGACGTCGAGCTCGCGACCGTCAGCGCACAACGCAAGCAGGTCGAGCAGGCGATCGAGCGCGCGTCGCGCGAACGCGATGCGATCCAGATCGATTCATCGCGCCGCCAGGCCGCGTCGGCGGAAACCCAGGCCGCCGCGCTGGCGGCACGGAACACCGCGCTGCAGGACGAGAGCGCCGCTGCGCAACGGCGCGCCGACGCATTGGCGCAGCGGCTGCAGGCGCTCGAGGCGAAGCAGACCGAACGCGGCCTGGTCGTGACGTTCTCGGACGTGCTGTTCGACGTCGGCCAGGCGGTGCTGCGGCCGGCTGCGCTGTCGCGCATCGACCAGCTCGCGGCGGTGATGAAGGAGTATCCCGAGCGCAAGGTCCTGATCGAAGGGTTTACCGATTCGACCGGGTCGGCGTCGACCAATCAGGACCTGTCGGAACGCCGCGCGATCGCGGTCCGGCGCGAACTGGTGGCCCAGGGGATCGATCCCAACCGGATCGTCACGCGCGGCCACGCCAGCAAGTATCCGGTCGCCGGCAACGACACCGCGAGCGGCCGGCAGCAGAACCGCCGCGTCGAGGCGGTGCTGTCGGACGGAAAGGGCGTGCTGCCGTACCGCGACTGACTCGAGACGCGATGGGCTTGGCGGCACGATCGGTGCGGGGCCCGCTGCCTGCGGGGCCCGCTGCCGTCAGCCCGTCTTGGCCGGCGTCGCCGCCACCGCACTCCCCTGCGGCGCGGATTCGCGCGCCAGCGCGACACAGCGCGCCAGCACCGCGGCGTCGCCGACCTGGTTGGCCAGCAACATCAGCAACCGGACGTTGAGCTCGAAGCTCTGCTCGACGCTGAGCCCTTGATGGGCTTCGAGCAGCTGCTCGTAGAATCCGTCCGGGTCCTGCAGATTCGGCTCCAGCCGCACCTGGGCGGCGGCGATTTCGCTCATGATCGCCCTCCCCGGGCGGCTGGTCGGGGTGGCGCCGGCGTGCCCGCGGGCGCTGCCGCGGCGGCGGTCGCGACGCCATAGACGCCGAGCAGCGCCGGCAAGACGGTCGGTTCGATGCAGCCGGCACTGTGCAGATCGGGCCGGATCAACAGCAACCGGCCGGGGATCAGGCCGAGCGATTCGGCGAGCGGCGCCCGCGCGCCGGCGGCCGCTGCGATCGGCTGCCAGCCGGATCGCGGCCCGGTCGCATCGGTGGCGTCCACCGCGCCGCCCGCCACGACCGGCTCGACAGCGCCAGCCGCGATCGTCCACACCAGCGGCCACCCTGCCGCATGCCACGCCGCGGGTACCCGCGCGGCGGTCGCGGCGTCTGGCGCAACGACGATCATCCGGCCGTCGCCACCGCGGATCAGCGACACCAGGTCGGCGACGTCGCCGGCGAGCGCGAGGTTCTGCAGCGGCTGGCCGGCACCCGGCGCGTCGATGCCGGCAGCCGCGAGCGGCGCCTCGGCGAGCGGCGAGCGGGTGTACGTGCTGGCGACCGACATCCGGCCGGTGTTGACCAGGTTGCGGGCGAACGGATGACGGCGCGCCAGGTCGACGACGGCGTTGCGGATCATCCGCTCCACCGGCGAGCGCGGCGACAGGAAGCGCGCGGTCCGGTTGGTCACCAGCACGTTGACTTCGGCGCCTTCGCGGCGCTCGCTGTCGTAGCTGTCGAGCAGCGACGGCGCGGCCCAGCCGCGCGCGACCCAGTCGAGCTTCCAGACCAGGTTGTCGGCGTCCTGGATGCCGCTGTTGCCGCCGCGCGCGCCGAACGGACTCATGCCGTGCGCACAGTCGCCGGCGAAGAATACCGGGCCGTGGCGGAACGTCTCCATCACATGGCTGCGGTAGCCGTAGGGGCCGACCCACACCAGTTCGTAGTCGACGCCGTCGCCGAACTGGTGGCGCAGCCGGTCGGCGACGACCTCGGGGCGGCTGACCGCTTCGGGGTCGGAATCGGGCGCCATCTGATAGTCGAGCCGCCAGACGTCGTCGGCCATCAGATGCTGCCAGACCGCGCGGTTGTCGTTGAACGGCGCTTCGATCCAGGTCCAGCGCTCGATCGGCGGCCGGTGGCGGAACCGCACGTCGGAGATGCACCAGCGGTCGATGCCGTGCGCCGCCTGGGTCTTCAGCCCGAGCCAGTCGCGGATCGGGCTGCGCACGCCGGTCGCGTCGATCACGGTGCCGGCGCGCAGCGGATAGCTGCCGGCCGGCGTCTCGACGGTCAGCGTGACGGCGCCGTCCGTGACGGCGAGCCCGCTGACGCGGTTCTTCCAGCGCAGGTCGACGCCGCCGCCGAGCTCGGCGATCCGGTCGACCAGGAACCACTCGATGTAGAACTGCTGGATGTTGATGAACGCCGGTTGCGCCGAATGGCTGAGCGCCGGCTGCTTGGCCAGGTCGAAGTGGTAGACCTCGTCGCGGCCGGCGAGCGTGCGGCCTTCGAACCACTGGATCCCCTTGTCGCGGACCCGCGGGTAGACGCCGAAACGCGCCAGGATCTCGAGCGTGCGCTGCGAATAGCAGATGCCGCGCGACGACGCGCCGCGCACGCCGATGGTGTCGTCCTCGTCGAGCACGATCGCCGGCAGCCCGCGCGACGCGCAGTCGCAGGCGGCGGTCAGCCCCGCCAGGCCGCCGCCGATGATCACCAGCGGATGGATCGTCTGCCGCGCCCGGTCGCGCGCCGCCGAGCCCTCGGGTTCGAGTTCCGGCGGCAGCCGGAACGGATAGACCGGCAGCTGGTAGCCGGTACCGGTGTCGCTGATGGTCGGAGTGGTCATCGTCGGATATCCGGTGATGCCGCCGTGGCAGCACTCATCGGTAGGCCGGATCGCTGTGCGACCGGATGATTCTCTGCTGCGACGGCTTGATCGCGCCGCTCTCGCGCAGGTCGTTCTTGCGGGCGGTCCAGGCGTCGAGCCGGGCGCGCACTGCTTGCCGCGCCGCCGGCGTACGCGGCGTTTCGCCGGGCTGCGTCGTCAGTTCCAGCCGGATGCCGTTCGGATCGAAAAAATAGATCGACTGGATGAAGCCGTGGTCGGTGACGCCGACCACGTCGATGCCGGCGGCCTCGAGCCGCGCCTTGGCTTCACGGACCTGCTCCGGCGTCTGCACCCGCAGCGCCAGATGATTGACCCACGACGGCGTGTTCGGACTCGGATCGCTGGCCACATCGTCGCCGAGATCGAAGAACGCGATGAACGAGCCGTCGGTCATCTCGAAGAACAGATGAACGTACGGGCAGTACTCACCGGTCGACGGCACATGGTCGACCTCGATGAGGTGCGCGAGCGGCAGGCCCAGCAGGTCCTCGTAGAACCGGCGCGTCTCCTCGGCATCGCGGCAGCGCCAGGCAAAATGATGCAGCCCGTGAACCGGGACGAATGCGGCAGTGGACCGGTCGTCGGCCATGGCAATCTCCTCGATGTTTCCCGCGTATGCCGCCGCGGCGCACCGGGGCAGGCGGTCAGAGACGGAACTATGCCACGACCAAAAGAAAAGGCGCACGGTGGGGTGCGCCTCAATGGCAGCGTGAGCTGCCTCTCCTCCTCCTCAACAAGCACCGCACGCAGATCCGGATCACCGAACGAGGTGCGGTACCTTTGGTGGAACGGATAGTAACCAACCGGTTAGCGGCGGTCCATCCCGGCCGCCTAGGAGTTTCCCTTAGCGAGCCCCTTGGCGATTTCCCTTAGCGAGCGACCGCCGCCTGCGGGCCGAATCTCGCAGCGGCGCGCGATCGGCCGGACCACCGGCGCAGCGGTCGGACCGCGGCCGGCAGTCAGTACGAGCGCCCGACCCGGCTCAGCATCGTCAGCGCCAGCGCGAACGCGACCAGCGACGGAATACTGACCGCCAGCCACGGCGGCCAGGTGTTCAGCAAGCCCAGGTTGGAGAACAGGCCGTTCATGAAATAAAAGCCGACGCCGAGCATGATGCCGAGGAACAGCTTCAGGCCGATGCCGCCGGCGCGCGCCTGCAGATAGCCGAACGGCAGCGCCAGCATCAGCATCACGACGATCGCGACCGGATAGACGATCTTCTTCCAGAGCGCGAGTTCGTAGCGGCTGGCGTTCTGGCCGTTGTCGCGCAAATGGCGGGTATAGCGCCAGAGCGACCAGGCCGACATCCGGTCCGGCGCGATCGACAGCACCGCGAGGATGCCGGGATTGAGCTCGGACGGCCAGTTCATCTCGGCCATCCGGTCGACGTGCGCCCGCATCACGTCGAGGCCCCCGGCGCCGGGGCCGATCTCGAAACGCGTCTGCTCGACGCCGGTGAGCCGCCAGCCGCTCGCGCCGCCGCTGGCAGCCGCGGCCGGCACGTAGGTCGCCGATTCGGCGCGGGTCACCGAGCTCAACCGGAAGCCGGGGTCGAACTCGTGGATCTCCAGCCGCTCGAGCCGGCCGCCGGGATCCAGATTGCCGATGTTGACGAAGCGCAGCCGCAGCGGCTGGCCGTTGCTGTCGCGGACGCTGTCCTTGAGCCAGATGCCGGAACGGAACGTGCCGCCCTGACTCGATCCGAGCACGTTGAGCCGCAGCCGCTGCGCCAGCTGCTCGGCGACCGGCGCGACCCACTCGCCGGCGAGCGCGGTCAGGATCGCCAGCACGACGCCGACGCCGATCACGCTGCGCAGCGCGAGATACCGGCTCATGCCGGCCGCGCGCATGGCGGTGAACTCGGAATTCTGCGCGAACAGCGCCAGTGCGTAGATGCAGCCGATCAGCGCCGCGACCGGCATCAGCTCGTAGACATGGCTCGGCAGCCCGAGCAGCACGTAGAGCACCGCATGCTGCAGCCGGTAGCCGCCGCGGCCGATATCCTCGAGCTCGTTGATCAGGTCGAAGAATGCGAACAGCGCGAGAAAGCCGACCAGCACCGCGAGGATCCCGAGCGAGATCTCGCGGATCATGTAGCCGCCGATCAGGCGCATGTCATCGAGCCCATGTCGGTTTCCTCAGCCGGGCTGCGGCCGCGTGGCGCTGCCGCGCACCGCCCGCCGCAGCAGCGCCAGCACCCGGCCGAGCGACAGCTGCGGCAGCGTCATCCGGCGCCGGAACATGTGGAATGCGATGCCGAGCACGATCGCGTGGGTGACCCAGACGCCGACGCCGAAGCCGACCTTTTCCTGTGCGATCCACGACCGCATCAGGCCATTGAAGTTGGTATAGGTGAAATAGATCAGCAGCCCCATCACGATGTTCAGCGATCGGCCGAGCCGCGGATTGACGAACGCGAGCGGAATCGCCAGCAGCGCGATCACGATCACCGAGACCGGCAACCCGATCCGGTGCGCCAGCTCGCCGAGGTTGGCGGCATTCAGATCGCGCAGCAGATCTGGCGTGGTCAGCCCGCGGGTGTTGTCGACCACCGCCGGTGCCGCGGTGCTCTCGAGCCGCACGCCGTAGCGCTCGAACTCCATCAGCGAGTATTCGGCGCCGCCCCAGTTGCCGTCGTAGCGACGGCCGTCCTGCAGCACCAGGAACCGGTCGCCGTTGGGCTCGACCTGGACCCGGCCGCCATGCGAGGCGACCACGATCATCCGGGTGCCGTCGCGCTGGACCACGAACACGTTGGTGACCTCGGTCTGATCCTTGCTGACCGACTCGACGAAGAACACCCGGTTCGAGCCGCGCGACTCGCGGAACTGCCCCGGCGCGACCTGCGAGACGTCCTCGCGCTGCGAGAACCGCTGCCGCAGCTCGGCGATCTGCTGGCTCGCCCACG
>JBFWQR010000120.1:0-24144 GCA_050249335.1 Lautropia sp.
GCGGCCGATTGTTCGACAGCGTGGTGGAGACGATCGGCGACACGCCGGCGATCCGCGTCAACCATCTCGGCGTCGCGGGGCGGACCATCTACGTCAAGGCGGAATTCTTCAATCCGGCAGCCTCGGTCAAGGACCGGCTCGCGGTCGCCATCATCGAAGAGGCCGAGAGAAGCGGCGCCCTCAAGCCCGGACAGACGGTGGTCGAGGCCACCAGCGGCAACACCGGGATCGGGCTCGCCATGGTGTGCGCCCAGAAGGGCTATCCGCTGGTCGTCACCATGGCCGACAGCTTCTCGGTCGAGCGTCGCCGGCTGATGCGGATGCTGGGCGCGAAAGTGGTGCTCACGCCGCGCGCGCAGAAGGGCCTCGGCATGTACCTGAAGGCGGTCGAGCTGGCGCAGAAGAACGGCTGGTTCCTCGCCCGGCAGTTCGAGACCAAGGCCAACGCGACGATCCACGAGATGACCACCGGGCGCGAGATCGTCAACGACTTCGCCGGCTCGCGGCTGGACTGGTTCGTCACCGGCTACGGTACCGGCGGCACTGCGACCGGCGTCGGTCGCGTCCTGCGCCGCGAGCGGCCGGAGACCAGGATCGTGCTCGCCGAGCCGGCCAATGCACAGCTCGTCGGCAGCGGCCAGGCGCAGGAGCGCGGTCAGGACGGTGCGCCCGCCGCGAGCCATCCGGCTTTCGAGCCGCATCCGATCCAGGGCTGGACGCCGGATTTCATCCCCGAGGTGCTGCAGGAGGCGATCGACGGGAAATACTTCGACGAGGTCGTGCCCATCGCCGGCCCCAAGGCCATCGAATGGGCGCGGGCGCTGGCGCAGAAGGAAGGCATCTTCACCGGTATCTCGGGCGGTGCGAGCTTCGGCGTCGCGCGGCAGGTGGCCGAAAAGGCGCCGGCCGGCTCGGTCGTCCTGTGCATGCTGCCCGACACCGGCGAGCGCTATCTCTCGACACCGATGTTCGAGACCATCCCGGCCGACATGGACGAGGAGGAATCGGCGCTGTCGCGCTCGACGCCCGGCTTCCAGCTGCCGGCGCAGTAGCAGGCGGCCATGGCGCTCCCGAGTCTCGCCGGGCCGGCGGCCGGACAGCCGGCCGAGACGCTCGACCCGCCGGACTGGCCGCGCGTTGCGGAGCTGGCCCATCGGATCGTGAACGATGCGGTCGAGTACGTGAGCGCCGTACGCGACCGTCCGGTATGGCGGCCCCTGCCGGAAGACGTCGAGGCGGCTTTCCGGGGGGCGGCACCCGAGATGCCGACGCCGCTGGAGGAGGTGTATGCGGTCGTGCGGCGCACCGTGCTCGCCTATCCGATGGGCAACATCCATCCGCGCTTCTGGTCGTGGTACATGGGCGCGGGCAATTTCACCGGCGCGCTCGGCGATTTCCTCGCCGCTGTTCAGGGGTCCAATCTCGGCGGCGGCAGCCACGCCGCCGCGCTGGTGGATCAGCAGGTGGTCGGGTGGCTGGGCGAGATGGTCGGCATGCCGCCGACCGCCAGCGGCACGCTGGTCAATGGCGGGTCGGTCGCCAACCTCATCGGCCTCACGGTGGCCCGCAACGCCATGGCGGGCGTGGATCTGCGCGAGGACGGCTTGGCCGCGCTGGCACGGCCGCTCCGCTTCTACGGCTCCGACCAGATCCATTCCTGCCATCGCAAGGCCGTCGAGACGCTGGGCCTCGGCAACAAGGCGCTGCGCCGCATCGCGACCGACGCTGCGTTCCGCATCGATACCACCGCCCTGCGCGCGGCGATCCGCGAGGATCGGGCGGCGGGCTTCCAGCCCGCATGCATCATCGGCACGGCCGGCACCGTCAATGCCGGTTCGATCGATCCCTTGAGTCTCCTTGCCGATATCGCGGCCGAGGAAGGACTGTGGTTCCATGTCGACGGCTGCATCGGCGCGCTGGTTTCGATCGCGCCCGAAAACGCGTGGCGCGTCAGGGGTATCGAACGGGCCGATTCGGTCGCACTCGACCCGCACAAGTGGCTGCATGCGCCGTTCGAGGTCGGGTGTGCGCTCGTGCGCGACCGGAACCGGCATCGGCAGGCCTTTGCAGTGTCGCCGGAATATCTGAAAGGCACCGTGCGCGGCATCGCATCCGGCGAGTGGCTGCACGAATACGGCCTCCAGACCAGCCGCGGCTTCGGTGCGCTCAAGGTCTGGATGGCGTTGATGGAGCACGGCACCGCGAAGTTCGGGCGGCTCATCGACCAGAACATCGCACAGGCGCGCTATCTCGCCGATCTGGTGCGTGCGAATGCATCGCTGGAACTCGTGACCGAGCCCGAACTGAACATCGTCTGCTTCCGCCATGCGCCCGTCGGCCAGACCGAGGACGCATTGAAGGCGCTGAACACCGAGATCATGATCCGGCTTCAGGAGAACGGGCTGGCAGCCCTGTCGGATACGACGATCGGCGGCCGGCATTGCCTGCGCGCGGCGATCTGCAACCACCGGACCCGCTACGAGGACCTCGATCTGCTCGTCGCCGAGATGTCTAGGCTGGCCCTGACTGCTGGCCGATAGCGAAAGGCACGCAGGCCGGACGCTGCACCGCGATCGTCCCGACGCGACCGTAGAATTTCCGTTTCCCGCAGCGATCCACAGCGGAGACGGGTCAGATGGAGACAGGATCGACCACCCTTCGGCAGGCGCCGAGGCCGCCGCAGGGCACCGCCAGCATCAGCCGCGCGGTCGATGTACTGAGGGAGATCGGCATCTACGATCGGCAGGGCATCCGCCTCGTCGATCTCTCCCGGAATCTGCGGCTCGAGCGCTCGACCGCGCACCGGGTGCTGCAGTGCCTGCTCTACGAGAACCTGGTCGCGTTCAAGCAGCCGGGCAACCGGTACGTGCTCGGCCCGCTGGCGTTCGAACTGGGGCTGGGCGCGGCGCGCCGGTTCAAGCTGGTCGAAGTCTGGCGACCGGTGCTGCGGTCGATCGCGGACGAAACCCGCGACGTGGTCTTCCTGTCGGTGCGCAGCCACGTCGAGAGCGTCTGCGTGGACCGGGCCGAGGGACCGCAGGCGACCACGGCCTATACCGTGCGGGTCGGCGACCGTCGGCCGCTCGGCTTCGGCTGCGTCGGCAGCGCGATCCTGTCGCTGAGCCCGGCGGCGGAGATCCGCCGGATTCTCGCGTTGAAGTCCGGCTCGCTGAAGGCGTACAGCGCGACGGAGTCGAGCGAGGCGTACGCCAGGGCGCTCGAGACGCAGCGCAACGGCCATGCGCTGCATGCCCGACCGAGCCTGAACGTGCGAGCGCTCGCCGTGCCGATCGTCGATCCGGGCTCCGGGACTCACGGCGCGATTTCGATCTGCGCCGCGTCGTCGCGGATGGACGATGCACGGATCGCCGCCCTGATCGAGATCATCCGGGCGGCCGTCCAGCCCGTGATGTCGCGCCGCGGGATGGCGCCGGGCCGCGTGAATCTCCCAACCCGTGGGAGTTCGGCGCATCGCAGCGGCACGCGCGGGAACACCGGACGCTAGACTCTTCGGGAGTATTCCCGGAGCGAGACGACCATGAACTCCCCAGCCAGGCGCCGCCACCTCTCGACGTTCGGAGGCGCCGCGGCGGCGGCCGTGCTGCCCGCGCTGCTGGCCGGGCGTCCGCGGCCGGCCTGGGGACAGACCTATCCGGCCAAGCCGATCCGGATGATCGATCCGTTCGCGCCGTCGGGCAGCAGCGACCTGCTGTCGCGGCTCCTGAGCCAGCTGCTGCCGCAGATCCTCGGGCAGCCGTTCGTCATCGACAACCGGCCCGGCGCAGGCGGCAACATCGGCATGGAGGTCGCGGCCAAGTCGCCGCCGGACGGCTATACGCTGATCATGGGATACAGCGGGACCATGGCGATCAACCCTGCCCTCTACCCGAACCTGCCGTTCGATCCGGTCAAGGATTTCGCGCCGATCTCGCGGGTGGCATCGTCGCAGCTGGCGCTGGCCCTGCACCCGTCGGTACCGAGCTGGACGCTGGCCGAGTTCGTCGCCTACGCGAAAGCCCAGCCCAGACCACTGAGCTACGCGTCCGGCGGCGCGGGAACCGGGCCGCACCTCGCGGCCGAGCTGTTCAAGACGATGACCGGCGCGCCGATGCTGCACGTGCCGTACAAGGGCAGCGGTCCGGCGCTGAACGACCTGGTCGGCGGCCATGTCCAGGTCGGCTTCATGCCGGTCATCAACGTCGTGCCGCACGTGAAGGCCGGCAGGCTGCGGGTGCTCGGCGTGACCGGTCCGCACCGGCTGCCGGCAGTGCCGGACTGGGCGCCGATCGGGGAGTTCCTGCCGGGCTACGAGTACACGTCGTGGTTCGGCCTGCTCGCGCCCGCGGGCACGCCGCCGGACGTCGTCGCCACGCTGAACGCGGCGGTCCGGACGGCGATCCAGCAAGCGCTCAGGACTCCGGAGATCGCAGAACGCTTCTCCGGCGCCGGCTTCGAGCTCGAGACCGGCACGCCGTCCGAGTTCTCGGCCTTCATCGTGTCCGAGCTGCGCAAATGGGGCAAGGTCGTCGCCGACGCCGGCCTGAAGCTCGAATGAGACCGCGGCGCGCGTCCGAACCCGAGTCCGAGCCCGCGCGCATCGGCGCCCGATCCGTCTGAACCGAGGAGCATTCCCGCCATGGCCCGAAGTCCTTTGCTGGACAAGATCCGCAGCGGCGGTACCGCGCTCGGTCTGTACGTCAACTCGCCCGACATGGTCGAGCTGTGCGCATACCTGGGCTTCGACTACTTCCTGGTCGATCAGATGTTCAGCGCCAACGACTGGAGCAGGACGGAGGAACTGATCCGGGCCGGCGAAGGCGCCGGGATCACGCCGGTGGTGCGGATCCAGTCCAACCCCTGGCATGGCTACGATTCCCGCCTCGCGGTCGACGTCACCCGGGCGCTGGGTGTCGGCGCGCAGTTCGTGACCGTATCGATCTCCGGCAAGCGGGAAGCGGACGAGTGCCTGGAAGCCGGCAAGGACTGGCACCGGAAAGTGATGATCATCCACTATTACAAGGACTACGAGGAATGGACGTCAAAGCACGAGGTGCAGAGTCAGGAAACGTTCGTGATGCCGCTGATCGAGAGCGAAGGGGCGCTGGCCGAGCTGGATGACATCATCCGGGCGCCGGCAGTCAAGATCGTCCGGGTCGCGATGACGGATTCCTCCCGCGTGCTGACCGGACAGCAGGCGCCGGACTGGTACCACCCGATGCTGTGGGACCGGCTCGACCGGGCGGTGGCGCTGGCCCGCCAGCACGGCGTCGTGGTCGGCGCCAACACCAGCTACGCGTACTCGCTGGAGGAACTGCAGAAGCGCATCCGCCTGCTGCACGAGCGCGGCGTCCGGATGATCCTGGTGCAGGGTGCAAACTTCCTGTTCCAGGTCGCGATGAACGAGTTCCTGAAGCCGCTGCGCGGCATCCTCCGCTAGCCCGGCGCGGTCGGCGGACGAGAAGCATGCCGTCATGACCGATGCGTCTGCCGGAGACCCCGTGAACGACTATCTTGGCGCCTTCGTGCCGCGGCTGGCGCCCGACGCAGCCGCCAGCGCGCTGCTGCTGATCGACCTGCAGCGCGCGACCGGCGCCCGGGACGGGGCGCTCGGCCGAAAGATGAAGGCAGAGGGATCGCGCCTGACCGACTACCGGTTCGATCGGATCGAACGGCTGGTCCTGCCCTACGCCGCCGGGCTGGCGCAGGCCTTCCGAGCGGCTGGCCGGCCGGTGGTCCACGTGACGATCGGCGCAGCCGCGCCGGACGCGGCCGACGCGCCGGCCCATATGCGACTGGTCTTCCGGGAATTCCGCAACCACGTCGGCAGCCGGGAGCACGACGTGCTCGACGCGGTGAAGCCGGTGCCCGGCGATCACATGGTCCGCAAGACCACGATCGGCGCGTTCGCGTCCACCGGCATCGACAGTCTGCTGCGGGCGCTTGGCTGCGGGCAGCTCTATCTGTGCGGCGTGTCGACCAACATGTGCGTCGAGTCGACCGCACGCGAGGCAGCGGACCGCGGCTATCGCGTGACCCTGGTGGAGGACGCCTGCGCGGCGACCCATGCGGACCTGCACGACGCCGCGCTACGCAATTTCGGCCGGCTCTTCGGCTGCGTCCGTACGACCGGACAGGTCCTGGGCGAGCTCGGGTTCGCGGCGCGCTAGCACGCCGGGGCGCGCCGCGCGTCGGCCGGTATCGTCGCCTCAGGCAAGCGCTCGGCCGAGATAGGCAGCGATCAAGGGCACCTGCATCTCATCGGCGCTCGGTCCACCGTGCATGCCGATGAACGACAGCGGGCGCTCGCCCTCGACCTGGTCGATCAGGGTGGCGCCGCCGCGCGGCAGCAGCACGTGCGTCCCGAGCCGCCCGGCGATCGATGAGGCGACCGCCTGATCCGGGCGGCCGAACCAGCCGGCCGTCAGCAGGGCCTCGCTGCGGTAAGCCTCGAACTCGCCGTGGGTGGCCTCACGCACGCGCTCGGCGAAAACATCATGCGATCGCGGCAGCACCTGGCAGAACGGCACCCGCGGCTCGCCGGCCAGCGGCCGCGCCAGGCAGGCGGCGATCTCGGGCAGCGCTTCGAGCCGCAGCTGCTGGCGCTCGGGAACATCGATGAAGCCGTGATCGGCGGTCGCCAGCACCAGCGCGTCGCAGTCGCGCAAAGCGTCGATCAGCCGCGCGAACCAGCGATCGAACCGGAGCACCGTTCGCTCGGCGCGCTCGCTGCGCCAGCCGAACTCATGACTGGCGGCATCGAAATGCGGCAGATAGACGAAGATGTACGCGCCGTCGATAGTCGCGCCGAGCAGCTCGGCGATTCTCTGCGGCACGTCGTCCGTGTGCTCGTAGCCGATGCGCCGGCCTGCCGAGTAGGCGTATCGGGAATACGTCGATTCGGAGATGGCGCGCGGCAGCAGCGACACGACCGGCAGCCGCAACGCCGCGCTCCAGGGCTGCCAGCGCCATAGCGAAGCGGCGCTCACGGGTCGATCGGGTTGGCCGCGTACGTCCATCGGCAGGCAGCGCACGATTTCGCCATCGGCCTCGGACCACATCAGCCACCCCGGGGTGCCGTGCTGCGCGGGCGGCAATGCGGTGGCCAACGAGGTCATCGCCGGCGCGGTGGCCGACGGAAACACCGAGCTCAAGCTGCCGAGGCGGCAATCGGCGAGCGCGCCGCGGCCGGCATGCTCGCTCAGCTGCCGCTCACCCAGGCCGTCGAAGACCACCAGCACGACGGAACGCGTTGCGGCCAGCACGGACTGCAACGGCGCGTGCCCCGCCAGCAGCGGCGCGCCGGCCGCCGCGCCGAAGCGTAAGGCCAGCGTCGCAGCGAGATTCAGAATGCTCGACCCCGCATCGATCTCATGGGGAACGGGGGGCTGGGTCATGGCTGTCGACGGTGAGGCACCCTATACTACTTCGCCAGCGCCGGCACCCTCGGCCCGAGGGTGATGCCCGGCGGCGTTTCCGGTGAGGCTGGTCATGTCACCCGTCACGTCGCGCGCGGTCACGCCCCGATCGGTCATCGCCGTCCGCCGTCGCTCAGCGATGCGGGTCGCGCAACTGCGCCGGGTCGTGCTCGGCGGCCTGCTCGCGGCCGGGGCCGCGGTCGGCTGTACCCCGATCGAACGCGAGCGCGTGGCCGCCGACATGAAGACGGCAGCCGCGCGCATTCGCGAGGCCGTGACGCCAGCGGCGGCCTTTCTCGGCCACACCTCGGCCCAGGCGGCACAGCGGATGAAGCAGTATCTGCAGGAAAAGGACACGCTGAAGACCTTCCATGACGCGGCCGGGCACAGCGAGGCCGCGCTGCTCGCCTTCCTGCGTCAATCCGGAGCGGCGACTGCGACGGCCGATTCGGCGGCACGGGGCAAGACTGCCGCCGCCGGGACACGCGTGACGCGCAGCATCGATCCGCAGGCGGGCACGGCGGCCTCGGGCGCATTCGCACCGGGGGTGGTGGCAGTGACCGAGGCGCCGTCGACCACCACGCCGGCCGTCAGTGGTTGGCGCTGGCCCGTCGATGCCGGGATCGTCAGCTCCGAATACGGATCGCGCTGGGGTCGCCGGCATCATGGAATCGACATCGCCGCACGCACCGGCGAGCCGGTCTACGCGACGGCCGCCGGCGACGTGATCTACGCGGGCAACCGAATGTCGGGCTACGGCAATGCCGTGATCCTGCGCCACGGCAACGGGCTCACCACCCTCTATGCGCACAACAGCGAGCTGAAGGTCGTCGTTGGCGACCGGGTCCAGGCCGGAACCCTGATCGCGCTGCTGGGCAGCACCGGCCACTCGACCGGGCCGCACGTCCACTACGAGATCCGCCGCGGCGAGACCGCGATCGATCCGCGCAGCATGCTGGCGCCGTCGATGCTGGCCGACGGGCCGGCCGGCCAGCCGCTGGCGCTGCGCCGATAGCTGGCGCTGCGCTGATATCGTCTCCAGGTGTTCGCCGGCGCTCGCCCGCGACCTGGTCGATCAAGGCCGCGCGCCGCCGCCAGGCAGGCGGGCACGCGCCGCCGGCACCGCGTTCGCCCGCCAGCCACCCGTCGAGGAGGCGGTCCGCTGCCGGATGAAGTGCAGGAACGCCTTCGTCGCGGGGGACGGCGAACGCGCCGACGGGCGCGCCACGACGATCTGCCGGCCGAACGGCCGGCGCAGCTGCAGGACGCGGCAGCGCGACAGGTCGAGACCCCGCAGCGACAGGGTGGGAAGCACCGTCACCCCCAGCCCGTGACCGACCATCGCCACCAGCGTGAGGCCGCTGAAGGCCTCGTGCAGCGGGGCGACGTCGAGACCCGCCGCCCGCAGCGCGCGATCGACCATGTCGCGCAACACGGCACCCGGAGGATTCAGCAGCAGCGGAAAGCGCGACAACTCCTCGAGCGTGACGACCGCCCGCCGGCTGAGCGGATGATCCGTCGCCGGCACGACGGCGACGAACACGTCCCGCAGCAGCGGCTCGGTCCTGACGCCGCGCTGCGGTCCGAGCGACGACAGGATGCCGAGATCGACCTCCTCGCTCTGCACCAGCACGAGCACTCGGGTGGAATCGATATCCTGCACCTTGAAGGCGATGCCCGGATAGCGCAACCGGAACGCGGCGATCGCCTCGGGCAGCAGGGAAGCCGCGACCGAGCCGGCGCTGGCGATCTCCACCCGGCCGCGATCCAGCGCGGCGCTCGCGCGCAGGTCCTCGATCACGTGACCGATCTCCCGATCGGTTCGGCGCGCCACCGTGTAGAGGCGCCGGCCTTCCGCGGTGAGCCTGACCGAACGCGTCGTGCGGTGGAACAGCGACACGCCCAGCCGCTCCTCCAGCGCGCGGATCTGGCTGCTCACTGCCGACTGCGTCAGATGGAGGCGGTCGGCCGCAGCCCGGAAGCCGGCGGCATCGGCGACGGCGATCAGCGCGACGAGGTGGTTCAGATTGATCCGGCGGACCATCGCGACATTGATCGTCTAGAGAGATCAATTGATCTGAATAAATCGCTTTGATGATACACCCCGGCTTCCTACACTCCGGCGATGCCGCCTGACCCGACCCACGTCATCCATACGGATGACGGTTGCCCGATCGCGGTCCGCGAACTGCGGGCCGGTGCGCCGTCCGTACCGGTCGTCATCCTGATCCATGCCCTGGCCATGGACGGCAGCATGTGGTCGCGCGTCGCACACGCGCTCCGCGGGGCGGCGCGGGTACTGGCGGTCGACTGCCGTGGACACGGCCGGTCCGGCAAGCCCGCGGGACCCTACACGACGCAGCGGCTGGCCGACGACGTGCGCCAGGTCGCGGACGCGCTCGATGCCGGCCCCCTGATCCTCGGCGGATGCAGCATGGGCGGCATGGTCGCGCAGGCCTTCGCGGGGCGCTGGCCCGATCGGGTCGCCGGCCTGCTGCTCGTGGATACGACCGCCTGGTACGGCGCCGACGCGGCGAGCGCCTGGCAAGCGCGTGCCACCAAGGCGGGCAGCGAGGGCCTGGCCGCACTGATTCCGTTCCAGCGCGAGCGCTGGTTCAGCGAGCCGTTCGTCGACTCGGACCCGGCCGTGCTGGCCGAGGCGATCGACGTCTTCCTGCGCAACGATCTCCGGGCCTACGCGGCCGCCTGCCGGATGCTCGGCGCGGCGGACGAACGGGAAACGATCTCGCGCTACCGCGGCCCCGCCGCGGTCCTGGTCGGCGAGCACGACCGCGCCACCCCGCCCGCCATGGCCGCCGACCTCGCGGCACGCATCGAAGGCGCCAGCCTCTCCGTACTCCCGGCGGCCCGCCACTTCACGCCGTTCGAGACCCCCCGCCCGATTGCGGCAGCCCTCGACGCACTGCTCATGAAAACCACCACCGGTGAGGAGACCCCGTGAACCGTCAGACCATCCCCTTGCTGCGCCGATGCCTCGCCGCGGCGCTCGGCCTGTTCCTCGTCGCGTCCGCCTCGGCGCAGACCGCCTATCCGGCCAGGCCGCTGCGCATCCTCGTACCCTTCGCGGCCGGCGGCGGCGTGGACATCACGGCGCGGATGCTGGCGGAGGCGCTGCGCAAGACACTGGGCCAGGGGGTGGTCGTCGAGAACATGCCCGGCGCCGCCACCATGATCGCGACGCGCGCGGCGGTGCGAGCGGCGCCCGACGGCTACACGCTGCTCATGGCCGACAGCTCCATGGCCGTCAATCCGCTGCTGCACAAGGACATGGACTACAGCTGGGAGAAGGACCTGGCACCGATCAGCCTGGTCGTGAAGGTGCCCAACGTCCTGACCGTCCATCCGGGGCTCCCGATCCACAATGCGAAGGAACTGGTCGAGTACGCGAAGGCCAATCCGATCTCCTATGCCTCGAGCGGCACGGGGAACGCCAACCATCTCGGTGGCGAGCTCATCAACAAGATGGCCGGAACGAGCATCGCCCACGTGCCCTACAAAGGGGTCGCGCCGCAGCTCGCCGATGTCGCGGCCGGCCACGTGGCGATGACCCTTGCCAGCATTGGAGCGTCCCAAGCCTTCATCCAGAGCGGCAAGGCGCGACCGATCGCGGTCTCCTCCGCCAGCCGCAGCTCCAGTCTGCCGGACGTTCCCGCGCTCGGGGAGTACGCACCGTTCTCCGGCTTCGACGTCTCGAACTACTTCGGGCTTTTCGCGCCCGCCGGCACGCCGCCAGCGATCCTGGGTCGGCTCAGCCAGGAGGTCGAGCGGTGGCTCGCCGATCCGGAGGCCTCGGCCAAGCTGCGCGGCATGGGATTCGAGCCCGCCGGCAACACGCCCGAGCAGTTCCGCGAGTTCGTGCAAGGAGAGGCGAAGCGCTACGGCCGCATCATCGTCGAGGCCAACGTCTCTCTGGAAAAATAGGTGCGGCCCTTCGACCGCCCCGCCGAGCTCAAGGTCCTGATCACCGGGGCCGCGGGCCGGATCGGTGTCGTGCTGCGGCAGCGGCTCGGCGGCCGGTACGGATTGCTGCGTCTGCTCGACATCGCCGCGCAGCAGCCGGCGGCCGCCGGCGAGGACGTCGTCCGCGCCGACATCGGCGACCGCGAGGCGCTGCGCGCGGCGCTGTCCGGCATCGACTGCGTCGTGCACCTGGCCGGGATTCCGACCGAGGCCGACTGGGACCGCATCCTGGCGGCCAACGTCGTCGGCACCTATAACGTATTCGAGGCGGCGCGCCTCGCCGGGGTCCGCCGGGTGGTGTTCGCCAGCTCCAACCACGCGATCGGCTTCTACCGCCGCGACGTCGACATCGACACGGACGTCGTGCCGCGGCCCGATTCGCGCTATGGCGTGTCGAAGGTATTCGGCGAAGCCCTCGGACGGATGTATGCGGACAAGTACGGCCTGTCGGTCGCCTGCCTGCGCATCGGCCCCTTCCGCACGCCCGACCGGCCGATGGCCGAGCGCGAGCTGATGAACTGGATCAGCCATCGCGACATGGCGCAGCTGGTGCGCCGCTGCATCGAGCATCCCGACTTCCACTACCTGGTCGCCTACGGCGTGTCGGGCAACACGCGCGGCCGCTGGCACAACGCCGGCCTCGACTTCCTGGGCTACCGGCCCGAAGACGACGCGGAAGCGTTCGCCTCCGAGATCCTCGCGCAACCCGCATCCGAGGATCCGGTAGCCGCCCAGTTTCACGGCGGGCGCTATTGCTCCGCCGAATTCGTCGGCGACGCGTCGCGGATCGACGCGCGCCCCTCTGCCGAGATCCAGCCGAAAGCGAAGCAATGAGCCCGACAACCGCCGCCAGTCCGCACAAGTCCGCCGGACTGAGCCCGTCCGAGGTCCGCGAGTATCAGGAAAAGGGCTACCTGTTCCCCTTTCCGGCACTGAGTGCCGAGGAGGTGGCTTCGTACCGCGGCCGCATCGAGGCCTTCGAGGCCGAGTACGGCGCCAGAGCGGGCCGGATCCTGCGGCAGAAATCCCATATCGTGCTCACCTTCGCCGCGGAGCTCGTGCGCCTGGAGCCGGTGCTGGACAAGGTCGAATCGCTGATCGGACCCGACATCCTCTGCTGGTCGACCTCCTTCTTCATCAAGGATCCCGGCGACCACAAGTTCGTTTCCTGGCACCAGGACGCCCAGTACTGGGGGCTGGAAGGCGACAAGATGGCGACCGCATGGATCGCGCTCGCACCGAGTACCCCGGAGAGCGGCAACATGCGGGTCATTCCCGGTTCGCACCGCCGGGTGCTCGACCACAGGGACGTCCCGAACAGCACCAACATGCTCACCCGCGGCCAGGAGATCGCCGCGACCGTCGACGAGTCGCTGGCCGTCGACGTGACGCTGGCGCCCGGACAGTTCTCGCTGCACCACGAACTGATCGTGCACGGTTCGGCGGCCAACCTCAGCGGCGACCGGCGGATCGGCCTCGCCGTACGGTACATCCATCCATCGGCGCGACAGATCGTCGACGCCAAGGACACCGCGAGCCTGGTCCGTGGCGTCGACCGCTTCGGGCACTTTGAGCACGAGCCGCGGCCGCGCGCGGACATGGCGCCGGAAGCGGCCGCGTACCTGGAGAAGATGCTCGCCGAGCGCGCCGGGGGGATCTACCGGCGCTAGCCGGATTCGCGATGATTCGGGCTGTCGCGCCGAGCCATCAGGGCCAGCGCCACTTTCGCTGCCGAGCGGACGTGCTCCTCCCCGGTGGCCCGCGCCAGCGCGCCATCGCGTACGGCGATCGCGTCGAGCACTTTCCGGAGTTCGGTCCGCGTCACCGCGGGGCGTGCAGGCGCCGAAAGCGAGGTACCCCGCAGCCAACGCACACGGTTGTTGATCTGGCGGAACATGTCCCGGACGATCGGGTTTCCGCACCCCTCCAGTAGTACGGCGTAGAAGCGCTCCTTGATGTCCAGCAATGCATCCAGCCGGCCGTCGCCGACGGCGGTGACGTACTCCGCGTACGCGTCTTCCAGTCTCGCTCGCTGATCGTCGCTCGCCAGGGTGGCGAAGGCCCCGCAGGCGAATCCCTCCAGCATTTCGCGCACTTGGTAGATGTGCCGGGCGTCCTCGAGCGTCAACCCGGCCACTACAGGTCCCCTGAACGGGACCAGGACGATCAACCCCTCCGATTCGAGCTGGCGCAGCGCCTCGCGCAACGACGTCCGGCTGACGTTCAGACGCTCGCACAGATCGCGCTCGATCAGACGATCGCCAGGCTGGAAGCGGCCGTCCAGGATGGCCGTGCGCAACCGATCTTCGATCTGGCGACGAATCAGCGCCGGTGTGGGCGTGACGGCAAGGTCCATGACCATTCGATTTGACTTTGTCATTTTGTCGTACAATCATATCAGCAATTGAAGCGGGTGGGAGCCATGGACGAGGATCTCTATGAACGCGGGCTGAAGATTCGCCGGGAAGTGCTCGGTGCCGACTACGTTCAGCAAGCCACGGCACGCATGGACGACATCAATAAGCCGCTCCAGGAACTCGTCACGCAGTTCTGCTGGGGCGCCATATGGACGCGCCCGGGTCTGGACCGCAAGGCCCGCAGCATGATCAATCTCGCGATGCTGACGGCGCTGAATCGGCCGCACGAGTTGCGGCTGCATATCGACGGCGCGCTGAGGAACGGCGTGACGGAGAGCGAGATCGTGGAGATCCTGCTGCAGGCGACCGTGTATTGCGGGGTACCGGCCGGCATCGACGCGTTTCGAGCCGCCCGCGAGGTATTCGCGGCGCGGAAGGGGTCCGCTTGAGCTCCGTGCGCCGACGCCCGTACCGATGAGCGCGCTTCGCGATGCCTTCGCCCGCGCGCGGAGCCACCTCGAGGGGGACGCCGAACTCGCGGCCGCCACCGCAGGGCTGGACCTCCTCGCGGCCTTCACGGACGGCTCGGACACAGTGCTGCAGACGTTGCCGCCGTCCCGGCCCGACGATGTCGCGCCTGGATCGCCGCAGCTCGTGCTCAGGGCACCGCCGCACGTGTGGGCGCGCGCCCTGGTCGCATGCCCCGAGCCAGGCTATCAGTCGATCACGGCACTGATCCGTTGTACCGCGGATTTCCATGTCGCGGCCGATCCGCTGCTGTTCGCCCAGTCGCTGCACGGGCTGGAACGCCTGCTGGAGCTGCTGCGTCCGCCGGCACCGGCTGTGAACTCGACCGGCGTGGCGCGTGACCCGACCCTGATTACCGGCAGCTACCGTGATCTGCAGGGCCACCCTGCCCTGCGCATCTACTTCGAGCGCTCCGGCCGGGGCATTCCTCTGCTGATGCTGCACACGGCTGGCGCCGACAGCCGCCAGTTCCACGACTTGCTGAGTGACGTGGAGCTCGGCGAACGCTGGGCGATGACGGCGTTCGACATGCCCGGGCACGGGCGCTCCTTCCCAGCGATCGGAACCGAACTGCAGGCGCGCCCGCTGACGCAGGCCGCGTATATCGACTGCATCGGACGCGTGATCCGCCAGATCGTCGGCGAACCGGTCGTGCTGATGGGCTGTTCGATGGGCGCGGCCGCGGCGATCGCGTTCGCGGCGCTGCACCCGCAGCTGCTGCGCGGCGTGATCGCGCTGGAGGCGCCGGACCGTTCACCGGGGCGGCTCAATCCGTACCTGCGTCACCCGAAGGTCAATCAGTCGGCGTACGCCCAAGCCTACGTCCGGGGCCTGATGAGCCCGGCGAGCCCCGCGAGACATCGCGCGCTGGCCACCTGGTATTACAGCCAGGGTGGCTTCGGCGTCTATGCCGGCGATCTGCGCTTCTACAGCGTCGAGTACGACGGCACGGCCGTGGCCGGGAAGATCGACACCCGGCGCACCCCGGTCCACCTGCTGACCGGCGAGTACGACTATTCGGCGGACCCCGCCTCCACCCGACGGCTCGCGGACCTGATCCCCGGCGCGCGGGTGCGTACGATGCGCGGCCTCGGTCACTTTCCGATGACCGAGCACCCCGATCTGTTCCGCTCCCATCTGTTGCCGGTGCTCGAGTCCCTGGCGAAGCCGGTGGCGACCGGCGCCGGTGCGTGAGCATCACGAGGAGACCATCTTGACGATCGACATGCGCCTCAGGCCGCCGTTGCCGTCCTGGCGAACGACCGCGCAGTTCACCGAAGGGACCGCCTACTATCCGACCCGGCACGGCTACCCGCGCCCCCGGTCGGTCCGGACGCAATCGATGGCCGATCTGCTCTCGGAGATGGACGAGGCGGAGATCACCACCGGCGTGATCATGGGCCGGCAGTCCGCGCCGCCGCACGGCATCGTTCCCAACCAGGAGATCGAGCAGGCATTGGCCGACCATCCCGACCGGTTCGTCGGCTTCGCCGGCATCGACCTGCGCGATATCGAGGCGGGAGTCAGGGAGATCGAGCGTATCTCGGCGAACCGGGCCTTCCGGGGCGTCTCGATCGAGCCGGGGGCGACCTTCGAGGCGATGTGGTCCGACGATCGCCGTCTGTACCCCCTTTACGAGCGGTGCCAGACGCTGGGCCTGCCGATGTCGATCACGCTGAGCGGCTACCTGTCCGCCATGGCCGGACACGATCTGTCGTACGGATCGCCGAGCAGCGTGTATCGCGTCGCCAAGGACTTCCCGAAACTGAAGATCGTCGTCTCGCATGCAGCGTGGCCGAACGTGATGCCGATGATCGAGGTCGCGTTCCTGCGCGAGAACGTCTATGTGTCGCCGGACCTGTATCTGAACCACGTCGACACGCCGGGCGCCGAGGAATTCATCAAGGCTGCCCGCTTCTTCCTGACGGACCGGCTGCTGTTCGGCACCGCGTATCCCAGCCGCCCGCTGAAGGAGAGCGTCGACACCTTCCGCCAGTGGGATCTCGATCCCGTCCTCAGCCGCAAGATCCTGCACGACAACGCCGCGCGGCTGCTCGGCATCGCCTGACCTGCGTCCGGAGACACGATGATCATCGACATGCGATGCCGGCCGCCGCTGCCGGAGTTCCGGGCGTACTTCGACCTCCCGCGCATCACCTGGCACGGCCGCCGCACCGGCGCGCGCGAAGTCTCGCGTGCCTTCCGGGAAGGTTCGATGGAACTCTTCTTCGAGGAAATGGATCAGGCCGGCGTGTCCATCGCCGTGGTTCAGGGCCGCAACAGTCCGGCAGTCTTCATGGGCAAGCAATTCCACGCGGCGTTCATCCCGAACGAGCGCATCGCGGATCTTCAGCAGCGCTATCCGGAGCGCATCGCCGGCTTCGCCGGCATCGACGTCTCCAACACGGCGCACGACGCAGTCACCGAAACGGAGCGTTCGATCCGTTCGCTCGGCCTGCGCGGCATCTTCATCGAGCCCGGTCGCGCGCTCAAGTCGACACCGGACGACCCGCGCATCGACCCGGTCTACGAGAAGTGCATCGAACTGGGCATCCCGGTCAACGTGATGTCGGGCCCTTATGCGGGGCCCGACATCGAATGCAGCGACGCGAAGTACGTCGACCGGCTGTGCACCAAATACCCGGACCTGCAGGTCATTCTCGGCCACGGCGGCTACCCGTACGTCCAGGAGATCCTGGGCGTCGCGTTCAAGCACGTCAATCTCTTCGTGTCGCCCGACATGTACGTCTTCGCGCCGGGCGGACGAGCGTACATCGAAGCGGCCAACGGTGCGCTGCGCGACCAGATCGTCTACGGATCGGCCTACCCGCTGCGACCGATCGTCCAGACCGTCGAAGACACACATTCCCTCGCAATGGAAGGTTCGGCTCGGGATGCGTATCTGTCCGGAAACGCTGCGAAGTTGCTCGGTGTCGAAGTTTCGACCAGGACTTGAGAAGGAGACATCATGAAACGGAGACAATTGCTGGCTCGGCTCGGCGGCATCGGCGCCGCGGCGACGTTCGGATCGTCCACTGCCCTGGCGCAGGCGCCGTCGTCCGCCACCTATCCCGAAAGACCCGTCCGTCTCGTCATCCCCTGGCCGCCGGGAGGCGGTACCGACATCTTCGGTCGCGCCCTCGGAGAGCGGCTCGGCCAGCGGTGGGGCCAGCCCGTCATCGTCGAGAATCGGGCAGGTGCGGCGGGTAACATCGGAGCGGCAGCAGTCGCGCAGATGCACGGCGATGCCCACACGCTCATGCTCGCGACGATCACTCTCGCGACCAGCCCCAGCCTCTACAAGTCGCTCGCGTACGATCCGATCAAGGACCTGCAGCCCGTGACACTGGTGGCCGGCGTGCCGCATGTTCTCGTGGTCCACGATTCCGTTCCGGCACGCAATATCAAGGAGTTGATCGCTCTGGCGAAGGCACGCCCGGGCAAGCTGACCTATGCATCGGCCGGTGTCGGCAGCCCGTTCCACCTCGCGGCGGAACTGTTCAAGTCCGTGGCCGGCGTGGACATCGTGCACGTGCCGTACAAGGGCGGTGCCCCTGCCGTGGCCGACGTGATGGGCGGACAGGTCGACATGACCTTCGCCAACCTGGTGGCCGTGCTGCCGCACATGAAGTCGGGCAAGATCCGGGCGCTCGGTATCACCGGAGCCCATCGATCCGACACGCTGCCCGATCTACCCACGATCGCCGAGAGCGGCTTGCCGAGCTACGCGTTCGATTCCTGGTTCGGCTTCTTCACACCGGCCGGCGTGCCGGCGCGGATCGTCGATCGACTCAACCGCGACATCGTCGACGTGCTGAAGAGCAAGGAGATTCAGGAGCGTCTCGCGCGCGAAGGCGCCGACGTCGTCGGCAGCGATGCCGAGACCTTCGCCAGGCATCTGCGCGACGAGACCGACAAATGGCGAAAGGTCATCGCGGGCGCGGGCATCACGGCTGACTGAGGTACGTCACTTCGGAAAAGCCCTCGTGGCCGTCTCGTCGGAGTTCATGAGACGCCGTAGCCCCCGCCGCCCGGCGTGTGGATCTGGAAGATATCGCCGGCGGCCATCTCGGCCTGGCCGCGTGATCACGCGGCGCACCGATTCCTCGGCGTTGTCCTGCACGTAGCGCATGTAGACCTGCACCGCGTCCAGGCCGAACTGCTCGACCATCCTGCGCAGCTCCTGCACGCCCTTCTCGTTGGCGGCAATCTGCGCGGGTTCATGCCGCCCTCCGGGGAAACACGGACAGGCCTGGCCCGGCTTTTGCAACTATGCTGCTCGTTTCGGTCATCCGTTCAACTTTCCGGAGCGACGATGAAATTCAAGTCAATCCTGCCAGCTTCGCGGTCAGGCGCGCCATACCGGGCGGCCAGGCACTGGCCGGCGAGATCCGGCCGTCGGCTTTCGCTGACGAATGCAGGCAAGCGACCGGTGGCCTCGCATGCGAAAGACGCTTGACGGCCTCTACCTGGGCGCCGGCTGGCTGGCTGCACTCTTCATGATCGGCGTGCTCGTGATGGTGCTGCTGTCCATCGTGAGCCGCCTCGCCGGCTTCTACGTACCGGGTACCGACGCCTACGCCGGCTACGCCATGGCCGGCGCCGGCTTCCTGGCGCTCGCCTACACGCTCAAGAGCAACGAGCATATCCGCGTCACGCTCATCATCGGCAAGCTCACCGGCGGCGCGCGGCGCGGGCTGGAACTGTGGGCGCTGTCCGTGTCCGTGCTTATGAGCGGCGCGCTCGCCTGGTACTCGTGGCGGCTGGTGTGGCAGTCCAGCATCTTTCACGACATCTCCACCGCCGCCGACGCCACGCCGCTGTGGATCCCGCAGACCCTGATGAGCGTGGGTTGCACGGTGCTGCTCATCGCACTGCTGGACGACTGGGTTCTCGAATGGCGCGGCCTGCGCTCGCGTGCCGAGGGAGACACGCGCCATGAATGAGTTCGCCGTCACCTCATTGCTCATCCTCTCGTTGTTCCTGCTGCTGGGCAGCGGCGTGTGGATCGGCCTCACGCTCGCGGGCGTGGCCTGGATCGGCATGGGGCTGTTCTCCGCGCGCCCCGCGGGCGACGCGATGGCGCTCACGATCTGGGGCTCGGCCAGCAGCTGGACGCTGACCGCGCTGCCGCTGTTCGTGTGGATGGGCGAGATCCTGTTCCGCACCAAGCTCTCGGAGAGCATGTTCCAGGGCCTCGCCCCCTGGGTGAACGCGCTGCCCGGGCGGCTGCTGCATACCAATATCCTGGGCAGCACCATCTTCGCGGCGGTCTCGGGCTCGTCGGCGGCCACCTGCGCCACTATCGGCAAGATGACCATCCCCGAGCTCACGCGCCGAGGTTACCCGCCCGAGAAGATCGTCGGCTCGCTCGGCGGCGCGAGCACGCTGGGCCTGCTGATCCCGCCCTCGATCATCATGATCGTCTACGGCGTGGCGGCCGAGGTGTCCATCGCCAAGCTCTTCGTCGCCGGCGTCGTTCCGGGCATCGTGCTGGCCGGCATGTTCAGTGGTGCCATCATGGTCTGGGCGCTGCTCAACCCCGACAAGGTGCCCAGCGCCGACGCGAGCCTGAGCTTCGGCGGGAAGCTGCGCGAGGCGCGTCACCTGATTCCCGTGGTGCTGCTGATCGGCAGCGTCATCGGCGCCATTTACAGCGGCATCGCCACCGCCACCGAGGCGGCGGCCATCGGCGTGGTGGGCTCGCTCGTCCTCTCGGCCTCGCAGGGCTCGCTCAACTGGCAGAGCTTCCGCGATTCGCTGCTGGGCGCCACGCGGCTGTACTGCATGATCGCGCTGATCCTGACCGGCGCGGCGTTCCTCACGCTGTCCATGGGCTACATCGGCCTGCCGCGCCATCTGGCCGAATGGGTCGGCAGCTTGGGCCTCACACCCGGCGTGCTGCTGATCGCACTGGCCGTCTTCTACATGGTGCTCGGCTGCTTCCTCGACGGTATCTCCATGATCGTGCTCACCATGGGCGTGATCCTGCCCACCGTCACGGCCGCCGGCATCGATCTCATCTGGTTCGGCATCTTCATCGTGCTGGTGGTCGAGATGGCGCAGATCACGCCACCCGTGGGCTTCAATCTCTTCGTGCTGCAGGGCATGACGCGGCGCGAGATCACCTGGATCGCGGTGGCCTGCCTGCCCTACTTCTTCATCATGGTGTTCGCCGTGCTGCTGCTCTACTGGTTCCCCGGCCTGGCCACCTGGCTGCCGTCCAAGATGTAGCGGCGCCCACCGCCATACGACTGCCGATGGCTGAGCCCGGTGACCGACAGCAGCGTGATCACCGCGCCGTTGTGCGGCAGCGTGTCGATCGCCGCCAGCGGCGCGCACAGGATCACGCTGCAACCGCGGTACGCCGCCAGCATCAGGAATCCGAGCGCCGCGAGGACGATCAACAGGTCCGGCATCAACCGAGGAACCCGCGGATTTCCCGATTCAACTGCGCAGCCGCGGCCGGATCGCCCGGCCCCGCCGCCTGATGCCCCCACGGCGATGCGATCTCCACGAAGCGCGCGCCCGGGATCCGCGCCGCCGCGGCCCGCGCGGCGTCGGCCGGGTTGTAGAGATCGAGCGGCGGCGCCGCGATCAGCACCGGCACCGTGATCGACGCCAGCGCCCGGTCGGTGTCGCCGTCGAAACCGGGGGTGGTGCCGACATCGTGCGCGTCGTAGGCGCGCGACTGATAGAGCCAGTCGACCGCCGCGTACTGCTGGTCGCGCCACCAGTCGGTCCGCGCCTCGATCCAGCGGATCACCTCGGCGCCGGAGCCGAACGCGGCGTCGACCTGTGCCGGCGTACGGCCCGACAACAGCTGCATCAGCGGGATCCAGGCGCCCCAGCCGTCGGGGCGGCCGGACGGTTCCAGTCCACCGGGGCCGCGCGCCAGGATCGCCGGATCGGCGAGCAGCGCGCGCCGCGAGGTCTCGTTGATCGCGACCGCCCACGGCGTGGTCCGCGCCATCGGCGTCATCGCGACCACCGCCCGCAGCCGCGGCGCCTGCGACACGGCCCACTGCAGCGCCTGCATGCCGCCCATCGATGCACCGATCACCGCGCACGGCCGGTCGACACCGAGATGGTCGAGCAGCGCCGCCTGGCTCGCGACCATGTCGCGGATCGTGAATGCGGGAAAGGCCAGCCCCGGCTGCCGCAGCGATGTCGACGGCGACGTGGTCAGGCCATTGCCGATCGCGTCGATCGCGATCACGACGGTGTCGCGCGGATCGAGCGCCAGCGCCTCGCCGATCAGGAAGTCGAGCCGGTGATGGGTGCTGGCGATCGCCGACAACGCGACCACGACCCGCTCGGCCCCGGCGAGCACGCCCTGCTCCGCCCCGACCGGCACCGCGTCGCGCCCATGCAGCACGTACGACAGCCGGAAGTCCGCGATCGCCTGGCCGCTCTCGAGCGCGAAGTCGCCGAGCGCCAGGCTGCGGTGCGGCGCGTCGATCCAGCCCGGCTGGAGCGGTGGATGGCGCATCGAATTGCCGTCAGAACGTGACGACCGCGCGGACGATCTCGTTGCGCTTCATCGCCTCGAAGCCCTCGTTGATCCGCGCCAGCGGCAGCCTGAGCGAAATCAGCTCGTCCAGCATCAGCTTGCCGTCGAGATAGCGCTGCGCGAGCCACGGGAAGTCGCGCCGCGGCCGCGCGCCGCCGTAGCTGGACCGGATCACCCACTTCTCGCCCATCATCGAGCCGAAGCGCAGCGAGACCTTGCGGTCGACGGCGACCTTGCCGAGGATCACCGCCTGGCCGCCGGGCCGCACCACGTCGTACATCGTCTGCAGCGCCGCCTCGCCGCCGGCGCATTCGAACACGTAGTCGGCGCCGCGGCCGGCGGTCAGCTCGCGGACCGCGGCCGGCACGTCGGCGCAATCGGGACCGAGCAGATCGGTCGCGCCGAACGCGCGGGCCCGGACCAGCTTGGCCGGATCACGATCGATCGCGATCACCGTCGCCGCCTGCTCGAACGCGGCGGCCTGGATCGCGTTGAGCCCGACTGCGCCGCAGCCGATCACCGCGACCTGCGCGCCGGCCTCGACCCGCGCCAGCCGCGATACCGCGCCGACGCCGGTCATCACGCCGCAGCCGATCAGGCACGCGACGTCGAACGGGATCGCCCGCGGCACCGCGATCGCGCCGCTCTCGGGCACGACGCAGTACTCGGCGTGCGACGACATCACCGAGAAATGGTGGACCTTGCTGCCGCCGAGCGTATAGCGCGACCCGCCGTCGAGCTGATGCCCGGCCGGCTGATGGCGGATGAACGGCTCGCAGAGGATCGGCTGATCCCGCTCGCAGTAGAAGCAGTGGCCGCAGTGCGGATTCCACGAGCAGACGACATGGTCGCCGACCGCGACCCGGGTCACCGCCGTGCCGACCCGCGCGACCACGCCGGCGCCCTCATGGCCGAGCACGATCGGCAGCGGATACCCGAGGCTGCCCTGCATCACCTCGAGATCGGTATGGCAGAGCCCGCTCGCGCGGACCTCGACCAGCACGTCGTTCGGCTGCAGCTCGCCGAGCGTGATCCGCTCGATCGCGAGCGGCTGACCGACCGCATGCAGCACCGCCGCGTCGAATTGCATCGGACCTCCGGGGACGAACGATCCTACGGCCCGAACACCAGGTTGGGCAGGAAGATCGACAGCTGCGGGAACAGCGACAGGATCACCAGCAGCACCATCAGCGCGCCGAGGAACGGCAGCACCTCGATCGTGTAGTCGTCCATCGGCACCCTGAGCACCTGGGAGCTGATGAACATCATCTGCCCGACCGGCGGCGTCACCCCGGCGATCGTCAGGTTGGTCACCAGCACGATGCCGAAATGCACCGGGTCTATGCCGAGCTTGGTCAGGATCGGCACGAAGATCGGCGTCAGGATGATCAGCGCCGACGTACCCTCGACCGCGGTGCCGAGCACGATCAGCAGCGCATTGATCAGGAGCAGCAGCAGCACCGGATCCTTGGTCAGGGTCACCAGCCAGTTCGCCATCTGCGGCGGGATCCGCTCCCAGGCGAGGTAGAAGCCGAACACCGAGGCGGCGCAGATCATCAGCATCACCGACGCGGTGTCGAGCGCGGTCTCCTTGAGCAGCTCCGGCAGGTCCGCGAGCCGCAGCGTCCGGTAGCCGAACAGGCCGACCAGGATCACGTACAGCACGGTGATCGCGCCGGCCTCGGTCGGCGTGAAGATGCCGTAGCGGATCCCGACGATGATGAACACCGGGATCGACAGCGCCCAGACCGCGTCCTTGAAGCAGCGGCCGACCTCGCCCATGCCGGCGAACTCGCGCCGCATCGGCAGGTAGCCGCGGCGGCGCGAGATCCACCAGGTGACGATCATCAGCGTCGCGGCGATCAGCAGGCCCGGGATGATGCCGCCGATGAACAGCCGCCCGATCGAGACGTCGGCGACATAGCCGTAGATGATCAGCCCGATCGACGGCGGAATCAGCGACGTGATGATCGCCGCGCACGAGGTGATCACCGCGGCGAACGCCGGGCTGTAGTTGTGCTTGACCATCTCCGGGCCGAGCGTCTTGGCCAGCATCGCGGCGTCGGCGCTCGAGGACGCGGTCAGCCCGCCGAGGAACGTCGACAGCACCGTGCACATCTGGGCCAGCGCGCCGGTCATGTGGCCGACCAGCGCATCGGCGAGCGCCAGCAGCCGCCGGGTGATGCCGGCGCGGTTCATGATCGCGCCGGCCAGCACGAAGAACGGGATCGCCAGCAGCGGATACGAGTCGGTGACCGTGACGATCTTCTGCACGAAGATGTTGAGCGGCATGCCGCCGTCGACCAGGAAGAACGACAGCGCGCTGATCGCGATCGCGAACGAGATCGGC
>JBFWQR010000121.1:0-24069 GCA_050249335.1 Lautropia sp.
CACCGCCGTCACCCGCTGGTGCGGCGAACGGCTCGATTACAGCATCGCGGTCGAGGGGCTGCTCAACGAGCAGCAGCGCGGGCGGGCGGCCCAGCGGCGGCCGGCGGACCAGCGGCCGGCGGACGTTTCCGCGGAAACGCCGCCGCTGGCGAGAACGTCGCCGACCGCGGGGATGTCGCCGCTCACGGGAACGTCGCTCGCAGGGACGGGCTGATCCACCGTTGCGATCGCGGTTCGCAGTACGCGACGCGCCATGATCGGGCGGTGCCCCAGGTACGCGGCATCAGTGTGTCGATGAGCCGCAACGTGACTGCTGGAACAGCGCACCGATGGAGTCGGCCCGAGGTAGCCGGCTCGAGGTAGCCGGCCAATGGCACGGCAATCCTCTGTGCAGAACGATGCGCCTTGTCCATGACGGCGGCCGCCGATTGAGACGAACGGCCGGCGCGGCGGGCAAGCTGGACGGCCATATTGCCGGACCAGCCGGGTGAAACGATCGCCGTCGGAGATCGCGAGCCGGTTCATCGTTGCATGCCGCCGGGCCGCCGGGCCGCCTCAGTCCGACGGTCGAGGTTGCCATCCACCAGTCGGATCAGCCTGATGGTGGGACTTGCACCCACAAGGATACGTCCGTGCCCGGCGCACATGACAAAGCGGCCCGAAGGCCGCTTTGTCCGACCCGCTGCCCGGCGTAGCTACGCCGGCCGCGGACTGAAGGAGTTGAGAAAAGCGTAGCGAACGTTCAGGAGATGTGCTTGCTGACCAGCTTGGTCATCTCGAACATCGAGACCTGCGCCTTACCGAAGATCGCCTTGAGCTTCTCGTCGGCGTTGATCATCCGCTTGTTGACGGCGTCCTGCAGGTTGAACTTCTTGATGTACTCCCAGAGCTTCTTCGTGATCTCGGTGCGCGGCAGCGGCTTGTCGCCGATGACGGCCGCGAGCGAGGGGCTCGGTTTCAGAGCGGCCATGAAGGCTGCGTTCGGCTTGCGCTTGGCGGCCGGCTTCTTGGCGGCCTTCGCGGCCGGCTTGGCGGCCGGCTTCTTGGCAGCGGCCGGCTTCTTGGCTGCCGGCTTGGCTGCGGCCTTCTTGGCTGCCGGTTTCTTTGCCGGAGCTTTCTTGGCTGCCGGTTTCTTGGCTGCGGCCTTCTTGGCAGGCTTCTTGGCAGTTGCCATCGGAACTCCTTGTTGTTTCCAATCGAAGTGGCGTCGAGCTGCGGCACCTGGCTGGTGGCCGCTCCCGCGATCGAATCGACCGTCCCGGCAGATTCCGAAGAGGCTTCGATCGGCGTCGCGATTCTAAACACGAATGCACGGCTTTCTGCTAGAGCGCGCAAGCGATTCTCATAGGGAAATTCGCCGGTCGTCGCAGTCCCGCCACCATCGCGGCGCCGATTGCCGCGTCGTCAGCGGCCCGGCATGGCCCGGAGGGTCGGGAACGGTCCTCTTCCGACGGTGCCCGAAGAGCGCTGAACGGTCGGTGCAGAGGCGCCGGAGCCACCGATTCTCAGCCGGCCTCGCGCTGCGCACGCCGGCGCTCGTGCTCCTTCAGGAAGCGCTTGCGCAGCCGGATGCTCTTCGGCGTGATCTCGACCAGCTCGTCGTCGGCGATGAACTCGACCGCCTTTTCCAGCGTCAGCTCGATCGGCGGCACCAGCACGATGTGCTCGTCCTTGCCGGAGGCGCGGACGTTGGTCAGCTTCTTCTCGCGGGTCGGATTGACCACCAGGTCGTTATCGCGGGTGTGGATGCCGATGATCATCCCTTCGTAGAGCGCCTCGTTCGGCTTGACGAACATCCGGCCGCGCTCCTGCAGCTTCCACAGCGCGTAGGCGACCGCGCCGCCGTCGTCCTGCGAGATCAGCACCCCCTGGCGGCGCCCTTCCATCTCGCCGGCCCACGGGCCGTAATCCTCGAACACGTGGCTCATGATGCCGGTGCCGCGGGTCATGTTGAGGAATTCGCTCTGGAAGCCGATCAGCCCGCGCGCCGGCACCCGGTAGTCGAGCCGGACCCGGCCCTTGCCGTCCGGATCCATCGCCTGCAGGTCGCCCTTGCAGCGGCCGAGCAGCTCCATCACCGGCCCCTGGTGGGTCTCCTCGAGATCCATCGTCAGCGCCTCGTACGGCTCCTGGCGCTCGCCGTCGACGACGCGCAGCCGCGGCTTGGGCCGCGATACCGCCAGCTCGTAGCCCTCGCGGCGCATGTTCTCGAGCAGGATCGTCAGGTGCAGCTGGCCGCGGCCCGACACGACGAACGTGTCGGAGTCGGCAGTGAACTCGACCCGCAGTGCGACGTTGGCCTGCAGCTCGCGCTCGAGCCGCTCGCGGATCTGCCGGCTGGTCACGTACTTGCCCTCGCGGCCGGCGAGCGGCGAGGTGTTGACCAGGAACTCCATCGTCAGCGTCGGCTCGTCGATCCTGAGTAGCGGCAGCGGGTCCGGCTTGCCGGCCTCGCAGATCGTCGAGCCGATGTCGACGTCCTCGATGCCGTTGATCGAGACGATGTCGCCGGCCGACGCCTGCGGCACGACTTCGCGCTCGAGGCCTCGAAAGCGCAGCACCTGGTTGACCCGGGCGGCGACCGGCGCCGCGTCGCCGTGTACGAGCAGCACGTTCTGGCCGCCGCGGACCGTGCCGCGATTGATCCGCCCGATGCCGATCCGGCCGACGTAGCTCGAGTAATCGAGCGCCGAAATCTGGAACTGCAGCGGGCCGTCCTGATCGTCGGCCCGTGCCGGCACGCGCTCGAGGATCGCGTCGAACAGCGGCGCCATCGAAGGTTGCTCGGCGGCCGCCGCGGCCGGCACCTGATCGAGCTCGTGCGCCGCATAGCCGGCCAGCGCCGACGCGTAGACGACGCCGAAATCGAGCTGCTCGTCGGTCGCTCCGAGCCGGTCGAACAGGTCGAAGGTCTGGTCGAGCACCCAGTGCGGCCGGGCGCCGGGCCGGTCGACCTTGTTGATCACGACGATCGGCTTGAGGCCCAGCGCCAGCGCCTTGCGGGTCACGAAGCGGGTCTGCGGCATCGGCCCGTCGACCGCGTCGACCAGCAGCAGCACGCCGTCGACCATCGACAGCGCCCGCTCGACCTCGCCGCCGAAGTCGGCGTGGCCCGGCGTGTCGACGATGTTGATCCGGGTGCCGCGGTACTCGACCGCGCAGTTCTTCGCGAGGATCGTGATGCCGCGCTCGCGCTCGAGGTCATTCGAGTCCATCACCCGCTCGGACACCTGCTGGTTGGCCCGGAAGGTACCGGACTGGCGCAGCAGCTGGTCGACCAGCGTGGTCTTGCCGTGGTCGACGTGGGCGATGATCGCGATGTTGCGGATGGGCGCGTGGTTGCTGGGGTTCGGTCCGGTCGACATGGCGGAAATGCTCGAATGGTGCGGGTCCGATGGGTTGACGCCCAATTGCGCCGCTGCGGGTGCCGCGCGCCGGACAAAACGAGGATTCTCGCCGATCGCGGGGAAGAACGCTCGCCCGCCCCCTGCCGGGTTGTCCGTAGCCTGCGGCGCTGTCCGCCATCCGCCGGGTTGACCCTAGTCCCCCGGGATGGCCGTAGTCAGCCGGGGATGGCCGTGGGCCTGCCGGGGATGGCCGTGGGCCTGCCGGGATGGCCGCGGGTCTGCCGGGATGGCGGTGGGCCGGCCGGGACGGCCGCGGCCTGCCGGACGGGCCGTGATCAGGCGGCGCGCCCCAGGCCTGCCTCCCGCGCCATCACGATGACCCGGGAGCGCTCATGGACGCCGAGCTTGTCGAACAGGTGATTGATGTGATTGCGCACGGTCTTCGGCCGGACCGCCAGCCGCTCGGCGATCTGCGAATTGCTGAGCCCGGCTGCGATGCAATCGAGCACCCGTCGTTCCGCGGGCGTCAGGCCGGCGAACGCGTCCTGGCCGATTCCGGCCGCTGCCGGATGGGCTTGCAGGAACGACTGCAGCGCTGCGAAGAAGTGCTGCCACGCCGGCTGGTGATTGAGCAGGATGTGATTGCGGCTGTCCAAGGGGACGAACTGCGCGCCGGGAATGGCGCGGGCGACCCGCTGGCCCTGCTCGAACGGCACCCGCGCGTCGTCGCCGGCATGCAGCACCAGCGTCGGGCAGCGCACCTGCGCGGCCAGTTCCGAGACATCGATCCGATAGAAGCTTGACAGCAGGCTGGCGGCCGCCTCGGCGGACACCGTCCGGCGCTGGATCTCGTCGAACGCAGCCAGTTGCGCCGGTGAGCTGTCCGGAATGAACTGATTCGCGAACACCTGGCGGAACGCCGAGTTCGACCGGCCCCTTCTGCGCGCGCCGGCGCGCGCTCGCAAACCCGCTGCCGCGCATCCTCCGACTGGGCCAGTGGTCCCATGCCGGACACCCCCGTGCCGCCGGCATCCCCGCCGGCGGCTGGGCCGGTGGACTCATGCGCCGCCGCGCCGGGCGCGCGACAGTGTGCCTGCACCCGCACCGTCGCCGCGGGCCGATCGACAGGAGTCACCGATGCAAACCACGATTGCCGCTGCCGGTTCCGAAGGCGGCCTGCGGCCGCCTCGCCGCCCCCGAACTCGGCCTGGCCTTGGCCACCCTGCCCTGGTCGGGCAACTTCGTGATCGGGCGCGCGCTGCGCGACGACATCGCCCCGTTGGAGCTGAACTTCTGGCGCTGGACGATCGCGCTGGCCGCACTGCTGCCGTTCACCGCGGTTCCGCTGGCCAGGCAATGGCCGCTGCTGCGCGCGCACTGGCGGCTGGTGTTCGCGCTCGGCATCGCCGGCGTGGCCGGGCAATTCATCGGGCGCCCGCGGGCTGCGACGCCGGCCTGACGGCGGCGCCGCTAGCGGGATCCGACCACCATGGCCTGATCGTCGGTCAGCGGCTGCACCGACATCTCGCGAAAGCCGGTTTCCGCCATCCAGCCGATGCAATCGGCGGCCGAGAAGTCGAATCCTCCGGCCGTCATGACGAGCATGTTCAGGCTCGACAGCAGCCCCCGCGCGTTGTGCCGTCGCGCGTCGTCGATCAGCCGCTCGTAGACGATGACCGTGCCGCCGTCCGGCAGCGCATCGTGGGCCTTCTGCAGGATCGTCTTCTTGCCGGCCGTGTCCCAGTTGTGCAGCACGCGACCGATGACCACGACATCGGCGCACGGCAGCGGGTCCTCGAAGAAATCGCCAGGGCGGAACCGGACGCGCGCCGAGAGCCCGTGATCGGCGACGTACTGCTCGAACACCGCCTGCATCGGAGGCAGGTCGAAGCCGTCGCACCGGAGGTGCGGGTGCTGCCGGGCGAGCTCGACCGGCAGGCACCCCTGCCCGCTGCCGACGTCGACCATCGTCGTGCGCCGGGACCAGGGAAAGGCCGTGCCGAGCGCCAGCGCGATCGGCTTCGTGGCGGCCGTCATCGCCTGGGCGAAGCGCGCGACCTCGGCCGGCCGGGCATACCGGTTCCGGTAGCCGCTGCCCGTCGCCGCCAGCGGGTTGATCGGCAGGCCAGTCCTCAGCGCCTTCGTCAGATCGTTCCAGTGGCCGTAGAGATGCGCATTGATGAACTCGAGCTCGCCGCCGATGTACGTGTCCCGGCCCTGGTCCAGGTAGAGCGAGGCCGCCGGCGTATTGAAATACTCGCCGCGGACGTTGCGATCCAGGACGCCCAGCGCGACCAGCGCATCCAGGAAGTCCCGGGCGCCGCGCCGATGGATCCCGGCCTGCGCGCTCAACGCGTCCAGCGACAGCGCGCCGCCGGCGAGCGTCGTGAAGACGCCGAGCTCGACCGCGCTGAGCAGCGCCTTGGCCTCGCGGTAGGCGTAGGCGATCGCGACCAGTTTCTCCGGCGATGCGTCTGCCATCGGCTTCTCCTGATCCTGTCCGCACGCGCCCGCGCCTACCTGGCCGGCGCAGGTGCAGGTGCGGGTGCAGGCGCAGGCGATGCTGCGATCGCCGCGATCCTGTCGCGCTGTTCGGCGATCGCCGCGGCGAACTCGGACGGCGTCGCCGTGACGACGACCGAGCCGATCAGGCCCAGCCGAGCCGCGATCGCGGGATCGGTGGCAACCTCGCGCACATCGGCGGCGATCCGCTCGCGCAGCGGCGCCGGCATGTCGCGCCAGCCGAACAGGCCGGTCGTGCCGGCGAGCGCCAGGCCGGGAAAGCCGGCCTGCGCCACGGTCGGGACGTCGGGGGCGACGGCGCTCCGGCGTCCGTTGATGAACGCCAGCAACCTGAGCTTGCCCGAGCTGACCAGCGGCAGCAGCGGCGCCACGCCCGCCGCGACGACATCGATCCGCGACTCCGTCAGATCGACGATCGCCTGCTTGAAGTCGCGATAGGACACCTGCTCCATGCGGCTGCCGGTCTCCTTCAGGAAGGCGGTGAACGCGTAGTACGGGACACCCGGCGTCGCGGCCCAGGTCAGCGCGCCCGGCCGAGCCTGCGCGAGCCGGGCCAGATCGGCGAGCGAGCGGGCCTCCGTGCCGCTCGATACGGCGATCGCGAGGGCGTTCTCGGACGTCGGCGCGATCGGCACCAGATCGCGGTCGGGGTCGTACGGCAGCTTCGGGTAGACCAGCGGGTTGATCGTGATCAGGCCGGAGAAGGAGTAGAGCAGCGTGTGATCGTCACGGCGCTGCACGAACTCCCGCGCCGCGATGTTGCCGTCCGCGCCCGGAATGTTCTCGACGATCACGGCCCGGCCCCAGCGGTCGGCGAGCCGTTCCGCGAACAGCCGGGCGATGACGTCCAGCCCCACGCCGGAAGGATTCGGCACGACCAGCCGAACGGTTCGTTGCGGCCAATCCGGCACGGAGGTCTGGGCGCGTCCCGGTCCGGCTGCCGCGAGCAGCAGGACGGCCGCGCAGGTCACGGCAGCGAACGGGACTCGACGGTCATGCATCGTCACTCTCCTCGGTTGCCGACTTCCTCGCGCGGACCGGCTTGCGGCGCCCCGCACCCGGCCGCGCGTACGCTTCGTTGGCCGCCAGCACCCGCAGCAGCAGGTCGATCAGGAGCTGGCGTTCGGCCGGATCGAGCGCGCTCAGGATGCGGATCTCCGCCGCGCGGCCGACCGGATGAAGCCGCTCGCGCAGACGGGTTCCGGTCGGTGTGAGCCGAAGCAGCCGCGCGCGGCGATCCTCGCCGCTGACCCGCCGCCGGACGATGCCACGCTTCTGGAGCTGGTCGATCAGCTGGCTCGTGCTCGCAGAATCGATGCCGAGCCGCGCGGCGAGGCTGTGCTGGTCGATGTCCGGTGCGACGTAGAGATAGGCGAGGACGCCATATTGCAGCGGCGTGAGATCTTCACCCTGCAGTGCCTCGGTGACGACGCCGACGCAGATCTGATAGAACCGGCGTGCCAGTGCGCTGGGCGTCACCTGCACCGGCGTCATGCCCGGCCGCTGCGATGTCGCGGCCGCGACGGTGGGGTCCGAGACGGATGGATCCGGTTTCATCGCTCGGCTGCCATTGCCTGCCCGATGGGTCGCTAGATCATTAGAATTCTAATGATCTAGCCGTCGTCGTCAAGCGTCGGGCGCGGAGGAACCGCCGCCAGGAGCCTGCGCGGCAGAAGAACGGGCTCGCGCCGGGCCGCGGACCAGTCAGACGATCACCCGCACCGGCCGCAGCAGCGGCGGCGCGCCGTCGCGCGGCACGGCGCGGGCGATACCGATCAGGCGGTCGCCGCTCATGACGGCGATGCGGGCCTCGTCGTCGATGCCGATGCCGGCAGTCGCGTTGCCGGCAGGCAGATGGACCGCCGCCGGCCACCCCGCACCGGCCGCCGGCCGCCCCACGCCGGCTGCCGGCGCGATCGTCTGACCGTGGCTGAAGCGCACCGCGTCGGCGGCATCGAGCATCACCGTGGGCCAGCCGGCGACCAGCGCGGCCGGATCGATCAGCCGGCCGTGCCGCGCCGCGGGTTCGAGCGCGGCGAGCGCATCGAGATCGATCGCGTCCTCGATGCCGAAGCGCCCCACCCGCGTGCGGCGCAGCGCCGCCAGGTGGGCGCCACAGCCGAGCGCGGCACCGAGGTCACGGGCGAGCGCGCGAACATAGGTGCCCTTGCTGCAGGCGACGCGCAGCCGCAGCCGGCCGGCGTCGTCGTCGGGCAAACGCTCGAGACGGTGGATCGTCACCCGGCGGGCGGCGACCGCCACCGCCCGGCCCGCGCGGGCATGGCGGTAGAGCGGCTTGCCGCCCACCTTCAGCGCCGAGTAGATCGGCGGCACCTGCTCGATCGTGCCGGTGAACCGCGCGAGCGCCTGCTCGATCGCGCCGGCGTCGACCGCGACCGGCCGGGTCTCGAGGACCTCGCCCTCGGCGTCGTCGGTCGTCGTGGTGACCCCGAGCGCCACCGTCGCGTCGTAGCCCTTGTCGCCGTCGAGCGCGGTGCCGGCCAGCTTGCAGGCCTCGCCGAACAGCAACGGCAGCAGGCCCTGCGCCAGCGGATCGAGCGTGCCGCCATGCCCGGCCTTGTCGGCATCGAGCAGGCGGCGCGCCTTCTGCAAGGCGGCGTTCGACGTCAGGCCGGGCGCCTTGTCGAGCAGCAGCAGGCCGTCGATTCTCAATCGCGACCGTCGTCCGTCGACTCGTCGTCCTGCGACCCGTCGTCGGACGACCGGCGCGCGTTGGCCTGGTCGATCAGCCGGCTCATCTCGATGCCGCGGCGGGTCGAAGGGTCGTGGGCGAAGCGCAGCTCGGGCGTCGTATGGATCCGTACCCGCCGGCCGATCTGCGAGCGCAGGAAGCCGGCGGCGGCGCGCAGCCCGGCCAGCGTCTTCTCGACCGTCGCTTCGTCGTCGGGCAGCACCGAGAACCAGACCGTCGCATGCGCGTAGTCCGGCGTCAGCTCGACCCCGGTCAGCGTGACCAGGCCGACCCGCGGATCCTTGACCTCGGTGCGGATCAGCTCGGCGAGCTCCTGATGGAGCTGCTCGCCGACCCGAAGCGCCCGGCCCGGGACCGAGCCCGGCTTACGTCGCATCGCCGCTTCGCGCTAGCAGCGCCGCACGAAACAGGCCAAGCCAAGCCGAAGGCGCAACGGGGGGTGTTTCATCCCGCCGCGGCCGCGGCCGGCGCCAGCGTCCGGGCGACTTCCTTGACCTCGAAGGTCTCGAGCTGGTCGCCGACCTGGATGTCGTTGTAGCCGGCCAGCGCGATACCGCACTCGAACCCTTCCTTGACCTCGCGGACGTCGTCCTTGAAGCGCTTCAGCGATTCGAGCCTGCCGCTCCAGATCACCACCGAATCGCGCAGCAGCCGGATCTCGGAGTCGCGCTTGACGACGCCTTCCATGACCCGGCAGCCGGCGACCGTACCGACCTTGGTGACGCGGAACACCTGGCGGATCTCGACCAGGCCGGTAACCGTCTCCTTCTTCTCCGGCGACAGCATCCCTTCCATCGCCGACTTCACGTCGTCGACGGCGTCATAGATGATGTTGTAGTAGCGGATGTCGATGCCGTTCGCCTCGGCCATCTTGCGCGCCGCCTGGTCGGCCCGGACGTTGAAGCCGATGATCACCGCCTTCGACGCGATCGCCAGGTTGACGTCGCTCTCGGTGATGCCGCCGACCTGGCCGTGGACGATCGCGACCTTGATCTCGTCGTTGGCCAGCTTCAGCATCGCATGCGACAAGGCTTCCTGCGAGCCCTGGACGTCGGCCTTGATGATCAGCGCCAGCGTCTTGGTCTCGCCCTCGCCGATCGCATCGAACATGTTCTCGAGCTTGGCTGCCTGCTGGCGTGCCAGCTTGACGTCGCGGAACTTGCCCTGCCGGAACAGCGCGATCTCGCGCGCCTTGCGCTCGTCCGGCAGCGCATGGACTTCCTCGCCGGCCTGCGGCACTTCGTTCAGGCCCTGGATCTCGACCGGAATCGACGGCGTGGCGTCGTCGATCGGCTTGCCGGCCTCGTCGAGCATCGCGCGAACCCGCCCGTAGGTCGAGCCGACCAGCAGCGTGTCGCCGCGCTTCAGCGTGCCGGACTGCACCAGCACGGTCGCGACCGGGCCGCGGCCCTTGTCGAGCCGTGCCTCGATCACCAGGCCCCTGGCCGGCGAAGCGACCGGCGCCTTCAGCTCGAGCACCTCGGCCTGCAGCAGCACGTTCTCGAGCAGGTCGTCGATGCCCTGGCCGGTCTTGGCCGAGACGCCGACGAACGGCACGTCGCCGCCGAACTCCTCCGGCACGACGCTCTGCGCGACCAGCTCCTGGCGGACCCGCTCGAGGTTCGCCTCGGGCTTGTCGATCTTGTTGATCGCGACCACCAGCGGCACCTCGGCTGCCTTGGCGTGCGAGATCGCCTCGATCGTCTGCGGCATCACGCCGTCGTCGGCCGCGACCACCAGGATCACGATGTCGGTCGCCTGCGCGCCGCGCGCCCGCATCGCGGTGAACGCGGCGTGGCCCGGCGTATCGAGGAAGGTCACGACGCCGCGCGGCGTCTCGACGTGATAGGCGCCGATGTGCTGAGTAATGCCGCCGGCCTCGCCGGCGGCGACCTTGGCGCGCCGGATGTAGTCGAGCAGCGAGGTCTTGCCGTGGTCGACGTGGCCCATCACCGTGACCACCGGCGGCCGCGGCAGCGCCGGCGCGTCGGTGTGCTCGGCACCAACGTCGTCGAGCAGCGCCTCCGGATCGTCGAGCTTGGCGGCGACCGCGGTATGGCCCATCTCCTCGACCAGGATCATCGCGGTCTCCTGGTCGAGCACCTGGTTGATCGTCACCATCTGGCCGAGCTTCATCAGGTGCTTGATGACCTCGGCGGCCTTGACCGACATCTTGTGCGACAGCTCGGCGACGGTGATCGTCTCGGGCACGTGCACCTCGCGGACCACTGCCGTCTCGGCGGCGGCCTGCTGCATGCCGCCGCCACGGGCACCGTGGCGGTCGCCCGGCCTCCGCGGCCCGCGCGGGCCGCGCCAGCCGGCATTCGCGCCGGAGTCGCCGCGAGTCTTGAGCTGGCGACGCTTGGCCGCCTCTTCCTGCCAGGTCGACGCGAGCTTCTCGCTCTTGACGTGCTTGCGGGCACCGGCGTCTGCGGTGGCCCCTGCCGGCGCGGCACCCGGCGCGACCGCCGGACGGTGCAGCGTGCCGGAGCGGCGCGCGGCTTCGGCGGCCTTGGCGTCGGCGGTGGCGGCCGGCGGCGCGACCGGCTCCGGCGCCGGCGGCGGCGGCCGGCGGCTCGCCGTCAGCAGCCGGTTGATCGCGGCGACCTCCTCTTCGGCGCGGCGGCGGGCCGCGGCGGTCGCGTCGGCTTCCTCCTTCGCCTTCTTGGCGGCGGCAGCCGCATCGGCGGCGGCCTGGGTCGCGGCGGCGCGCGCCTCGGCAGCGGCGCGGGCGGCCTGCTCGTCGGCCTCGCCGGCCTGCTTCGCGGCGGTCTCGGCCTGCAGCTTCGCGAGCCGTTCCTGTTCCTGGCGCGATTCCTGTTCGCGGCGCTCGGCTTCGGCCGCCGCCTCGACCTCGCGCTGCTTGTCGCGCTCGAGCCGCTCGGTCTTCTCGCGCAGCTCGCGCGCCTGCCGCTCGATCAGCTCGCGCTGGCGGCGCTCGTCCTCCTCGCGCAGCCGCCGCTGCTCCTCGTCGATCACCGAGCTGGCCGACAGCACCGGCGGCGGCGGCGCGACCGGCGGTGCATCGGTCACCGGCGCCGCCGGATCGCTGTCGCGCTTGACGAAGGTCCGCTTCTTGCGCACCTCGACCTGGATCGTCCGCGCCTTGCCGGTCGCGTCGGCCTGCTTGATCTCCGACGTCTGCTTGCGCACGACCGTGATCTTCTGCCGGCGGCCCTCGCCGCCGCCATGAGCGGCCCGCAGCGCCGTCAGCAGCTGTTCCTTGTCGGCCTCGGTCAGCGGGTCGGCCGACGAACGCTTGACGACGCCGGCCGCGCGCAGCTGCTCGAGCAGCACGTCAGCGGGCACCTTGAGCTCCGCTGCGAAGGTTTCAACATTGGTACTGGCCATCGATATCCTTTCGTTCCTGCCTGGGTGGCGGCCGGCTCACCGGCCCGTGCCACCGCGCATTTCCATCGTCCCGGTTTCCATGCGGCCACGTGATCGCCACGTCACATGAAGCCAATCGAACCAAGCAGCCGCCGCGGAACGGGCTTTGCCCGGCCGCTGGCGGCGCCCCCTTTTCAAAGGGGGTAGGGCCGCAGGCCCAAGGGGGATTGATTTCATCTACGTCGCCGACGCGCTCTCGCTCTCGTTCTCGAACCAGTGGGCGCGCGCCTTCATGATCAGGTCGCGGGCCCGGGCCTCGTCGAGCTGGGTCGCTTCGACCAGCTCGTCGACCGCGAGTTCGGCGAGCTGGTCGCGGGTATGGACGTTGGCGTCGGCGAGCCTGGCCGCCAGATCGCGGTCCATCCCTTCGAGCGCGAGCAGGTCGTCGGCGGTCGTGTTGAGCTTCTCCTCGGTCGCGATCGCCTGCGTCAGCAGCACGTTGCGGGCGCGCTCGCGCAGCTCGTTGACCGTGTCCTCGTCGAACGCCTCGATCTCGAGCATCTCGTTGATCGGCACGTAGGCGATCTCCTCGAGACTGGTGAAGCCCTCGTCGATCAGGATGTCGGCGACTTCGGCGTCGACGTCGAGATGATCGATGAACGCCTGCTGGATCGAGGCGCGCTCGTCCTGCTGCTTCTTCTCGCTCTCCTCGGCCGACATCAGATTGATCTGCCAGCCGGTCAGCTCGGAGGCCAGGCGGACATTGCGGCCGCCGGTGCCGATCGCAAGGGCGAGATTGTCCTCATCGACGACGACGTCCATCGCATGGCGCTCCTCGTCGACCAGGATCGACGAGACATTGGCCGGCGCCAGCGCGCCGATCACGAACTGCGCCGGGTCGTCGGACCACAGCACGATGTCGACCCGTTCGCCGGCGAGCTCCTGCGTCACCGCCTGCACCCGCGAACCGCGGACGCCGACGCAGGTGCCGATCGGGTCGATCCGCCGGTCGTTGGTGAACACCGCGATCTTGGCGCGGACGCCCGGATCGCGGGCCGCGGCCTTGATCTGCAGCAGGCCCTGCTCAATCTCCGGCACCTCGAGCTCGAACAGCTTCATGATGAACTCGGGTGCGGTCCGCGACAGGAACAGCTGCGGGCCGCGGCCCTCGCGATTGATCTTCGAGACCCAGGCGCGGACCCGGTCGCCGTTGCGCAGGTTCTCCTTCGGAATCATCTGGTCGCGCGGCAGCCGCGCCTCGATCCGCCCGGACTCGACCACCGCGCCTTCGCGATCGATCCGCTTGACCGTGCCCGACAGCAGCGAGTCGCCGCGCGCCAGGAAGTCGTTGATGATCTGATCGCGCTCGGCATCGCGGATCTTCTGCAGGATCACCTGCTTGGCCGCCTGTGCGCCGATCCGGCCGAACTCGATCGGCTCGAGCTCTTCCTCGATGAAGTCGCCGACCTGCACGTCCGGGATCTGCTTGCGCGCCTCGGCCAGGATGATCTGCAGGTCGTGATCCTCGAGCTCGCCGTCGGGCACGATCAGCCAGCGGCGGAAGCTCTCGTAGTCGCCGCTGGTGCGGTCGATCGCGACGCGGACGTCGACCTCGTCCTTGTAGCGCTTCTTGGTGGCCGACGCCAGCGCGCTTTCGAGCGCCTCGAAGACGATGTCGCGCTGAACGTTCTTCTCGCGTGCCAGCGCATCGACCATCAGCAACAACTCACGACCCTGCATTGCGATCCCCTACCTAGAATCCGAGCTTCGGCACCAGCCGAGCCTTCTCGACCTGCTCCAACGTGAACCGCAACAACCGCGGCTCGCCCTCGCCGAGCAGGTCCTGTGCCGCACCGTCGGCACCCGCCGCGCCGGTTGCCCGGCTGCGGCCCCTGCTGCCGGCCGCCCCACCCTTCACGCCGGTGCCTTTGACGCCGGACCTGGCACCGGCGGCACGTTTGCCGCCGGCGCCGCGCCGGCCGGCGCCGGCCGCCTCGGGCTCGTCGCGCCAGACCAGCACCCAACGCGCCGCCGCACCGGCCGCCGGGCCGAGCCCCGGATCGGCATCGACGATCGGCAGCTCGCGACCGGCTGCCTGCAGTTGCCGCAGCGCTTCCGCTTCGGACAGCAGCACGCCGCTGAACTGCCGGCGCCCGGCAACCGGCCGCCGCAGCCGGACGCTGACCGGTTCGCCGGCGAACCGGACGAAATCGGCCGGCTTCGAAAGCCTTCGGTCGAGCCCCGGCGACGAGATCTCGAGCCGCGCGTAGTCGACGTCCTCGACCAGGAACAGCCGGCTCAGCTGGTGACTGACCTGCTCGCAATCCTCGACCCGGATCGGCCGCGAACCGTCGGCGAGATCGATCGTGATCCGCAACAGCCCGGCCGCGGCGAACTCGACGTCGACCAGTTCGAACCCCATCGCGGCGAGCACCGGCCCGATCAGCGCGGTGACATCGCCGCCTGCGGCCGCGCCCCGAGGCACCGCCGCCCCGGCGCCGAAGCCCGATCCTGCTCTTGCCCCGGCTACCAATCCGGCACCCATCGTCTGCCTTCCAGCTCTAACTTCCAGCCCCGTCTGCTTTCCAGCCTTGCCTGCCGCCTATCCGGCCGCGGGAAAAAAAAATGGGCTCTGCCAGCCCATTCCTTCCTGCCGATCCTGCCGGAGCGACCGCCCAACCGCTGTTCGATCCAACCCGGCCGATCAACCTCGAGACGACCGGCGTGAAATGCGCGCCTGCCACGCGAGTCGCCGGCGAGGCTTCCCGAAACCTAGGAAGTATAGCTGATCGAAGCCGAAATCTCAATGCTCGCCTAGCAGCGACTGCACGGTCAGCACCTGGCCAGCACGCGACCAGCTCCCGGCCGCGGCAACCCTCCGCTCAGCCGATCAGCGTGGACCCCGTCCCTTGCGCGGGCCGTTGCCCTTGCCCTGTCCGCTCCGCCGGCGATTGCCGCCGCCCGGCCCGCCACCGAACCCGCCAGCGTCATTGCCGAAGGTGCCGCCGAGGATACTGTTGCCCGCGCCCCGGGTCGCCCCGATCGGCTTGGCGGCACGGGCCTGCTGCCCGCGCGGCACCCGTTTCGGCCGCTGTGGTGCGTTCGGATCCTTGGGGATGCCGACCCTTGCCGCGAAATCCGGCGTCGTACCGTAGCGTTGCTGGCGGCCATCCTTGCGCATCGAACGCGTGATGCCTTCGAGGTGGGCCGTTTCCGAAGTCGGCTGCCAGTCGTCGTCCTCGACGTTGATCCGCCGATTAACCGGCTCGGGCTGGCGCGGCGCGACGTTGCCGTTGCGTTCACGCGGAGCCTTCTGGCGCGGCCCCGGCAGTACGCTCTCGTACTTGGCGTTGCTCCAGTCGGTATCACCGTTGTAGCCGGCTGCGCGCGGCAGATAGACCCGTTCCTTGCGCTCCTCGGCGGCGTCGCCGTGCTCGCCGCGCGCGGCCGCTGCGATCGTCTCGGGATCGGGCTCTCCGGCCTCGACCGTCGCGGTGCGGCGCCGGCGGCCGCCGGCCGGCGCATCGGTTCCGTGCTCGCGCATCGGCCCGGCTGCAGCGGCGGCCGATTCACCGGAATCGTCGAAATCGCCGGATTCGCCGGCGAATTCGGCCGCCGCGACCGTCCGATCCGCGGCGGCGTCGCCGTCGCCTCCTTCGCCGGCCCGGCGGCCACGGCCGCCGCGAGCCTGCCGCGGTCGCCGGACGGGGACCGCGGCAGCGTCAGGACCGGAATCCAGACCGACATCCCGGCCGGCATCCCGATCCGCTGCCGGCCCGACCATCGCCGCCACCGGAGCGGCCACCGGCGTATCGCCGTCGTCGAATCGCATCCCGCCGTCGCCGCCGCCCGCCGCGCCGCCCGCCGCGTCGACCGGGCCGTCGACGCCCGGCGGCGGCAAGCCGCGGCTGTCGTCGCGCGGACCGTGGCGGCCACCGCGACGACGGCGGCCGGGGCCGCGCGACCCGATGCTGCCCGCCGTGCGCTCACCGGTCGCGTCGGCAGCCGCCGGTTCGCTGCCGAGGCCGCGGCCTGCGGCCGGCGCCTGGCCGCCGCGCGCGATCCGTTCCGCCTCGGCGGTCAGCCGCTTGACCTGGCGAACCAGCTGATTACAGTCCGCCTCGCCGAGTTCGATCAGCCGGCCGCGGGCCAGCCGCGGCGGCAGCGCCACCGGCCCGAAGCGGACCCGGACCAGCCGCGATACGGTCAGGCCGACGGCTTCGAAGATCCGCCGGACCTCCCGGTTTCGCCCTTCGTTGATCACTGCGCGATACCAGTGATTGGCACCGTCGCCGCCGATATCGTCGACCTGCAGCAGCTTCGCGGGCCCGTCGTCGAGCTCGACGCCGGCGAGCAGCTGCGCGCGGATCGCGTCGTCGACGCGCCCGAGCACCCGCACCGCATATTCGCGTTCCCAGCCATACCGGGGATGCATCAACCGATTTGCCAGATCGCCGGCCGTGGTGAAGATCAGCAGCCCTTCACTGTTCAGATCGAGCCGCCCGACCGCGATCCAGCGGGCGCCGCGCAATTTCGGCAGCCGGTCGAAGACCCGCGGCCGCTGTTCGGGGTCGTCGCGCGTCACGACCTCGCCGGCCGGCTTGTGATAGAGCAGCACCCGGACCGGCTGCGGCACGCGCTTGCGCGCGAGCGGCTTGCCATTGACCCGGATCACGTCGTCCGGCCCGATCCGCTGGCCGACGTGTGCCGGCTGACCATTGACCGAGACCCGGCCGGCGAGAATCAGATCCTCCATATCGCGCCGCGAGCCGATCCCGGCATCGGCGAGGATCTTGTGCAGTTTCGACGACTCGTCGTCGTTGCGCGATGCGTCGAAGCGGCGGCCGCCGCCGCGGCGCGGACCGCCGCTACCGGCGCCGTAGCCGACATGACCGGGCTGCGCATAGAACGGGATCGACGCTTCCTCGGCATCGGCCGTGCCGGCGGCTTCGCCGGGTGCGCCGGCTTCGGCACCGGCCCGATCGAAACCAGCCTCGCCATCGCCGTCATCGCCGACGGCCATGCCGGTGGGCGGCCCTGGGCGCGCGGCATTGCCCCGCCGGCCGCGGCGCCGGTTGAAGCGGTTGCCGCCGGAGCGTTCGACCGGCCCGCCGGCAGCACCGTCGGCAGCAATCGGCTGGCCGTCGGGCAGCACCGCGGCACCGGGCGCCGCCGCATCGGGCGTCGCTGCGGCAGCAGCCGTCTCGGCGGCCGGAACATCGGCGTGCAAGGGCTTTTGATCTTGATCGTTGTTCATGCGGCTGTCACGGGTTTCTCGGACTCGGAAGGCGCGTCTGCCGTGCCGGCGGCGCCAGGCGCGGCAGGTTCGCCGCCGGCTTCGACGGCAGATTGGCCGCCGGCTTCAGCGTTGCCGGCTTCGACGGCAGGTCGGCCGCCAGCTTCAGTGGCGGGTTCGTTGCCAGCTTCGGCGGCGGGTTGGCCACCGGCTTCAGTGGCGAGTTCGCCGCTGGCTTCGGCAGCGGGTTCGTCGCCGGCTTCGACGGCAGCGTCGGTTTCGGTGACCGCGGCGGCGAGCTCGGCCGCGGCAGCAGGCTCGGCCTCGGCAGCAGGCTCGCCCGCGACTGCATCGATCTGGCTGGCGAACAGCGGCATCGAGGCCGCCGCGGCCGGCGTCGCATCGACATCGAGTGGCGGCAGCTCGGCCAGCGACTTGAGGCCGAGATCGTCGAGGAACTGCCGGGTGGTCGCGAACAGTGCGGGGCGGCCCGGCACCTCCTTGACCCCGACCTGGTCGATCCAGCCGCGCTCCTCGAGCGTCTTGACGATCTGCGACGAAACAGTCACGCCGCGTATTTCCTCGATGTCACCACGCGTCACCGGCTGGCGATAGGCAATGATCGCCAGCGTTTCCATTACCGCGCGCGAGTAGCGCGGCGGCTTCTCGGGATGCATCCGCATCACGTATCGGGCGACGTCCGGCGCGCTCTGGAAGCGCCAGCCGGACACCAGCGACACGAGCTCGACCGAGCGCCCCTTCCATTCCTCGCGCAGCGCTTCGAGCGACGCGCGGATCGTATCGGCGGACAACTCGACATCGCCGGCGAACATCAGCCGCAACTCGGCGACCGAAAGCGGCTTGGCCGAGCACAGCAGTGCTCCTTCGAGCACGCGCTTGACCTCTGACGTGTTCATCGAACTGCTTATCGGTTCCCTGGACTCGCGTCCGTCGATTCTCGAAGGCGGATGGCACCCCGGCCACGACCGCGGCACGACCACCGTGCGAACGCGGCTGGTACGGCACCGGCGGGACGGCCCGGACAAGTCGGAACGGCAGCCCCGAACAGCGGTTCCCCACTGCGGGTGGCGTCGATCGCACGACCGCGACGACGCCAGCGGTCGACTCCGATTCGCTTGCGTCTACAACTGAGTTCAAGCCGACTGGTTAAAACCGGGGCCCTGGGGGGCCGGCGGCGCGGCGACAGGAGATCGCTCGGATTCTCGCGGCCGGCGCGTGCCGGCGGCGGGCATGGACTCGGAACGCCGCGAAGTCTCCTGGTTCCACCGATTCTACCGCATTCGCGCCAGCTGCGCGCAGCTCGCCCATTTCATGTCGGCTCGCCATCGCGCGGGCGGCGGATCCAGCGGATCGCCTGTTCGGCCGGCGCCGCCGACCCGGCCCCCGCCCCGCCCGTTCGCCCGGACTGCGGCCTGGCCGCGGCGGGCGCCTCCGGCTGCGCCAGCGCGGTAGCGATCGCGGTGCCGAGTGCAGCGGCAGCCGTAGTCGCCGCCGTAGCCGCCGTAGCCGCCGCCGAATCGACCGCGACGCCGTCCGTCCTGGCGCCGCCGCGAGCCCGCAGCAGCGGCGCGACCTGCTCCGCCCAGAGCCGCGCATAGTTGCGCCGGCCACGCAGCTGGGTGTCGCCGTAGCCTTTCAAGACCTGCGGCAGCCCGGCCAGCTGCAGTGCGAAGCCCGGGGCGTCGGGCAGCGTCTCGACCAATGCCGCCAGCCAGCCTTCGATCGCCCCGTGTTCTTCGGCGAAGCGCAGCGAGCGGCGCCGAACCGGCGCCAGCCGCGCCAGCATCCGCAGCAACAGATGCCCCCAGACGCTGCTCGAACGCAGATGCAGGCCGAACTGCAACTTGCGCAGCCACGGCCGGCGCGCCGCTTGTGTCAGCAGCCAGACGCCGGCACGCCGCGGCAGCATCGCCGCCAGCTCATCGATGCCGGGCTTCAGGTATTCGACGATGCGGACGACATCGCCGCCACCTGCTTCGGCCTCGCCGCGCACCCGCTGCGCCCGCGCCGGCCGCGATTTCAGATCGGCCACCCGGACGATGTCCTCGTAACACATCCACAGCGCGAGCTGGCGGGCCGCCTCGTCGAGTGCGGCGCCGGCGGTCGAGCCCGGCATCTCGCCGGCAGCGCCGGCGGCCGCGACCAGCGCGGCCAGCCGCGCCAGATACTGCGACGCGTAGGCGGCATCCTGATAGTCGAAACAGCGGGCGGTGCCGTGTGCCGCGGTCGCGCGCAATGCCGGCGGCAACGCGCTCAGCGCCGCCTGCCAGCCGGCGGCCTCGGGGAGGTCGGCGCAACCGGCGTCGCGCAGGATCTGCAGCGGCTCGCCGGCGACCGCGACCGCCCGTGCAGCGGCGGCCACCGGCGCCGAGCCGACGGCCAGCTCCCAGGCCGCGGCAAAGCCGGCGAGGCTCGCTGCGAAACCGCGGCCCGAGCGACGGATCGCCTCCTCGCAGAGCGCCCGCGGCCACGGCAGCACGCCGGCCCCGGACAGCGCGCCGAACAGCACCGCCGACAGCAACGTGCGATGGCGCCGTGCCAGCTCCTCCATGTCGAAACGGATCACCCGACGCGCCAGCGCCTGCGCCGCTGCGTCGATCCGCGCCGCATCGTAACGGCCATCGGCCATGTGCATTTTCTCGAGGGTGGTATAGACGCGATGGGTCGACGCGATCAGCACGGTGCGATCCGGCGCGACGAAGCCGCGCTCGAAGGTCCGCGCCGCTTCGAGCGCCTCGCTCGCGACCAGCACGTCGACCCGCCCGGGCGACGGATAGAGCGCGAATACCGGCGCCGGACTGCCGGGCGGCAGCGGCTCGCGCAGCATCTCCAGGTAATAGCTGGTGGCACCGGTACGCTGCGCGACGCCGGGCACCGAGGTCGCCTGGATCGCCAGGCCGGCGGCAAGCCCGCATTCGACCAGCCAGTCGGCGAGCACCCCGCCGCCCTCGCCACCGAGCGCGGCGATCATGATCGCGTACGGCTCGAGACGCCCACCGCGGGCACCGGCGGCACCGCGGGCATCAGCGGCATCAGCGGCATCAGCGGCGGCAAGGCTGCTGTCGGGCGGCGCGTTCACCGGGACACCCTTTGCACCGACGCGTTCCGGGACTCGCGTCCGGGGCGCCCCGGCGCGCTCATGAACGGATTCCGCGCGCGCCGGCGCGGCGCGCGGCACGTCTGTTCAGCCAGCCGATCACCGTGCGATTGATGCGATCGCCGAAGCGATCCCAGCGGCTCGGGTTCGAGACGATCTCGATCCGGTGGAACGACGGGCACAGCACCGCCGCCATCGCCGCCTCGCCGCACAGCCCGCAGCCGACGCAGCCGTTGGTCACATGCGCGACCGGCGCACGCTTGAGCGGGTCGCTCGAATCCTTGACCGTCAGCGTCGGGCAACCCGACAGCCGGATGCACGAATGATCGCCGGTACAGGTGTCCTCGTCGACGCCGAAGCGCTCGCGGACCACCCGTTCGCCGGCCGCGAGCCGCTGCGCCCGGATCGGCCGCAGCCGGCGTTGCCGCTCGAGCTGGCACTCGCCTTCGGCGACCACCACCTTGAGGCCCTCGAACGGCGACGTGATCGCGTCGCGCAGCGCCCGCTGCATCCGGCCGACCCGATAGTTGTGGACGGTGCGCAGCCACTTGACGCCCAGGCCGCGCAGCGTGTTCTCGATGGTTCGCTCCGAGCCGGTGGCGCTGCTGCCCTCGGCGACCCGCTTGGCCTCGGAGATCGGCGTCGATACCGTGTCCTGGGTGCCGGTCGCGGAGGTGTAGCCGTTCTTCATGATCACCAGCACACCGTCGCCGCGGTTGAGCAGCGCCGACGAGACGCCGGACAACAGCCCGTTGTGCCAGAAGCCGCCGTCGCCCATGATCGCGACCGGCCGGCGCGCCGAGAAGCTGCTGACCGCCGCCGACGACGCCATGCTCATGCCGTAGCCGAGGATCGAGTTGCCGAACGAGAACGGCTCGAAGGTCGCGAACGCATGGCAGCCGATGTCGGCCGAGACATGCAGCTTGCCGAGATCGCGCTCGACCAGCTTCAGCGCAGTGAACACCGGCCGCTCCGGACAGCCGGTACAGAAGGTCGGGGGCCGCGGCAGCACCGGCTGACCGAGCAGCTCACCGGCCTGCAGGCGCAGCGCCTCGATGCCGTCGAGATAGCGGCGGCCGGCGCCGACGTCCTGCGCCGGCAGATGCTCGGCGACGAAGCCGACGAGCCCGGCCAGCACCACGTCGGCCGTATATTCGCCGGCCATCCGCAGCCGGTTCTTGCCGTCGAGCCGCGCCGGCAGGTCGGCGCGGCGCAGCAGCGTCGCGACTTCGAGCTCGATGAACTCGGGCTGCCCTTCCTCGATCACCAGCACCGCGCGCTTGCCGGCGCAGAAGCGTTCGATCTGCTCGGGGACCAGCGGATAGACGACATTGAGTACCAGGAGCGGCACCCGGCTGCTGCCGAACGCGTCGGCCAGCCCGGCGATCTGCAGCGCGCGGATCGTATTGTTGTAGAGGCCGCCCTGGACGATCAGCCCGATTTCGGCGAGTGCCGAGCCGGCGTCGCCGCCGTGCAGCTCGTTGAGCCCTTCGGCTTCGATGTAGCGCCGCGCCGCCGGCATCCGGACGTCGTACTTGAGTTTTTCGTGGCGGTAGGTCGCCGGCGGATGCGCGAGCCGGTCGTAGTCGAACTTCGCCGGCTCCTGCTGCAGCTGGCGGGTCGAGATCGCCGGCGCCCGATTGTCGCGCGCGACGAAGCTGCCGCGGACATGACAGGTGCGGATCCTGAGCTCCATGATCACCGGCGTGTTCGATGCCTCCGACAGCGCGAAGCCGTGCTCGACCATCCGGACGATGGTCGGCAGATCGGGCCGCGGATCGATCAGCCACATCGCCGACTTCATCGCGAACGCATGGGTCCGCTCCTGGATCACGCTGGCGCCCTCGCCGTAGTCCTCGCCGACCACGATCAGTGCGCCGCCGACCACGCCCGGCGACGCCAGGTTCGACAGCGCGTCCGACGCGACGTTGGTGCCGACGATCGACTTCCAGGTCACCGCGCCGCGCACCGGATACATCACCGACGCGCCCAGCATCGCCGCCGCCGACGCCTCGTTGGTGCATGCCTCGACATGAACGCCGAGCCCGTCGAGGTACTCGCGCGCCTGCACCATGACGTCGAGCAGATGCGAGATCGGCGCGCCCTGATAGCCGCCGACGTAGCTGACGCCCGATTGCAGCAGCGCCTTGGTGACGGCGAGAATGCCTTCGCCGTGGAACGTCTCGCCGTCGCCGAGCTCGAGCGAGCGGATCTCCTCGCTGAACGATACTTCCAGAGCTGCCTCCTGCTGCTGCCGGGCCCCGAGGCCGGCCGCCGGTCGGATCGCGTGCCGGCCGATCGCCCCGATTGTCTACCGAATCGCCGGCGGATTTCGACAGCCGGCCAGGGCTTGTTTTCCCTAGTACTGGATGCTGATCGTCACGCTGCCGTAGACCGGACGGTCGCGCTGGCCCTCGAACTCGCGGCTGCGATGGAAGCGGCCGACGGTGACCTGAACGTCGCGCCAGGCGATCGCGAAGCCATAGCCGAGATCGGCGACCGCATGCCGCTTGTCGACGCGGTGGCTCGAGACGAACGAGTTGCCGTCGAGCGTCAGGTCGCGGAGCACCAGCCGGGCGCCGGCCGTCAGGAAGCCGATGAAATGTGGCCCGCGGCCGCTCGGTCGGGCCTGAGGTCGCGACTCGGGCACCCCCGGCCGCATCGGCGACGTGCCGAAATCGTCCGGCAGCCGCGAGCCGAAGCGCAATTCCATGCCGGCGTTGGCCCAGGTGAACAGGTTGCCGACGCGGCCGCCCCAGTTGCCGATCAGCTCGGCTCCGGCCCCGCCGCTTGCCCGTTCGGTGTCATACAGCCGGCGGTAGCGGGTATGAACCAGCCCGAACACCGGCTCGTTGCGCAACTGGTTGTCCCAGCCGACGAAATCGTTCGATCGGACGAACTTGTGGACGAACCGCTGGGTCGACTTGCCGCCGACCAGCGGCCCGACCCAGCCGAACTGGACATCGTTGCGCACCAGGTGGTCGCCGTCGCGATACGAGCGGCCGAGGCCGACCAGCAGCACCGCCGCATACGGCCGGTCGTCCGCGACGACATCGCGCCGCCACCAGGCGGCCGGCGTGAACAACGCCTGGCTCAAGTAGAGGCTGCGGCTGCTGCCGCCGTCGGCCGGCGGTGCCTGCGTCCAGTCGAACAGGAAGCCGCTGGTGTAACCCTGGTCCTGGTTGCCGAACAGGTCGTTATCGATCCGGGCCCGCAACACGCCCGCCGGCGGCGCATCCAGGCGCAAGGCAGGCTCCGGGCGCATCGGATCGCCGGCTTCGGGCCGCCCGAGCAGCCCGGGATCGGCCGGCAGCGTGACCGTACCGGCATCGGTCGGCGCAGGCCCGGCGGGCGCCGGCTGCGCGCCGGCATCCGATCCGGCCAACCCCAGCACCGCGCCGGCGATCAGCGCCGCCCAGGCGCCTGGCGTTCGCATCAGACCCGCAGCTGCGGGGGCCGGGAAAGCAGAAAGAACAGCGACCCGGCGCTGACCAGCACCGCCAGCAGCGTGAATCCGGCGTTGTACGATCCGGTCACGTCGGCGAGCGCCCCGGTGATCATCGGACCGCCGACCTGCCCGAACGCGATGATCAACGCCGATAGGCCGAGGATCATGCCGATCGAACGACGGCCGAAATAGTCGGCACGGATCGCCTGCATCAGCGGCCCGCGCAGACCCCAGCCGGTGCCGTGCAGTACCGCGAAGCCGATCAGCATCGCGGTGCCGTTCGCCCAGGTCAGCAGCAACAGGCCGGCACCGTGCAGCAGCATGCAGCCAGCCGCGATGCGCGCCTTGTCGAAG
>JBFWQR010000122.1:0-24017 GCA_050249335.1 Lautropia sp.
CGTCACGATCGAAGTCGGCGAGCTGTCGCGGGGTCAGTTTCATCGTCTCCTCCGTCAAGGATGGTCGGTTCGTCCGGGCCGATTGCGCCGCGCCGCGCGGCGCCCGGCGCGGTCAGCCGGCTGCCGCGGCAGGGCCGGCGGCCGCCGCGTCGCTGCGTTCGCCGAGATGCTCGTCCTGGCGGAACAGCAGCCGCAGCATGGTCTGACAGGCGTTCTCGGCGTGCTCACGCGACAGCTTCTCGGCGGCGCGGGCGTCGCCGCGGACGATCGCCTGCAGCATCGCCTGGTGTTCGGCCCAGACGGCGCGAAACGACATCGTCCGGCGCAGGTAGACCGCCATCAGGCGCCGCGTCTGATGCCAGTGCACCGCGACGGTCTGCTCGAGCAGCGGGTTGTGACTGGCGCGATAGACGAACGCATGAAAATCGAGGTCGGCGCGGACCAGCGCCGTCAGGTCGCGGCGCGCTGCCGCGGCGCGGCCGGCGCGGATCAGCTGCGCGCCCGGCTCCTTCAGCTCCGGCCGCGGCAGCGCCGCGGCGGCGCGGGCGGCGAGCGCGTCGAGCACGCCACGGACCTGGTAGAGATTCTGGATGAACGTCGCGTTGAGCGGCGTGACCCGGACGCCGCGGCGATTGTCCTCGTCGCGGATCAGGCCCTGGCGGCGCAGCAGTTGCAGCGCCTGCAGCACCGGCTGCCGCGAGACGCCGAGCCGAGCCGCCAGCGCTTCCTGGGTGTACTTGTGATCCGGCGTCATTTCGCCCGAGCAGATCGCCTCCAGCAGCGCTTCGTAGCAGCGTTCGCTCAGGTCGGGCGTGTTCTCCAGCGTTCGCAGGCTCATCATCGGAACTCCACCGCGCACCCCCGCGGCTGCGGGCAGTTTGAACTCTGTATACGGAATACTAATCTCAATCGCTGGCGTTGGGGCGAGCATCGCCATAAGATCGGTCAGCCGATCACGCGGGGTTCGCGTTCTCGGCAGCAGATCCCGCGTCCGGCGCGGGCGATGTTCCAGGAGGTCCGGGGATGGGCAGAGCGGCGAACGGGGCAGGATCGGTCGGGCGGCCGGCCGGGTCGAGGTCGATGCCGAAGTCGGTCGAGAAAGCGGCCGCGAATTCGGTCGCGAAGTCGGTCGAGAAGGCGGCCGCGAAGGCGACCACGAAGGGGACCGCGAAAGCGACCACGAAGGGGATCGCTAAGGCGACCGCGAAGGCGACCGTGAAGCGCGCGACGCCAGTCGCCGCGGCGCCAAGCACCGGCGAATCGTCCTGCGAAACCTTGCTGCGCCCGCCGACGCTGGCGCTGGCCCAGCCGCTCGATCTGTTGTCGACGCGCTTCGCGCTGCAGTCGATCGTCGCGCTCGGACCCAAGTTCAACCTGCGTCGCGACATCAACAACCTGGTGACGCTGACCGGCCGCCACCTGGTCTGGCCGCTGCCGATCCTGCTCCGGCTGCAGGGCTTCCTGGCCAAGCGCTGCGCCGAGGCGCCGGCCTGGCTCGGCGTCGGCGATCTGACGCCGGCCGAGTTCGTTGCGCGCCACGGCAACTGGAACGGCCTCTACGACGATTCGTCGATCTTCTACTACCTCGACGAATTCGTGAAGCTGCATTCGAAGGACCTGCTGGCGGTGTTCCAGACCACGGTCCGCGAGACCGGCGGGCGGCTGGCGCAGCAGTCGATCCGGCTGATCGACAACATCGACATGCTGAGCCGGGTGCTCGGCCTCAACGCCGCCGAGCGGGCAGTGCTGCTGCATGCGTCGCTGTGCAAGTACCAGCGCGACCTGCGGCCGGTATTGGTCGACTGCAAGGCGGCGAGCGCGCAGGAGGCCTACGGCATGCTCGCGCACGTGCTGCAGCAGGATATCTCCGAGGTCGCCGCTTGCCTGCGGGTCGGCAGCCGGCTCGAATCGCTCGGGCTGATCGATACGCCGATCGCCGAGCATGCGATCACCGACCTCGGCGACCTGATGCGGGTCTCGGACAAGCTGCTCGCGGTGCTGACCGCCGAGTACCGCTCGGAGGCCGACATGATGGCGGCGTTCACCCGGCCGGCCGGCGACACCGCGCTGGAGCTCACCGACTATCTCCATGTCGAGGCCGACGCGCGCTACCTGATCGCGCTGCTGAAGGCGGCCGTGTCCGGCCAGTCCGAGCGCGGCGTCAACGTGCTGCTCTACGGTCCGCCGGGCACCGGCAAGACCGAATTCGCCAAGTTGATGGCGCGGATGTCGGGTTGCCATCTGTACGAGGTCGACTGCCTGGACCGTGACGGCAACAGCCTGTCCGGCAAGGAGCGCTATCGCTCGCTGCAAGTGTCGCAGGCCTTCCTCGGCGGCCGCGGCGGCACCGCGCTGCTGTTCGACGAGGTCGAGGACGTGTTCCCGCCGATCACCGAGAAGCCGTCGCAGGGCTTCGGCCTCGAGGACGGCCGCGGTCCGGCGGTCAACGGCAAGGCCTGGGTCAACCGGACGCTCGAGCAGAATCCGGTGCCGACGATCTGGATCTCGAACTCGATCAACCAGATCGACCCGGCCTACCGGCGCCGCTTCCAGTTCCATCTCGAGCTGGCCAATCCGCCGCAGCGGGTGCGCGAGAACATCGCGCGCAAGCATCTCGCCGGACTCGGCGTCTCCGACGAGTTCATCGTCAAGGTCGCCGGCCGCAAGCAGGTGACGCCGGCGCAGATCCAGTCGGCGGCGCGGTTCGCGCGGCTGGCGCAGACCTCGATCGACGAAGCGACCGAGGCGCTGATCGAGCGGCAGCTGGAGCGTTCGGACCGCGCGCTCGGCCACGCCGCCGAACCCGAGTACCGGGTCTCGCCGACGCGCTACGACCTCGACCTGCTGAACGTCGAGACGCGCTTCCCGATCCCGCGGATCATCGCGGCGCTGCAGGCGCGGCCGAAGGCGACACTGTGCTTCTACGGCCTGCCGGGCACCGGCAAGACCGCGCTGGCCGAACACATCGCCAGATCGCTGGAGAAGCCGCTGATGATCAAGCGGGCATCCGACCTGGTCAGCAAGTACGTCGGCGAGACCGAGCAGCAGATGGCGCGGATGTTCGCGGACGCGACCCGCGACGGCGCGGTGCTGCTGCTCGACGAAGCCGATTCGTTCCTGCAGAACCGGCAGATGGCGGTGCGCAGCTACGAGGTCACCGAAGTCAACGAGATGCTGCAGGGGATGGAACGCTTCGAAGGCATCTTCGTCTGCACCACCAACCTGTTCGACCGGATCGACGAGGCGGCGTTACGCCGCTTCTCGTTCAAGCTGCGCTTCCTGCCGCTGACTCCACCGAACCGCGAACGGATGTTCATCGCCGAGGCGCTCGGCGGCGATGCCGCGCGGCTCACCGCGGCGATGCGCGCGACGCTCGCCAAGCTGGATCTGCTGACGCCCGGCGATTTCGCCGCGGTGGTTCGCCAGTATCAGCTATTGGCCGACGAAGCCGACCCGCAGGAGTTCCTCGAGCAGCTCGAGCGCGAGCATTGGGCCAAGCCGGACGTGCGGTTCAGCAAGCCGGTCGGGTTCGTGCACTGAGCCGGGCAGTGGGCAGGCCGTGCGATTCAGAGGAATCGCGCGATCTGCTCCACATCCTCGGAGAACATCTCGCCGATTTCCGCCAGCACGACGCGCCCGTCGCGGCCGCGTACGCAGGTCACCGGAAGCGCCTTGCCGGGCTTCGGCAGGACTGCTTCGATTGCCCGGCTGTTCATACCCGACGGAAACGTGTATCCCCGCTGGCTCAGGTAGCGGCGTGCATCCTCGGCGCGCCGGTCGACGGAGAGGCCGAGCATCTTCAAGCCCCGCGAGCGTTGCGCATCCCACAGCTTCTGGATGGACGGGGTCTGCGCAGCGCAAAAGGGGCACCAGTTGGCCCACCAATAGATCAGGACGACGTGGCCCTGTGCTTCCGACGCGCGGAACGTGCCGCCATCGAACAACGGCGCGTCCACCAGGGCCAGTGCCGTGCCGATCGCTGGCAGCGGAGTATCTGCCGCCGCCCGGGCCGGGTTCGAGCGAGCGATCGGGGCCGTGCCGATGGCCTTGATCAGAGTTCTTCTGTGCATGCCTCCACTCCAGGTCCCGATGCGGCAACAGGCTGGACGGTTCGATGTAGTGCATCGTTTTCCTGTCACGCGACGGGACGCTTCTCTCCTTCATCCAAGGTCTCGAGCGTCGCTCTCGTCTTTGTCAGTGCCAATGCCCCGACCGCGAGCACGAGCGGGGCAAACGATACCCAGAGCACCGTATCCCAGCCGTAGGCGGACAGCAGGCCGCCGGACAGGAATGATCCGATTGCCATCAGGCCGAAGACGATGAAGTCGTTGAGCGATTGAACGCGCGTCTTTTCTTCGGGTCGGTGGCATTCCAGCACCAGCGCAGACGCACCGAGGAAGCCGAAATTCCAGCCCAGCCCGAGCAGGACCAGCGTTGCCCAGAAGTGCGCGACGTCGATGCCTCCCAGGCCGACGGCCGCCGACAGGCCGATCAGCAGCAGGCCTGCCGCCGCCACGCGTCCGGCACCAAACCGCACGATCAGGTTGCCGGTGAAGAAGCTCGGCCCGTACATCGCGATGACATGCCACTGCAGGCCCAGATTGGCCGAATCCAGCGGATGTCCGCAAAGGTGCATCGCCAGCGGTGCCGCCGTCATCAGGAAGTTCATCACCAGGTAGGACACGGCACCGCAGATCACCGCGGCGATGAAGCGCCGCTGGCAGACGATCGCGGCGAGCGGCCGTCCGCCCGCGATCTCCTCCGCGGTCGGCATCGGCAGCTGCACGCCGAGCAGAACGAGCGCCGACACTGCCGCGACTGCCGCCTGGGCGAGAAAGGTGGCCGCGAACAGGTGCGGCGGCCACAGATCCATCGTCCAGGTCACCAGTTGCGGTCCGACGACCCCGGCGGCAACACCGCCCGCCATCACGAGCGACAGCGCGCGTGCACGCCGTTCCGGCGCGACCCCGTCGGCGGCCGCGAAGCGGAACGACAGCACGACCGCGGCATAGACGCCCCCGAGCAGCGTCGCCACGCAGAATAGCGAGAACGACCCGAAGAGGATCGCGAGCATGGCGAGCAGGCCGGTCAGTACGCCGGCCCCGGTTCCCGCCAGAAAGGCCGCGCGCCGGCCATGCCGTCGGGTAATCGCCCCCACCGGCAGGATGCACGCCGCCATGCCGACCACGAAAATCGATATCGGCAAGGTCGCCAGTACCGGGGTCGGGGCGAGCGTGGCCCCGACGATGGCGCCGGTCGCATAGACCACCACCGAATTCGCGCCGGCCAGCGCCTGGGCAATGGACAGCCGCCAGATGTTTCCGCTCTGGGTTTTTTCGGGTAGAACGGCCGGGGAATCGCTTGCTGGAGCGGTGCTGTCGTGCGTCATCTCGTTCATCAGCGCGCGCTGAAGCTCAGCGGCTTTTCGTTGTCATGGGGCGCCAATGCCTCGACCCCTCGCCGTGCGGCATCCACGGCACCCGCAGCATAGCCCGGCGCGGCCTGCGAGATGCCCGGTCTTCAGATATACGGTGGCGCCGGCGCCGCCTGCAACGAAGCCGGGGAACTCGCCCGCCGGCAGGCGGACCCAGCTGCCGCGCTGGTATTGCTGGCCATCCTCATGCAGGGCGCCTTCGAGCACCAGCATTTCGGCGCCCTCGACAGCGCCGGGGCAAACGCGAGCGCCCGCCGGCAGGCGCTCGATGGATACATGCTCGGTCCGATCGGTGAACAGCAGGCAGGATGCGCGTCCGCCATGGACAGTCCAGCAGGAAGTGTCCCGGGTATCGATGCGCACGCTTCGGCCCTCGCGCTGCGGCATCTGCCAGAGCTTGACGAAGAGGACTGCGCCTTCGTCGCTGGAAGGGCTATGGCTGGAGCCCGGCGGGTTGCGCATGTACCAGCCGGCCGGGTAGTGGGCGTCCCCCTCCGAGAAGGTGCCGGCGAGCACCAGGATCTCCTCGCCACCCGGATGCGGATGGCGTGGAAACCGGGAGCCGGGTGCGTAGCGCACGATGCTGGTCGCCCGGGCTTTCTCGCCGCCAAGCCGGTCCAGCATCTCGCGTTCGACACCCGGTTGCGGCGAGGCCACCCACTGGTACTGATGCGGGACAACCGCGGCACGACGCGAGAAATCGGCATTGACGAGCATGGGTCTTCAGAAAAGAAAACTACCGACCAGGCGAAATTCTTGGCCAGCTCACCTTGGCTGGCAAATCAGTTAAAGTTTGCATGATTGAAAGAAAAACTTTCTCGCTGTGAAGTCACCCGCCCATCTGAACGCGTTGCGTGCTTTCGAGGCCAGCGCCCGCCACCAGAGCTTCTCGGCCGCGGCGGCGGAACTCAACGTCACCCCGGCCGCCGTGGGCCAGCTGGTGCGAAGCCTCGAGCAATGGCTCGGGATGCCCTTGTTCGTCCGCAGCGCCGGCGGCCGGACCAGGCTCGTCGTAACCGACGCCGCCGTGCGTGCCTTGCCCGAGATCCGGGCCGGCTTCGACCGATTGAGCGGCGGCCTGGAGCGGCTCAAGGAAGGCGCGGCCGGCGGGGTGCTGAGCGTCACCGTCAGCCCGGCTTTCGCTGCCAAGTGGCTGCTGCCGCGGTTCGAACGGTTCCAGGCCGCATGCCCGGACACGGACGTGCGTCTCGAAACGCACCTCAAGCCGGTGGATTTCGTCGCGCAGCGGGTGGACATCGGCGTGCGCTACGGGGCCGGTACCTGGCCGGGGCTGACGGCCGAGAAGCTGATGGACGAGGAGATGTACCCGGTATGCTCGCCCGAGCTGTTGCGGCACAGCCAGCCGCTTCGCAAGCCCGTCGATCTCGGGCGCGTCACGTTGATCCACGATCTGTCGATGGATGGCCATCCGGGCTTTCCGACCTGGGACATGTGGCTTCGGAAGATGAAGGTCGCCGGGGTGGCGACTTCGCGCGGCTTGAAGATCAACAACTCGGCGGCGGTGCTGCAGGCCGCGATCGAGGGGCGGGGCGTTGCGCTGGCCCGCAGCGTGATGGCTCGCGATGATCTGGCGGCAGGCCGGGTCGTGCGGCTCTTTCCGGCGCTCCGATTCGCCTCCGAGCTGGCCTACTATGTCGTGTACCGGCCCGAGAGCGCCGGACTGCAGCGGCTGGTGGCCTTCCGCGACTGGTTGTTGAGCGAAGCTGCCGATCAGCGGCCGGCCAAGGCGCAGCCGGTCGAGGAGCAGCCGGTCGAGGAGCAGCCGGTCGAGGAGCAGCCGGTCGAGGAGCAGCCGGTCGAGGAGCAGCCGGTCGAGGAGTCGCCGGCCAAGGAGTCGCGGGTCAGGACGGCGCCGCCGCCGGGTCGCCGAGCAGCCGGCGCCAGAGCCACGAGAACGTCGTCGCCGGATCGATCGACAGCGGCCGCTGCTGCGGCAGCGCCACCGCGGACGCGCCGTCGCGAACGGCGGGCAGCACGAAAGTGAACGTGTAATTGTCGCCCCAGCCCATCCGCAGGTCGCGCAGCTGCAAGCCGTCGGGTGTGTCGGTGGCGTCGAAGAAGCCGTGGCTGAACCAGGCGACGCGCCTCACGTACCAGTCGCCGCCATGCCGCTCGGCCAGCGCGGCGCCGGTCGGCCGCCGCACGAAGCGGATGTCGCCGGCCGGATCGAGCAGCGATCGGAACCCTTCGTGCCAGCCGTCGGGCGAGATCGCGACCACGCGCCAGAGCACCGAGTTGAATGCGGTCGGCGTCACCAGCAGCTGCGACGCGGTGATGCCGGCGTGGGCCAGCGACGATTCGGCGACGCCCCGGACATGGGCCTGTGCCGCGAGGCCCCAGCCGAGATAGGCGGTCGACAGCAGCAGTCCGGCGGCGTTCCAGCGCAGGCCGTGGTGGCCGAGCCGAAGCGCGGCAGCGACGCCGATCACCAGCGGCAGCGTATAGAGCGGGTCGATGACGAATACCGAGCCGACGTAATACGGCGTGTCGGTGAACGGCAGGCCGAGCTGGGTGCCGTAGACGGTCATCAGGTCGAGCAACGGGTGGGTGATCAGCGCCAGCCAGGTCAGCAGCCACCAGCGGCGGAACTGGCCGTCGCGATGGATCGCGGCGATCAAGCCGGCGATCGCCGGGGCCGCGAGCGTCAGGTAGAACAGCGCATGCGACTCGGTCCGATGCAGCGTCATGTTGCGGATCGGGTCGCCGTGGTCGACGATGACATCGAGGTCGGGCAGCGTGCCGCAGGCACCGCCCCAGAGCGCCGCCTTCCAGATCGCCGTGCGACGTCCCATGGTCGCGATGCCGACCGCAGCGCCGAGCACGATCTGGGTGAGCGAATCCATCAGCGCTCCCGCGCGAGCCGACGAGGCGGCGATTCTGGCACGGCCGGCCGGGCGGGCGCGGCCAGACCCCGCGCCCGGACCCCGCGCCCGGTCAACTCTCGCTGCGGGCGAGCTCGACGTCGAGCCGCTCCGTCGCGTCGGCCGGCTCGCAGGCGGCGGCCTCGGCGTAGAGCGCTTCGGCCTGGGCCAGCGCCTTCTTGCCGTCGAGCATCACCAGGCCGTTGGCGTACTCGATCCGCGCGATCGCCGAATCCGGGTTCAGCTCGAGCGCCTTCCTGAACAGCTTCAAGCCTTCGTCGCGCTTGGCGCCGTAGGTGAGTCCGCCGATCGTCGCACCGACCTTGTCGACGACCTCGGCATGGTAGGTGCCGAGGGCGGTATGGGCATCCGCATGCTTCGGCGCCAGCTTGATCGCCTGCAGCAGGCTTTCCTTGACCTTGCCCCCGATCCCCTGGGCCAGCGCCTTGACGATCGACATTCCCTGCGCGTAGCGGCCGAGCGCGTAGGCGTGCAGATAGAACGCGTTGGCATTCTTCGGATCGGCACGCTGCAGCGCGACGCAGCGCTCGGCGATTTCCTCGAAGATCGCCTGCTTGATGCGCGCCGTCGTTTCGAGATAGGTCGCATGGATCGCAGCGGCCTTGTTCGCCGCATTGTGGCCGGTCGGGCCTGCCGCCAGGCCCTTGGCGACCGCGTCGGCGAAGCGGCCGGCGTGGAAGTCGATCCAGGCATCGACGACCTCCTTCTGTTTCGGGAACGGCTCGCAGTCGCCGCGATGCAGTCGCGCCCAGTGCTTCTTCAGCCCGGCGGCGTCGTATTCGTAGGCCGCGTCGGCATAGGGGAAGGTGCTCCATTTGGCCATGGCGTGTCTCGCTCCGGTTCTTCGTGGATCGGTCGGGCAGGTGGATTCTGGCGGGCGGGATTCGCGCGGCGGATGCAGTCGGGCGACGCTCAGCCCGCCGTCGCCGCGGTTGCCGCCGGCTCGAGATACTGCGCTGCCAGCTTCTGCAGCAGCTGGCGCGACGGGCCGGTCAGGTAGGCGCCGGTCAACGACAGCACCTGAAACGCGCCGCGCGCGATCGCGGCGCCCTGGTATCCCGCCTCGGAGAAGCGGCGGGCGTGGCTGACGTACTCGAACGACAGCCAGTAGGTCGTCACCACCGCCATGTTGGTTGCGAGCGTCTCGATCTCGAAGGCGGTGGCCGCGAGTTCGCCGCGGTTGGCCAGCGCGACGCACAGCTGCCGGGCCGCGGCGGTCTTGCGCGTCAGCAGGCGCTGGAAGTAGTTCTCGAGACGGCGATTGCGCGACAGCAGGTCGTTCAGATCACGATAGAAGAAGCGGTGCTTCCAGATCGTCTCGAACATCAGATGCAGCAGGAACCAGGCGTCCTCGACCGTGGCGCGCTGGCTCGATGCCGCTTCGAACAGCCGGTCGATCTCGCGTTCGAAGTCCTCGAACAGCGCATTGACGATGTCGTCCTTGTTGCGGAAGTGGTAGTACAGATTGCCGGGACTGATGCCCATTTCATCGGCGATCGCACTGGTCGTGACGTTCGGCTCGCCGATCTCGTTGAACAACCGCAGCGACAGCGCCAGGATGCGCTCGCGCGTGCGGCGGGGCGGTTTGGTGGCCATCTGCAGGTCGGGTCGGCGGCGTCTCGGCGATCGGCTCGGTGGCCGACTCGGCAGTCGGCCTGGTTGTCGGCTCGGAGGGCGTCATCGCGGCCGACTCGGCGGCCGTCCGTGCGGCCGGTTTCGGCAGCGGTGTCAGCATAGCATCGGCGGCTCGACCGGTCGCGCCGGTGCGCGCGACGGCACTCGGTTCAGCAGCGCATCAGGCGGCCTTCTTCGCGGCGCGCGGGCGGCGCGTCGCCGGCGCGGCGGCCTTGGCGGTGGGGGTCTTGGCGGTGCGGGTCTTGGCGGTCACCGCCGGCTTCGCGTCCGATGGCGCGGCCGACGACGCGGCCGCCTTGGCCGCCGCAGTCCGGGCGGCTCGCACGGGCCGCGCAGTCCGGGCGGGCCGGGCCGTCTTGCCGCCGAGTGCGGCGACATTGGCTGCGAGCGTCTCGAGCGTGGACTTCAGGTCCTGCATGTCGCGAGCGCTCGGCACGCCTAGCCGGGTCAGTGCCCGGGCGACGCGGTCCTCGAACACCTGCTCGAGCCGGTCCCACGACTCGGTCGCCTGCTTGGAGATCTGGCCCGCAGCCTTGGTCATCCGGCCGGTGACGTCGCCGATCCTCTCTTCGGTCGCGGCGCGGGTCCGGCGCTGCAGCACATTGCCTTCGCGAACCAGCGCCTCGAACACCTTGGTGCCTTCCTGTTGCGCCTTGGCGAAGGCGCCGAGGCCGGCGAGCCAGATCTGCTGCGCCGATTCCCTGACCGCACCAGCCAGTTGATTGTCCTTGTCCGATTTCGCGTCGGCCATCGCTTGCAGTTTCTTGACCATGTCGACTCCTGTCGTGTCCAGCGTTGCTAGATCCGGGACTCCGGGATGGCTCGAGTCTAGGCAGCTTCGGTAGAGCGCGCACACTAAAGCGCTGCCCTGACCACGGTTGCGGCCGGCTGGTGCCCGGTGCCATCATCCGGGCGCAGCACCGGCCCCGGCCGTGACGAACCCAACCGGATGGCACAGAGGGACACCCCATGAACTACTTCGTGACCGGCGCGTCCGGCTTCATCGGCCGCCGGCTGGTCGGCCGCCTGCTCGAGCGGCCGGGCAGCGTCGTCCATTTCCTGATGCGCGACCCGTCGCCCGAGAAGGTCGAGCCGCTGCTGAAAGGGTGGGGGGTCGATGCCAGCCGCGCGATCGCGGTGGCCGGCGACCTGACGCTGCCGTCGCTCGGCATCAAGCCCGCGGAACGAAAGAAGCTCGACGGCAAGATCAGGCACTTCGTCCATCTCGCGGCGGTCTACGACCTGTCCGCCGACGCCGAGCGCCAGATCGCCGTGAACGTCGAAGGCACGCGGCAGGTAGTCGCCTTCGCCAACGCGATCAAGGCCGGCTGCTTCCACCATGTCTCGTCGATCGCCGCCGCCGGCCTCTACGAGGGCGTGTTCCGCGAGGACATGTTCGATGAGGCCGAGAACCTCGAGCATCCGTACTTCGCGACCAAGCACGAGTCCGAGAAGATCGTCCGGACCGAATCGAAGGTGCCGATCCGGATCTACCGGCCGGCGCTGGTCGTCGGTGATTCGCGGACCGGCGAGATGGACAAGATCGACGGGCCGTACTACTTCTTCAAGCTGATCCAGCGCCTGCGCTCGCTGGTGCCGCCGTGGATGCCGATGATCGGCATCGAGGGCGGCCGGATCAACCTGGTGCCGGTCGACTTCGTCGTCGACGCGATGAACCACCTGATGCACGCGCGCGGCCTCGACGGCAAGTGCTTCCACCTGGTCGATCCGCAGCCGATGCGGGTCGGCGACGTGCTCAATACCTTCGCCGAGGCCGGCCATGCGCCGCGGATGACGCTGCGGGTCAACGCCGCGCTGTTCGGCTTCATCCCGCGCGGCATCAAGAAGAGCCTGATGTCGCTGACGCCGATCCGGCGGGTCCGGGGCGCGCTGATGAAGGATCTCGCGCTGCCGGAGGACGTGCTGCAGTTCGTCAACTACCCGACCCGCTTCGACTGCCGCGAAACCACCGCGGCACTCGCCGGCACCGGCATCGCCTGCCCGCCGCTGCGCAGCTACGCCTGGCGGCTCTGGGACTACTGGGAGCGCCATCTCGACCCCGACCTGTTCATCGACCGGACGCTGCGCGGCCAGGTCGACGGCAAGGTCGTGCTGGTCACCGGCGGTTCGTCCGGCATCGGGCTCGCCGCCGCGATCAAGCTCGCCGAAGCCGGTGCGATCACGATCATCTGCGGCCGCGACGAGGCCAAGCTCGCCGAGGCCAAGGCCGAGATCGTCGCCAAGGTCGGCGAGGCGGCCAACGTCGTCACCTTCGCGGTCGACCTGGCCCGGATCGACGAATGCGACCGGATGACCGCCTGGTTGCGGGACCAGCACGGCGGCGTCGATGTCCTGATCAACAACGCCGGCCGTTCGATCCGGCGCGGCATCGAGTCGAGCTTCGAGCGCTTCCACGACCTGGAGCGGACCATGCAGCTGAACTACTTCGGCGCGGTCCGGACCACCATGGGCGTGCTGCCGGGCATGGTCGCCAAGCACCGCGGGCACGTCGTCAACATCAGCTCGATCGGCGTGCTGACCAACGCGCCGCGCTTCTCCGCCTATGTCGCGTCCAAGGCCGCGCTCGACGCCTGGACCCGCTGCGCCGCGTCGGAGTTCGCCGACGTCGGCGTCACCTTCACGACCATCAACATGCCGCTGGTCCGCACGCCGATGATCGCGCCGACCAAGCTCTACAACAACGTGCCGACGCTGTCACCGGAAGAGGCCGCCGACCTGATCGTCCAGGCGATCGTCTACAAGCCGGTGCGGATCGCGACGCGGCTCGGCATCACCGGCCAGGTGCTGCATGCGCTGGTGCCGAAGATCGCGCAGATCGCGATGAACACCTCGTTCCGGATGTTCCCGGACTCCGATGCGGCCCGCGGCGCCGATGGCAAGGCGAAGCCGCCACAGCTGAACGCGGATCAGATCGCGTTTCAGCAGCTGATGAAGGGCATTCATTTCTAGCTGATGCCCCCGTAAGCGGCGCGGCGGGGCGGCGCGGGCCGGGTGCGCGGGCCGGGTGCGCGGGGTGGAGGGTGCAGCCGTCCCGCCGCAGCGTGACATTCGGTGCTGTTGGTAGGGGTACTGGCGGAGGTCCGGGGTGAAGTGGCGGTCGCAGCCGGCTATTGGGGGTGGTGATCACGCCACCGGCGGTCACGCTATCCGGGGGGCGCTACCTGGTCACGTCGCCCGGCTGGCTGGCGCGGCTCGGCGCAAGACCCGGTCGACCACCCGCAGCACTCGTCGGGACGACGCCAGCGACATATGGCCGATGCGGCCGACGACGATCGCGCGGGCGCCGGCGAGGCGCTGCTCGTGCGGCCGGGTGACGATGTTGTCCTGCAGGCTGTTGATCGTGGTGATCCGGCGCCGCAGCGCCGGCGGTTCGGTCGCCGGCGCGGTACCGAGCTCGCCGTGATCGAGGTCGACCAGCCAGTCGCTGCCGTAGCGCATCTGCTGCGCGTTGGCGCCGACGCCGAGCCGGGCCAGATGGGTGCCGCGATGCGGCGTGCCGAGCGTGATCAGACGGGCGACGGCCGGGTCGACGCCGGCAGCGGCGCAGTCGCGCAGGTAGGCGCGTGCCGCGAGACCGCCCATGCTGTGGCAGACCAGAGCGACCTCGTGTGCGCCGGTGCGGCTGCGCAACCGCTCGATCCCGGCGGCGACCACCGCGCCGTAGCGGTCGATCGGGCCATCGATCGGCGCGAGGTTGACGGCGTCGACGGTGTAGCCGTGCGCGGCCAGGAAGCGGCTCGCCGGCAGCCAGAGGCCGCGGTTGCAGCCGTAGCCATGCACCATCAGCACCGGCAGGGGAACGACCGGCGGCACCGGTTCCGGCGCCACGAAGCGCTCGCGAAACGGCATCAGCCAATAGAACGCGCGCAACGACACCGCGATCTCGTTGAGCCAGGCGATCAGCCAGTCGCGGCGGCGGCCATTGCGAACGGTCGGGTCGGCATGCTGATTCCGGTAGGCGATCAAGAAGCCGAAGCCGAGGATCACCGCATGCGTCGCGAACGGCGCCAGCATCGTGAAGGCCGCGAGCAGCCAGCCGCCCAGCCCGAACAGCCCGCGGCCTATCAGCCAGTAGAGCGGCAGCGCGACGAACTGGATCACCGGCAGCGCGCGCTGCAGGTTGATGTAGCGCTCGACCCGGTCTGCCGCCGGTGCCGTCCCCGCCGCAGCGGCCCCGACAGCCCCGACGGCTCCAGCGGCCTCGTCGGTGCCGGCGGCCTCGGCGGCCCGGGACGTTTCGGTTGCAGTGGAGGTTTCGGTCGAATCGGCCATCGTGCTCAGGTGCGGTGCGTGCGTCGCAGTTGGATGGGTGCGGCTGGCGACGCGCGTGTCGCCGCGGCAGCTGCGTCGAACCGATCCGCCGGAAACGCGCGCGCGGCCGGCCGGCCGGTCAGCCGGCTCGCCAGGCCGGCGGCCAGTCGTGCGACGATGCCGTAGATCGACAGCTGCGGATTGGCCCCGATCGAGGTCGGGAATAGCGAGCCGTCGTGAACCGAGACGTTGTCGGCCTGGTGCAGGCTGCCGTCGGGCGCGGTGACGCCGCGCGCCGGATCCGGATCGAGCGCGCAGCCGCCCATCACGTGCGCCGAGAGGACGCGCGTCAGCAGCGGCCGCAACCGCAGCGCTCGCAGCGCGGCGCGGGCGTCGTCGATCCGCTCGAAACCGCCGAGCCGTTCGTCGACCGGGAACACGGTCTTCGCGCCGGCGGCGAACTGGATTTCGGCCATCGCGATCAGCGCGCGGCGAGCGCCGTCGAAGATCAGGTCGTCGAGCGGGTACGACAGCCGCGCCGCGCCGTCCGCAGCGAGCCGCACCCGGCCGCCGGTCGAGTCCGGATGGAAGCCGTCGCGCAGCAGCGCGATCAGCGCGTGGGTATGGGCGAATTGCTGCATCCGCTCGGCGTGCACGCGGCCGAAGCCGTGCAGCGTCGACGCGAACAGCAGCGGATGGATCGGCGGCGCCTCGAGCTTGAACCCGAGCGGTCCGTCGATCGGGTCGGCCTCGAGGAAGTGGTCGACGGCGACCGACTGCGGTGCGCCGGCGTAGCCGTCGACCCGGTCGGCGAAGATCGCCGCCGACACCACGGTCGGGTGCAGGAAGGTCCGTGCGCCGATCGCGCCGGCCGGATCGGCGAGCGCCGAGCGCAACAGCAGCGCCGGCGAGTTGATCGCGCCACCGGCAATCACATAGTGCGACGCGCGGACCGTGACCGGCGCGCCGCGGCGACCGAGGCCGTCGGGCGCGAGCGGCTGCAACACCAGTCCGGCGGCGCGGCGCCCCGACCAGACGAAGCGTTCGGCGCGGGTACGGGTCAGCAGCGCGGCGCCGCGGTCGAGCGCTGCCGGCAGCGTCGTGACCAGCATCGATTGCTTGGCGTTGGTCGGACAGCCGGTGCCGCAGTAGCCGAGGTTCGCGCACTGGCGGACATTGCGCCGGATCGCGCCGGCAGGGATGCCGAGCCGCGCCGCGCCGAGCCGCAGCAGATCGTTGTTGCGGTTCGGCGGCAGCGGCCAGTCGGCGATGCCGAGCCGTGCCTCGACTTCATCGAACCAGGGTGTCAGTCGCGCCGCGTCGAACTCGACCAGGCCGTGGCGCTGCTGCCAGAACGCGAGCGTCGCCGGCGGCGTCCGGAAGCTCGATGTCCAGTTGACAGTGGTCGAGCCGCCGACGCAGCGGCCCTGCAGAATCGTGATCGCCTTGTCGGCGGTCTTGCGCGCCAGCGATTCCTGGTAGAGGTCCGGATAGGCGTCGGCCTCGCGCATCCGGAAGTCGCGGCTGCTGCGCAACGGGCCTTCTTCGACGATCAGGACGCGCAACCCGTGGCGTGCCAGCACTTCGGCCGTGATGCCGCCGCCGGCGCCGCTGCCGATGATCACGACGTCGGCCGTCAGCGCCGGCGGGATCGCCGCGATGCTGGCGTCGATGACCTGCCAGCCGCGGTCGAGTCCGGCGGCGATCGGATCCGGAAACCGGCTCATCGGCGGGCTTCGCTCATCGGGCGGGCGTCGCTCATCGGCGGATGCTGCTCATCGACGGCGGCTCACAGCTCGAGCGGGCCCGGGTAGCCGATCGCCGCCCAGCGCGACTCGTCGGCGTAGAAGCTGGACAGGGTCAGGTCGTGCAACGCGTGATAGAACGCCTGCATCGCGGCCATCGCATGGAATCGCCAGCGCGACAGCATCCGCTCGATCGCCGCGGGCTCGGCGGCCGCCCAGTCGACGAACGGGCCGCCGGTGGCCACGCGGCCGGCACGGGTCGACAGCAGCGCGAATGCCTGATCGAGCTCCCGCCGGGTGTCGGCCGGCAGTCCGGCGAGCGCGCGGCCGACCGCGGCCAGCGTCGCGTCGATTGCCGCTGCCCGCGCCGGTCCGGCCTCGGGCAGTGCGCCGGCGAGCAGGATCGGGGCGGTCGCGCGCAATACCGACTCGCGGCCGCGGGCAGCATCCGCGCCGGCCACGATCAGTGCGCCGCCGGCGGCCAGGGCCAACGGCCCGAAGAGCCCGATTCGCAGCAGCGTTCGGCGTTGCACGGATATCCTCGTCGTCGTTCGATCGGCGCCGGTCACTCAGGGGGCAGCGCCGTGACATTGTCCGGCAGGCGCCGTCGCCGCGCCGGCATCGACATAGAGTGCCGGCTCTAGCAGGGGGCGCCGCGTCCGGTCACCGGCGCGCCGCCGGGCGCTACGATTGCTGCGGCCCGCGTTCCAGGGCCCGTGTTCCAGGTCCGTGTCTTGGGCTCGTGTCTTGGGCCCGTGTTTTGGGCCCGCGTTCCGGAGGACCCAATGTCATCGGTCGAAACCCGCCTGCATGCATTCGCCCAGCGCGTCGCTGCGCTGCGCCGCGCCCCCACGGCCGGCGCGCCGGCTCGCGCCGCGATCAGGACGTTCCAGCGCGATCGGCTGGTCCGGACCCATGGCGATCTGCTCCAGACCGAGCGCTACCGGCTGGCGGCGCGGTTTTTCCTCGACGAGCTCTACGGCACCAAGGACTTCAGCGAACGCGATGCCGAACTGGCCCGAATCATTCCGACGATGACCCGGTTGCTGCCATCGTCGGTGCTGGTGGCGATCGCCGACGCCATCGAGCTCGACGCGATCTCGGAGGAGCTCGACGACGCGTTGGCGGCCCGCTGGCAGGCCGAGGCCGCCGACCCCGCGGCGCTGCCGAGCGATGCCGATTATTGCGGCCTGTACCGCGCGGTCGGCCGCTTCGACGCCCGGCGCCGCCAGATCGAACTGGTCGCCGGCATCGGCCGGGATCTCGACCGGTTGGTCGGCAAGCCGTTGCTGTTTCGTATCTTGAAATCGATGGACCGGCCGGCGCGGCTGGCCGGTCTCCACCGGATGCAGGCATTCCTGGTCGACGGCTTCACCGCCTTTCGCGCGATGCACGGCGCGGACGCGTTCATCCAGACGATCGTCGTCCGCGAAACCGCGTTGATGGATGCGATCGCCGGCGGCGCCGACTCGGTGGCGCTGCCAGTCGCCGCGCTGGCCGATGGCAGCCGTTCGGCTTCCCGAACCAGCTGATTCGGGTTACCATCACAGGTTTCCTGCCACACGGCGGTCGGCAACGACAGCGGAACGATCCGCGAAGCCTCGGGGTTCTCAAACAGCGATTGCCGGGAAGGTATTGCCGGAAAGCGATTGCTGATCTGGCGACCCTGCCGTCCGGTGGCTTCCTTCAGTGGAATCCGACAGCGCGACGCGCAAGGGGAATCGATGCGACATTACGAAGTCGTGTTCATGGTCCATCCGGACCAGAGCGAGCAGGTACCGGCGATGATCGAGCGGTACAAGGCGATGGTCGAAGGTCGGTCCGGCAAGATGCATCGGATCGAGGATTGGGGCCGCCTGCAGCTCGCCTATCCGATCCAGAAGATCGCCAAGGCGCACTACGTGCTGATGAACGTCGAGTGCGACCAGGAAAGCCTCGCCGAGCTCGAGAACGCGTTCCGCTTCAACGACGCGGTGCTCCGGCATCTGGTCGTCAAGATGACGAAGGCCGAGACCGGTCCGTCGCTGATGAACCGGCGGCTGCAGAAGGAAGAGGCCCGCAAGGCACCGAGCGAGTCGTCGGCGTCGTAGCGCGGCGCCGGTCGCGGCCAGCCGATGGTGACGCTGACGGCGCTGCTGACCGAGCGCGCGATGATCCGCTACAGCCCGGCCGGAGTGCCGGTGCTCGAATGCCGATTGATGCATCGCTCGTTGCAGCAGGAAGCCGGTCTCGATCGCCAGGTCGAGTTCGAGATCGGTGCCGTCGCCCTCGGCGAGCTGACGGCGACGCTCGACACGATCGATCCCGGCACCGCGCTCGCCGTCGAAGGCTTTCTCGCACCGAGCCGCAAGGGCGCCAGGCAGTTGCTGCTGCACCTGACCCGGATCGAGATCGCCGACGCCGCCACTGCCGCTATCCTCACTGCCGAACCGCTTTCGAACCAGGATCTTTCCAGTAACCCCGCGCGCTGATCCCCGGCACCGACCGCGACCGCGGCAGCCGATGCAGCGCCCCCAGGAGCAAACGACATGGCCTTTTCCCGTCGCGGATCGAAGGACCGCAAGCCGAAGCGCCCGACTCAGTCGGCGCTATTCAAGCGCAAGAAGTTCTGCCGCTTCACCGCCGAGAACGTTGCGTGGATCGACTACAAGGACGTCGACACGCTGAAGGACTTCATCACCGAGCAGGGCAAGGTGATCCCGGCGCGGTTGACCGGCACGCGGGCCCGCTATCAGCGGCAGCTGACGATCGCGATCCGGCGCGCGCGCTTCCTCGCGCTGCTGCCGTACACCGACAACCACTAACCGGAACGCGGACGTCGCGATCGGTGCCGTCGGGCGCCGGTCGCGGTGCGCAGGAGTTCACGATGCAGATCATATTGCTCGAGAAGGTGATCAATCTCGGCGCCCTCGGCGACGTCGTGCGGGTCAAGGACGGCTATGCCCGCAATTATCTGATCCCCGAAGGCAAGGCGCGCCGCGCCACCGCCGATGCGATCAAGGAGTTCGAGGGCCGGCGCGCCGAGCTCGAGAAGGTGCAGGGCCAGAAGCTCGCCGCGGCGCAGGCCGAGGGCCAGAAGCTCGAGGGCATGACGGTACAGCTGACCGAGAAGGCCGGTGTCGACGGCCGGCTGTTCGGTTCGGTGACCTCGGCCAGTATCGCCGAAGCGCTGCAGAAGCAGGGCTTCCCGTCGGTCCAGAAGACGATGGTGCGGCTGCCGGACGGCCCGCTGAAGGTGATCGGCGACCACAAGGCGCAGGTCGGGCTGCACACCGACGTGCTGGTCGAGATCACGGTCTCGGTGCTCGGCGAGACGGTCTGACGCCGGACCGCCGGCGGCGGTGGCACGACGGTCCCGGCGCTTGATCGGTCAGCGCAGCGAGGCGGTCTGATGGATCAGCAATCCGCCGATCCGCAACTGGTGGCGCTGCGGCTGCCGCCGCATTCGATCGAAGCCGAGCAGTCGGTGCTCGGCGGCCTGCTGCTGAACAACCGCGCCTGGGAAGACGTCGCCGACATCGTCGAGGAAGACGACTTCTACCGGCTCGACCATCGGCTGGTGTGGGCGCATGTCGCACAGCTGGTCAAGCAGGACAAGCCGGCCGACGTGCTGACTGTCGGCGATTCGCTGAAGCAGGCCGGCAAGCTCGACGACGCCGGCGGCCTTTCCTATCTGAACAGCCTCGCGACCGGCGTCGCGTCGGCGGCCAATGTTCGCCACTACGCCGAGATGGTCCGCGACCGTTCGATCCTGCGGCGGCTGATCGCGGTGTCGGACCAGATCGCGACCGAGGCGCTCAACGCGCAGGGGCGGCCGGTCAACGAGATCCTCGACGTCGCCGAATCGCGGGTCTTCGAGATCTCCGAGGACAACGGCAAGCGCCGCAAGGACTTCCAGGATCTCGGCAACCTGCTGGCGGCGGTGTTCCGCCGCGTCGACGAGCTCTACAACCGCGACAACCCGAGCGAGATCACCGGCGTCGCGACCGGCTTCATCGACCTCGACCGGATGACCTCGGGGCTGCAGCCCGGCGACCTGGTGATCATCGCGGCGCGGCCTTCGGTCGGCAAGACCGCGTTCGCGTTGAACATCGGCGAGCATGTCGCGATCCACGAAAAGCTGCCGGTCGCGGTCTTCAGCATGGAGATGGGCGCCGAGCAGCTGACGATGCGCCTGATCGGCTCGGCCGGCCGGATCGACCAGCAGCGGCTGCGCACCGGCCGGCTGACCGAAGACGACTTCATGCGGCTGACCGAAGCGATGCGCAAGATGCACGACGCACCGCTCTACATCGACGAGACGCCGGCGCTCAATCCGCTCGAGCTGCGCGCGCGGGCACGCCGGCTGGCGCGGCAGTACGGCCAGCTCGGCCTGGTGATCGTCGATTACCTGCAGCTGATGACGGCGGCCAACGCCGGGCGCGAGAACCGCGCGACCGAGGTCAGCGAGATCTCGCGCTCGCTGAAGTCGCTGGCGAAGGAGCTGAAATGCCCGGTGATCGCGCTGTCGCAGCTGTCGCGCGAGGTCGAGAAGCGGCAGGACAAGAAGCCGATCATGAGCGACCTGCGCGAATGCGTGACCGGCGACACCCCGGTGCTGCTGGCCGACGGACGTCGCGTCCCGATCGCCGAGCTGGTCGGCACCACGCCGCGGGTGCTCGCGATGCACGAGGACGGCCGGATCGCCGCGGCCGCCAGCGATCGCGTCTGGCGGGTCGGCCGGCGACCGCTGAAGCGACTGGTGCTCGCTAGCGGCCGGTCACTGCGCGCGACGGCGCGTCATCGTGTGTACACCGGCACCGGCTGGCAGCGGCTCGGTGATCTGCAGGTCGGCGCCCGCGTCGCGTTGTCGCGCCGGCTGCCCGAAGCGGCCGAAGCGATCTCTTGGCCGGATCATGAAGTTGCGCTGCTTGGTCAGTTGATCGGGGATGGCAGCTACCTGCCTGGCGGAGAGCGCTCGCATACGAAGCGCATTCCCGCCGAGGCGATGCGGCTCGGCAAGCGCCAGATCGCACTTTTGCTGCAGCACCTATGGGCGACCGACGGCTGCATTCACATCCCCCCAGCGGGCCGACGCAGTGCACCGCGCGTCTATTTCTCGACCTGCAGCGACGGTCTGGCGCAGGACGTCGCCGTGCTGCTGCTGCGGTTCGGTATCGTTGCGCGGCTGCGTTCGGTCAGCAGCGACGGTGCTCGGCCGGTATGGACCGTCGATGTGTCCGGCGCCGCGCAGCAACTGCGCTTTCTCGACGAGGTCGGCGCGTTCGGTCCTCGCGCTGTGCCTGCCGCGGTCCTGCGGACGCGGCTCGAACAGACGGTCGTGACGACCAACGTCGACACGTTACCCCGCGAGGTGTTCGCCGAGGTCCGTGCCCGGATGAGTGCGCTCGGCGTCAGCCAGCGCGGGATGACCGCACTGCGCGGCACTGCGTACGGTGGCTCGTCGCATTTCCGCTTTGCGCCGTCGCGCGCAGTGATTCTCGACGATGCCGAACGACTCGACTGTGATGTGCTGCCTGCCCATGCGACATCCGACCTGTTCTGGGATCGCGTCGTCGCGGTCGAGCCGGCTGGCGAAGAAGACGTCTATGATCTGACGGTGCCGGGCCCGGCCTCGTGGCTCGCCGACGGGATCGTCAGTCACAACTCGGGCGCGATCGAGCAGGACGCCGACGTGATCTTCTTCATCCACCGCGAAGATCGCTACGATCCCGACAGCGACCACAAGGGGATGGCCGAGATCATCATCGGCAAGCAGCGGAACGGGCCGATCGGCTCGGTGACGCTGACCTTTCTCGGCCAGTACACGAAGTTCGAGAATTTCGCGGCCAACCGGTAGCAGCGGGCAGGCGATGACGACACGGGTTGGCTGGGGCGGCACGATGGGCTCGGCGGCCGTCGTCGCCGTGCTGATCGTTGCCGGCTGGCACGCCGTGCTGCAGGCCCAATCGGCACCTGGGCCGGCCGCCGCTTCGGCGACTGGACAGCCGTCACCCGACTCGCCTTCGCAGGCCATGCAGCCGAAGCGCCCGGACCCGGCCCGTGCCGCGCAGCTGCGGCTGACCGAGGCGGCGCGTCGGGCGCTGTATCCGAACTATCGGGCCGACACATCGAACATCGGCGCGCCGTTCACCTCACGCGCGTTGCGTCGCCGCGCCGCGGATGTGCGTCTCGATGATTTCGCGGTCGCGGTGGTGCCGCCGGCGCTGTCGGCCGCGACGCCGCGCACTGTGCCGAAGGGCGACCCGGCATCTGCGACCCGGCTGGTGGCAGCCGCGCTGCTGAAGCCGGTCGGCTTCCCGCCCGGCTACACGCTGATCGAGGTCGCGGTGCTCGGCTGCGGTGGCGGCTGCGCGGTCGACGGCAGCCCGGCCGATCGCGTCGCCGGAGTCGATACGCCGTTGCCACGAGCGCGGCTCAAGGTCCGCGTCGACGCCGGCGGCGCCGACGAGCGACCGACGATGCAGCTCGAAGATCCCCCCATTGCTGCGCCGGGCAACCGTAACGTCGAGTTCAGCGTGCTGACCCGATCCGACGCGACTCTGCGCCATCGCTTCCGTGCCCGCGGCGGCACATTGACGCTGCTCGAGTCGCTGATTGTCGAGTAGGCGTGTGGGCGGCAGAAGAACCAGCTCCTGAGCCTGCCGTAGCGAGATCTGAGATTGTGACCAGGGGCGTGGAGATCGACCGAGAGGGGACACGTTTGCCTTCATCGAGCACTGCCAGGAGACGCTTCCGGTAAGAGTGATGTGCAGAGCGCTGAGTGTGAGCCCCGCAGGCTCCTGATCAGATGTGGGTCGGTGATGTCACCGATCTGAAAGTGCATGATCAATGGCGCTACCTGGCTACCGATCATGGATCGACATTCCTGCCGTCTACTCGGCTGGGCTATAGGTACGGAGAAGACTGCGGCATTGACCCGTCGTGCGCTGCAATCAGCACTGCGCGCTCGACGACCGACACCTGGAACGCTCTTTCACAGCGACCGCGGCGTTGAGTTCCTGGCAGCTGATTTCAGGCAGAGTCTGCGACGGTGTTGCCGCGGTTGTCGACGCCGTGAACCTGGAATACGTTCTTCGCCAGATCGAGGCCGATGGTAGTAACCTGCATGTTGGACGCTCCGGTTCGATTCGAGTGGTTGATTGCACTGCCACTCTGACACATCGATGCCGCTATTGGCTGGGGGCGTCCATCCCATTGCTTGACCTGTCCGCACGCCCGCTGCCACGGTCGCACGGCCGCGTCAAGTGCCACTGAACTTCGACGGTTAGGTTCCCAAGTGCGTGAGGTCAAGAAAAACGCAGCGTGCCCATGCAAGAGTGGCCAGCGCTACGGGGCATGCTGTAAGAAAAAGGCTTTCAAATGGCATGTTGATGAGGATGGTGAATTTCACCGGCAAGTTCCTCTAAACTCTGAGGCAATCGAAGCTCTAGAAGGCGCGAAAGCGAAGTTCTTAGAGGTCTTCGGAAGAGAGCCGAGAGGATCGGATCCGCTATTTGTCTGGAAATATCTCGTTAATGAGGAAGAAATCGAGCGCCAGGCGATAGAGGTGATGAGAAAAGCCGATCTTCGTCCGGAGCTTATCTATGCGTACCAAAAAACCGGCGGGCTGCTCATTTCTCGAGAGAATGCGAAACTGGTGACTGGGAAAGATCTTCAAGATTGGGACGACGCAATCGACGAGTATTTCGCGATTCGAGACAATGCCTCAGATGTGCATCCCGTTCCGATATTGCTCGATGCGCTCGCGCGCGAGCTGGAATCGTGCATTATCTGTCTGGGGTACGTCATTGAGTGTGGTCAAAGCTCGAATGCTAGTCCAATTGGTTCGTCGAGCGAGTTATTCAGCTCTGATGACTATGCCTTGATTTGCGCCACCAAGGCCATGAAGACTCTCCGATCTGAACCGCCCCGGGAGTCGCGGAGGCCCGTTGGGTTAAGTCAGGCCTGCACCTCGGTGGCCTCACTGGCGAGTTGCCGGTAGTAGTTTGCCTCGGCCTCGGCCGGCGGGATGTAGCCGATGGGTGC
>JBFWQR010000123.1:0-23934 GCA_050249335.1 Lautropia sp.
TGGCCGCCCGGGCCGGTACGCTGCGGCGCAAATAGGCCCCGGTCCACATAGAAACGGATCGCGCGCGCGGTAATTCCGAATTCGCGAGCCAGTTCGCTGATACCGCCGGTGCCGCTTTCCATGCTCCTCGCGCCCATGCGCCGACCGACGCTATCCGCCGTATCGCTCCCTGGTCGACCGCGGCGGTTGGCCAATCGGCGACGATCATGTTAACGTTTACGTAAACGTCAATCAAGGCGCGCTTTGAATCCGCTCGAAAGCCAGCTGTCATTTCCGTTCGAGGATCGTCTGCCGGAACCGCCGGAATGGCTCGAGGTCGCACCCGGCGTCCATTGGGTACGAATGCCGCTGCCGTTCGCGCTCAATCACATCAACCTCTGGCTGCTGCGCGATCGTTTCCAGGGGCGGGACGGCTGGACGCTGATCGATTGCGGCATCAGCAGCGACACGATCAGGGTGCTTTGGGAGCGGATCTTCGCCGACCGGCTCGGCGGCCTGCCGATCGTCCGGGTGATCTGTACCCATACCCATCCGGATCATGTCGGCCTCGCCGACTGGATCACGCGCCGTTTCGAGGCGCCGCTGTGGATGACGGTCGGCGAATATGCCCAGGGCCGGCTGCTGTCGGCCGGCATGCCCGGTGCCAACGGCGAGTCAGCAGCCGCTCACTTCGCGATGCACGGGGCTGCCGAGCCGCAGATTGCCGCGGTCCGCGCCGCCCGCAGCAATCGTTTCTCGGCGCTGGTGCCGAGCATGCCGCTCGCGTTCACGCGGTTGATCGGCGATACCGCGGTCCGGATCGGCGGGCGCGAATGGCAGATCGTGATCGGGCTCGGCCATTCGCCGGAGCACGCCGCGCTCTACTGCGCCGCCGACCGCCTGCTGGTATCGGGCGACATGGTGCTGCCGCGGATCTCCACCAACTGCTCGGTCTACGAACTCGAGCCGATGGCGAACCCGGTCGAATGGTTTCTGTCCTCGTTGCGCCGTTTCGAGGCCTGCGACGACGAGACGCTGGTGCTGCCGGCGCACGGCCGGCCGTTCCGGCGGCTCAAGGTCCGGCTGGCGCAACTGCACGAACACCACGACGATCGGCTCGCCACGGTGCTGGAGGCGTGCCGCCGGCAACCGCTGTCGGCTGCCGACGCGATCCCGGTCCTGTTCGACGGACGCCGATTCGACAACCACCAGTTCATGTTCGCACTCGGCGAGTCGCTCGCGCATCTGCATGCGCTGTGGTACCGCGGGGCGGCGGAGCGCTCGGTCGAGACCGGGGTCGTCCGTTTTTCCGCTCGCTGACGGGTCGCCGCAACGTGACACCCGCTCCCCGCCGCCGCCGCTGAACCGCCGCTCCGAGCCGACCGGCGGCTGTCCCGCCGGCCCGGCGGGCCTCGCTGAGATACTCGGCGTTTGCCATGGCTATCCCCGGGGAGCGTTGTGATGCAGAGCAATCAGAAATACCGTCTGGTGACCCGTTCCGACTTCGACGGTCTGGCCTGCGCCGTGCTGCTGAAGGAACTGGACCTGATCGACGAGATCCTGTTCGTTCATCCGAAGGACATGCAGGACGGCAAGGTCGAGATCACCGGCCACGACATCACGACCAACCTGCCGTATGTCGCGACCGCCTATCGGGCGTTCGACCACCACGTGTCGGAAACGCTGCGCAACGCCAGCGGGCTGGAGAATCACGTGATCCGGCCGGACGCGCCGTCGGCGGCGCGGGTCGTCTACGACTACTACGGCGGCAAGGCTCGCTTTCCGCGGGTGTCGGACGAAATGATGCTGGCGGTCGACCAGGCCGATTCGGCGCGCTACACGCTCGACGACATCAGGCATCCGCAGCGCTGGACGCTGCTGAACTATCTGATGGATGCGCGGACCGGCCTCGGGCGCTTCCGCGACTTCCGGATCTCCAACTATCAGCTGATGATGAAGCTGATCGACGCGTGTCGCGAACTGCCGATCGACGAGATCCTGGCGCTGCCCGACGTGGCCGAGCGGGTCGCGCTCTATCGCGAGCACGAGACGCTGGCCGCCGAGCAGATCCGTCGCTGCGCGCGCGCGCATGGCCGGACGGTGGTGCTGGACCTACGCGACGAGCCGGTGATCTATGCGACCAATCGGTTCCTGATCTATGCGCTGTTTCCGGACTGCAATCTGTCGATCCACGTGATGTGGGGACTGCGGCAGCAGAACACGGTGCTGGCGATCGGCAAGTCGATCCTCGATCGCTCGTCGTCGCTCAACGTCGGTGAGCTGTGCCTGCGCTATGGCGGCGGCGGTCATCGCGCCGCCGGTACCTGCCAGATCGAGAACGACCGGGCGGCGCGGATGCTGGTCGAGATCGTCGACCGGATCTCGCACGACGGCGCCGCCGCGACCGCGGCGGCCGCTCAGCGCGCCGCGCGAGCCGGCGCGAACTAGCTTCCTAGCCCAGCAGCCCGTATTCGCGCATCCGCGCATCGACCGCATCGTTCCAGCCGCGATTGGCTGCCGGGCTCGCCGGGCTCGGATGCAGGATCTGGCCGACCTGCAGCCGGCGTGCCAGCGTGCTGTCCAGCCGCGGCCCTTCGACCAGCAGCCGCAGCCGCTTCTCGGCGAAACCGCCGACCCCGATCAGCCAGTCGGGCTGCAGCGCGGTGACCGCGGCCGCCAGGTGCGCGTCGCAGGCCTCGTGCAACGCGCGCTGCTCGGCCGCCGGCAACTGCTCCGGTGTCCGATTGCGGCCGCTGGCCTCGAGGAACACCAGCGGGCACCAGTTGAGCACGAAGGCATCGCGGAAGAACGCGTCGGCGCTGCCGTAGCGCAGCGCCGCCCAGCCCCAGAGCCGCCGTCCGCTGACTTCCGAACGCGGGCAGGCGAAGCCGGTGATCGGTCGTTTCGGATGCTCGTCGGCCGGCCGCCGCACCGGCGCCTCGATCCCCATCCAGTCGCGGACCGCGGCGACCTCGCCGAACGGCACGCCGGTCTGCATCATGCCGAACGGGCCGGGATTCATGCCGAGCATGACGATCCGCTTCGGGCCGCGGCCGTAGCGTGTCAGGTAGGCGCGATGCGCGTCCCATGCGTAGTCGAGCGGGTTGTAGACGTGGCTGACCGGTGGCGCGAAGCTCAGCGAGTCGACCGCGGCGGCGAGCCGTTCGGCTGCCGCGATCAGCGCGGTGACCGAGTCGTTGCCGGCGGCGGACGGCTCGCCGCCGTGGCGGCCGGCTGCGGCGATTCGGGGCGCCGCGGTTCGAGCGGCTGCGGTTCGGGTGGCCGTGGTTCGAGCGGCGGTGCGGGTGCGAGGTACGGCTGGCATCGGTTTCGGTCAAGTCTGGAGGCTGGGCCGGGTCGCAACCGCGATCGGCAGAAGATCGATAGTAAAGTGTCGGAAGAAACTGCCGGCCGGCGCGCGCCGGCGGCAGCGAAGCCGACCATGGGAGAGTCGTTTGAACATCGCCAACCAGGCGGCCAGCAAGGCTGCCGGCAAGCCGGCGCCGCCGCCCGGGCTGCAGCCCTATTCGAAGCCGCAGCCGTGGGGGATGGCGCCCGACATGATGCTGCCGGACGTCGTGACCGACGACGAGGCGTTGTGGGCGCCGGTCGGTCCCGACACCTGGTCGCGGCCGATCCACCTGAACGTCACCGGCGGCTTCTACGTGCATCTGTTGCGGGTGCGCCGCTCGGGCGTCCTGCAACGCCACCGGCATTCGGGCCAGGTGCATGCGTACGTGCTGCGCGGCAGCTGGTACTACCTCGAGCACGACTGGATCGCGCACGAGAACAGCTATGTCTTCGAGCCGCCCGGCGAAACCCACACGCTGGTGGTACCAGACGACTGTAAGGAGATGGTCACCTTGTTCACGGTCCATGGCGCGCTGATGTACGTCGACGTCGACGGCAACAGCATCGGCTACGACGACGTCTTCACGCGGATCGACAAGTACCGCGAGCATTTCGGCCGGATCGGCCGCGGCGACGATTTCGTCCGGAGGTTCATCCGATGAAGGCGATCGACCACGGCGACGGCGGCGGCCCGGACGTGATGACGCTGGTCGACCGCGAAATGCCCGAGGTCGGCGCCGGCGAGGTGCTGATTAAGGTCGCGTATGCCGGCGTCAACCGGCCGGACTTGTTGCAGCGCGCCGGGCTCTATCCGCCGCCGAAGGGCGCGTCGCCGCATCTCGGGCTCGAGGTCGCCGGCGAGATCTTCGCGGTCGGGCAGGGCGCCGACGAGTGGCAACGCGGCGACCAGGTCTGCGCGCTGACCAACGGCGGCGGCTACGCGCAGTTCGTCTCGGTGCCGTCGGGGCAGGTGCTGCCGGTACCGCAGGGCGTGTCGCTGCTGCAGGCGGCGGCGCTGCCCGAGACCTACTTCACGGTCTGGGCCAACCTGATCGAGCGCGGCCGGCTCGCCGCCGGCGAGACCGCGCTGATCCACGGCGGTACCTCCGGCATCGGCATCACCGCGATCCTGCTCGCCAAGGCGCGGGGTGCGCGGGTGCTATGCACCGTCGGCAGCGCCGACAAGGCCGCCGCCGCCAAGGCCGCCGGGGCCGACGCGGCGTTCAACTACCGGACCCAGGACTTCGTCGTCGAGTGCTCGCGCTTCACCGAAGGCCGCGGCGTCGACGTGATCCTCGACATGGTCGGCGGCTCCTACATCGAGCGCAACCTGCGCTGCCTCGCGGTCGAAGGGCGGCTGGTGCAGATCGCGTTCCTGCAGCCGTCGCGGGTCGAGATCGACTGGCTGCCGCTGATGATGAAGCGGCTGACCTTCACCGGCTCGACGCTGCGGGCGCGGCCGGGGGCCGAGAAGGCGCGGCTCGCCCACGAGCTGCGCACCCACGTCTGGCCGCTGCTCGAGCAGGGCAAGGTGCTGCCGCACATCCATCGCGAGTTCGCGCTCGCCGACGCGCCGGCGGCGCACCGTTTGATGGAGTCTTCCGAGCATATCGGCAAGATCATGCTGAAAATCTAGGATGAGAACGCCCTGGTCGGTTTCATGCGAGGGGCAGCAGGGTAGCGATGCATCGGGAGCAGGTCATGAAGCAGGTGGCATTGGGCGGAACCGGTCTGCAGGTTTCGCCGCTGGTATTCGGCGCCAACGTGTTCGGCTGGACCGTCAGCGAGCGTGACGCCTTCTCGCTGCTCGACGCGATGGTCGATGCCGGTCTGAACTTCATCGACACCGCCGACGTCTATCCGGCCTGGGTGCCCGGCAACCGGGGCGGCGAATCGGAAGCGATCATCGGCAAGTGGCTCGCGCGCAGCGGCCGGCGCGATCAGGTCGTGATCGCGACCAAGGTCGGACTGTTGAAGGAGCGGCCCGGCCAGTCGGCGGCCAACATCGCCGCTGCCGCCGAGGATGCGCTGCGGCGGCTCGGCATCGAGACGATCGATCTCTACTATTCGCACCGGGACGATCCGGAAACCCCGCTCGAGGAGACGCTCGGCGCCCATGCGCGGCTGATCGAGCAGGGCAGGGTCCGTGCCATCGGGGCGTCCAACTTTTCGGCGGCGCGGCTCGCCGAGGCGCTCGATCTGGCCGGCCGCAGCGGGCTGCCGGCGTTCACGGTGCTGCAGCCCGAGTACAACCTGTACAACCGCGCCGGCTACGAAGCCGAGCTCGAACCGCTGGTGCAGGCGCGTGGGCTCGGCGTCTGCAACTACTACGCGCTCGCCAGCGGTTTTCTGACCGGCAAGTACCGCAGCGCCGACGATGCCGCCGGCCGGGCGCGCGGCACCCGGGTCAAGGCCTATCTGGATGCGCGTGGGCTGCGCATCCTGGCCGCGCTCGACACGGTTGCGGCGCGGCACCGGGTGGTACCGGCCACTGTCGCTCTGGCCTGGCTGATCGCGCGGCCGAGCATCACCGCGCCGATCGCCAGCGCGACTTCACGCGAGCAGTTGCAGGATCTGATTCGCGCGGCGACGCTCGAGCTGTCGCGCGAGGACATCGCAGCGCTCGACGCCGCGTCGGCCGGCGGGTGACGGCGGTACGCGGCCGGACTCAGACCAACGCCAGGTCGCGCGCCGCCACGCCGGGAAACACCTCGCCGATCCGTGCCGCATCCAGGCCGAAGACCCGCATCATCAGTCCGCCCAGCAGCGCCCGATACTCGTTGAGCACCGGGTAGTCGCGGTTCTGGAACAGGGTCGCGGCGGCGACACCGACCTGTTCGCCGACGATCCGCCCGCCGTTGATCGACCCGCCGAGCACCCAGTAGACCGTGCCATGGCCATGATCGGTGCCGCGGTTGCCGTTCTCGCGGAAGGTACGGCCGAATTCGCTGACGACGACCACCACCGTGTCGCGCCAGACGGGTCCGGACTCGACGGCAAAGCGCGACAGGCCGCGGCCGAGCTCGGCAAGCCGATTGGCCAGGTATCCGGTGGCATTGCCCTGCCCGACGTGGGTGTCCCAGCCGCCGACGTCGACGAAGGCGAGGCGGTAGCGTTCGCGCATCAGGCGGGCCAGCTGCCGTGCCTGCGCTTCGAAGCCGCGCGCGGTGACCGCGTTGCGATTGGCCGCCGTCTGCTCGCCGATCTCGCGCGCCACCTGCCCGCGCACGTCGAATCCTTCGCGGACCCGCTCGGCGAGCGGCGTATCCTGGTACATCGCGGTGATCAGCTGGCGCTGCCGCTCGGAGATGCCGTCGCGTCCGGCGGCGTCGAGGGCAACGTTCGGGACCTGAACCGGCCCGCGGAACGTCAGCGGCAGCTGGGCGGTGAAAGCGATCGGCTCGCTGCCTTGGAGCTGCGCGGCCAGCCGGTTCATGAACCCGGACCGGAACGCGCGCGGCGCCCCGTCGCCGAGCCCGAGCTCGATGCCGTCCTGCGTCTCGAAATGACTGCGCGACAGGTCATCGGTCCCGGCAAACGGAATGAACGCCAGCTGGCCCTGCTCGTACAGCGGCTGCATCGTCGCCGCCAGCGCCGGATGCAGCGCCCAGTCGCGGTCGAGCGCCAGCGCCGCACCTTCGCCCCCGGCTTCGGGATCGGCGATCGCGATGTTCGGACGCGACTCGCGGTAGAACGGCGTGGCGCGCGGGATCAGCAGGCTGGCGGCGTCGTAGCCGCCGCGCAGGAACACCAGCAGCAGCCGGGCCGGCGCCCGCTCGGCCGCGAATAGGCGTGCGCCGGACATGGACAGCGGCAGCGCGGCCGCCATCGCGAGCCAGCTGCGCCGGCGTGGATCGGCCGCCGGCATCCGCGCCATCGATGCCGGTGCCGCCGGGGCCTGCGGCACCGGCCGGCGCTGGTTCGCGAGCCGAGCTCGTCGGTCGTCGTCCATCGGATGCTCCATCGCGGCGCGGTCAGCGCCGCATCATTTCCGGTGAAGACAGCAGCAGCAGGTTCCACTCCTGCGGCGATGCCGCCTGGTCCAGCGCCGCCACCGTGGCCGGGCCGAGCCGGGGCTGATAGGCGTCGTAGAAGAGCGGCGTGCGGAGATCCGGAAACGCCGGCCGCTCGAGCGGCTGCGGATCGTCGCTGCGGAACAGGCCGGCGCTGCCGGAACCGATGATCCGCGCGATCTCGAAGCGCGTCGTCATCTGCCCCGAGCTGGTCCACGAGGCTTCGTCCAGCGGATAGCCGTCCGGCGTCTGGCGTCCGTAGAGCGGCTGGCCGAGCCGGTTCAGCCAGCTCTGGATCGGCGTCGCATTGAGGATCACCTTGTCCGGGTAGGCCAGCCGCAACGACGACATCACGTAGTGCACCGGGTCCTTGAACCGGCCGCCGAGCGACCGGGTGAACTCGGCCGATTCGAACAGCGTCGCCAGCACCGCAGCGATCGAGCCGTCGCGATCGGCATAGCGCGCCGCCAGCCGGCGTACCAGCGCGTCGGACGGCTGATCGGACACGAAGAACAGCGCGAGCTTGCGGCAGACGTGGCGCGCCGTGGCCGGATGCCGTGCCAGCCGCGTCAGTGCCGCATCGATCTCGACCTGCCCGCCGGGCTCGATGCGCTCGCCGAGCAGGACCTTGGCTCCGAAGTCGTGGCGGTTCGGGTTGAATTCGTACAGCCCGTCGCGGACATGGAAGCGCTGCAGCGCCGGACGGATCTGCGGCGCTTTCTCGTCGAGCCGCACCCCGGCGCCGGTCAGCACCCGGGCCAGCTCCTGCACGTCCTGCTGCGTATAGCCGCCGGCCACGCCGAGCGTATGCAGTTCCATCAGCTCGCGGGCATAGTTCTCGTTGATGCGGCCGGCCGCGTTCTGGACGTTGTCCAGGTAGCGCAGCATGGCGGGATGCCGAGCCGTCGCCTTCAGCAGGTCCGCGAAGCGTCCCAGCGCGTGCGGGCGGATCGCGCGCTCTTCGTAGTCGCCGATCATCGTGCGGATGTCGGCCTTGAACTGATGCACGTTGAAGTGGTTCAGCCAGAACCAGACCATCTGCTCGTGCAGCTGGCGCGACGAATACAGCGCTCGCAGCGCGAACCGGTTGGCCGCCTCGCGGCCGAGCCGCGTCATGTCGGCCTGCCACTGCTTCTGCGCCGCCATCCTGGCATCGTCGTCGGCGATCGCGGCCGCGTCGAGCCGTCGCCGATTCATCTCGACCGCCAGCTCGGTCAGCGGTTGCTGGCTGATCGTCATCGCGGCGATCTGGCGCCGAGCCTCCGGCGGCAGGTCATCGTGGCCGGTCGGGTCCAGCTGGCCGTGCAGCCATGCCTGCGCACCCGATCGCCGCACCGCGCGCAACGTGGCCGGATCGGCTCCCCACGTAATCCGATCGAGCAGCGCGACCGTGTCGGCAAGGCCGGCCGGCCCGGCCCCGCGCGATTCGCCACCGGACAGCGCGGACTGGCCGCCGCCGGCACAGCCGGCGCCGGCGAACGCGATCAGGCCGGCCAGCCGGCCGGCGGTCCGGCGACGGGACGGCGATCGCAGCGCCGTCGGTGGATCGCCGGGTGGAGGGTCACGCGGCCGGGTCCGATGCTGCATCAGGCGGCGTCCGAAGTACGCCGGCAGCGGACGTCCGAAGCGGATCGGCAGTCCGAAGCCGGGGTCGGAAGTCCGAAGTCGAGGTCGGAATATTCTAGGGCCGGTTTACCCTTAAGGACGCCGCGGCGCCGGGGTGCCGCTGACGCGGGCGCCGCCGTCCGGCTCCGCATCGATGTCGACCCGGACCTTGTCGGCGGTGGGTTCGGCGCGGGCGACCGCTTCAGCGGCCTCCTCGATCGCGCCGGCGGTCTTGCCGGCGGCCTGGATCCGGCGCAGCGCGAAGAAGCCGATCAGGAACAGCGCGACGGCGAATGCCCAGCAGACATACATATCGATCCGCGCGTCGTCATAGACGTACCGGTCGAAGAACGGGTCCTTGGTGAACATCGACGCGGCCGTGAACGCGAGGATCGCGGCCCCGATCGCGGCGATGATCGGCCAGCGGCCCATCAGCTTGGCGATGAAGGTGCTGCCCCAGACCACCAGCGGGATCGAGATCAACAGGCCGATGACGACCAGATCGAAGCGGCCGTGCGCCGCGCCGCCGACCGCGAGCATGTTGTCGACCCCCATCAGCGCGTCGGCGACGATGATGGTGCGCATCGCGTCCCAGAAGCCCTTGCCGGCTTCGACCGAATGCCCTTCCGGCACGTCCGGCGGCACCGCGAGCTTGTAGGCGATCGGCAGCAGCAGCAGGCCGCCGACCAGCAGCAGGCCCGGGATCTTCAGCAGCCAGACGACCAGTACCGTCAGGATCGCGCGGACGCCGATCGCGCCGACCGCGCCCCAGATGACGGCCTTGCGGCGCAGCTCCCCCGGCAGGCGGCTCGCCGCGATGCCGATGACCAGGGCATTGTCGCCGGCGAGCACGAGATCGATGACGATGATCGCGCCGAGCGCCGACCACCAGGCCGCCGAAAAGAGTTCCATCGAATCGTCCCCGTGCCGGTGTAGCGTCGTATCGACGGGCGAATGTACCGCAGGGCGCGGTACCCGACGCCCCGTAGGGTTTAGGGTCTGTCCACCCTCCGGCGCGCCCGCTTCCGGAGGGTGAACCGGCCCTCTAACGCGAGCCGCGCAGCGCCCGGTGCATCTCGGCGCGGGCCAGCCGGTTGTGCCGCGCGACCGCCATCAGGATGCCGGCGCCCAGGCCGAGCGTGACCATCGCGGTGCCGCCGTAGGACATCAGCGGCAACGGCACCCCGACCACCGGCAGGATGCCGGTGACCATGCCCATGTTCACGAACGCGTAAGTGAAGAAGATCATCGCGACCGCGCCGGCCAGCAGCCGGGTGAACGCATTGGTGCCGTCGGCCGCGATCATCAGCCCGCGGCCGATCAGGGTCAGATAGAGCACCAGCAGCACGCCGGTGCCGATCAGTCCGAACTCCTCGGCGTAGACCGAGAAGATGAAGTCGGTGGTGCGCTCCGGGATGAACTCGAGATGGGTCTGGGTACCCTGCAGCAGCCCTTTGCCGGAGGTGCCACCGGAACCGACCGCGATCATCGACTGGATGATGTGGAAGCCCTTGCCGAGCGGATCGGTGGTCGGATCGATCATGGTCAGCACGCGCTGCCGCTGGTATTCCTTCATCACCGACCACAGCAGCGGCAGGCCGGCGATCGCCGCGATCAGCGAGCCGAAGATGACCTTCCACGACAGGCCGGCGAAGAAGATCACGTAGGCGCCGGCGGCGAACACCAGGATCGACGTGCCGAGATCGGGCTGGCGCGCGATCAGGACCACCGGCACCGCCAGCAGCAGCATCGAGACGATGTAGTGCCGCCAGCGCGCGACCGCTTCGTAGCGGTGGAAATACCACGCGAGCATCAGCGGCATCGCGATCTTGAGCACTTCCGACGGCTGGATCCTGGTGACCCCGATGTGCAGCCAGCGGCGCGCGCCTTTCGAGATGTCGCCGAACAGCGCGACGCCGATCAGCAGCGCGATGCCGGTCAGGTACAGCGGGATCGCGACCCGCATCATCGTCGTCGGCGACAGGTTGGCGACGAACCACATCACCAGGAACGACAATGCCAGGTTGCGCATGTGCGCGCCGAGCCGGTCGGGGTTCTCGTAGGCGGCCGAGTACATCGTGATGCAGCTGACCGCGGCGATCAGCAGCAGCACCAGCAGCAGCGCCGGATCGAACACCAGCACATGGCGCCGCAGGACGGCGCGGACCAGCGAGAAATTCAATCGGCCCTCCTGCCGCGACGCTGTCGCGGCGTCCTTCCCGAGGGCGGCTGAGCGCTCCCTGCGGGCGGTCGGTCGGCAGCGCTCGTCATCGCGTCCGGACCGGCGTCACCGGCGCAGCCACGGACGCCGGCCCCGACGCGACGACCTCGGGTTCGGTGCTGTCGGGCACGTCGCGCATCTCTTCCTCTTCCTGCTTCGACGGGTACGGCAGTTCGGTGTCCTTCGGCAGCTTGCCGAGCAGGTAGTAGTCGAACACGTTGCGCGCGATCGGCGCAGCCGCCTGGGCGCCGAAGCCGCCGTTCTCCACGATCAGCGCGAGCGCGATCTTCGGCTTGTCGACCGGCGCGAATGCGATGAACAGCGAGTGGTCGCGGTGGCGCTCGCTGATCTTGCTGGCGTCGTACTTCTCGTTCTGCTTGATGCCGATCACCTGGGCGGTGCCGGTCTTGCCGGCCGAGACGTACTCGGCGCCGCGGAAAGCGAGGCGGCCGGTGCCTTCGCGGTTGACCGCGACCATCGCGTTCTTGACCAGCTGCAGCGCCTCCGGCGCGATCGCGATCCGGTCGATTTCCTGCGCGACCCGCTTCCTGACCACGCCGGTGTGCGCGTCGGCGACCGTGCCGACGACGTGCGGCCGCATCACCACGCCGTTGTTGGCCAGCGTCGCGGTCGCGTGCGCCAGTTGCAGGATGGTGAAGCTGTTGTAGCCCTGGCCGATGCCGATCGACGGCGTTTCGCCCGGGAACCACTGCTGCTTGAAGCGCTTCTTCTTCCAGGCCGAAGACGGCAGCACGCCGATCGCCTCGTCGCGCAGGTCGATGCCGGTCAGTTGCCCGAAGCCCCAGGGCTTCATGAAATCGTGGATGTAGTCGACGCCCATCTCATAGGCGGCGCCGTAGTAATAGGTGTCGGACGAGACCACGATCGACTTGTAGAGATCGACGCTGCCGTGGCCGCTCGGCTTCGAGTCGCGGAACCGGTGGTTGCCGAGCGCGAAGAAGCCCGGGTCCGAGATCGCGTAGTTGGGCCGGCGGATGCCGGACTTCGAGACCGCCAGCGCCATGAACGGCTTGTAGGTCGAGCCGGGCGGGTAGGTGCCGCGCAGCGGCCGGTTCAACAGCGGCCGGTCGGGGTTGGTGTTCAGCTCGTTCCAGTTCTGCACGTCGATGCCGTCGACGAACAGATTCGGATCGAAGGCCGGCATCGAGACGAACGCCAGCACGTCGCCGGTCTCGGGCTCGATCGCGACCAGCGCGCCGCGCCGGTTGCCGTACCAGGCCTCGACCAGCTTCTGCAGCCGGATGTCGATCGACAGCTTGAGATCGCGGCCGGCCTTCGGCGGTACCCGCGACAGCGAACGGATCGCGCGGCCGCCGGCAGTGACCTCGACCTCCTCGATGCCGGCCTCGCCGTGCAGATCGCCTTCGTAGCTGAGCTCGACGCCGAGCTTGCCGATGTGGCTGGTGCCGGCATAGTTCGAGGTCTTGCCGGCGTCCGCGATCCGCTCGTTGTCCTCGGCCGAGATCCGGCCGATATGGCCGATCACGTGCGCAGCGGTGTTGCCGAGCGGATAGTTGCGGTACGGCCGCGCCTTGACCTCGACGCCTTCGAACTGGAACCGCATCGCCGCGATCCGCGCGACCTCCTCGTCGGACAGCCGGGTCTTCAACGGCACGGTGTCGGTGAACTTCATCTCGGCCATCAGCCGGCGGAAGCGCCGCTTGTCGACCGTCGAGATGTCGACGATCTTGCCGAGCTCTTCGATCAGGCCGTTCAGATTCGCCACTCGCGTCGGCGCGATCTCGAGCGCATACGAGAAGACGTTCTCGGCCAGCACGATGCCATTGCGATCGACGATCTGACCGCGTTGCGGCGGGATCGGCACCATCGTGATCCGGTTGTCCTCGGCCTGCGCATGGAAAGCCTGGAAGCGCACCACCTGCAGGTAGTAGAAGCGCGCGGCCAGCAGCCCGAAGCAGACCACCGCGAGCGCCAGCGCGACCGCGAGCCGGATCCGGACCCGGTGCAGATCCAACTCTGCGTCGCGGACTTCCATCACAGTGGCCGGTTCTCGTCGCGCTCGGCGGCGCGGCGCTGCGGCGCCAGCAGCAGCAGATCGGCGATCGGCCAGAGCAGCGTCGTGCTGAACCACTGCAGGAACAGTGTCCAGCCGGGCAGCGGCGCGCCGGTCGCGACGCGGATCAGCACCACGATCGCCTGTGCCGCCAGGAACAGCGGCAGCACGTGCAGCATCTGTCCGCCGGTGCGGAACCACGGCACCCGCCGGTGCATGAACCACGCGAAATACGACATCACGCTGTAGAGCAGCGCGCGCTCGCCGAGCACCGCCGAACTGTGCACGTCCATCACCAGGCCGAGCAGAAAGCCGATGCCGATGCCGACCTTGCGCGGCTGATGAATGTTCCAGAACACCAGCACCAGCGCGACGAAGTCGGGGATGCCGACCGTGCGGCCCCAGGGCAGGATGTTGAGCACCGTCGCGGTCAGGATCGTCACCGCGATGTAGGCGCGGCTGACCGGCAGCAGCAGATATTCGTTGCGCGAGCTCATCGGTCGCCTTGCTCCCGGGCTCTCAACCCTGGCGCGCGCGGCGGCGCCGCGACGGGTCGATCTGCTCCGCCGGCGGCACCGGCGGAATCGCGCTGGTGTCGACCTGCAGCACGACCAGCAGCTGATTGTTCTGGATCTCGGCCGCCGGCGCGATCATGACCTTGACGAAGTCGTTGTCGCCGCCGCGCTCGATCCGCTCGACGCGGCCGACCGGCAGCCCGGGCGGATAGAGCGGATCGAGCCCGGAGGTCGCCAGCAGGTCGCCTTCGCGGACGTCGGCGCTGGAGGCGAGGTAGCGCAGCTCCAACCGGCCGGGCGCGGCGCCGCCGAACGCGACCGAGCGCATGCCGGTGCGCTGCAGCACCACCGGCACCGTCATGTTCCGGTCGGTCACCAGCGTCAGCTCGCTGCTGAACTGGAAGACCCGGGTGACCTGGCCGACCAGGCCCTTGGCATCGATCACCGGCTGGCCGACCGCGACCTGCTGGGTCAGGCCCTTGTCCAGCACCAGCTTGCGGGTGAACGGATCGCGCGTCTCGTACAGCACTTCGGCGAGCACCGAGCGGACCATCGCGCGTTCGCGCGCGCCGGCGAGCTCGCGCAGCCGCTTGTTCTCGTTGGTCAGCTGCTCGATCTGCAGCAGGGTCTTGGCGTTCAGCGCCTCGATCCGCTTCAGCTCGGCGTTCTCGCTGCGCAGCTGGGTGACCTCGCCGAAATAGCTGCCGCCGCTGGCGAGCATGTCGCGCGGCACCAGCAGCACCCGCTGGATCGGATAGAGGACATTGCCGATGCCCTGGCGAAGGCCGCCGAGCGCGTCGAAGCGCGCATCGGCGATCAGCAGCGTGATCGCCAGCAGGCCGAAGAACAGGCCCCGGGCATTGGCCGATGGGCCCTGTCGGAAGAAGGGGGGCGGGGATCTGTCCATGAATCGATCGGACCCGGATGGCCCCGCCGGGCCGGCCCCCGGATCACTCGCTGGCGAATATCGTGCCGAGCTTGTCCATGCGCTCGAGCGCCAGGCCGCAGCCGCGTACGACGCAGGTCAGCGGGTCATCGGCGATCAGTACCGGCAGGCCGGTTTCCTCGATCAGCAGCCGGTCGAGGTCGCGCAGCAGCGCGCCGCCGCCGGTCAGCATGATGCCGCGCTCGGTGATGTCGGCGCCGATCTCCGGCGGCGTCTGCTCGAGCGCGATCTTGACCGCCGAGACGATCTGGTTCAGCGGATCGGTCAACGACTCGAGGATCTCGTTCGACGAGATCCGGAATGCGCGCGGGATCCCTTCGGACAGATTGCGGCCCTTGACCTCGATTTCCTTGACTTCCTGCCCGGGGAACGCCGAGCCGATGTCCTTCTTGATCTGTTCGGCGGTGGTCTCGCCGATCAGCATGCCGTAGTTGCGGCGGATGTAATTGATGATCGCGTCGTCGAACTTGTCGCCGCCGACCCGGATCGAGCTGGCGTGGACCATGCCGCCCAGCGAGATCACCCCGACCTCGGTGGTGCCGCCGCCGACGTCGACGACCATCGAGCCGGTCGCGTCCGACACCGGCAGGCCTGCGCCGATCGCGGCGGCCATCGGTTCCTCGATCAGATAGACCTGCGAGGCGCCGGCACCGAGCGCCGATTCGCGGATCGCCCGGCGTTCGACCTGGGTCGATCCGCACGGCACGCAGATGATGATCCGCGGGTTCGGCGCGAAGATCGAGCCCGGATGAACCAGCCGGATGAACTGCTTCAGCATCTGCTCGGTGACCGTGAAGTCGGCAATCACGCCGTCCTTCATCGGCCGGATCGCCTGGATGTTGCCGGGGACCTTGCCGAGCATCACCTTGGCTTCCTGACCGACCGCAGCGATCGTGCGCTTGCCGTTCGGCCCGCCTTCGGTGCGGATCGCGACCACCGACGGTTCGTTCAGCACGATCCCCTTGCCGCGCGCATAGATCAACGTGTTGGCGGTGCCGAGGTCGATCGCGAGATCGTTCGAGAAGTACTTCTTGATGAATCCCAGCATGGGAATTGGCCACATTCATTGCTGATATGTGGTTTGAATCATACCGTATACTCCTTTGAATTCCCGGCGGTTTCGCCTTGTACGGCCGCTGAACGGCAGGGTTCTGCGTCGTATTCGGCGTCCCATTTGCGCAAAACAGACAACTGGTCTGCAGTCGATCTCGATGTCCCTCACGGCAGACGATATTCGCCGGCTCGGTGAACTCGCGCGGATCGAATTCGACGCCGGCGAGCAGGCCCGGCTGCTCGACCAGCTGAACCGGGTGTTCGCGGTCATCGAACAGCTGCGCGCGGTCGACACCACTGGTGTCGTGCCGATGACCCATCCGCAGTCGGCGCCGCTGCGCGAGCGCGACGACACGGTCACCGAGACCGATCGCCGCAGCGAGAACCAGCAGGTCGCGCCGGCAGTCGCCGACGGTCTCTATCTGGTGCCGCGGGTCATCGAGTGAGCGACCCGACGCAACTCGACGCGGCCGCGCTGCAGCGGGCGCTGCGGGCCCGCGAGCTGTCGGCGGTCGAGCTCGCCGACGCCTATCTGGCCAGGATCGCGGCGAGCGACCTCAATGCGTTCCTCGACGTGCAGCCCGAGCTGACGCGGGCGCAGGCGGCGCGGGCCGATGCGGCGCTGGCCGCGCTGCCCGCCGCGGGCGCGGCTGCCGGCGTGTCGCCGCTGCTCGGCCTGCCGGTCGCGCACAAGGACATCTTCGTGACCCGCGGCTGGAAGTCGACCGCCGGCTCGAAGATGCTCGCCGGCTACGTCAGCCCGTTCGATGCCGCGGTGGTCGAGCGGGTCGCCGCGGCCGGCGCGGTCACGCTCGGCAAGACCCACTGCGACGAGTTCGCGATGGGTTCGGCCAACGAGAATCCGCATTTCGGCCCGGCCCGCAATCCGTGGGACCGGTCGCGGATTCCCGGCGGGTCGTCCGGCGGTGCCGCTGCCGCGGTCGCGGCCGGGCTGGTGCCGTTCGCCACCGGCACCGATACCGGCGGCTCGGTCCGGCAGCCGGCGGCGATGTGCGGCGTGACCGGGATCAAGCCGACCTACGGCCGGGTCTCGCGCTACGGCATGATCGCGTTCGCCAGCAGCCTCGACCAGGGCGGCGCGCTCGCCCGCTCGGCCGCCGACTGCGCGCTGCTGCTCGCCGCGATGGCCGGCTTCGATCCGCGCGATTCGACCAGCCTCGACGCGCCGGTGCCCGACTTCGCCGCTGCCTGTGCCCGGCCGCCCGGCCCGCAGGCGACCGCCTCGGCGCCGCTCGCCGGGCTGCGGATCGGCCTGCCCGACGAGTTCTTCGGCGCCGGTCTCGCGGCCGACGTCCGGCGCGCCGTCGAGGCCGGCATCGCCGCGCTCGCCGGCCTCGGCGCCGCGATCGTGCCGGTCTCGCTGCCGCGGACCGCGCTCGCGATTCCGTCGTACTACGTGATCGCGCCGGCGGAGGCGTCGAGCAACCTGGCGCGCTTCGACGGGGTCCGCTACGGCTATCGGACCGCGCAGTACGGCGACCTGCGCGAGATGTACATGCGCACCCGCGCCGAAGGTTTCGGCGCCGAGGTCAAGCGCCGCATCATGGTCGGCGCCTACGTGCTGTCGCACGGCTATTACGACGCCTACTACGTCAAGGCGCAGCAGTTGCGCCGGCTGATCGCCGACGATTTCGCGCGCGTGTTCGGCACCGTCGACCTGATCGCCGGACCGGTCGCGCCGACCACCGCCTGGCGGATCGGCGAGCAGACCGACGACCCGGTCGCGAACTACCTGGCCGACATCTTCACGCTGCCGGCATCGCTGGCCGGGCTGCCGGCGATGTCGGTGCCGTGCGGTTTCGGCGACGGCTGCCTGCCGGTCGGCCTGCAGCTGATCGCGCCGCTGCTGGCCGAGGCGCCGTTGCTCGGCGCCGCGCATGCGCTGCAGCAGGCGACCGACTGGCACCGGCAACGGCCTCCGGCGCCGGCAGCGGGGGGGTGATGATCGCGCGCCGCTGGCTCGAACTGGCGGTGGTGCTGGCCGTCGTCGCCGCGGCCGCGTCCGGTTGCGCCGCCCCGGCGCGGCGGCCGATCCCGGCCGGGCCGGTGATCGACATCGCCGGCAGCTGCCGTCAGACCGATGTCGACGGCTTTCGCGAGGACGCCCGGCTGCGGGTCCGTGCCGGCAAGGTCGAGGAGCTGGCCTGGGAGATCGGTGTCGGCAAACGCGGCGTCTGCCGCTTCGATCTGCACGAGTTCGAGCAGACCCGCACCCGGCCGCACATCGAACTGCTGCAGCGCAATCGTTCGGGCTGCAAGCTGATGGTCTATCGCGACCCGCGCCGGATCACGCTGGCGCACGCCGGCTGCGAACGCAGCTGCACCAACGGTGTCGCCGACGAGGCATGGCCGGTGATGTTCAATCCGAAGACCGGCAGCTGCGCCAACCTCGCCCGCTAGGCAGGGTAGACGCCAGGCAGGGTAGACACATGAAGTGGGAAACCGTGATCGGGCTGGAAACGCACACCCAGCTCAAGACGCAGTCCAAGATCTTCTCGGGCGCCTCGACCGCGTTCGGCGCGAGCCCGAATACGCAGGCGTGCGCCGTCGACCTGGCGTTGCCGGGCGTGCTGCCGGTGCTGAACCGCGCCGCGGTCGACTGCGCGATCCGCTTCGGGCTGGCGGTCGGCGCGCGGATCGCGCCGGTATCGGTGTTCGCGCGCAAGAACTACTTCTACCCCGACCTGCCGAAGGGCTACCAGATCAGCCAGTACGAGACGCCGATCGTTGCCGGCGGCGCGCTGACCATCGTCGTGCCCGGCGCGAGCGGTGCCGAGCCGGTGATCCGCACCATCGCGCTGACCCGCGCCCATCTCGAGGAAGACGCCGGCAAGTCGCTGCACGAAGATTTCGCCGGCCAGTCGGGCATCGACCTGAACCGCGCCGGCACGCCGCTGCTCGAGATCGTCAGCGAGCCCGAGATGCGCTCGCCGGAAGAGGCGGTCGCCTATGCGCGGACGCTGCACGGGCTGGTGACCTGGCTCGACATCTGCGACGGCAACATGCAGGAAGGCTCGTTCCGCGTCGATGCCAACGTCTCGGTGCGGCCGGTCGGTCAGCCGGAATTCGGCACCCGCTGCGAGATCAAGAACCTCAACTCGTTCCGCTTCCTGGACCGCGCGATCCGCTACGAAGTCCGCCGCCAGATCGAACTGATCGAGGACGGCGGCAGGGTGGTTCAGGAGACCCGGCTCTACGACCCCGATCGCGACGAGACGCGTCCGATGCGCAGCAAGGAAGACGCGCACGACTACCGCTACTTCCCTGACCCGGACCTGCCGGCGATCGTGCTGGCGCCCGAGCGGATCGCCGCGGTCCGCGCCGCGATGCCGGAGCTGCCGGCACTGCGCCGCGAACGCTACCGCACCACGCTCGGCCTGTCGGAATACGACGCGCTGACGCTGACCGATTCGCGCGCCACCGCCGACTACTTCGAGGCCGCGGTCGCGGCGTTGCCCGGCGGCGGCGATGCCGCTCCGGCAGCGGCCAAGGCGGTCGCGAACTGGGTGATGGTCGACGTCGCGGCGCAGCTGAACCGAGAGGATGCGCCGATCACCGCGGCGCGGGTCGCGCCGGCGCAGATCGCCCGGCTGGTCACGCGGATCCAGGACGGCACGATCTCGGGCAAGATCGCCCGCGAGTTGTTTCAGACGCTCTGGACCGAGGCGGCCGGCGCCGACGGCGCCGAGGCTGGCAGTGCCGGAGCGAGCGGGGCAGGGGGGGCCGGGGCTGGCGGTGCCGAGGCTGGCGTGGCTGGCGGAACGGGCGATCCCGACGCGATCGACCGGCTGATCGACACCCGCGGGCTGCGTCAGATCAGCGACGGCGCCGCGCTCGAGCCGATCATCGCCCAGGTGCTCGCCGATAATCCGAAGTCGGTGCAGGAGTTCCGGGCCGGCAAGGAGAAGGCGTTCAATGCGCTGGTCGGCCAGGTGATGAAGGCGAGTCGCGGCAAGGCCAATCCGCAGCAGGTCAACGAGCTGCTGCGCGCCAGGCTGGCGGCGGGCTGACGGCGCCGGCGGTCTACTGCGACGATGGCGGCGTCTGCCGGGACGCGAACCGGTCGTCGGCGGGCCGGCCGAGCAGTTCGCGCAGGCGCAGCGCGTCGGCGTCGAAGCGAGCGTTGAGCCGCTCGCGCTCGGAGGCGCGGTCGGTGATCAGCGCGTTGTCCGCCAGGATCGAATTGGCGGCGTCGGTTACGCGTTGCTGCATCGAGAACGGCACGACGCGGCCCGGTTTCTCGGCGCGCCACGCCTCCACCGCCTTCTGCGCCGCCTTCAGCTCGCGATCGGAGGCGAGGATCCGCTGGGTCGCATAGACGATCTCGTGATCGATCTCGGCCAGCGTCCGGCGGCGGATCGCCTCGAGCGCCTGCTCGTCCTCGAAGGTCAGCAGCAGATTGCGGTCACGCGCGACGCGGGCGCGGCGGTCGAGATCTTCCATCCGGCGCCGTCGCTCGGCGTCGGCCTGCTGACGCTCCTGCTCCTTGGTCATCGGCGGCGGGATCACCCGGCGCACCGACCCGTCGGAGTTCAGCTCGCGCATCGGGCGCGTCGCGCAGGCCGCGATCGGACGATCGGACGATATCGTCCGACCGTCGGCGTCCTGACAGGTGTAGAGCGGCGGCGGTGTCGCGATTTGCGCTTGCGCGTACACATGCCCCGCGGCGCAGATCAGCAACGCGGTGAGGCAGGTCGATACGCCGGAGCGCAGGGCCGGTGACAACAACATGTCATGAGGGTAGTCTCACCCCCGGTCAGCAGCCATAGCGCGTGCGATAGTCGGCGATTCGAGCGCGATGAGCGGCATGCTCGGGGTGGTGCGACTGCGTCGAGTCCAGGTAGGCGAGCAGATCGTCGAGCGTCGCCAGCGCATGAACGGCGATGCCGATCTCGCTCCGGACCTGCTCGACCGCCGAGGCGCCGCGCACGTTCACGGCGTCGCCGCCACGCTCCATCCGGTCGAGCGCGATGAACACGGCTGCCGGCGTCGCCTGCCGCGCCCGGATGATCGCGACCGATTCGCCGACCGAGGTGCCGGCCGAGATCACGTCGTCGATGATCGCGACCCGCCCGGCGATCGGGGCGCCGACGGTGGTGCCGCCCTCGCCGTGGTCCTTGGCTTCCTTGCGGTTGTAGGCGAAGCCGATATTGCGGCCGCGCGCGGCCAGCGCGACCGCGGTCGCCGCGGCGAGCGCGATGCCCTTGTAGGCCGGACCGAACAGCGTGTCGAAGCGCGCCGCCGGATCCGCCGCCTCGACCGCCAGGATCCGCTCGGCGTAGAAGCCGGCGAGCCGGCCGAGCGAGGCGCCGTCGTTGAACAGCCCGGCGTTGAAGAAGTACGGCGACAGCCGCCCGGCCTTGGTCTTGAACTCGCCGAAGCGCAGTACGCCGGTCTCGACGGCGAAGCGGATAAACTCGGTCGACGGTGTCATACGGGCGCTCCGGCGTGCTGCGAATCGATGTTGAGAATCACGACCCAGAATCTTAACGGCATCCGATCGGCCGCCCGCAAGGGCTGGCTGGAATGGGCCGCGGCCCAGCAGGCCGACATCATCTGCGTCCAGGAGGTCAAGGCGCAGCGCGACGATCTCGACGACTGCATGAAGTCGATCGGCGGCGCCCGCGGCCACTTCCATTTCGCCGACAAGAAGGGCTACAGCGGCGTCGGCCTGTATTCCCGGCGCAAGCCGCGCTCGATCCGGATCGGCTTCGGCAGCCCCGAGTTCGACCGCGAGGGGCGCTACGTCGAAGCCGACTTCGGCAGCTACACCGTGATCTCGCTGTACGTGCCGTCCGGCACCACGTCGCCCGAGCGGCTCGCCGCCAAGTTCGCGTTCATGGCGCAGTTCGAGCGCCATCTGCTGGAACTGCGGGCGAGCGGCCGCGAGATCGTGCTGTGCGGCGACTGGAACGTCGCCCACAAGGAAATCGACCTGAAGAACTGGCGCGCGAACCGCAAGAACTCCGGCTTCCTGCCGGAGGAGCGGCTGTGGCTGTCGCGGATCTTCGACGAGGTCGGCTTCGTCGACGTATTCCGCCGGCTCGACGACCGCGCCGAGCAGTACACTTGGTGGAGCAATCGCGGCCGTGCCTGGCTCAACAACGTCGGCTGGCGGCTGGACTATCAGATCGCCACGCCCGGCATCGCGCTGAAGGCGCGCCGTGTCGAGATCTACAAGGCGCAGCGGTTCTCCGACCATGCGCCGCTGACCATCGACTACTCATTGAGATGACCGTCACGATGGAATATCGACGACTCGGCGCTTCCGGCCTGCGCGTTCCGGCACTGGCATTCGGCACCGCGACCTTCGGCGGCACCACCGATTTCTTCAAGGCCTGGGGCCAGACCCAGGTCGACGAGGCCAGGCGCCTGGTCGACATCTGCCTGGACGCCGGCGTCACGCTGTTCGACAGCGCCGACGTCTACTCGGTCGGCGCCGCCGAGGAAGTGCTCGGCGCCGCGATCGCCGGCCGGCGCGACCGCGTGCTGATCTCGACCAAGGCGAGCTTCCGCATCGGCGCCGGCCCGAACCAGATCGGTTCGGGGCGCTACCAGCTGATCGCCGCCTGCGACGCGGCGCTCGCGCGGCTGCGGACCGACTACATCGACCTGTTCCAGCTGCACGGCATGGACGCCAACACGCCGGTCGAGGAGACGCTGTCGACGCTCGACGATCTGGTCCGCGCCGGCAAGATCCGCTACGTCGGCTGCTCCAACTTCTCCGGCTGGCACCTGATGAAATCGCTGGCCGCGGCCGACCGGCACGGCTGGCCGCGCTACGTCGCGCACCAGGCCTACTATTCGCTGATCGGCCGCGACTACGAATGGGAGCTGATGCCGCTCGGCGCCGACCAGGGGGTCGGTGCGATCGTCTGGAGCCCGCTCGGCTGGGGCCGGCTGACCGGCAAGCTGCGCCGCGGCAAGCCGCTGCACGACGACAGCCGGCTGCACGTGACCGCCGATGCCGCACCGCCGGTGCCCGACGACTACCTGTACAAGGTCGTCGATGCGCTCGATGCGGTCGCCGCCGAGACCGGCAAGTCGATTCCGCAGATCGCGCTGAACTGGCTGCTGCAGCGGCCGACCGTCGCGTCGGTGATCGTCGGCGCCCGCGACGAGCAGCAGCTGCGCCAGAACCTCGGCGCGGTCGGCTGGAACCTGACTACCGATCAGGTCGCCCGGCTCGACGACGCGAGTGCGGTGACGCTGCCGTATCCGTATTGGCACCAGCGGGGGAAGGCGGAGTTGACGGTGCGGGAGCGGTGATCGAGTCGTGCGCCATCGCGATCGGGAGATTCGCGATTGCACCGATGGCAGGCGATCGGCGTATTACCGAACGAGCGGTGTATTGACGTACTCTTCCGTAGCATCGTCGAGCCGGCGCTTCAGGTCGCCCGGCAGGACGTAGTCCGCGGCAGCGAGGGTATCGTCGAGCTGTGCGGGGCGGCTCGCCCCGAGCAGTGGCGACGTCACGACCGGATTGGCAAGAACCCAGGCTATGGCAAGTGTCGTCAGCGGTACGCCCGCCTGTGCGGCCAGGTCGCGGATGCGGTCGACCGTCGCGAAGGTCCGCGCGTTCCAGTAGCGCTGTTGATACATTTCCGCCGCTGTACCGAGCGTGAATCGCGTGTTCGATTCGAGGTTCGCGCTCGATCGGTACTTGCCGGTCAATAGTCCTCCGGCCAGCGGGTTGTAGGGCAGCACGGCAAGCCCCACTTCCTCCGCCAGCGGCAGCAGTTCACGCTCGATGTCCCGGAAGAGCAGGCTGTACCGGGGCTGAACGGACGCAAAGCTGACGGCGCTAAGACACTGAGACAGGCCGAGCGCCCGAGCCAGCCGATAGGCGACGAAGTTCGATACGCCGACGTAGCGCGCGCGCCCCGATCGGACGATGTCGTCCAATGCGCGCAGCGTTTCCTCCAGCGGAGTCTCCCGGTCGTCGAAGTGCAGCTGGTAAAGGTCGATGTAGTCCGTTCGAAGCCGCTTCAGGGACGCGTCGATCGCATCGAGGAGGTGCTTGCGCGAGCACCCCTGATCCCAGGAATTCGCTCCCACGGGGGCCCAGGCTTTGGTCGCGAGGATGAAGTTCGAGCGGGACCGGAGCCCGCCGGATTCGAACCAGCGGCCGAGAATCCGCTCGGTCTCCCCGACCGTCTGAAGCGTTCCGCCGAGTGGATAGATATCGGCCGAAT
>JBFWQR010000124.1:0-23708 GCA_050249335.1 Lautropia sp.
CACGCGACTTTCTTCATCGAAGGATGGAACGCCGTGCATCATCCGGATCGCGTGGTGGAGCTCGCGCAGCGCGGACATGAAGTGGCGCTGCACGGCTGGATGCTCGAACCCTTCGCCGGCGTGAGCCGCGACGAAGCCGCGGACGCCATTCACAAAGGCATTCGGGCGTTCGCGCGCCTGGGCCTCGCGGCGCTCGGCTTTCGCGCGCCCGGCGGCGAGCGCGGGCCGTATGCGGAAGCAATCCTCGCCGGCCTGGGCTTCGCCTACGACAGCAGCGCCGGCGAGGGCGGCGGGCCGGCGCCCGTCGGCACGTTCGCGCTCGAGGCCGCGATGCTCCCCTCGGGCCTGGCGCACGTGCCGTGGCATGAAGGCCTGGTGGATTCCATCCAGTACCTGCGCACGAATCCCGCACCTTCGCCGCGCGAGCTGCAGGCGCGCTGGATACGTGCCGTGGACAGCATCGCCGAAGCAGGATCGTCCACGACGCTGGTCGCCCATGCCTACGTGAGTGGCGTCGATGACGATCGGTTCGCGGCGCTCGCCAACGTGCTGCGTCATGCGCGGCGCCGCGGGGACATCGCCTTCTGCACCGCGGGCGCCTGGGCCGCGCGGGTTCGCAACCAGTCTGCTCGAGGAGTCTGATCATGGGTTTCCTGCTCCGCCTGATCCTGCCGCTGCTGCTGTCTTGCAACGCCGCCGCGCAGGACTGGCCCACGCGGCCGGTACGCATCGTGGTCCCCTTCGCCGTCGGCGGCTCGCTCGACTTCGTGATTCGCGCGATCAGCGATCCGCTCGCGAAGGAGCTGGGCCAGCCCGTCGTGGTCGACAACCGCACCGGCGCGAGCGGCAACATCGGCGCGGACTACGTCGCCAAGCAGCCGGCGGACGGCTATCTGCTGCTGGCCGGATGGGACGGCCTCGCGGCGAACCCGCATCTCTACAAGCTGACGTATGACCCGGCGAAGGCATTCGTGCCCGTGATCAAGCTGACGACGCAGCCGATCGTGATCGCCGTGCATCCGAGCCTCAAGGTCGACGACTTCGCCGGGCTGATCGCGGCCGCGAAAGCCAATCCCGGCGGGATTCCGTTCGGGACCTCCGGCGCGGGCACGGGCCAGCACATGCTCGGCGAATGGATCGCGCAGGCGGCGGGCGTGCAGCTGACGCACGTGCCGTACAAGGGCGGCGGCGCGGCCATCGCCGACCTGATCGGCGGGCAGATCCAGCTCGCATCGCTCGGCTCCGGGCCGGTGATGGCGCATCACAACCGGGGTGCGGTGAAGATCATCGCGCAGAGCACCGCTGCGCGTTCGCAGAGCTTGCGCAACGTGCCTACGCTGCAGGAAGCGGGGCTCGCGGGCGTTGTCCTCGATCAGTGGCTGGGTATCTTTGCGGTCGCCGGAACGCCACCGGCGGTGGTCGACAAGCTCAACGCTGCGTTGCGGCGCATCCTGAGCGATCCGGACATCAAGGCGAAGCTGGCGCAGCAGGGGCTCGATGTCGACGCCGGATCGCCCGAGGCTTTCGCGCAGCAATACAAGTCCGACTACGAGAGCTACCAGCGTCTCACCAAGCAGTTGAACATCAAGGTCGAGTGATGCCTGCGCTCTTCAAGGTCGAGTGATGCCTGCGCCGGCAAGGCCCAATATCGTCCTGGTCCTCGCCGACAACCTCGGCTGGGGCGAGCTGGGCTGCTACGGCGGCGGTGCGCTGCGCGGCGCGCCCACGCCTCGCATCGACGACCTGGCAAGCCAGGGCCTGCTGCTGCAGAACTTCAATGTCGAAAGCGATTGCGTGCCCACGCGGTCCGCGCTGATGACGGGGCGGCATCCGATCCGCACCGGTTGCCTGCAATCGGTGCCGCCGGGATTGCCGCAGGGCCTGACGCGCAAGGAGCGCACGCTCGCCGAGCTGCTGTCCGCCGCGGGTTACGCGACGGCCCATTTCGGCAAGTGGCACCTGGGCGACATCGAAGGCCGCTTCCCCTCGGACCGCGGCTTCGACGAGTGGTACGGCATCCCGCGGACCACGGATGAAAGCCAGTTCACCGCCAGCGTGGGCTACGACCCCCGGGTGGCCGAGCTGCCGCACATCATGGAAGGGCGCGCCGGCGAGCGGTCGCGCAACGTCGAGCCGTTCGACCTCGAATCGCGCCGGCGCATCGATGCGAAGCTGGTCGAACGGTCGCTCGGCTTCATCCGCCGGCACGCGGGGCAAAGGCCGTTCTTCCTCTACCTGCCGCTCGTGCACATGCACTTGCCGACGCTGCCGCATCCGGACTTCGCCGGCCGCACCGGCGTCGGCGATTTCGCGGATTCGATGGTGGAGCTGGACCATCGCGTCGGCCAGGTGCTCGATGAAGTCGACGCGCTGGGCATCGCCGCGGCAACGCTGTTCATCTTCTGCAGCGACAACGGCCCGGAGTACCGCCTGCCGTATCGCGGCACGGCCGGCCCGTGGCGCGGCACGTACCACACGGCGATGGAAGGCAGCCTGCGCGTTCCGTTCATCGCGCGCTGGCCGGGGCACGTGCCGGAGGGCGTGAAGAGCAATGCGATGGTCCACGTCACGGACCTCTTCACGACCATCGCGGGCATCTGCGGCGCTAAGGTCCCCGAGGACCGACCCATCGACGGCATCGACCAGTCGGACCTGCTGCTGGGGCGCAGCGCGCTATCGCGGCGCGAAGGCTTTCCCTTCTACATCAAGCAGGACCTGCGCGCCGTAAAGTGGCGCGACTGGAAGCTGCACTTCTGGTGGGAGCCCGAGGTGAACGAAGGCAAGGGCCGGCTGGAGAGCCCCTACCTGTTCAACACCACGCGCGACCCGAAGGAAGAGCAGGACGTGCTGATCGCCAACACCTGGGTGCTCGGGCCGGCCCTGCGGCTGGTGCAGGCCTTCAATGAAAGCTGCCGGGCGCATCCGAATACGCCGCCCGGGGAGCGGGACTAGTTCGGACCAGGTCGGACCAGGGATCTCCCGGCCGACTTTCCAGCGCAAGAATCGGCGCTCGGAGCCATGCGGTAAGGACCGGACACCGGAACGTCCAGGGCAGGGTTCCAGGTTTTCACTGGATGGCGCTCGCCGTCTGCTCGGCACCCATGCGATTGATCGGATTGAACTGCGGCCTGCCGGTTCCGAGGCCGGTGATCTCGAACACCGTCCAGAGATTGCCGGGCTGGTTCGGTACGTAGTAAGTGGTGGTCGAATCGACGGTGTAGACGTCCACCTTGGCCCCCGAGCGGGCCAGCGCGGTGCTGGATGCCGATCCGCGGTTGGTGTAGTCGTGCACCGAATACCGGTAGTCGCCCGAATTGGTCTGCGTGATCGTGACGGTTTCCGGGCCGAAGGAGTTGGTGTTGTCTCGATCCAGCTTCGCGGTTGCGCTCTCGCGACTGCTGAAGTAGATGTGAAAGCGGCTCGCATCGGCATTGGGGCCGGTCAGATGCGCGTCCAGATCAGCCGGCTCCTGGCCCCAGCTGAGGACGATGCGGATCGTCTGCGCGTTGCCGTCGCCTGTCGGAGCGCAGAACACGTCCTGATTGGCGACGGCCGGCGGTCCCACCGAAACCACGGTGCGATTGCAGGTCTGGAACCCCACCGCGGCGGTCCGAATGTTGTACGTTCCCGCGGGAATGCCGGCCAGGCTGTACTCGCCTTGTGCGTTGCTGGTCGTCGACCCCGCCAACGAGAATTGAATGATCGATTGCCCCGGGCTCGCCGAGACGGACGCTCCGGCGATCGGCTCCCCGCTGGTGGCGTTGAGGACCCGGCCCGAGATCGTGCTCGGGCCGCCGGCGCGTACCAGCAGGATCGGCTCGAGCTGGAGCGATGTGCTCGGCGCTTCGATGGTGCTGCGCAACCGGGTCTGGACGTATCCGGACAGACTGGCGGTCAAGTCGGCCTCGAACGGCCGGCTGAAGGGTACCGTGAAGGAGTAGCTCCCGTCGGCTGCGGTGCTCACGGTGCTCGCACTCACCGAACCGGCATCGGCGTACTGGATCATCACGCCACCGAGTCCCGTGTTGGTCTGACCGTCCACGACCCGGCCGCTCACCCGGATGTCCGGTTGGCCACCGACCGTCAGGTTGGCCGTGCCGGTCTTGCCGTCCGTAGTTGCCCTGATCAGCGTCGCGCCTTCGGCCACCGCGGTGACGGAAGTCGGATTGGCGATCGGAATCGCGACTGTGGCCACCGACGGGCTCGAACTGCTGAAGCTGAACGTCTTGCCGCTGAGCACGTTCCCGGCCGCGTCCAGCGCCTCGGCCCGGAACGTTCCCGTTTCACCGACCGCGAGCGATCGGACCGCCGGATCGATCCGCACGCTGGCGACCGGGCCACCGCTTCCCGACCCGGTGCTCCCGCCCTCGGTGCCGCCGCCGCAGGCGGCCAGCAGCAACAGGCCGGCGATTAAGGGCAGGGCCGCCAGTAACCGAAAGCAGCGCAACAGCATGTCGGTCTCCGATCCGCCTGGTTGGACGCGAACCGCGTCTGGGCCGTACGTTCCGCCGGCTGCGTTGGAACTACCGTTGGAGTCACCGTAGGAACGGGCGCGTGGGACGTCCGACTCGTGTGTCGGTACGACGGAATTGGCGCCGAGCCGGCGATTTCCGCAGAATGGTCGCTACTGTGGAGCGATGCGATGACCGAATCCTGCAGGATCCTCGCCGGCGGCAGCGGCTTCTCCTACCAGGAGTGGAAGGGGACGTTCTATCCCGATGACCTCAAGCCCGACGCGATGCTCGCGTACTACGCGCAGCGCCTGCCGACGGTCGAGATCAACAGCACGTTCTACCGGATGCCTCGCTCCGCGGTACTGGCCGGCTGGGCCGAGGCAACGCCGGCCGGCTTCCGGTTCGCGATCAAGGCGTCGCGGCGGATCACCCACGACGCACGGTTGAAGGTCGACACGGCCGCCGAGCCGGTGGCGATCCTGTACCGTACGCTGGCCGCACTCGGCGAGCGGCGCGGGCCGGTGCTGTTCCAACTGCCGCCGTTCCTGAAGAAGGACCTGCCGCGGCTCGCGGCATTCCTGGACCTGCTGCCCGAGGACCATCGCGCGGCGTTCGAGTTCCGCCACGACAGCTGGTTCGCCGACGACGTCCACGACGCGCTGCGCAGCCGGGGCGCGGCGCTATGCGTGTCCGAGCGCGAGGACGGCACGCCGCCGCCGCTGGTCGAGACCGCGCCGTGGGGCTACGTGCGGCTGCGGCTGGAGCAGTACGCCGAGGCGGACCTGCGGCGCTGGGCAGACCGGCTGCGGGACACCGGCTGGCGGGAGATCTTCGTGTACTTCATGCACGAACCCCCGGCACCGGCCCATGCGTCATCGCTGATGCGGCTGGCTTCCGACTGACCGCCGGGCTTCCCACTGCCTCTGACGTCGCCAGTCGCCACGCTACTGCGCCCTTGCGATCGCGATCCCGCGAAACTGCCCCGCCACCGGCTTCTCCTCCGGCCGCGGATAACGCTGCGGGTCGAAGCGATGCAGCCACTCGGCCTCCCGGATCCGCGCCAGCGCGCACCGGCACGCCGGCGGGCACGTCGACCGTCACCGTCACCGCCACGTCGGGCAGCGGGCCGTCCGGGGTCAGCCGCGCCGTCGCCCCGACGCTGACGCGCTGAACGCGTCAGCGCCCCGGCTTGCCGCGAACATGGCCAAGGGCGTCGATGGCACCGGCGAGACGATCACCGGACACCATACTTCCGTTGGCCCTTCCGGGTTTCCTGGTGCTCCAGGTATCGGTTTATCGCCCCCTGCCCCTTGATTGCAGGCAGCCGCCGCAGGGCCCGAGTAGCTGTTCCTCACCGATTCTCGTCGCCTTCACGAACCGGTAGCGCTCAGCCATTCGGTGTCTAGTGTCCGGTCGTCAAAATGATCGAAGAACCATTCGACTGCCAGACCAGCAGCCCGCAATCGCATCGGAAACTGCTTGCCAAGATCTCGATCCGTGAAGTAGACGCGACTCATCGGTTCGCGCGTCTTGCCGAATGTCAAGCCGCGCGTTCGTACAAGGCGGCCCGTTCAATGTCCTCTGGGGTCAAATCGTAGTCTGCCGCCAGATCGGCCACCGATTCACCAGCGTCCAGTCGTTTGGCGACGGCTTGGGTCGAAACGCCGCGAGCCACGAGGACCGGGCGTCCAATGATCTTCCAGCGCTTTGCGAATGGCGATCTGTCCCGATGCTGAAAGCTGGATCAGATCGCCGTAGTGATCCAGCAGGACATGGCCCCTTGCGTGCGCAGATCCTCACGCAACAGGAGACGTTGGATCTTCAACGTCCGCTCGGCATAGGCGATGGAATCGCGAAGCGCCTTGACGGACACGCCTGTCGAAGTGGGTCATGATCGGCGGCGAGTTGACGGGATTTTCTCCCGTTTTGGGCCTTCAGCCAATCCCCGTTATTGCCGGACTTCCTCTCTCGACACTACACCTGAGATCGGTAGCGGTGGCTTCTTGGCCCGCGCATCCGATAGGGCATCACGTGCCAGGCGGACTGTCCGGGTCCGTGGACCGAAGCGCCCGCGCCGTCTCGGCATCGGCCGGGAAGAATGTCTCGATCGTGATCTCGGACAGGGTCACGTCGACGGCCGTGCCGAAGACGGTCGTGGTGCTGATGAATGCGAGCGGCCCGGCCGGGCTCGCCAGCCGCAGGGGCACGGCCAGGCTGCGGTCGTCGATGCGCTGTTCCGGCGCCGCGGCCTGCGGGCCGGGCATGGACTTCAGCTCCTCCAGCAGTGCGGCCAGGCGCGGGTCGCCCGAGGTGTCGACGTCCCTGGCCAGCCGCGCCAGCACGTGAGTCCGCCACTCGGCGAGGTTCAGGACGCGTCCGGCCAGGCCGTCCGGGCTCAGGCTCAGCCGCAGCACGTTGACCGGCGGCGTGGTCAGCGCACCGGACGCACCCTGCATCAGCGCCAGCGCGGCGGTGTTGGCCCGGATCAGTGTCCAGTAGCGGTCGACCGCCAGTGCCGGATGCGGCTGATGGGCGTCGAGGATCTGCCCGATCGCTTCTCGCGCCCGGGTGAAGTCCGGCGCGTCGAAGTCCCGCCGCGGGAACACCGGCGCATAGCCGGCCGCGAGCAGCACGGCATTGCGCTCGCGCAGCGGCAGGCGCAGCACCTCGGTCAGGCGGGTCACCATCTCGCGGCTCGGCTGCGCGCGCCCCGATTCGACGTAGCTCAGGTGGCGCTGCGAGATCTCGGCCTCCACGGCCAGTGCGAGCTGGCTCAGCCGGCGCTGGTGCCGCCACCGGCGCAGCAGATCGCCGGCGGTCCGGGTGTCCTGGGTCATGGGCGTGTCCATGGGCTGAACGGTAGCGCTCCCGCCGCCTCCATTCAATAACCTCTCACGTCATCGACGGGCGGACGCGCGGCATCGATGATGGACGCCAAGGCCGGCACCCGTCGGCCGTCATCCGGAGATCGTCATCATGTCCAGACCCGCCTTCGCCGCCCCGCTCCGTGTCTTGCTCGCCGTCGACGCGCTGACCTGCCTGCTGACCGGCACCGTGCTCGTCCTCGCCACGTCGCCGATCGCCGATCTCACGGCGATCCCGGCAGCCCTGCTGCACGGCGCTGGTCTGGCGCTGCTGCCGATCGCAGCCTTCATGGCCTTCTATACGACCCGCGGTCGTGTGCCCGGCTGGGCGCTGTCCGTCATCGTCCTCGGCAACGCGCTCTGGGTGCTGGCCAGCGTGCTGCTGCCGTTGACCGGTAGCATCCGCCCGAACGGCCTGGGCTGGATCTTCCTGCTCGGCCAGGCGGCTGTCGTCGCGGTGCTGGCCGTGCTCGAGTCGCGGGCCGGGCGCGCCGCGACCGTCACGGTCTAATCCGGCTCTGTCGCCGCAGCCCAGAACCTTGGCCATCCATTTGAACATCGTGATGCCGGCTGCTGAAGCGGCTCACGGGTCAGGGCGTGCTGGTGCAGGACCTGGGCGAGACCTGGCTGGCCGATACCGACGGCGGCAGCGAGGAGGCTCACACGCTGTGGCCGCTGCAGGCCGCGGCGCGCCAGCGCCTGTGCGCCGATATCGATGGTTTCAGCCTGCACGCGGCCGTGCGCTGCGAAGCCGACGAGCGCGCCGTGGTGGTCGGTCTGCGCGAGCCGGCCGTGCTGGATCAGCGGCGTGCCCGAGCCGAGCCCCCGCGGCATCACCATGTGCATCTGCGGGCGCCCGATCGCGAGCGCCGCGTCGGCGTTGCGCCCGAGCCCCTGGTAGACCCAGAACGCCTCGACGTCGGCCGCGGTGCACAGGTCGAGCACGTGGTCCGCGGCGGCGACGATCGGGCGCAGCTCGCGGGCGCGCCGGATCGAATCTCTCATAGGCCGTGACGTTCGCGAAGCTGACCGTCAGCGTGCCGATCCGCGGCCGCACGCCAGTATCCAGCAGGGGCAGGCGGCGACCATCCCGCAGAACTCGTTGCCGTGGGTCAGCGCGTTGAACAACACGTGCGGGCCGGGCACGCCGCTGTCGAAGCGGTGCACGTAGTCGACGCCGGTGTTGCCCTCACGTGTCATCGACGCATGCGTCGCGACCGGTCTGTCGGCGCGAGACGGAATCACATAGCGAGAACACCGGAAACTTGAATGCTCCGTGGTCGTGGATCCGCGCCTGCAGTCGTGCCCCCGCAGTCGGCCGCTTCTCGATCTCCCCCTCCAGTCGGGCGTATATCCGCGCTCCTTCGTCCAGTTCGATCAGCCCGACGATGAACGGAAGCTCCGACTTGAATGCCGGATGGAACGGAAAGTGCGTGACGACCCAGCTGTAGAGGCGGCCGCGTCCACTCGCCGGCACTAGCCCCACGTCGGCCGCGCCGCAGGCGGGGCAGCGAGGCATCGGCGGAAGGAACGTCTCCTTGCACGAACCGCATCGGGGAAGCCGCAACTGGCTGCACGCCAGAGCCGTCCAGAAAGGCTCGGCTTCGGCCGTCGGCGTCGGAGCCATGACTCCGTCGACCACTCTCGCCATCGTTCAACCCCTCGCCAACACCAGCGCCGAACCTGCGTTTCGACCTCCAGAACACACCATCGCGACCTTCGCATCCGCGATCTGCCGCTCTCCGCAAAGGCCCTGGATCTGCCACACTCCTTCTGCGATCGTGTTCATGCCGTGCAGGTAGCCTTCGCACAGCAGGCCGCCGCTGGTGTTCACCGGAAGCCTGCCGTCCATCCAGGTCGCGCCGGATCGGATGAACGACCCAGCCTCGCCGTATTCGCAGAATCCGTAACCTTCCAGGTTGGAGAGCACCAGACTGCTGAAGCAGTCGTAGAGCTCGGCCACGTCGACGTCCTTCGGTTCGAGTCCGGCGGTCTGCCACAGCTTGCGGCCGATGTCGTAGGCAATGGTCCTCGAGTAGTCCCGATACCGAAGGGTGCTGCCCATGTCGAGGTCCAGGTCGCGTGCAGCCCAGGCCGATCCCTGGATGATCGCCGGCGGCAGCTTCAAGTCCCGCGCGCGCTCGGTCGACGTCACGAGCACGGCAGCCGCCCCGTCGACCTCGATCGTACAATCCGCGCGTCGCAGCGGCTCCACCACCCACTTCGACTTCATGTAGTCATCGAGGGTGAGCGGGCTCCGGAGCAACGCTCGCGGATTCAGCGCTGCGTAGCGACGTTGAACGATGGGGACGGCGGCCACGTCCTCCTCGGTGGCCTGCGTCTCGATCATATAGCGCCTGAGCCACATCGCGGCATACTGAGGATAGGCCGTCAGCCCAACGACGTATCGCAGGTCCGTCGACCCGCCTTCAGGCATGAAGTGCCCGACGCGAAGCCCGGACCGGCCTTTCAGCGCCCGAAATACCAGGACGTTCCTTGCCAGCCCCATGTGAACGGCCATTGCGGCGTGCATCACCATGAGCGACGGCGTCTGCCCGCCGGCATTCGCGTCCAGAAGGTAGTCGAGCGAGGTCGCGCCCAGGCACGCGCCGACCGCGGCGGCCGGGGTCGAATCCGAGTACAGACTGTACGAGACGATGCCGTCGATCTCTGTGCCGCTCATGCCCGCCTGGGACAGAGCGTCCTCGCAGGCGCGCACCGCGAGCTCCAGGACGCTGTGGTCCGACGCTTGCGAGTACTCGGTCGCGCCAGCCGATGCGATCGCCGTTCGTCCGTGGTAGCCGCGTGTCCTCATGCCGGCAGCCTCCTCCATCCTTCGGGGCTTCGTGCAGCACCGCTGCCGGACGGCAGGACCGGGCAACAGCGCTGCTAACATCGCCGCGCAACCGTATCCGCGACTGTAGAGAGCCCATCCCAGATAGTCAATATGCTTGACTAATTTCACGACGGCGCACTAACATGATCACTCGTAGACAGATCGACGACCTTGAGGGCCTTCGCCGGTACGGCATCGGCCGTCTGCTGTTGCTCGCGCGGCGGGATCTCATGGCACGGCTCGAGCGCGATGCGCGGCGCAGGGGGGCAGCGGTCCTGGCGCCGGCGATCAGCGCGGCCGTTCCGTTTATCGATCTGGAGGGGACTCGCAGCACGGAGCTCGCGCGCCGGCTCGGGGTCACCAAGCAGGCAGTCGGCCGAGTCGTTACGGCCTTGGAGGCAGAAGGCTTGGTCACCAGAACAGTCGATGAAGCCGATGGACGCGCCTATCTCGTCGCGTTCACGGAGGCGGGGCTCCGGTACCTGGTCGACAGCTACCGTGCGATGCGCCGTATCGAGCGCGAGTACGAGCGCATCGTCGGGGCCGACGAGCTCGCGAGAGTCCGCCGCGTGTTGACGATCATCTCCTATGGATCGCCGGCGGACACGCCATAGGCGTGCTGCTGGCGACATCAGCCGAATGAGCTCCGCCCCCTTGGCAGAACTGCGTGTGCTGGAGCTCGGCTCGATGATTGCCGGTCCTTTCTGCGGCCGCCTGCTCGCCGACTTCGGTGCCGAGGTGATTAAGGTCGAGCCGATAGCGGGTGATCCCTTGCGTGCGACGGGTCCGGCGCAGGACGGCAAGTCGTTGTACGCCGCTTCGGCTCAGCGGAACAAGCATCTCGTCGCCATCGATCTCGCCACCGGCGAAGGACAGCGGGTCGTCAAGTCGTTGGCCGCGAAGTGCGATGTCGTCGTCGAGAACTTCCGCCCCGGAACGCTCGAGCGCTGGGGCCTTGGCTATGACGCGCTCGCCGAATGCAATGCCGGGCTCATCCTGCTGCGCATCAGCGGATTCGGCCAGACCGGCGGCGGCAGCCGGCGTCCGGGCTACGGCGTGATCGGCGAGGCCTTGAGCGGCCTGCGGGGTCTGATGGGCGAGCGAAACCAGCCCCCGCCGCGAATGGCCGTGCCGCTGACGGACTACATAACGGGCCTGTACGGAGCCTTCGGCGTTCTCGCCGCGATACAGGCTCGAAACAAGACGGGCAGAGGGCAGGTCATCGATCTCGCGCTGTTCGAGGCTGCGTTCAGCTTCATGGAAGCGCACGTGCCTGCCTTCTCGAACCTCGGGATCGTGGCGGAGCGAGCCGGATCGAAGATCCCCGACTACGTGCCGAACGATCTCTTCCCGGCCAGGGACGGCTACGTGCACATCGCCGCGGTCAGTCAGGGCTTGTTCCGCCGGCTGGCAGAGCTGATGGATCGCCCGGACCTGCCGACCGATCCGTCGTTCGCGACGTCGGCGTCGAGAGCGGCGAATGAAGCGGCGTTGACGACCCTCATCGCGTCGTGGACCGCGCAGTACACGGAAGCGGAGCTCGAGGAGAAGCTGGTTGCCGCGGAGATTCCGGCGTCGCGGATCCATTCGATCAAGACCATCTTCGAGCATCCGCTCTACCGCGAGCGGGAGATGCTCGTGGAGCTGCCGGATCCGAATCTCGGCAAGGTCACGGTGCCGGGGATCGTGCCGAAGCTGTCGGAGACTCCCGGAACGATCAAGTGGGCGGGGCGGGATGTCGGCGCCGACACGGCTCGTGTGCTCGGATCGCTCGCTGCGCTTTCTCCGGAGGAGATTCAGAGCCTCGCCGATGCAGGCGTCGTACGCACGACGGCCGGCAAGCGGGCCGACAAGGAGCTCTAGCGGGCGCTCGTCAATGGAGGAGACCGGACATGAAACGACTGTCGCTGCTTCGATTCGCTCTGTGCCTGTCATCGACGCTTCTGGCCGTCAACACCGGCTCGGCGCAACCCTACCCTGCGAAACCGATCGAGATCGTCGTCGGCTCTCCGCCTGGGGGGGGAAGCGACTACATGGCGAGGCTCGTCGGGACATTCATGTCGGAGCGGATGGGGCAGCAGGTCGTCGTGGTCAACCGGCCGGGCGCCGAAGGGGCCATCGCAGCCGCCTCGGTCGCGCGGGCCGCTCCGGACGGGTACACCGTGCTGTTCTGCAACAACCCGCCGATCACGATGGCGCCGCACCTGCGGGCGCTGCCGTACGACGCCGCGAAAGACCTCGTGCCGTTGTTCAGGCTGGCGGATGTCTCGACGGTGTTAACGACTGCGGCGAGCTCGCAGTTCTCGACCATGAAGGACGTACTGGCGTGGGCGCAACGCAACCCCGGCAAGGTGAGCTACGGCACGTTCGGACCCGCATCGACATGGGGCGTCGAGTTCGCGCAGCTGAAGGACGCGACAGGGCTGGATCTGGTTCAGGTCAGCTACAAGGGGGCGGCGCCGATCGTCGCGGATACCGTGAGCGGCCAGATCACCATCGGTGCCAGCGGGCCGCACGCCGTGCTGCCGCTGATCCGCTCGGGCAAGCTCAAGGCGCTCGCTGTCTGGAGCGACTCGAGGCTGGCCGTTCTGCCCGACACGCCGACGATCCGCGAGGCGACCGGACGCGAGCTGACGAGCTTTCCGACATGGTTCGGGATGTTCCTGCCCGCCCGCACGCCGCCCGGGATCGTCAAGCGGCTCGAGTCGGAAGTGCAGGCGGTGATGAAGGATCCGGAGGTCGCTGGAAAGGTGGCGGGGACGGGGGCGAATGTCGCCCCCGAGGGGGCGGTGGCGTTCGCGGCGTTGCTCGGAGCCGAATCGAGCGACTTCGCGGCCCGGGTCGAGAAGTACCAGATCAAGGAGAAGTGATCGGGTAGCGGCCGCTCGAAGATGGGCCGCGCCGGCACCCTCCCCCGCGCCGTCGGTGACTGTGGTGGCGCTGTGGGCGCTCCGCGGGCAGGCGGACCTGCGCGTCTGCTGGGCTCGCCAACGATCGGCTCGGGTCTTGCGTTGGCCCGTTGAGCTGGCATTGGGTGCGCCTGCTCCGTGCCGTGACTGGCTATCTCGGCATCAAGATCGGCAAAAGGAATTTCGCGGGGGCTCCTCGCTGGGGCAGGGTGGTGCGGCAATGTGTGCGATCGCATGGATCGCTGCAGCGCGGCCGTGCGGCGCTCCGTCGGGAGACGGAGGTGCTAGCGTCCCGTCCCCGCGTCCGGCGACCCGAACACGCCGGCGAGCCGCGGCCCGGCCTCGCGCTCGCCGGACAGCATTGCCCGCCACGACGCGAGCCATTTGTCGAGCCGGTCGGCCGCGAGCGGCCGCGCGATCAGGTAGCCCTGCGCGACGTGGCAACCGAGGCCGGCGATCCGGCGCCAGTCGTCCGCGGTCTCGACGCCTTCCGCGACGACGTTCATGCCCAGCGTGCGGCCGAGCGCGATGCTCGATTCCAGGATCGCCAGCGCCCGCTCGTCGGTCGCGGCGCCGTGGACGAAGCTCTTGTCGATCTTCAGTTCGGTGAACGGCAGCGCCCGCAGTTGCGACAGTGATGCGTAGCGGGTACCGAAGTCGTCGATCGCGAGCCGCACGCCGCGTAGCCGCAGCCGCAGCAGCGAGTCGACGCAGGCGACCGCGTCGACCATCAACTGGCTCTCGGTGACCTCCAGCGTCACCGCGTCGTTCGGCACGCGCGCGTCGGCGATCCGCGCCAGCACGCGGTCCGGGAAATCGAGGTCGCGCAGGCTCGACATCGCGACGTTGACCGCGATGCGCTCGATCGGACCGCGCGCCGACCATTCGCGCAGCTGCGCGAACACCTGCGTCATGACGACCTCGGTCAGCCGGTCGACGAGCCCGGTCGCCTCGGCAAGCGGGATGAAGACGTCCGGCGAGACGAGGCTGCCGTCGGGCAGCTTCCAGCGCGCCAGCGCCTCGGCACCGATCACCCGGCCGGTCGCGACTTCGATCTTCGGCTGATAGACCGGGAAGATGTCGCCCGCGTCGATCGCGCGGCGCAGTTCGTCCGGCGTAACCGCCGGCGCCGCGACCGGCAGCCGCCCGGCCGGCGCCAGGCCGCCCGTCGGCGTGCCGATCATGTGCGCCAGGTCGGCCGGCCGCAGCGGCTTCTCTAGCACGCCGAGGACGTCCAGCCGGCGCGCACGGGCGAGCTCTTCGGTCACGCGCAGCACCTGGCTGCCTTCGCCGCTGACCAGCACCACCGCGCCGGTGAACGGCAGTTCCGCCAGGCGCCGCAGGAACTCGATGCCGTCCATCGCCGGCATGTTCAGGTCGCACAGCACCAGGTCGACGATACAGTCGGCGTGCGCCATCCGCGCCAGCGCCGCGCTGCCGGAATCGGCGAGTTCGATCTGCGCGATGCCGGCGAGCTGCAGCGCCCTGGCCGCTATCTTGCGGCTGAACTCCTCGTCGTCGACGACCAGCGCACAGCGCCAGCGGCCGCTCCGGCGCAACGGCGCGCCTTCGTTCGGCGGCAGGTCTTCCATCACAGCATTTCCATCGATTCAGGTTCCTGCTTCCGGCTTCGCGTCGCACGAGGACGCGGATTCGGTCGCGCCAGGCGCGGACCGCGGCACCTGCCAGCCGTCGAGCCGCGCCTGCAGCCGGGCGAATCGCCACTCGAACAGCCGCGCCGCTTCCTGGAAGCGCTCGCCGGCGCCGGCGCGCGCTTCGCTCTCGATCGTCTCGCAGATGTCCGCGGTCGGATAGGCTCCGACCGTGCGGCACGCCGCCTTGAACTTGTGCGCGACCGCCGCGGCCGCGGCGCCGTCGCCCTGCCGGCATGCCGCGAGCAAATCCATCGCCATCCTGGCGGCCGCCGTGCGGAAAGTCTCGACCAAATCGGCGATGACCTCGGGGTCGGAGCCGACGAACGACGCGAGCACGTCCAGATCGACATCGACCTTGGGCAGCCAGCGCTCCAGCATCGCCGACAGCCGCGCGATCTGCACCGGCTTGGACAGGTAATCGTCCATGCCGGCCGCCTTGCAGCGGGCCACCTCCTCCTGTCCGGCATTGGCGCTCAGCGCGACGATCGGGACGCCGGCCGCGACGCCGCGCTCCTGCTCGAGCGCACGGACGGCCGCGGCGAGTTCGCGGCCGTCGCGCCGCGGCATCTGCAGGTCGGTCAGGATCAAGGCGTAGCGGCCGGAACGCCAGCACTCCAGCGCCTCTTCACCGTCACCGACGATGTCGACCGGGTAGTTCAGCAGATCGAGCTGCCGCGAGATCACCTTGCGATTGGTCTCGTTGTCCTCGACGACCAGGATGCGATCCGCGGCAGGCGGCGGCAGCGGCGCGACCCTACCGGCCGCCTCCGCCGCCTCCGTTGCGACCGTCGCGGGTGCCGCTGCCACCGCGGCACGGCGCTCGCGGCCGGCCGCGGTGGCATCGGGGACCGCACGCCCTTCGGTCGCCGCCCGGACCGGCGCAACGAGGCGCCCGGCCGCCATGGCGACCGCTTCGACGAAGCGCCGGCGTACCAGGACGTTGCCGTCCAGCATCGTGACGCCGGCCTCGATCGTCCGCGACTGGCGTCGGCGGCCGCGGCCGATCGCGACGACGACGATCCGCACCTCGTGCTCGCCGCCACCCTGCTCGAGCGACGTCCTCAGGTCGGTCGACGGGATGAAGCCTTCGAGGTCGAGCACCCAGACCAGCAGCCCGCCATCCTGGCTCTCGGTCCAGCGCCATGCCGCCGCGAGATCCGGCGCCCGCGCGACGACCGCGCCCGCATGCCCGAGGTACGCGGCATGGTCTTCGGCGAGACCGTCGCGTTCGCCGACGACGATGCAGCGCAGGCCGTCGAGCAGGCGGCCGGCCTGGTCCGCCGGCGGCGCGGCCGGCGCCGGCTCGACGATTTCGACCGGGAGGGTCACCGAAAACTCGGCACCTTCGCCCAGCGCGCTGCGGACCGATACCTTGCCGTCCATCAGCCGGATCAGCCGCGAACTGATCGCCAGGCCGAGGCCGGTACCGCCGAAACGACGCGTCGTCGACTGATCGGCCTGCTCGAACTCGAGGAACAGCCGCGACAGCGCGGCCTTGTCGATGCCGATGCCGTTGTCGCGGATCTGCAGCAGCAGCACGCGGTGACCCGGCTCGGCGCAGGGTTCGTCGGCAATCGACGCGCGCACGGTCACGCGGCCGCGGACGTCGGGCCGGCCACTGGAGAACTTGATCGCGTTGCCGATCAGGTTCAGCAGCACCTGCCGCAGCCGCAAGGCGTCACCGAGCACCAGCCGCGGCAGCGCCGGGTCGACGTAGACGGTCAGCTCGACCTCCTTCTGCACAGCAAGGTTGTCGACCAGGCCGCAGGCGCGGTCGACGATGTCGCCGACGTCGATCGGCACCCGCTCGACCGTCATCTTGCCGGCTTCGATCTTGGAGAAGTCGAGGATGTCCTCGATGATCCCGAGCAGCGACTGCGCCGACTCGCGGATCAGGTCGACCAGCTCCACCTGGTGATCCAGCAGGCTGCTCTGGTGCAGCACGTCGACCATCCCGATCACGCCGTTCAGCGGGGTCCGGATCTCGTGGCTGACCGCAGCCAGGAAATCGGACTTGGCCCGGTTCGCCGCCTCTGCGGCGCGCTGCGCGGTCAGCAGTTCCTGGGACTTCTGCGTCAGCTCCGCATTCAGCGCGATCAGCCGCGCCTCGGCCCGCGCCCGCGCGGTGATGTCGTCGCACATCAGGATCAGGTGGGTCGCCCGGCCGTCACCGTCCACCACCGGCACGCGCCGCACGTGCAGGGTGCGGACTACGCCGTCGAGCGCGTGCAGCTCGAACTGCGGCTCGTCGAAGACGACCTGCTCGGTCAACGCGCGGCGGTGTCCGGCTTCGATCAGCGCGACCTCGTCGGCCGAGAAATACTGCGCGCCGGACTGGCCGATCAGCAGCTCGCGCGAGGTGCCTATCAGCTGCTCGCCGGCGCGGTTGACGCGGACGATGCGACGGTCGGCGGCATCGAGCACGAAGATGCCCGACGGCATGTTCTCGATCACCGAATCCAGGAAGAGATTGGCCGACTGCAGCTCGGTCGTCTTGCGTTCGAGCGCGTCCTGGCTGTCGGCCAGCGAGTGGTTGCGCTGGATCGCCGCCTCGTAGGTCGACAGCAGCAGGCTCAGGATCTGCAGCCGATCGGCCGTGATGAAGTGCTGCTGCCCGTTGAAGTGGATCCGCACGCCGAGTTCGGCGTCGGCGTCGCGTCCGAGCTGCCGGTTCAGCAGGATGAACTGGATCCGGCCGACCAGGTAGCGGACGTCGAACGGCTTCAGCACGAAGCCGTCGGCGCCGCACTCGAGGCCGCGGATCACGTCCTGCGGATCGGACATCGACGTGACCAGGATCACCGGCAGGTCGCGCAGGTACGGATCCGAGCGGATCCGCCGGGTCAGCTCGTAGCCGTCCATCGCCGGCATCACGATGTCGCTGATCACGATGTTCGGACGCTGCGACAGCATCAGCGACAACGCCTGCCGGCCGTCGGTGGCCATCAGGACGTCGTAGCCGACTTCGCGCAGCGTCTCGGCCAGCTGCATCGCCTGCGTCCGGCTGTCCTCGACGACGAGGACCTGCGCGGCCTGTCTCAGAATGCCTGCCGCGTTCATGGTTCCGTGGCGTCGCCGTCGAATCCGGCCATCGCCGGTTGCACCAGGTCCACCAGCACCGGTGCGATCCGGTCGCCCGGCAGCACGCGGCTCGCGGCGCCGAGGGCGATCGCTTCGCCCGGCATGCCGTGCACGACCGAGGTGGCCCGGTCCTGCGCGATCGTCGCCGCGCCGCGCTCGCGCATCAGCCGGAGTTCGGCGGCGCCGTCGCGGCCCATGCCGGTCAGCAGCACGCCGACCGCGGCCGGACCGAGATGCTCGGCGAGCGAGCGGAACAGGTGCGCGACCGACGGCCGCGGCCCGGGATCGGTATCCGGCCGGGTCAACCGCAGCGCGCCGCCGGCGCTCAGGCCGAGCTGGAAGTCGTCCGGCGCGAGATAGACATGGCCGGCCGCCGGCACGATGCCGTGCGCCGCGATCTGCACCCGCAGCCCGACCGTCTGCCGCAGCCATTCGGCCATGCCGGGCAGGAAGCCGCGCGCGATATGCTGAACCACCAGGATCGGTACCGGGAACGCCTGGGGCAGCGCAGCGAGGATCTGCTGCAGCACGACCGGTCCGCCGGTGGAGGCGCCGATCCCGATCATCCGGATCCTGCCGTATCCGCGCGGCGACGCCGGGGCGGTTTCCAGCGGCCGGCGCCGGACCACCTTGACCTCGGCCATCGCCTGGAGCGTCTGCAGCCAGTTGCTGCGGCGCGCACTGCCGGGGCGCGGCGGCGGCGATCGGATCGGATCGGCGACGCAGGCGACCGCACCCGCCTCCAGCGAACGGAACGCGAGGTCGTCGTTCGGGTCCGCAACCGTACCGAGCACGATCGGCACCGGCGAGGACTCCATGATCCGGCGCGTCGTCTCGAACGCGTCCATGCCGGGCAGCGGTCCGTTGACGAACACGACGTCGGCGCGGGTCCGCGTCAGCAGGTCGAGCGCCTGGCCGCCGGTGCCTGCATCGGCGACGACGCGCAACGCGGCCTGCGCGTCGATCGACTCGATCAGCGCGCGCCGCGCGTCATCGGACGCGTCGATGACCAGCACCCGGGCCGGACCGGGCGCGCGTCCTTCGGGCGGCCGGGCGGGCGCGCTCACATCAGATCCTCGACGATGCGCAGCAGTTCGCCCTGGTCGAAGCCGCGCTTGCCGAGATAGGCGTTGGCGCCGGCCTCGATGCCGCGCGTCCGGTCCGCCGGCGTTTCGCGGGCGGTGACCAGCACGACCGGCAGGTCGGCAAGCCGGCGGTTCGCGCGGATCCGGGCAGTCAGGTCGCAACCGTCCAGGTGGGGCATGTCCACATCCGACACCAGCAACGCGAACCGGCCGGACAGCAGCTGCTCGTATGCATCGCGTCCGTCGACGGCGGTCCGCACCTCGTGCCCGGCCGACTCCAGGATCGCCTTGAGCAACAGCCGCGAGGTGATCGAGTCCTCGGCGACCAGGATGGTCCGGCGGGGCGCCACCGGCGAAGCAGCGCCGGTCGCCTGTTCCGACGCGGCCGACAGGCGGCGGGTTGCGCGGATCAGGTCGGCGATATCGAGCACCGGCACGACGACGCCGGCGCCGAGGATCGAGATGCCGTCGAAGAAGTTCAGACCGGCCAGCGGTTCGGGCATCGGCTTGACCACCACCTCGTGCTCGCCAAGGATCTCGTCGACCGCGAACGCCGCCGAGTGCCGGCCGGCCGCGGCGACGACGTAGGCGAGCGTGTCGCCGCGGCCGGCAGCAGTCTCGGACGCCGCCGGCGGAATTGCAGCCGGTACCGCCGGCAGGTCCAGTGCCCGCGCCAGCCGCGCGAGCGGCAGCGCGCGGCCGCCGAGCACCAGGGTCTCGAGTCCCTCGACCGCGCGCACCGCGCCGTGCGTACAGCGCCCGACCGAGACCGTCGAGCGTGACGGGAACAGCAGCAGCCGGTCGGTGACGCGTACGAGGATGCCGCGGTCGTCCGCGCGGGTCGCCGGCAGCTCGATCACGAAAGTCGTACCGCGCCCGGCGACGCTGTCGATGGTCACGTCGCCGTCGAGCCGCACGATCCGGTCGCGGACGATCGCGAGCCCGAGGCCCCGGCCCGACAGCGCGGTCACCTCGTCGCGCGTCGTCATGCCCGAATCGAATACATGGGCATGGACCATGGCGGGGTCGAGCGCGGCCGCTTCCGCGGCAGACAGCGTGCCGGCAGCGACGATCCGGCGCCGGACCGCCTCGGTGTCGATGCCGGTCCCGTCGTCCGCGATCTCGATCCGGACCGTCTGCCCGTCGACGATCGTCGCTGCCAGCCGCAGCGTCGCGCGCGGCGGCTTTCCGCGCGCGACCCGCTGTGCCGACGGCTCGACGCCGTGGTCGACGGCATTGCGCAGCAGATGCACCAGCGGATCCTTCAGCCGCTCGACGATCCGGCGGTCGAGGTCCACTTCCTCGCCGTCGACCATCAGGTCGGCCTCCTTGCCCTGCTGGCGTGCCAGATCGCGGACCAGCTTCGGCAGCGGCCGCGTCACGGTGGCGAACGGCAGGTACAACAGTCGCTTGGCGCTCGTCTGCAGCGCGTCGCAGGTCTTGGACAGCGCATCGAGATCCTGGCGGGCGTGGCGGGCGATCTCGTCGAGCCGTGCCTCGAGCCGGGCCGCCGCGTCGTGACTCCAGGCGACGAACTCGACCAGCGGCGTCGGCAGGCCGGCATGCCGCCAGCGCCGGCCGTGCTCGGCCGCGGCCGCCGAGCGCTTGCGCCATTCGGCGAGTTGCGACGACAGGTCGCGCAATTCGCCGTTGCGCTGGCGCGCCGCCATCCGGGCGAACTGCAGCTCTTCCGATTCGAGCAGATTCGTCTCGAGCTTGCTCAGCGTGACCCGGACCCAGGCGTCGGCCGCCTCGGCATCGGCAATGCCGACCCCGTCGGCGAGCCCCGCCGCGCCGACCACGCTCGCGTCGGCCGCACTCGCGGCCCCGCGACCGTCCGGCGCGGCGCCCGTCGGACCGGCCGCAGCCGCCGCATCCAACGCCACCGCAGCCTCGGCAGGCAGCGCACCGCCCCAGCCGGCATCCCGCGCTTCGTCCGGCACCCGCTCCGAAGACTCGTCCCCGAACCCGGGCGACTCGGCCGGCAGCGCCTGCGCAAGCCGTGCCTTCAGTTCCTGGCGCAGCGCCGGCAGGTCCGGGAGCACCCCGATCGTCGACGTCGAACGGGCGGTCGCCTCGATCAGCACGGACGCCGCGTCGACGACCCGATGCAGCAGGTCGAGCATCGCTGCCGTCGGTTCGAGCCGCTGCCGGTGCAGCGCCGACAGCGCGTCTTCCAGCGACTGGCACAACAGTTCGACCGACCCCAGTTCGACCGCGCGGGCCGCGCCCTTGAGGCTGTGCGCCGCGCGGAACGCCCGCTCGGCTCCGGCCGCGGCTTCTGCGGTCGCCGCACCGCGTTCGAGCAGCAGCAGCACCGACGAGATCTCGTGGACATGGTCGCGCGCCTCCACCAGGAAGGCGCTGCGCAGCTGCTTCAGCAGTCGTTCGTTCTGTCCGGCCGCCATTGCCGTCCGACTCGCTCCGTCATGCGCGATAACGCTCGATCGACTGCTTCAGGTCGGCACCGAGCGTGTTGATGATCCGCGCCGCCGATTCGAGCTTGGACGCGCTGTCCAGGTTCTGCATGCTCGCCTGCTTGATGCTGTTCATCGAGCCGGCGACCTGGTCCATGCCGACCAGTTGCTGCTGGCTCGACGCAGCGATCTGCAGCGACGCCTGGATCGCCTCCTGGATATGCTCGGTCATCGCCGACAGCGCGCGGCCGGCGTTCTCGGCCTGGCGGACGCCGTCATCGACGACGCGCACGCCCTGCTCGGACGCGAGCACCGCTTCCTCGGTCGCTTTGGACACGTCGCCGAGCATGGTCCGGACCTGATTGGTCGCCTGCCGCGACTGCTCGGCCAGCCCGCGGACTTCCTGCGCGACGACCGAGAAGCCGCGCCCGTGCTCTCCTGCCTTGGCCGCCTCGATCGCGGCATTGACCGCGAGCAGGTTCGACTGCGTCGCGAGATCCTCGACGCTGGCGATGATCTGTCCGATCGCGCGTCCCTGCTCGGACAGCCGTTCCATGCTCGCCGCGATGGCTTCCATCTGCGCACGGATCCGGCTCATGCCGGCCTCGACCTCGCGGGTCGACTGCAGTCCCTCGTCCGAGACCTCCAGCACGCGCTGCGCGCCGTCGGAGACCTTGCGCGCCTTCTGGCTCGCCAGATGGGCGGTCTGCCGGACTTCCTCCACCGTCGTCGTCGTCTCGTTCACCGCTTCCGCGGTCTGGCTGGCGCTGGCGGCCAGCTGGCTGCTGGACGCGACGACCTCGCTGGAAGCAGCGCCGAGGTCGTTCGACGCCTGGCGCAGCCGGCCGATCTGGCTGCCGAGGTCGCTGGCCATCCGGGCGAAGGCATTGCCGAGCTCGTCGGTCGGCGACTGCGGCACCACCGCGACGCGCAGGTCGCCGGTCGCGATCTGGCCGGCGTTCTGCGCCAGCGACCGCAGCGACTGCGTCATGCGCAGCAGCGACCGCGACAGCACGCCGATTTCGTCGCGCCGCGGCCCGACGTCGACCGGCGCCTGCAGGTCGCCGATCGTGATCCGCTCGGCGGCAACCGTCAGCTGTCGCAACGGCGCCGAGATGTTCCGGGTCAGCAGCACGCCAGCCAGCGCCGCGAGGCTGAACGCCACCGTCGTGCCGATCAGGATCGTCCAGCGCGCCCATTCGGTCGCCTGCTCCGCGTCGGCCGCATGCCGGAGCAGCGCCGCCTCCTCTGTCCTCCCGACCTCGTTCATCGTGGCCCCGAGGGCTTCGAACGTCCGGCGCGTGGCATCGTCCTGCAGCAGCCGGCTCGCCTCCTCGAACCCGCGCTGCGTACGGGTATCGACCAGCTGGCGCACCAGCACCACATAGCTGCCGAACTGCGTCGTCAGCCGATCCATCAGCTGGCGCTGTGCGATGCCGCCGGTCTGCAACGCGGTCAACGTCCGCATCGCCTTGTCGACCAGCGGCAGATTGTCCAGCGTCGCCTGCAGATGCTGCTGGGTGCCGGTGATGACGTAGTTGCGCAGCGCGATGCCGAGCGCCCGCGAAGCCAGAGACAGGTCGTCGCGGGCGGCCAGGATGTCGTACGTCTGTCGGCGCAACTCGGTTACTTCGGCAAGCTGGTCGTGGCTGCGGTGCGACGTGATGCCGACGATCAGGAAGATCACCAGCGTCACGGCGAATCCGGTTGCGATCTTGGTACCGACGTTCCAGGTCATGGGATCCTCATACGGACGGATTCAGGACAGGTGCTGTCCGGGGTCGGGCGGCCGCGGCGGGACGCGGATCCGCGCATCGGCGGCCAGCCGGTGCGCATTGATCACGGCAATGCGATCGGCGGTGATGCCCTCGACCAGATCGATGCCGTTGCCGGGCCGTTCGAAGAACGGGTTCTGCCAGGCGTCGACTGGCAGCGACGCGACCGCGACCTGGCCGTCGACCAGCAGCCCGAGATCGAGCCGGTCGACCGCGATCCGGACCAGCCGGCAGGCGGCGCTCGGCTCGCGATCGTCCAGCGCGAGCAGCCGCCGCGCATCGATGACCGGCAGGATCCGGCCGCGGACATAGGTGACGCCGCGGTAGACCGGCGGCATGCCCGGCAGCGGGGTCAGGCTGCGCAGCGCCAGCACTTCGCCGACGTGGCGCAGGTCGAGCGCATAGACATCCGTGCCGAACTCGAAGCTCAGCACCGGACGGGCAGCGCGCTCGGCGCTCCGCGCCGGCGGTGGCTCGGCCAGGCGCAGCGCCCGGGCCCGCAGGATCTCGGCCGTGCTCATCGGGCCTCCGGTGCAGGGCGCCGCCGTTCGTGCGTCGTGCGCCGCCTGGCGACGGCGGTCGGGGCGGGGTGGGGGTGTGGGCGGGCGGAGGGGGCGGTCGGCGCTAGATCG
>JBFWQR010000125.1:0-23684 GCA_050249335.1 Lautropia sp.
GCTTGCGCCCGCGCCGCGAACCGCCCGGCCAGCGGACTGCGCGGCCGCAGCGCGCTGCGCTCGGCGGTCAGCGCGGCCGCGAGGGCGGCATCGCCGCTGCGCAGCGCCGCTTCGATCAGCGTCAGGTCGAGCAGGTCGCGCTGCGCATGACTGCCGCCGAAGCGGTACGCGTACTCGCGGATCGGCCGCAACAGCTCGACCGCCTGCGCAGGGTCGCCGGCGCCGAACGCGTGGACCGCGCGCACGGCCGGATCGCCGACCTCGGCGGTGAACGTGCGGTTGTCGCCATCGCCGTGCAGCGCCCGCTGCTGCGCGGCGAGCACGCGCTGCTGACCGTCGGCATGACCGGCGCCGACGAACGCCAGCATCGCATGCAGGTCGTTGAACGCGTAGTTGCCGGCATCGGCAACCGGCAGCCAGCGCTCGGCGAGCGGTTGCCAGCGGTCGCCGACGTCGACCCCGCGCAGCTGCAGCCGCCATAGCATCGCCGACGCATCGATCAGGTCGAGCACGATCGCCGAGCCGGGGCCGCCGATCGCCGCGTCGTAGCGCGCCAGCACCACGTCGTGCTCGTCGCGTTCCAGGTGGAACAGCGCCAGGTGCCAGTGGTTGTGCACGCCGAGGAAGCTGCCGGCCGACCAGGTCGCCTCGTGCGGACCGAGCCATGCGATGCCCGCGTCCGGCGCGTTGCGCATCTCGTGCACATGCGCGACCGCATGCCAGGCCCACGAGTCGCGCGGCTCGCGTTCGACGGCACGCTGTCCCTGCCGCTCGGCGGCATCGTAGTCGCCGTTCTCCTCGAGGCCGAACGCATGCATGCCGAGCAGCGCGTGATAGCCCGGCAGGCTCGGACTCCAGTGCGGCAGCGCCCGGGCGATCCGGTCGCGCAGCAGCCGGCGGCGACCGGTGAAGAAGTCGATCTGGTGGCCGGCCTGCAACGCCAGTGCATCGTGCGGAAAGTGGATCGCGACGTCCTCGAGCAGCCGGCTCGCGTCGAACCAGCGGCCGTCGACCAGCGCGGTTGCCGCGGCGAGATGGCCGCGCTCGCGCTCGTTCGCCGGCAGCATCGCCGCAGCGGCGACGCATTCGCGCGCCGGCCCGAGGCCGGCCGGCTCGGTTCCGAGCAGCATCAGCCATGCCTTCAGCAGATGCGCCATCGGCATCGCCGGCGCCGCCGCGATCGCCGCGTCGATGCTCGCGACCGGATCGTCGACCAGGCAGCGCAGCTCGTACGCCGCGCGCTCGAACGCCACGAGTCCGTCCGCTGTCGCGCCGCTGACCGCGAGCCCAGCGTGGTCTTTCATCGTATCCATGGGTTCCTCCAATGATCGGTTCGTTCAGGGTTGCAAGGTAGCGATTCTGGCCAGCGCGGCCGCTCTGCACTACAGTCGTTCCGGCAACAATCCGTTCATTCGTGCCAGCGGGCGGAGGGATCGCCATGAGCGGAGCAGCGAGAGGTATCGTCATGAGCGAGGCATCGCGATGAGCGCACCGCCGATCGTCGTCGCGCTGCTGGTCGCCTCCGAGGTCTCGGCGTCGACGCTCTATGGCTTCTACGACCTGCTCTGCGGCGCCGGCCGCGACTGGCAGATGCTGCACGGCCGCATCGATCAGGTCCGCGAGCGCTTCCGCCCGCTGCTGGTCAGCCGCGACGGCTTGCCGATCACCGCGGCCAACGGCGTCCGGATCTCGCCGACCGCGAGCTTCGCCGACTGCCCGCGGCCGGACGTCGTCTGCATCACCGACCTGCTGGTGCCGCCCGGCGCGGCGATCGGCAGCCGCTACGATGCCGAGATCGACTGGGTCCGCGCACGCCATGCCGATGGCGCGCTGATCGCGTCGGCTTGCTCCGGTGCGCTGCTGCTGGCGCCGACCGGACTGCTCGACGGGCTCGAGGCGACGTCGCACTGGGCCTACTGCGACGCGCTCACCCGCGAGCATCCGGCAACGCGCTGGTCGGCCGAACGCGGCCTGATCGTGACCGGTGACGGCGGCCGGCTGATGATGGCCGGCAGCGGCGCCGCCTGGCACATGCTGGTGCTCGCGCTGATCACGCGCTTCGCCGGAGCCGAGGAGGCGATGCGCGTCGCGCGGATCAATCTGCTCGACGGCCAGCATGCAAGCCCGATCGCCTATGCGTCGCTGACGCACGGACCGCGCGTCGAGGATCCGGTCGTGCAGCGCTGCCAGCAATGGGTCGCGCTGAACTACCAGGTCGACTCGCCGGTCGCGCGGATGGTCGAGCTGTCGGGCCTGGCGGACCGCACGTTCAAGCGGCGGTTCACGCAGGCAACCGGCATGGCGCCGCTCGACTACGTGCACAAGCTGCGGCTCGAGGAGGCCAAGCAGATGCTCGAGTCCGGCGACCTCGCGGTCGAGCGGATCGCGGTCGAGGTCGGCTATCAGGACGCGAGCTTCTTCGGCCGGCTGTTCCGGCGCGAGGTCGCGATGACGCCGGCGCAGTACCGACGCCGGTTCGGCGGGCTGAAGCGACAGCTCGAGACGGTGACCGGCAGATGAACGCGCCGTCGGTTGTCGCGACGATCCGCGCAATCGATGCGGATCACATCGCACGCGCCGCGCTGCGTCGGCTGCTCCTCGGTGGCCTGCTCGCGTTGGCGGCGACGTCGGCGGGGACCGCAGCGGCGACGGCGACATTCGAGACCGCGCTGTCGGATCGGCCCACGACGGCCTCTGCCGGGATCTCGACTTCGTTCCTGTCCGGCAGCGATGCCGCATTCGGCAGCGCCGCGATCCGCGAGCGCCGCACTGGCGCGTCGCTGCGCCTGTCGGAATGGGCCGGTGGCCGTCATGCGATCGGCGTCGCGGCCGTCTACGACTACACGCGCTTCGTCTACCATGGTCTCGCGACGCGCAACCGCGATCTGCACCGGCTGGCCGTGCCGGTGCGCTGGCGCGAGCTCGACAGCGGCTGGCAGATCGAACTGGCGCCGGTGATCGCATCGTCGTCGAACGTGTTCAAGGATCTGCCCGGACGCGGCAGCCGCCGCGACATCGATCTGTACGGCCGCGCCGAGTATCGGATCGACCCCGATCACGGCAGCGGCTGGCGCGTCGCGCTGCATCGCGATGCGGCGTCCGGCGATCCGCGCATCTACCCAGCTGCCGCGCTGACCTGGCGGGATCCGCGCTGGCGTGCCGCACTCGGCTGGCCATCGTCCTGGGTCGAATGGCGGCCGGGCGCAAGCGTCGCGCTCGGCGCCGCGGTGTTTCCCGACGGCGGCCACTGGCATGTCGTCAGCGACGAACGCGGCGGCGCGTCGTTCGATTACCGGGTGCGCACCTGGCGTGCGCTGCTGTCGGCCGGCTGGTCGCCATGGCAGCCGTTGCGCCTCGACCTGCAGGCGGGCATCGCGTTCCACCGCCGGCATACGTTCGAGGACGACACCGGCGCGCCGATCGACCGCCGCGCGGCATCGGCGCGGTTCTGGGGCCTGGTCGCCCGGTTGCGGCTCTGACGGCCAGGGCCTGTTCCCGTGGCGGCAAAACGCCGCACCGGGCGCGCCGCCGCGGCCGGCGCGCCCGATCAGCGCTCGAGCAGACGCAGCAGCCGTCGGTACGAGCGCTGGAAGTGCTCGCGCATCGCCTTCTCGGCGGCCCGCGGGCTGCGGGCCTGCAGCGCCCGCAGGATCTGCCGATGCTCCTCGAAGGTGTCCCGCGTCACGTCGCCGTCGTGCCGCAGCCGGAAGATGTGCAGATGCGCATGCAGCCGGGCCAGCGACTCGGCGATCAGCCGGTTGCCGCTGCCCTGCGCGATCCGGTCATGGAACTCGGCATCGTCATCGGCATACCGTTCGTAGGCCGTGCGCGAGGCATCGGCGGGGTCCGGATCCATCCGGTGCTCGAGCGCGGCGAGCTCCGCCAGCGCGGCGTCGCTCATCTTCTGCGCCGCCAGCCGAGCCGCTGCCGGCTCGAGCATCAGCCGGATCTCGTAGAGCTGATCGATCTGCGCCCGGTTCAGCTTCGGGCCGGTGCAATAGCCGATCAGATGCTGCCGGATCACCAGCCCGCTGGCTTCGAGCATGCCCAGCGCCTCGCGGATCGGCGTCTGCGAAACGCCCAGTTCGCGGGCCAGCTGGTCGACCGAGATCCGCGTGGCCGGCGGAATCTTGACCGACATGATGTCGGCCCGGATCCGCGCATAGACCGCCTCCACCAGCCCCGACCGCCGGATCGGCTCGACCGACGCCTTCGCCATCATCGCCATCGCCGCACGAACATCCCCGGCCGCAGCCATCGCGTTTCGTTGACGTCAGAATCCTATATCCTATAGGATTCTGACGGATCATCGAGCATGAGGGAGACCCCGATGAAATCGAAACGCGCGTTGCCGGCACTCGCTGCCGCATTCGCTGCCGCGCTGGTCGCCGGCGCGGTCCTGCCGGCCGCGGCCCAGACCTACCCGGACAAGCCGATCCGGCTGGTCGTCGGCGTCGGCGGCGGCGGCACGATGGACGGGCTGGCACGCGACGTCGCCGAGCCGCTCGCCAAGCGGCTCGGCCAGCCGGTGGTCATTGAGAACCGGCCCGGCGCCGGCACCAACATCGCCAACGAACTGGTGGCCCGCGCCAAGCCGGACGGCTACACGCTGCTGTTCACGTCGAACGCGATCACCGTGATCCCGTCGATCTACTCGAAGCTCAACTACGACCCGACCAAGGACCTGCTGCCGATCGCCGCCGCGGTGACCGTGCCGAACCTGATGACCGCGCCGGTCACGCTGCCCGCGAACACGGTGAAGGAGTTCGTCGAGCTGGCGCGCCAGAAGCCCGGCTCGATCATCTACGCATCGGCCGGCAACGGCACCGTCGCCCATCTGTCCGGCGCTCTGCTCGCGACGCTCGGCAACGTCAAGCTCGAACACGTCCCGTACAAGGGCAACGTCGAGGCGATGACCGACCTGATCAACGGCACGGTGCACACCAACTTCAACCAGATCAACGCGATGATGCCGATGGTCAAGTCCGGCAAGCTGAAGGCGCTGGCGATCGTCGACAAGGAACGCTCGCCGCTGATGCCGGACGTGCCGACGATGGCCGAACAGGGCTTCCCGGACTTCGATCTGGTGCCGTGGTTCGGCGTGTTCGGGCCGGCCGGCATGCCGCAGGCGATCGTCGACCGGATCGCCGCCGAGGTCGATGCGATCGTCAAGTCGCCGGAGATGGCGCAGAAATGGGGGCCGAACGGTGCCAAGGGCATGGGCGGCACGCCGGCGCAGTTCGCCGAGCGGGTCCGCACCGATACCGAAAAGATGCGCAAGCTGGCGGCCACGGCCGGCGCCAAAATCGACTGATCCCGCGGCTGCCGCGCGAGCAGCGCTCGCCGGGGCCGTAGGCGCCGGTCGTCCACCGCGCGCCCCCTTGCCATAGTCCGACCGGCTCCTGGACCCGAGGATCGCGACGATGCATTCCGGTATCCCGTTCGACGGCGCGCCGGCGGGCATGGACCCGCAGGAGTGGCAGCTGCGCTGCGAACTGGCCGCCTGCTATCAGCTCACCGATCTGTACGGCATGTCGGATCTGGCCGGTACCCATATCTCGGTCCGGCTGCCGGGCGAGCGGAACCACTTCCTGCTGAATCCGCTCGGCATGCTGTTCGACGAGATCACCGCGTCGTCGCTGATCAAGGTCGATCTGGCCGGCAATGTCGTCGAGGGCGACGCCAAGCAGCTGAACCCGGCCGGCTTCGTGATCCACAGCGCGATCCACATGCACGACCGCACGCTGGTCTGCGTGATGCATACCCATACGCGGGCGACCATCGGCGTCGGCATGCAGGCCGAAGGCCTGCTGCCGCTGACGCAGAAGGCGATCGTGATGCGCGACATGCTGCGCTACCACCCGTTCGAAGGCGCGGCGCTCGACGAGGACGAGCGCGAGCGGATCGTCCGCGACCTCGGCCCGGATGGCCGGGTGATGCTGCTGTGCAATCACGGCGCATTGTCGGCCGGCCGCACCGTCGCCGAGGCGTGGGCCTGGATGTACCGGCTCGAGGCGGCCTGCCGCTATCAGGTCGACGGCCTCGCGGGCGGCCGCCCGCTGCGCTGGCTGTCGCCCGAGGTCGTCGAGCACACGGCCGCGCAGGGCCGGCGGATCCTCGGGCCGGGCGGCTACGCCGAGGTCGGCGCGCTCGAATGGCCGGGCCTGATCCGGAAGCTGGAACGCGATCGCGGCCGGTCGTTCCGCAGCTGAACGCCGCGATCGGGCTCGCTCGCGATCGGCGACGCTGCTCGCGGTCGGCGACGCTGCTTGCGATCGACGACGCCGCTTGCGGTCAGCGATAGCGCCGCGTCACCGACTCCGCGACGCAGGCCGGCTTGGTGCTGCCGTCGAGCTCGATCGTCATGGTCATCGTGACCTGATAGCCGTCGCGCCCTTCGATCGGCGGCAACGCCTGCAGCCCCTTCAGGGCGAACCGGCCGCGAACCCGGCTGTCTACCGGGACCGGGCTCGGAAAGCGGACGCCGTTCAGCCCGTAGTTGATCGTCAGGCTGCTCTCGATCGTGAACGCGCTCCGCAATAGCAGCGGCAGCAGCGACAGCGTCAGGAAACCATGCGCGATCGTCCGGCCGTACGGCCCGGCGGCGGCGCGCGCGGCGTCGACATGGATCCACTGATGGTCACCGGTCGCTTCGGCGAACCGGTCGATCCGGGCCTGGTCGATCAGCACCCAGTCGCCGACGGCGAGTTCCTGTCCGATGAGCTCCGGCAATTCGTCGAAGGTGATGGTTCGCATGCAGTCTCCCGATCCAGCCCGGCCGCTTCCGTCCGGCCGCTTCCGCCCGGCCGACAGCATACCGCGCCGGCCGCCGTCAGCGCCGCTTCGCGGCGCCCCACGCCCCCTGCGGCCCCGGAGGCGCGAGCCCGGCTCCGGGCGGCCGTGCGCGCGGTCACGCCGCGTGCACGACGCAGCGGAACCCCAGGTGGCTCGCTGTGGCGCGCGCCGGCTGCGGCTGCCGTGCCGCAGGCCGGTAGCGCTGGCAGTAGTCCGGCGCGCACAGGTGCGAGCCGCCCTTGATCACTTTCGGCGCGTCGTCTCGCGAACCACCGGGCGCGGCGCAGCAGCGTTGCGCAGCGACGCCGCCGCGCGGTAGCGACCAATCGTCGGCAGTCCATTCCCAGACGTTGCCGATCAGGTCGAATACGCCGTAGCCGTTGGCTGGATAGGCTGCGACCGGCGAGGTCCGCTCCCAGCCGTCGAGCCGCAGGTTCCGGTGCGGAAACGCGCCCTGCCAGTAGTTCGCCAGCATCAGGCCGTCGGGCGCCAGCGCGTTGCCCCAGGCATAGTCGGCGCCGTCGAGGCCACCCCGCGCGGCGAACTCCCACTCGGCCTCGGTCGGCAGGTCCTTGCCGGCCCAGTCGGCATAGGCGCGCGCGTCGGCCCAGGCAACCTGGACCACCGGATGATCGTCGAGGCCGGCAAGGTCACTGCCGCGGCCGAGCGGATGCCGCCAGCACGCGCCTTCGCGGAAAGCCCACCAGGCCGACGGATCGCCGAGGTCCGGCGGCGCGTCGGGCGCGACGAACACCATCGCGCCGGCGACGGGCTGGCCAGCGACCGCCGCGCCGGCGACCGACCCGCCGGCGACCGGCCCGCCGGCGGCCACTTTGCCAGCGGCCATTTCCCCGGCGACGACTTCCCTGGCGGTCGCCTCACCGCCGCGCTCGGCTAGCGTCCGGTAACCGGTCGCCGCGACGAAGCGCGCGAACGCCGCATTGGTGACCGGTACCGCATCGATCCAGAAGCCCGCGACCGCGACACGACGTGGCGGCCGCTCTTCCGGATAGAAGCGCGCCGAACCCATCGTGAACACGCCGCCCGGAATCCGGATCATGGCCGGCGCGCCGGCATTGCTCGGCGGATCCATCGCGTCACCGGATCCGGAGAATCCGGCCGATCCGTTGCATCTGCATATGCATTTGCATATGATAGATCGACACCACCGCTTCGAGCTTCCCGACACCATGGCCGATCCCGCAGCGCAACGCCGTCCCAACGTCGTCGTCATCCTGGCCGACGACATGGGACACGGCGACCTGTCCGCCTACGGCAACGAACTGATCCGGACCCAGCACATCGACGGCATCGGCCGCGACGGCGTCCGCTTCACGGCCGGCTACAGCTCGGCCCCGCTGTGCAGCCCGTCCCGTGCCGGCCTGATCACCGGCCGCTATCAGCAGCGCTTCGGCTTCGAACAGCAGGTCTCCTCCGGTGCGTTTCCCGAGCAGCGCGAGGTGCGGCTCGACGATGGCAGCCTGGCGCCGCTGCAGGGCGAGGCGGAGTTCCTGCGGCGCGGCGTGCCGACTTCCGAGCGCAACCTCGGCGAAGTGTTCCAGGCCGCCGGCTACCGCACCGGCGTGTTCGGCAAGTGGCACCTCGGCCACGGACCCCAGTTCCTGCCGCACAACCGCGGGTTCGACGAATCGGTCGTGTTCTACGGCAATACCAGCCTGCAATCGACCCGGCCCGACGACCCCGATCTGGTCAGCCTGAAGGTCGACTTCCATGACGAGGCGAAGGACACCGCATGGACGCGCGAGGGGCTCAATTCGATCTTTCGCAACGGCCAGCGGATCGACGTCGACCAGTTCCTGATGTACTTCTTCCGCGATCAGGCCGTCGGCTTCATCGACGCTCATCGCGACCAGCCGTTCCTGCTGTACTTCCCGATCAACTCACCGGTGCCGCCGCTGCAGGCGCCACGCGTCTTCTTCGAGCAGCTGCGCGACCGGATCCCGAACATTGCCCGGCGCGCTTACTACGCAATGGTGCTGGCGCAGGACGCGGTGGTCGGCGCCGTGCTCGACGCGTTGCACCGCAACGGCCTGGAGCGCGACACGCTCGTCGTCTTCGTCAGCGACAACGGCAACGCGCTGAGCCGCCCGGGCAGCAATGCGCCGTTCTCCGGCGGCAAGTACAGCACCTACGAAGGCGGCATCCGCATGCCGTTCATGATGAAGTTCCCGGGCCGCATCCGCGCCGGGCAGGTCTATGACGAGCCGGTCAGCACGCTCGACATCCTGCCGACCGTCGCCGCCGCCTGCGGCGTTCCGACCGCCGGCACGCAGCCGCTCGACGGCGTCGATCTGCTGCCCTATCTGCGTTCGGAGCAGGACGGCCCGCCGCACGAGGCGCTGTTCTGGAAGCTGGCTGCGTATTCGGCCGTGCGGGTCGGTCACTGGAAGCTCTATCTCGAGCCGAAGAACGGCGTCGCGCGGCTGTTCCATCTCGATGCCGACCCGGCCGAACAGCTCGACCTGAAGACGCTGCGGCCCGAGATCTTCCAGGATCTGCTGGCCCGCTACCAGGCCTGGGACCAGTCGCTGCCGCCGCGCGCGTGGACCAACATCTCGCCGGTCTTCCGCAAGTGAGCGGCCGGGCGCACGCCGCCGCGCGGCCGCTCGCGACCGAACCGCGGCAGCCGTTCGATCTGGCCACCTTCCTGCCGCACAAGCTGGCGGCGCTGTCGCGGTTGACGCAGGGCCTGCTCGCCGCGACGCTCGGCGCCAGCGGCATGACCGTCGCGCAGTGGCGGGTCTACCTGTGCCTGTCGCGGCAGGGGCCGAGCCATCTGAACGGCATCGCCGCATTCACGTTCCTGCCGCAGTCGTCGCTGAGCCGATCGATCGCGCAGCTCGCCGAGCGCGGATTGGTCCGCAACGCCCGCAACGCGGCCGATCGGCGGATCGCGCGAATCGAACTGACGGCGGCCGGCCACCGGCATTTCGAACGGCTGACGGTGGCGATCAACGAAGCCTGCCGCGCCGCGTTCCAGCTGCGTCCGGCCGAGGAAGCCGCGTTGCTGCGAACCATCGACACGCTGATCGCACGGCTGTCCGACAGCCCTCGCCACGCGACCTCCGCAACCATACCCCGCTGACCGGGGAAAGGAGTGCAACCGATGTCCAGGCCCGCTTCCTTCGACCGCCGACCCGAATCCGGCCGGCGCAGTTTCCTCGGCGGTCTGTGCGCAGCCGGCGTGGCCGGCATCGCAGCCGCCCCGCGATCGGTCGCGGCTGCCGACTATCCGACGCGGCCGATCGCGCTGATTTCGCCGTTCAGCCCGGGCGGACCGAACGACATCGTCGGCAGGACCATCGCCGAACCGCTCGCCGGCATGCTCGGCCAGCCGATCGTGGTCGAGACCGTCACCGGCGCCGGGGGCCTGGTCGGCACCCGACGGCTGCTGTCGGCGCCGGCCGACGGCTACACGCTGTTGATCGGCGCCGCCTACCTGGTGACTGCACCGCACCTGTACAAGTCGGCCAACTTCGATCCGGGCCGGGACCTAATACCACTGTCGCCGCCGGTCGAATCGCTGCTGGTCTATGTCTCCGGCTCGCACGGCGACCTCAAGGCGATGATCGACAACGCGCGGCGCAGCGGCACGCCGATCCGCGTCGCGCACCCGGGCGCCGGCACGCTGTCGCACCTCGGCTCGGAGCTGCTGCGGCTCGAGAGCCAGGCACCGATGGTGATGGTTCCCTATCGCGGCGTCGGTCCGGCGATCACCGACCTGATGGGCGGCCACGCCGACTTGCTGATCGATGGAATATCGTCGTCGCTGCCGCAGATCCGCGCTGGCCGGCTGAAGGCGCTGTGCGTGCCCGACGCTGCCCGCAATCCGCTGCTGCCGGATGTTCCGACCACCGCCGAGCTCGGCTTCCCGTCGGTCCGGGTCCGCGCCTGGAACGCGATCTTCGCGCGGGCCGGCACGCCGGCCGATGTCGTCGATCGGCTGTCGACCGAGATCAGCCGGATCGTCCGCCAGCCGGCGGTCAGCGAATCGCTGAAGCAGCGCGGGCTCGAGCCGGGCGCCGAGTCGCCGGCGGCATTCCGCGAGCGGCTGGCCACCGAATCGGCGCATTGGCAAGCCGTCGTTCGGAAGGCCGGCATCACCGTCGAATGACGGACCGGTGGAGCGGCCTGGCCGGGGCCGCGCGACGCGGCGATAGGCGCAAGGCGGGATCGGCCCGATATGATTGCATCGGATCACCGTGCATCGGATCATCGACCGAGATACCCGTATGACCACGCCGCCTCTGCCTGCCGCCGACCTCCCGACCGCGATCGCGACGCGGCTCGCCGACCGGCCGGCGAGCCGTGTCGCGCTGGCGTTCCTCGACGCGATGCAACGCCGCGACCTCAGCACGGCGGGCGCTTTCCTCGCACCGGACTTCGTGATGTGCTTCCCCGGCGGCCACACGATGCGCCGGCTCGAAGAACTGGTGCAACGTTCCGGCCAGCGCTATCGTCACGTCGCGAAGCGGTTCGAGCGCGTCGATGAAGCGCCGATCGACGACGGCGTCGGAGTCTACTGCTCCGGTACGCTGTACGGCGTCTGGGCCGACGGCAGCGCGTTCGAGGGAATTCGCTTCATCGACCGCTTCGAGGTGGTCGGCGGCCGCATCCGGCGGCAGGACGTCTGGAATGACGTCGGCGGCATGACCTCGGCGAAGTGATCCGGCCTGCCGGGCGCGGACCGGTTTCGCTGACGCGCAGCCTGTCAGACCGGGCCCGCCGACGCGGCATCGAGCAGATCGGACCAGATTCCCCGCAGCGGCCGGTCGCCGTCGGCGGCGAGCACGGCTTCGAAGAACGACCCGGCGCGGGCCGGCGCCACGACCCCGGCCAGGTTGCGCGCGAACTTCGCGCGCGCGCCCTCGCGTGTCGGTAGCAGGTCGGGGTCGTCGCCGCCGACGGCCTCCGACAGCGTGCCGTCGGCGACCGTCACCGTCAGGCGCGCGCCGCGTTGCCCCGCCTGCGTCAGCACCGGATCGGCCCGCACCTGCACCAGCGCCTCGAGCCGCCGCAGTTCGGCATCGTCGAACACGCCGGGCGCGTAGCTGCCGGCGTCGACCGCACCGGTGCGCAGCATCGCGGCGACCCCGAAGGTCAGGCTGAACTGCGCAGCCAGCAGCGTGGCCGGGCGCGGATTGTCGCAATAGACGGTCGCCTCTTCATATACGTCCAGCACGATGCCGCGGATGCCGCGCGTGTCGCCGCCGAGCCGGTCCCGCAGCCGGCGAGCCGCGATCGCGCCGTAGTGGACATGGCGCACGGCGGCGAACGGTTTCAGGTAGGCATCGAGGATCAGGGACGTCGACGCCGGCGGCAGCGCCTCCGTGACCGCGCGGCAGCCGTGCTCGGCGTACCAGCCGAGCGCATCCGGCGGTGCATCGAAGCCGGCCTGGGCGGCGAGCGCGGCATCGAGCCCGAGCAACGCGCTGTGCGCGAGGTAGGTGTTGCGGACGCTGCGCCCGCTGCGGATCGGCAGGTACAGGCTGCTCGGCAACTGGCACGCCGCGATGTCGACCGCCCGTTTCACGGCGGGCGCATCGAGCCCGAGCAGGCCGGCGACGCCGGCGGCGGCACCGAGGCCGGGCCAGTTGCCGTCGACGTGCAGGCCGGGATTGATCCGCAGCCAGCCGCCGGCGCGGGCGCCGACCTCGTAGCCGAGCACCAGTGCATCGATCAGCGCGGCCAGCGTCGCATCGCGGACCAGCGCCAGCGGCAGCAATGCGGCGATGGTGGCGATACCCGGCCGGCCGTGCGCGAAGGCGTGCCCTTCGCAGGCCTCGTGCCAGGTCGGTCCGATCGCCAGGATCTGGATCGCCGGCCGCAGCGCGAGCGCGGCGCCGCCCGGAAGGCGGATCGGACCCGGCTCGCGGGCCGCGGCCTCCGCCTCCAGCGCGCGCACCTCCGGCGCGGCGCGGCCGGCGATGGCGCAGCCGAGCGTGTCGAGGAACACCAGCCGGGCATGCTCGGCGACCGCGCCGGCGAGCGGCGCATCGCCGACACGGAGCGCGATCGTTTCGGCGAGGACGGCCAGATGACCATCCCAGCGCCGCCACGGAACGCGCTCGGCGTCGCTCATCGAGCCTCCCATCGAGCCTCCCTTCGAGCGCCCATCGGCCGCCCGTCAGACGGCCATGTAGCCGCCATCGACCAGCAGGTCGGTGCCGGTCACGAAGGCCGCGTCGTCGCTGACGAGAAACGCGGCGGCGGCGGCCACTTCCTCGACCGTTCCGATCCGCCCGAGCGGATAACGCGACCCGAGCCGCTGACGGACCGCCTCGGGGTCGCCGTAGCGCTGCAGCAACCGGTCGGTCAGGATCGCGCCGGGCGACAGGCTCGCGGCACGGATCCCCTGTGCCGCATGCTCGACGGCCAGTGCCCGGGCCAGCGCGATCAATGCGGCCTTGCCGACGCCGTAGGCGCCTCGCCCGGGCGCAGCGACCTGACCGAGCTGCGATGCGATGTTGAGCACGACACCGCCACCGGTGCGCACCATCCGCGGCACGCACTCCCGCGCCAGCAGCCACGCGCCGGTCACGTCGACGTCGAGCATCCGGCGCCAGTCGTCCTCGGAGGTCTCGATCACCGACGCGACCGGCGTCGCGGCCGCCGCGTTGTTGACCAGGATGTCGAGCCGGCCGAACCGCCCGACAACGGCCCCGACCGCGTCGGCAACCGCCGGCGGGTCGGCGATGTCGCAGGCCAGCGCCAGCAATGCGGTGCTGCCGCCGAGGTCGGCCAGCGCCGCATCGAGCCGGTCGGACCGGCAATCGAGCAGCGCGACCCGCGCACCTTCCGCGAGCAATCGTCGGGCGATCGCCCGGCCGATGTCACCGGCGCCCCCGGTGATGACGGCGACCCGGCCCGCCAATCGGTTGGTGACGAACTCGCTCATCGCGCATGCGCTTCGGCGATCAACTGCTCGCGCGCCGCGTGCCAACGGGAAACGGCATCGGCGTGCCGCTCCAGCGCCGCCGGCTCCAGGTCATGCCGCGGCGACACCTCGGCGTCGAAATGACCGTGCCGATCGCTACCGCGAACCAGCATCGCCGACAGCCGTTGCCGCGCGGTGCAGATGCAATGGGTCGGGATATAGCTGATGCCCAAGCCGATCCGGCGATCGTCCGATCGGTTCGGCATCGATGCATGGTGCAGCCAGGTGTGATGCAGCGAGAACTGGCCGGGTTGCAGCACCAGCGAGTCGAGCTGTGCGTCCGGCCCGATGTCGATCTGCTGGCCGGTCCGGAACATGTTGCCGGGCAGCGCGCCGACCTCGTGCCGGCGCGGTCCGTCGCGATGGCTGCCGGGCACGACCTGCACGCAGCCGCTCGCCGCGTCGCTCGCCGTCAGCGCGACCCAGGCGGTCACGTGCAGATCGGGCGGCGCCAGACCGAAATAGGTCGCGTCCTGGTGCCAGCTGATGCGCGCGTCGCTGCGCGGCTCCTTCAACCACAGCGTCAGGTGGTAGACCAGGATGTCCGGACCGATCAGGTCCTCGACCGCATCCAGGATCCGCGGATCACGGACGATCTCGTCGACCCACGACAGATAGAGATGCAGCTTGCGCGCACGATCGTGGCTGATGCCGCCGGCGCTGCGTTCCATCGCTTCCAGTCGCGCGCGATAGCGCGCGGCCTGCTCCGGCGCGAACGCGGTCAGCGGGCTGACGTAGCCGCGCGTGGCATAGTGCCGGCGCTGCGCGTCCGACAGCGGCCTATTCGTGCCGGCCTCGGGTGCTGCCATCCGCTCAGAACTCGTGAACGAACCGGGTTCGTTCACGAGCTCTCATTCCTTCGCGCCGGTCCGCTCGACCGCATCGACCCACAGCTTCTTCTCGGCGGCGAAACGCTGGGCCGCCGAATCGACCGGCACCGCCATCAACTGTGCGCCCTGCTTGTCCAGGCCGGCGCGGTACTCGGCCGTCGCGGCCGCCTCGGCCAGCGTGCCGCGCAGCTTCGCGATCACCGGGGCCGGCGTCGTCGAGCGCACGTAGGCCGCGAACCAGACCGGGATCGCGAGCGCGGGAAAGCCCGACTCGACCAGCGTCGGCGCGTCGGGCAGCGCCGCGTAGCGCTCGGCCGACGTTACCGCCAGCACCCGCAGCTTGCCCTCCTTGACATGGGGCAGGATGCCCTGCGGGCCGACCACCGTGAATCCGATCCGGCCCGACAGCAGATCCGACAACTGCGGGGCCGCGCCCTGATACGGCACGTGCAGGAACTTCACGCCGGCGGCCGCGGCGAAGACCTCGGTGGTCAGGTGCGACAGCGAGCCGATGCCGTTGGAGCCGTAGGAAAGCCCGCCAGGCTGCGACTTCGCGAGCGCGATGAACTCCTGCAGCGTGTTCGCCTTGACCGCGTCCGGATTGATCACCAGCAGGTTCGGAAAGGCGCCCAGCATGCCGACGAAGGCAAAACCATTGTCCGGGTCGTACGACAGCTTCTTGCCCAGTGCCTGGTTGATGAACATCTGGCCCTGGCCGCCGACCAGGATCGTGTAGCCATCGGCCGGCTCGTTCGCGACGAACTCGGACGCGATGCTGCCGGCCGAGCCGGCCCGGTTCATCACCACCACCGGCTGGCCGAGCTTCGGGGACCACTGCTCCGCGGCGAGCCGGCTCATCACGTCGGTCCCGCCGCCCGGCGGGAATGGCACGATCAGGCGTAGCTGCCGTGCTGGAAACTCCTGTGCGACGGCGCGGCCGGAGGCCAGCGCGGCGAGCGACAGGGTGGCGGCAGTCCGCAGTACGGTCCGGCGCGAGCGCGAAATCCTCATGGCGATGCTCCCGATGCGATGGCCCAGCCCGACAGCATCCTGGTCGCCGGGCATGTCGAAGCTCGAACTATAGCGCCCCGCGAGGGAATCGCGCACGGATCCGGGAAGAGCGCCGGCCAGGGTACCGGACGGCGCCGGGACCAGGCGCGCCGTCAGGGCGCCGGCCGATGCGCGGCGTGCCAGATGCTGCGCGTCATCGGCTGCGGATTGCCGGACAGCGCGATCGCGGCGCGTTGCAGCCAATGCTCCGACGGCAGTCGCTGCGCCTGCAGCGTCGGCGCGGCCAGCATGCCAGCGACCAGCGCGGCGACGCCGAGCCGCTGGCGATAGCGCAGCAGCGTCGATCCGGCGCGCGCCGATGCATGGCGGACGAAGACCGCGAGCACGGCGCCGCCGAGCAGCCAGCCGGCGACCACTTCGGAGACCGAATGGTCGTCGGTGCTCACGCGCGTGATGCCGACCACCGCGGCCAGCCCCAGCCCGAGCGCGAAGCCGCCGGCACGCGAACGTCGTGACGGCCACGCCGTGAAGAACAGCACCGGCCAGATCGCCGTCGCGAGAAAAGTATGGCCGCTGGCGCAGGTCAGGTCGATCGACCGGATGCCGACGCCCCAGCCGAAGAACAGGAACTTGCTGAGCGCGACCAGCGCCATGCCGACGCCGGCGGCAACGAGGTACGCGAGCGCGCAGCGCCGGTGCCCCTGCCAGGCGAGCAGGCCGGCCGCGACAACGGCGATCGGCAGCATCACGGCAGCGTTGCCGAACGCGGCGAAGGACGAGGCGGTGATCAAGGAACCCTTCGGAATGTGGAATTTGGAAAAGAAGCGAACGGGACGAAGGCGGGCGCGCACGGCGGCCGCGGCCGTAGAACCCGCAAGGGTAGCAGCCCCGGCGCACGCCGGGTTTGACGAAATGCCGCTGACCGCTTCCACCGGGCGATCGCGGCCGGCCATTCGGCCGCTCGGCCACCCCAGCGGACCGGGCGCAGATCGTCGGGGGCCGGATCCGTGGCCCGCGAGACCGTTGGGTCGCGGCCTCAGGCGTCTTCGCCCGCTGGCCGGTCATTGCGCCGCATCGGACCGGATGATTTCGGTCCCTTCGTTCTCGTGCGCCGCACCGCCCCGGCCGTGTTCAGCGCGACCGCGGCGCGGATCAGCGCCTGCAACGCCTGCTCGTCGATCTCATTGCCCTCGCGCAGATCGATCGCCCGCCGCGTGTTGCCGTCCAGGCTCGCATTGAACAGACCGGCCGGATCCGGCAACGACGCACCTTTCGCGAAGGTCATCTTGACGACGTTCCGGTAGGTCTCGCCGGTACACAGGATGCCGGCGTGCGACCAGACCGGAACCCCGCGCCACTTCCATTCCTCGACGACCTCGGGATCGGCCTGCCGGATCAGCGCGCGGATCCGGGCGAGCGTATGGCCGCGCCAGTCGCCGAGCGCCTGAATCCTCGCGTCGATCAGGCGAGCCGGAGTTTCCGCCGTGCCGCTCATCCGTACCTCCTCGGGTTCGACCATTCCTTGGCCCGCGCCTCTGCCTTCAGCCCGCGCGGTAAGCTGCGAATCCTGAGAAGATTCGGTTTCAACTTCCCCGAGACAGGAGAGAACGTCGCATGATCCATGTCATTGCAGTGATCACCGCCAAGCCCGGCGAGCGGGAGCGGATTCTCGAGGCTTTCCGCGCCAACGTGCCGGCGGTCCGTGCCGAGGCCGGCTGCATCGAATACGGCGCGGCGGTGGACGTGAGCCCCGCGCTGCCGATCCAGGCACCCTACGGGCCCGACACCTTCCTCGTCATCGAGAAGTGGGAAAGCGTCGATGCGCTGAAGGCGCATGCGGCGGCGCCGCACATGCAGGCCTACGCGGCCAAGGTGCGCGATCACATCGCCAACCGTGCGGTGCACGTGCTGCAGCCGGCTTGAATGGCCGCGGGGGCTCATGACCCCGGGCCTCATGAATACAACGAGCGAGCCACTTCGACGGCCGATCGTTCTCCGATCAGAATCGGCTGACGCCAGCTGCGCGCGATGCCGCCCGCTCCGAACCCGTCGAAGTCCGTCCACTGCTGCCGGTCGCGGGTGAGCACCATGCGGCCGGCGGCCCTGGCCAGTGCGATTCCGCCGGCCACGTCCCAGATGAACGGCCGCTCGAAGCGCGCGATCTGCAACAGCCCTGCCGCGACGAACGCGCATTCGAGCGCGGCCGAGCCGGTCTTGCGCTTGTCCCACGGTGTCTTCGGGCTACCGCCATGGGGATCGCCGCCGAGCCGTCGCCGGACATCGGGATTCACTTCCCGGACGACCGGCTGACCGTCGAACTGCAACGGGCCATCCGGGCGGCCGTGATAGACCCCCGGGCGCAGCAGGTGGCTGGTCGAACACCAGAGCGCCCCGACGATCGGCCTGCCCTGCCCGAGCACGCCGATCGACGCGCTGAACATCGGGAAGCCATTGATGAAGTTGTTGGTGCCATCGACCGGATCGACCGCCCAGATGATGTCGCCGGCGGCTTCGGCCTCCATTTCCTCGCCGAGAACGCCGTGACCGGGGAAGCGCTCGGCCAGCCGGGCACGGATCAAGGTTTCGACGTTGCGATCGACTTCGGATACCGGGTCCCGGAACGCGCCCGGATCGCCCTTGTAGTCGACCATCAGCTGCCGGCTCATGGCCGCCTGGATCTCGGCGCCGGCAAGCGTCGCGAGCTCCACCGCCAATTGTTCGATCGCCATGCACTGGTCGGAAGAGATGTTCATGACTCGGGCCGCTTGGGAATGATCACCCGAACAGTGAACGAATCGAAGTCGATGTGCAATGACTGGGGCTCGCTCCGGGCATCGTGAAAGAAATCGTCGAGATGCCACTGCGCATTGCGCCAGCGGATATCGATCCGGCGCGCGGAACGGATCCGGATCGGCGCCGGGTTGCGGTCGGGATGATTGTCGAGCCAATCGAGCAGTTCGTCGCGATCGTCGGTCTCGGCAGTGGCGACCCGGAAGGATCCGGCCGCAGGATCCGCCGTGGGCGCGAGGAGCAATTGCGGGCCGATCCGGGGAATGTTGGCGACTTCGAGCCAGATCAGCCTTTCTTCGGTTTCGACGCCATCCAGGTTCAGCGCGACGTCGCACCGGGGTGCCTCCACGAGCGACCGCCGCAGCGCCTTCAGTCCCTGAGGAATCTTCTGGTCGCTCGGAACCTGTCGCTGATTGACCGGTTGCAACGCATGCGCCAGCGTGCCGAGCCCGACCGACTCGAAGAACCGCTGGGTACGGCCGCCGACTCCGCCGGCGCGTCCGAATCGGAGGCTCGAGCGCCTGCCGTCCGCGAGTCCTCGAAGCAGCATCGGTATCGGACCCTCGATGCCGAGCGCGTAGGCGACGTTGTTCGCGGTTCCGGCCGGCAGGATCGTGATCGGCGGTGCCAGATCCTCGACCGCGCGCAACACATCGGCCACCGTCCCGTCACCTCCCGCGATCACGACCAGGTCGAAGTCTTCACGACCGATTCCCGCGAGAACCTTCTCGTCGGCTTCGCGATAGACGACATCATGGCCGGCACGCTCCAGCGTCCGCACGGAGCCGTCGCTGCTGCCTCCCTCGCCGCCGGCATTGGGGTTGTGGAGCAAGAGGGTCCGCGAGGCCGGAATCCTCGAGACCGGCAGCAAACGACGTGAGTGTGGGGGGCGTCTGATTTCAGCCTCTGCGGTAGGCGGTGGCGCCGTGGAGAGCCCCGCAGCCGAGCGCCAGCAAGCGGGCCGAGCCTTGGCAAGCACAAGCAGCCGAGCCTTAGCAAGCGGAGTACCCGTGCGGACAAACGATGGATGCTCCCCGCCCCGGGCCATGGCATGCGACTTGCCGCTTGCAAGATCGTGAAGGAGGCGTCATGAGCAAGAATTCCGATGCCGGGCAGCGGCATTCCAAGCGCTGGTCCGCAGCCGTGACCCGGCAAAGCGATGCCCTGGACCTGAAAGACAAGGTCTTTACCGCGAGCGACCCGAAAGCGATCGCACGGTCGCTGAAGCGATCCGCGGAACAGAGCCATCGGCGCAAGAGCGAACCCTATCGTTCAGCAATGTCGATGCTGAGCTTCTATATCAATCGGGCCGGCTCGAATTTGCCGGCCCGTCGCCGACGGATACTCGAAGCGGCCAAGGATGCCTTGCGGCAGGCGTTCCATCGGCCGCGCTCCGGCTGAGCGGCCATGGCAGCGCGGCCATGGCAGCGCCTGTGATGCCGCCTGCGGCACGGAGGGGCCGGCGGGTACTGCCGGTCGCGAAGGCGGCGGGGGGTGACTCCACCGGCTCCCGGGAAGGCTCCGCCGGCTCTGGGGAAAAGGCGTTGGCGCGTTTGGCTAGCGCACTGCAACGATGCCGGGAATGCCCGCTTGGCGCCTGCGCGACCCAGGCCGTCGCTGGTGAAGGCCCGCTCCGCGCCCGGTTGATGCTGGTCGGTGAACAGCCGGGAAACGATGAAGACCTGCAGGGACGGCCGTTCGTGGGCCCGGCCGGTCGGCTGCTTGATCGAGCCCTCGACGACCTCGGATGGCCACGCCGACGGCTGTTCGTCACGAACGCAGTCAAGCACTTCAAGTACGAGCTCCGTGGCAAGCGGCGGCTTCACAAGACGCCGGCCCAGCGCGAAGCGGACGCCTGTCACCACTGGCTGGCCGACGAGATCGAGATCGTCCAGCCGGCCGCCTTGATCGCGTTGGGGGCGACCGCGGCCAAGGCGCTGCTCGGGCCTCGTGCAGCCGTTCTCCGGGATCGCGGCCGGTGGCAAGTGGCGGAGGATGGCCGCAAGGTCATAGTCACGCTGCATCCGTCAGCGATCTTGCGGGCGATGCGGGACGACCCCGCCGCCTATCCGCGCTGGATCGACGACCTGAAAGCTGCCAGCGCCTTCCTGCGGCCGGGCCCGGCAACGAATACGCACTGACCCGGATTCGACCGGCAACGGCCGGCAACCCCGGCTGATTGCCGGGCGCATCAGTTGCAAGGGGCTCGCAACTCGTTTGGAGGGGCGCGCCCTTTCGCGGAGGATCTCTGCCGTGCCAGACCCAGCGGCGACGTCGAAGATCAGGAAGTCTTCCGGGACCACGGCGTGGGGCGTCGAGCAGGACGCCGACACCGTCGAGATCTTTCCGCTCGCTGCGGAAGAGACCGAGCCGGATGCCTTGCTGGCAGCTTACGCCTGGCGCTCCGAGCAAAGCCGGGTGGAGTGGCGGTATCGATTCCGCGTCGACGGCGTCCTGCACTACGCGCCGGATGCCAGCTATGGGACGCCGGACGACTTTCGTCGCCTGGTCGACGCGGCCCATGGTCATGGCCTCGCCGTGACCCTTGATGTCGTCTACAACCACTTCGGACCGGACGGCAACTACCTGCCGGGGTACGCTCCGACGTTCTTCGACACGCGCGAACAGACCCCTTGGGGCGCGGCAATCGGCTTCGCAGGCCCGGGATCCAAGGCGGTCCGGTGCTTCTACGTCGAAAACGCGGTGACACTCGGACCCTACGCGGTCGCACCGTTCGCATGAACGAGCCGGAAGAACGGGCGGGACGCCCCGGCGACCAGGCAGCGGATTCGACAGCGCTGCAGGCGCAAGCCGAGCGCGTCGGCGTCGAACTTGGCTACCGGGATGCGCACGGCAACGACCAGACCGTCTCCCCGGCGGTCGTCCAACGGCTCGTCGACGCGCTCGAACCGGACCAGCCGGCGAATCCGGCAGCGGCAAACAGCTGCCGCTTGCCGTGCACCGTCGCGTGCACCGTCGTGGCTCGGGTCGGCGACCTGGTCCGGATCGAACTCGACACGTCGTCATCGGAATCCTGGACGCTGACGACGGAAAACGGCGTTCGGATTCGAGGCGGGCTGCCGCACGGCACCTCGTGTTCTCGGCGAACCGAGCAGGGGGCACATGGGTGGCGAGCCGTCATCGAGATCTCGGACCTCGAAGCAGGCTACCACTCGCTCGAGCTGCACCCGGATCAGACGAAACTGTCGGTGATCGTCGGCCCGAGGACCTGTTGGCTTCCGGTGGCGGACGGTGCACCACCGCGTCATTGGGGCATTTCGGCGCAGCTGTATCTGCTGCAGTCGGAGAATGACTGGGGTATCGGCGACTACTCGACGCTGCGTGCGCTGATTGCAGCGTCGAGTCGAAATGGGGCCGATCTGGTCGGACTGAACCCGTTGCACGCGATGTTCATCGACCGGCCAACCCATGCGAGCCCTTACTCGCCGGCGAGCCGATTGCTGCTCAACGTACTCAACATCGATGTCGAGGCGATCCCGGAAGCAACGGCATCCGGCGAGCTGGCCGCCTGGATGCAGACCGCCGAGTTTCGCTCGGCCCGACAGGCGTGCCATGCTGCGCCGCTGGTGGACTATCAAGCCGTTGCCCGTCTGAAGATGACTGCGTTGGGGATGGTGTATCGCTGCTTCATGGCGGTAGCGTCCGACGAGCGGCGAGCAGCGCTTGCGACCTTTCGGCGAGAACGCGGCGTGTCGTTCGAACGCCATTGCGTCTTCCTCGCGTTGCGCGATCACCTTGCCACGCGCGATCAGGCCCTTTCCGACTGGAGCAACTGGCCGGAAGCGTTCCGGTCGCCGCAGTCGGCGGCGGTCGTCGAGTTTGCCCGCGGATCGGCCGATGCGGTCACTTGGCAAGCGTGGCTGCAGTGGGTCGCCGACGAGCAGCTGGCCGCCGCCGCAAGCGCAGCGTCCGCCGGCGGCATGGCGGTCGGGCTCTATCGCGACCTCGCCGTCGGCGCGAATCCAGCGGGGGCGGAAACCTGGTCGGAGCCGGCGGGAGTGGTTCGCGGCGCCCGAGTCGGTGCGCCGCCCGACATCTTCAATCCGCACGGGCAGAACTGGGGACTGCTCCCGTTCAATCCGCTGCAGCTGGCACGAAGCGGCTATCGGACGTTCGTCGAACTGCTTCGCGCGAACATGCGTCACGCCGGTGCACTGCGGATCGATCATGTGATGGCGCTCCAGCATCTGTATTGCATCCCGGAGGGCAATGCGCCGGACGCCGGTGCCTATGTCACGTACCCTTTCGAGGCGCTGCTGACGATTCTCGCCCTCGAGAGCCATCGCCATCGCTGTGCCGTGATCGGCGAGGATCTGGGTACCGTGCCGGATGGATTCCGGGAACGTCTGCAGGCGAACGGCGTTCTGTCGTACCGCGTGCTGTTCTTCGAACGTGACCAGGACGGCTGCCTCCTGCCGGCCGACTCGTATCCGGTCGATGCGCTAGCGGTCGCAGGAAATCATGATCTGCCGACGATTCGGGGGTGGCTCGCCGGACGGGATGTGGAGCTGAGTCGCGGGCTCGGTCTGCGGACTCCAGACGAAGCGGAGGCGGCCGCGCAACGGCGCATGCGGGAAGTCGCGGAGCTGATCCGCTGTCTCGGACTGCCGCCCGCAGACCCGGCGCGCGAGACCGCTGATGATGCGCAGGCCGATCGGGCGGTCGATGCGATTCACCGCTTTCTGGCGGCGGCGCCGTCGCGACTGATGGTCGCCCAGTTCGAGGACCTGACCGGGGAGACCGAACAGGTCAATATGCCCTCGGCTTCGGACGGCTACCCGAACTGGCAGCGCCGCTACGGCATGAGCGTCGAGGCATTCGGAACTTCGAGACGGATCGAGGCGCGCCTGGCTGCTCTTTCCGAACAGAGGCCTGGCTGAACCCATTGCTGGAGTCGACGCTGTGCGTGCGAACCGCGCCGTTCATTCTTCCGACGTTCCACTGGCAACTTGCCGGGCGAAGCGGTGAAAGTCACGCATCCGGACCGCGTGATCGATCGGAGCACCCGGCTCACCAAGCTCGATCTGGTCCGTTACTACGAGGCCGTCGCCGATTCACTGCTGCCGCATCTCGCCGGCCGGCCCTGTACGTTGTTGCGGGCCCCACGCGGGATCGAAGGCGCGCGCTTCGTGCAACGGCATCGCGAGCGCGCTCGCATCCCGGGGGTCGCGGAACTCGACCCAGCCAAATGGCCGGACCACGCGGCGCTGCTCGAGGTGAACACGGTCGAAGGCGTCGTCGGCGCATGCCAGATGAATACGATCGAGTTCCACGTCTGG
>JBFWQR010000126.1:0-23577 GCA_050249335.1 Lautropia sp.
ACCGGCATCATCGAGGTGGTGCTGACCGCCGAGGCCGGCAACGGCACGCTGACGCTCGGCCCGTCGGTCGTCGCCGGCGACCCGCTGCCCGCGGCGGCGAGCGCGTAGTTCACGCCGCCGGAAGGCCGCCTGTCGTGGCGTTGCGCGGCTGCCGGTGCGACCGGTCTCGCCGCCGGCCAAGCCGCCGGCACGCTGCTCGCCCGCTATGCGCCGGCCGAGTGCCGCTGATTCTCTAGGCGATACCGCCTGATCCAAGCGCGGCTTCGGCCGCGCTTTTTTTTCCGCGATTCACCGGCCCGGCGCCCGTCCGTGGTCCGGGAGTGCATCATGCAGAAAGGCTTCACGCTGCTCGAGCTGATGGTCGTCGTCATGATCGTCGGTCTGCTTGCGACGTTCGCGATCCCGGCCTACCAGTCGTACACGGTCCGCGCCCGCGTCGCCGAGGGTCTGGCGCTCGCGGTGGCCGCCAAGGTCAACGTCTCCGACGTGCTCACCTCGGGCAACGCGGCTGCCGATCCGATCGGCTATGCGCGCGGCTACGCCGCACCGGCCGCCACCAACAATATCGCCGCCGTCTCGATCGCGCCGGCAACCGGCGTGGTGACGGTGCTCACGTCGCCCTCGGCAGGCAACGGCTCGTTGCTGCTGTATCCATCGGTCGCGGCCGCGGCGCTGCCGAACGGCACGACCAGCTTCCTGCCGCCGGAGGGCGCGCTCGCCTGGCGCTGCGCCGCGGCCGGTGTCGTGCTGACGGCCGTCGTCACCGCGGCCGGTACCCTGCCGGCGACCTACGCGCCGTCCGAATGCCGCTGAGCCGGTCTCGCTGAGCCGGTCTCGCTGAGCCGGTCCGGCCGAGCCGGTCTGGCCGGCTGCCATGTTATCGTCGCACCGCGACGCCGCCTGCGGCGATCATTCTGCTACCTTACGCCGTGCACCGACGAGCGCCGGCTCGCCACGCGCAACATGGCCATTCAGCCGCAGCCGGGTGAAGTTTCCCGCCTGATCCGCTCCTCTTCGCTGCATCGTGCGCTCGCCGCGCTCGGCGACCGCTGGAGCGTGCTCCTGATCCGCGAAGCGTTCCTCGGCATCCGCCAATTCGAGGCGTTCCAGTCCCGGCTCGGCATCCCGCGCCAGACGCTGACGAATCGGCTGCGGGAACTGGTCGCGCACGACGTGCTGTACGTGCAGCCGTACCAGACGCGGCCGCTGCGCCACGCCTATCGGCTGACCGAGAAAGGGCTCGGCCTCTATCCGTATGCGCTGCTGCTGTGGCAGTGGCAGCGCCGCTGGAGCGGCGCGCATGCCCAGGCGCTGCCGGATCGGCTCGTGCATCGGCGCTGCGGTCAGGCGACCGAACCGGCGTTCGTCTGCAGCCATTGCCGGCTGCCGGTTTCGATCCGCGATGTCGAATGGCACGAGCGGCTCGGCGCGCTCGCTGACGTGCCGCCGCTGCCGCGCGCCAAGCGGCAGACGGTCGCGCGGCGAGTCGAGGCGGATGCGGGACTGGTCGAGCACGGCGCCTTCATCGTGTCGGACCGCTGGGCGCATCTGATCATCGTCGCGGTGTTCCTCGGCGTGACGACGTTCGACGGCTTCGAGCGCGAGCTCGGCATCTCGAGCAACATTCTGGCGCGCCGGCTGCGACTGCTGGTCGACGCGCAGTTGCTGAGGAAGCTGCCCGATCCCGACGATTCGCGCCGCTTCCACTACCGGCTGACCGAGCGCAGCCGCCAGCTGTTTCCGATCTCGATCGTGCTGCTCGCCTGGGCCGACCGCTGGATGCCGGATCCGCACGGGCCGCCGATGCGACGGACGCATCGGACCTGCGGCCAGCCGCTGGTGCCGGCGGTCGCCTGTAGCGGCTGCGGCATCGATCTGGCGCCGCGCGAGGTCGGGTTCGAGTACGCGCGGGACGCGGTGCCGGCACCGGCGGCCGGCACCGATTGACGCGAGCCGCGGCGATTCGGTAGACTGTCAGTCTCGTTAGAAAAGTGATCGGCGGCATACAGCTTGCCGACAAGGAGACTGAAGCGATGCGAATCGGGATCTCGCAACGGAGCGGTCGTCGTGCGGCGCTGCGCGCGCTGGCGTTGTCACCGCTGGCCGCGAGCGGCGGGCTGCTGGCGCCGGCCGCGGCGCTGGCACAGGCCATCACTTACCCGTCGCAGACGATCAAGCTGGTCGTCCCGTTCGCCCCGGGTGGCGGCGGCGACGTGCTCGGCCGGCTGCTCGCCGAACGTCTCACCGTTTCGATCGGCCGCCCGGTGATCGTCGAAAACAAGCCCGGCGCGAGCACGGTGCTGGGCACCGAGACAGTGGTCCGCGCCGAGCCCGACGGTCACACGATCCTGCTGAACGTACCGCTGATCGTGCAGACCACGGCCTTGATGGCGAAGCTGCCGTACGACCCGATCCGCGACCTGACGCCGATCACCGACGTGGTCACGACCTCGTTGTGGCTCGCAGTCAACCCGGAGAAGGTCAAGGCGCGGACGATCCCCGAGTTCGTCGCCGAGATGAAGGCGCAGCCGCAGAAGCATTCGTACGGCTCGATCGGGCAGGGCTCGTCGACGCACCTGTTCGGCCATGCGCTGAATCAGGCCGCGAATCTCGATCTGGTCCACGTGCCGTACAAGGGCAGCAGTCCGGCGATCGCCGCGCTGATCGGCGGCGAGATCTCGGCGGTGATCCTCGATTTCGTCACGCTGCGGCCGCAGGTCGCGACCGGCCGGATCCGGCTGATCGGCGTGACCGGCGAGAAGCGCTCGCCGCTGACGCCGGACCTGCCGACGTTCGCCGAGCAGGGCTTCGCCGGCTTCGAGCTGCCGACCTGGGCCGGTCTCTGGGTGCCGGCCAAGACACCGGAGCCGATCGTCGCGCGGCTGCACGATGAATTCGTCAAGATCATGAAGCAGCCCGAGGTGGTGGCACGTTTCGCCGAGCTCGGCTACGTGCCGGGCGGACAGCCGCAGCAGGCATTCGCACGCCAGGTCGCCGGGGACAAGGAGCGCTGGACCGACCTGATCCGGAAGGCCGGCGTCAAGATCGATTGAGTTTCCGGAAGCGCTGACACAATAGGACCAACAGCAACTGCGTTATCCTCGGCGGGTTTCGAGCCCCCGTCATGGCCGTCAGCGTCCTCGACATCTTCAAGATCGGTATCGGTCCGTCCAGCTCGCATACGGTCGGGCCGATGCGCGCTGCGCGGCTGTTCGCGCTCGGACTCGACCAACGCGGCCTGCTCGACGCGATCGTGCGGGTCAAGGCCGAGCTGTACGGTTCGCTCGGCGCGACCGGCAAGGGGCACGGGTCGGACAAGGCGGTGCTGCTCGGGCTCGAGGGCGAGCAGCCCGATGCCGTCGACGTCGAGGCCGTGCCGGCGCGGCTCGCCGCGATCCGCGCGGCCCGGCGGTTGCGGCTGCTCGGCCGGCACGAGCTGGCGTTCGACGAGAAGTCCGACCTGATCATGCATCGGCGCGAGAGCCTGCCGTTCCATCCGAACGGCATGCGCTTCTCGGCATTCGATGCCCGCGGCGCCGTCGTCTGCACGCGGCTCTACTATTCGGTCGGCGGCGGTTTCGTGCTCGACGAATCGGCCACCGAGGGTTCGCCGATCGTCGCCGACACGACACCGCTTCCGCATCCGTTCAAGACCGGCAGCCAACTGCTCGCACGCTGTCGCGAGACCGGGCTCGCGATCAGCGCATTGATGCTGGCGAACGAGACGGCCTGGCGGCCGGCCGACGAGACGCGCGCGGCGCTGTTGCGGATCTGGGACGTAATGGAGGACTGTGTCCGGCGCGGCTGCCAGCAGGACGGTGTGATGCCCGGCGGGCTCAAGGTGCAGCGCCGCGCCGCCGCGCTGTACCGCAAGCTGGTCGGCCAGCCCGAAGCGGCGCTGCGCGATCCGCTGACCGTGATCGACTGGGTCAATCTCTATGCGCTCGCGGTCAACGAAGAGAATGCGGCCGGCGGCCGCGTCGTGACCGCGCCGACCAACGGCGCGGCCGGCATCGTGCCGGCGGTGCTGCACTATTACATGCGCTTCGTGCCCGGTGCCGACCACGAGGGGGTCGTCCGCTTCCTGTTGACCGCGGCGGCGATCGGCATCCTGTACAAGGAGAACGCCAGCATCAGCGGCGCCGAGGTCGGCTGTCAGGGCGAGGTCGGCGTCGCCTGTTCGATGGCGGCCGGCGCGCTGACCGAGGTGCAGGGCGGCACGCCGGAGCAGGTCGAGAACGCCGCCGAGATCGGCATGGAGCACAACCTCGGCCTGACCTGCGATCCGGTCGGCGGGCTGGTGCAGGTGCCGTGCATCGAGCGCAATGCGATGGGCTCGGTCAAGGCGATCAATGCGGCGCGGATGGCGCTGCGCGGTGACGGCAAGCATTTCGTCTCGCTGGACCGGGTCATCAAGACCATGCGCGAGACCGGCGCGGACATGAAGACGAAGTACAAGGAAACGGCGCGCGGCGGCCTGGCGGTCAACGTCATCGAGTGCTGAGCGGGCCGGGTAGCCTCGGCTTGCCGGCGACCGATCCGCGCGTTGTGCCGGGCCGACGCCGACTGCCGTCCGTCGGTCGCCGCCACCCGTCTCGGTTGCACCGCCCTATGCTCGCCGCCATCATGTTCAAGCAAGGTACGGAGCAGCCCGCTGCGGTCGGGCCGCTGACCGAGACGACTACGGCAACCGCCGGCGGCGCGCTGCGTGCCCGATTGCTCGCCGGTGCGACGCATCTCGTGCTCTCGATCGCGGTCGCGTGCGTGGTCCTCGGCCTCGTCTATTTCGCCTGGTACCCGGCACCGCTCGACCGGATCAGCGGCGTCGGCGAGATCCTGCTGCTGCTGCTCGCGGTCGATGTGACGCTCGGCCCGCTATTGACGACCGTCGTCTTCGATCGCCGCAAGAAGAGCCTGCCCCTGGACCTGGCCTGCATCGCCGTGCTGCAGCTCGCGGCGCTCGCCTACGGTCTCTACACGGTCGAAGCCGGCCGGCCGCACTATCTGGTCTTCGTCAAGGATCGCTTCGAGGTCGTTTCACGCGCCGATCTGCAGGCCGACGATCGCGCTGCCGCGGCCGGCAACGCTTCGGCGCACGCCGCCTGGTTCGCGCCGCGGATCGTCGCTGCCGAAGCGCCGGCCGATGCCGCGGAGCGCGAGAAGCTGATGATGGAGTCGGTGCTGGGCGGTCGCGACGTCCAGCACTTCCCGGCGCGCTACCGCGAACTGGCGACCCAGCGGACCCAGCTCGCCGCCAAGGCGCAGCCGCTCGCCGCGCTGCGGGAGGTGAACCCCGGCCGCGATGCGGTGCTGGACGCGGCGATCGCGCGCGCCGGTGCTGCGGCCGATCGGCTCGGCTTCGTGCCGATCAAGGGACCGAAGGGCGATGCCGCGATGCTGGTCGATATCGCGGGCGGCGGCCTGGCCGGGATGGTCGATCTGGCGCCGTGGCGCTGACGGCGGAACCGGTCAGGCGCCGTCTCTGTTCAACGCCCGGCCGCTGCCAGCGCCGCTTCGCAGCAGTCGATCAACTCGCGCGCCGCTTGCCCCGGATCCACTCTGCCGAACACCGCGCTGATCACTGCGACCGCATCGGCACCCGCCGCGATCGCGCGTGCGGCATTCTCGGGCCCGATGCCACCGATCGCTACTACCGGCAGCCCGATCGCGCGCGCCTCGCCGAGCACCGCCAGCGCCGCCCCGGGCGCATTCGGCTTGGTCGGCGAAGCGAACACCGAACCGAACGCGAGGTAGTCGGCGAACGGTGCCAGCGCCTGCGCGCGCGCCAGGTCGGCATAGCAAGAGACGCCGATCAGCAGGTCGGGTCCGAGCGCGTCGCGGACCCGCTCGACATCGCCGTCGTCGGCGCCGAGGTGGACCGCGCGGCAGCCGGCGTCGCGCGCCAGCTCCCAGTCGTCGTTGACCACCAGCAGGCAGTCGTGGCGATCGCACAGTGCCTGCAAGGCGTCGACCGCGCGACGCCGCTGCCGCGCATCCCCGGCCTTGTCGCGATACTGCAACAACCGGACACCGGCCGCTACACAAGCTTCGACGCGGCCGAGCAGCCGCGGCAGATCGTCGCCGTCCGGCGTCACTGCGTACAGGCCGCGGACGCGAGCCCGCGCCGGTACCGCGTGCTGGCGGGCCGGTGCCGATGCGGCACGGTTCTGGGTCGAGGCGGGCGCGGGCGTCATGGCTCGGGAGCGGCGCGACGGGTATGGCGGCAGCGGCAACCACTGATCCGGCGCCGCCGCGGGCTCGTCGGACGTGCCGGGTAAGATCTGCGGTCTTTCATTCTAATGACCAGGAGTGCGCAATGTCCGACACGAAACCCTTCCAGACCTGGATGTGCCTGATCTGCGGCTGGATCTACGACGAAGCCGCCGGGCTGCCGGACGAAGGGATCGCGCCGGGAACCCGCTTCGCGGACATTCCGATGAACTGGACGTGTCCGGAATGCGGGGCTCGCAAGGAAGATTTCGAGATTGTTGAGGTTTGACTCGTAAGTGCTTCATTTTCAATGAAGTTCTTTGACCGGGAGGTCTGCGGGTCGATAGAATCGGAAGAGGATTCACATGAGCGCCAGCGCAGGGATCGCCGGGTTGAAGGTGATGGTGATCGACGACAGCAATACGATTCGCCGCAGCGCCGAGATCTTCCTGAAGCAGGCCGGCTGCGAAGTCGTGCTGGCGGAAGACGGGTTCGACGCGCTGGCGAAGCTGTCGGACCACGGTCCGGACATCGTCTTCTGCGATGTGCTGATGCCGCGGCTCGACGGCTACCAGACCTGCGCGCTGATCAAGAAGAGCCCGCGCTACCACGAGACCCCGGTGGTGATGCTGTCGAGCAAGGACGGTCTGTTCGACCGGGCGCGGGGCCGGCTGGTCGGCTCCGAAGAGTACCTGACCAAGCCGTTCACCAAGGACAGTCTGCTCAAATGCGTCGCCGAGCACGGACGGCGTCCAGCCGACGTGGGGATGGCGGTCTAGGCGGTCGCGATGGTCAAGACCAAGCCCCAGCCATCGGCCGCCGGGACCGCCCCGATGCGCAAGATCCTGATCGTCGACGATTCGCCGACCGAACGCTATTTCCTGGCCGATCTGCTGAGCAAGCGCGGCTACGCGGTGGTCACCGCGGAGAGCGGTGACGAGGCGCTGAGCAAGGTCCGGTCCGAACGTCCGTCGGTGGTCGTAATGGATGTCGTGATGCCGGGCACCAGCGGCTATCAGGCGACCCGAGCGATCGCGCGCGACCCGGCGACGCAGGGAATCCCGGTGATCCTCTGCACCAGCAAGAATACCGAGAGCGACCGGATCTGGGGTCTGCGGCAAGGCGCCAAGGACTACGTGGTGAAGCCGGTCGACCCCGAAGAGCTGCTCGCGAAGATCGCGAGCCTCGCCTGACGCCGATGCAGCGCGAACCCGAAACGACGGCGACCGCGGCGGCAACGGCTGCGGCGACCGCGGTCGAGGCCGCGGCGGCCCGTGCGGCCACGACCGCCGCCGGCGGCAAGTCCAGCGGAAAATCCGACGGCAGGTCCGACGGCAAGGCGAACCCGCCCGGCCGGATCTCCGCGGCCCGGCTCGGCCTGATGATCGGCGAGCGGCGGTTGCTGGTGGAGCTGTCGGAGGCCGGCGAGATCGTGCCGGTGCCGTCGGCGATCGTACCGGTGCCGTTGACGCGCGACTGGCTGCTCGGCGTCGTCAACCTGCGCGGCGCGCTCCATACGGTCGTCGATCTGCGGCGCTTCACCGGCGAGGGCGCGACCGAACCGACCAAGGAGGCGCGGCTGCTGTCGCTCGCGCCGACGATGAATTTCAACGCGACCCTGCTGGTCAGCCGGATGCTCGGTCTGCGCAATACCGTGACGATGACCGAGCTGCCGCCCGACGCCGCGGAATCGGCCCGGCCCGCGGGCGACGGACCGGCCTGGCTCGGCCGTCGCTTCAGCGACGCCGAAGGCCGCATCTGGCAGGAACTGCTGCTCTCCCGCCTGATCGCAACGCCCGACTTCCTGATGGTCGGCCGCTGACCTTCGAATCCGCGGACCCAAACCATGGCATTCAAGTTCTCGAATCTTTCGCTGCCGTCCAAGGACGCCGATCGTGATCTCGATCCGGATACCGCGATCATCGACGACGAGCTCGACGATCGCGGGGGCGCACCGGCCCATGGCAACAGCGACGCCGGCGATTTCCGCGAGACCAGGCCGACCGCACTGGCCGACGACGGCGAGCATGACGCGGCCGATCGCGCCGCCGCCGGTCACGGCGACGACGACGAAGGTGCTTCGCCGCTTGCCGGCCTCGCGCCGGGCGCCGGCATGCTCGGCGCCGCGGCGGGCGGGCGGCGCACCCGGTCCTTCCGGACCCCGCTGCTGTCACGGCTGCCGCTGCGCAAGCAGGTCAATCTGCTGCTCGGCGTGATCGCCGCGGCGTTGCTCATCGCGCTCGGCTCGGCCGCGTTCGACGATCGCAACGGCCGGATGGCCGAGTTGCAGACGCAGGCGGTCGGCGATGCGTTGATGCATTCGCAGCGGCTCGCCAAGGCGGCCGGTATCGCGGTCCAGGGCAGCACGCTCGCCTACGACCAGTTGCAGGACAGCCTGCAGTTCCTGACTGCCGCGAGCGCGGCGCTGGCCGGCGGCGGCAAGCTCGGCGCCGACCAGATCGCCGCGGTCGCGGCTGCGGTGCAGCCGCAGGTCGCGCGCCTGCAGCGGGTCTGGTCCGATACCGCGCCGGCGGTCAACGATGTGATCGGCCAGCAGAAGGTGCTGCTGCGCTTCGGCGAGCTTGCCTACCAGAGCCGGATCGCCGCCGACGAACTGACCCAGCAGACGGTGCGCGCCGCCGAGGCGGTCAAGCGCGCCGGGGGTAACACGCCGGAACTGCTGCTGCTCGCGCAGATGGAACTGCATCTGCGGACGATCGCCGGCGAGATCGTCCGGCTCAAGCAGGCGAGCGACATCAAGGCCGACGACGGCGCGCTGCTGGCGCGCCACATCGAAGGCTATGCGCTGACCCGCAGCGCTGCCCAGGACGGCAGCGCCGCGCTCGGCCTCGGCCCGCTGCGCAACGGCGAGGCGCGCACGCTGTTGCAGCAGGTTGCCGGCAAGGCGGACGCGTTCATCCGGTCGGCGCTCGAGGCGCAGCAGGCGCTGCCGGCGCTCGAGCAGGCGCGCGTCGCCGGCAAGAAGGTGTTCGCCAGCAGCGAGCGGCTGACCGATGCGATCCACGAGGTGCGCGCCGGCCTGACCGCAGTGCGGGCGCGGACCGGCACCGGTCAGTGGCTGGCGATCGGGTTCGGCGGCGTTGCGCTGCTCGGCCTGTTGCTGCTCGGCAAGGCGTACTACGACGACTCGTCCGAGAAGGCGGCCGAGGCCGAGGCGCAGCGCGGCGAGGCCGAGCGGCTCGAGCAGGACGCCAAGCGGCTCAACGACCAGAACCAGGCGGCGATCCTGCGGCTGATGAACGAGCTGCAGGAAGTCGCCGACGGCGACCTGACGGTGCAGGCGACGGTATCGGAGGACATCACCGGCGCGATCGCCGACTCGGTCAACTATACCGTCGAGGAGCTGCGCAGCCTGGTCGGCCGGATCAACCGGACCGCCGCCGCGGTCGCGGAAGCGTCGGCGCAGGCGCAGATCACGTCGACCAGCCTGCAGGCCGCCAGCGACCAGCAGTCGCGCGAGATCCGCGAGACCGGCGAGGCGGTGCTCGGCATGGCGGCGCAGATCAAGCAGGTGTCGGAATCGGCGGCCGAGTCGGCCGAGGTCGCGCGCCAGTCGCTGTCGGCGGCCGGCCGCGGCCGCGAGGCGGTGCAGAACGCGATCACCGGCATGAACGGCATCCGTGATCAGATCCAGGAGACCGCCAAGCGGATCAAGCGGCTCGGCGAATCGAGCCAGGAGATCGGCGAGATCATCGAGCTGATCTCGGACATCACCGAGCAGACCAACGTGCTGGCGCTGAATGCGGCGATCCAGGCGGCGTCGGCCGGCGAGGCCGGACGCGGCTTCACCGTCGTCGCCGAGGAAGTGCAGCGGCTCGCCGAGCGCTCGGCCGAGGCGACCCGGCAGATCTCGGCGCTGGTCAAGGCGATCCAGACCGACACCCATGATGCGGTCGCCGCGATGGAGCGCAGCACCCAGGGCGTGGTGCAGGGCGCCAAGCTGTCCGACGAGGCCGGCACCGCGCTGGCCGGCATCGGCCAGGTCTCGAAGGAGCTGGCCGAGCTGATCATGCGGATCTCGCGGACCACCGAAAACCAGGCCGAGTCGGCCGAGCTGGTCGCACAGAGCATCCAGCGCATTCTGCTCGTCACCGAACAGACCAGCGAAGGCACACAGCAGACCGCGGGTTCGATCCTGCAGCTCTCCGAGCTCGCGCGCGAACTCAAGAACTCGGTCTCGCGCTTCAGGGTGGGTTGATGGAAGGACTGCCGTCGGACATTACGCAGGATCTCGATCTCGTCGCGTTGTCGTGGTGCGTTCCCGAGATCCGTGAGTCGCTGGCGCGCGCGCGGGCCGAGCTCGATCAGCACCTCGCGGCCGAGGCCGGCTCGACCCGCCATCTGAAGAACGCGCGGATCCATCTGCATCAGGCGCACGGCGCGATGCAGGTCGCCGACATCGTCGGCGTGCCGGTCGTCACCCAGGAAGCCGAGGCGCTGCTCGGCCGCGGCGAGCATGGCGAGCTCGCGATCGACGCGGCCGTGGTCGCGATGCTGCACCGGACCTTCGCCGCGGTCGCCGAATACCTCGAAGACCTGCAGGCCGGCGCCAGGCTGCCGGCGGTGGTGCTGTTCAGCTACTACCAGCCGCTGCTGCAACTGCGCCAGGCCGAACGGATCGATCCGGCCGATCTCTACTTCCCCGATCTGTCGATCCAGCCGCCGGCGACGCTGGCGATGGCCGGGCCCGGCGCCGCCGGCGACGACATCGGCGTGCGCGCCGCGGCGGCGCGGCGCGAATTCGAGCGCGGCCTGCTCGGCTTCCTGCGCGGCAACGACAACCCCGGCTCGATCGCGACGATGCATGCGGCGCTGACGCGGATGCTCGAAGCGAATCCGCGGCCGAACGCACGCGCGTTCCTCTGGCTGTCGCTGGCGGTGGTCGACGCGCTGCAGCACCGGGCGCTGCCGATCGACCTCTACACCAAGCGGCTGATCGCGCGGGTCAATATCCAGGCGCGGCGCACGCTGGAGAACGGTGATCCGGTCGCCGACCGGCTGTTGAAGGACCTGCTGTTCCTGCTCGCCCGCGCGGGCGCCGGCTCGGCGCTGGCGACCGAGGCGCAGCATCACTACCGGCTCGCCGGTACCGTGCCGGCGGATTTCGAGCGGGCGCGCTTCGGCCTGACCGATCCGGCCCGCGTCGCCGCGGCGCGCAACGCGGTCCAGCGCCTGAAGAAGGCGTGGGAGAAGATCGTCCGCGGCGCGCACAAGGAGCGTGACGAACTGAGCGCCGCCGCGACCGCATTAATCGACGCGATGCAGGGCCTGCCGTACGACGGCATGTCCAACCTCTCGGTCGCGATCGGCGACCTCGCCGCGGCGCTGCCGCCGCAGGGCGCGGTCCCCGAAGCGCTGTCGCTCGAGGTCGCGACCGCGATCCTGTTCGCCGACGAGGCGCTTGACGGCGGCCTGCGTGCCGACCCGGGCTACGATGCCCGCGCCAACGAGCTCGGCCAGCGGCTGCGCGACGCCGCGACCCGTCCGGCTGCCTACGACGAGGCGGCGCCGCAGTGGCTGATCGATCTGTCGCGCAAGGCCTCGGAGCGGATCACCACCGGCGCGTTCGTCGCCGAGCTGCAGAACAACCTGCGGGCGATCGAGCAGGCGCTCGACGCCAACTTCCGCGATGCTTCGGCGGTTGCGCAACTGGCCGCGATCAAGCCGCAGCTGACGCAGTCGACCGGCGTGTTCCGGGCGCTCGGCTATGTCGACGCGGCGCGGGCCTGCGTCGCGATCGACGAGGACGTCGACCGGATCCAGAGCGGCCGCGCGCTCGACGGCGCCGACCAGCAGCGGCTCGCGACCAATCTGAGCGCGCTCGGCTTCTTCGTCGAATCGCTGCTGCAGCCGGTCGGCCAGGCCGGCAGCTTCGCGTTCGACGAGACCCAGCGGCTGTTCGTCGCCAAGCTCGGCGAGCGGCGCTTTCGCGAGTCGCACGCGGCCGAACCGGCAGGCGCGGCCGCCGGCGAGCATGCTGCCGCAGCGGGCCAGCCACCGGCCGACGCCGGCGGCTCGGCGGAAGCCCGGATCGCCGCCGAGCGGCAGGCGATCGTGCCGTGGCTCGCAACGCTCGCCGCTGCGCCGCAGTCGCCCGATGCCCACGAGAACCTGCTCCGCTGCCTGGTCGCGCTGGAACGGGACGCGGTGCTGGTCGACGACCTCGATCTGAAGCGCAGCGCCTCCGAGGGCGCCGCGCTGCTGCAGTCGCTGCCGTCGCATGTCGACGCCGACGCCGTCGTCGACGACCTGCTCGCGCTGCTGGCGCAGCTGGCCGGGGTCGCCGTGCCGTCGCGCGCCGCGGTCGCCGCACCGGCGGAGCCGCCGGCGGCTGCGCCGGCCGCGGCCGACGTCGACGCCGAATTGCTGGAGATCTTCGTCCTCGAGGCCGATGAAGTCCTGCAGGCGATCGCCGAGTCGCTCGCCGCCTCGCGCGAAGCGCCGTCGGACCTGGCGCCGCTGACGACGATCCGCCGCGGTTTCCATACGCTGAAGGGCTCGAGCCGGATGGTCGGCCTCGAGGCGTTCGGCGAAGCCGGCTGGGCGTTCGAGCAGCTGATGAACAAGTGGCTCGCCGACGAGCAGCCGGGCAACGCCAAGCTCTATCGCCTGATCGAGGCCGGCCATGCGCTGTTCGCCGACTGGGCGGCGAAGCTTGCCCAGGATCCGGGCGCCGTCATCGATGCCAGCGCGCTGATCGCCCGCTGCGAAGCGATGCGCGACGGCCGCGAGCTGCTCGACATCGTCCTGTTCGACGACGCGCCGGCAGCGCCGGCCGCCGGAACCGTACCGGCCGCGGCGGCTGCGGCAGCGGTCGAATCGTCGGCTCCGATCGGCGAGGCCGAGACGCCGGCGCCCGAGGGGAGTCCGGCGGTCGAAGCGACGCCGGCGACCGCGACCCCGTCAGAGATGCCGTCGCTCGCGATGCTCGAAGCGCTCGCCGAGCCGGCCGATGAAATTGACGCGCCGACCGGCGAGCCTGCAACCGACGGGTTCGGCCCGTCCGCGACCGACGGGGTCGAGGTGTCCGCGGCCGGCGGGGTCGACGTGTCCGTGAACGAAGCGGTCGCGCCGCTGGCAGAGATCGACGGTGCGGCGCCTCCGGTCGATCAGGCGGCGCTCGCGGATTGGATCGCGGCCGCCGAGCGGGATGCCGCCGCCGCCGAAGCCGCTGCGGCCGAGCAGGCCGAAGCCGAGTCCGAGGCCCGCGCCGAAGCGCAAGCCGCTGCGGCCGCGAAAGCGCAGGCCGAAGCCGAGGCCGCTGCGGCCGAGCAGGCCCGGGCCGAAGCCGAAGCCGCTGCGGCAGCGAGAGCGCAGGCCGAAGCTGCAGCGGCAGCGCAGGCGCAAGCCGAAGCGGCGGCAGCTGCCGAAGCGCGAGCCCGAGCCGAGGCCGCTGCGGCCGAGCAGGTCCGGGCCGAAGCTGAAGCCGCCGCGGCTGCCAAGGCTCGGGCCGAGGCCGAAGCCGCTGCGGCTGCCAAGGCTCGCGCCGAAGCGGCCGCGCAGGCGCAGGCCGAAGCCGCGGCTGCGACTTCGGTGCGTGTCGGCGATCGCTCGATCGATGCCGGGCTCTACGAAGTCTTCAACGCCGAGGCCACGCAGCTGCGGCGGCAACTCGATGTCGAGCTGGCGAATTGGCGCGAGCAAGGCGGTGACGCGGCACCGGCCGGGCTGGTACGGGCGCTGCATTCGCTGGTCGGTACTTCGCGTCACGTCGGGCTGCTGCAGCTGCGTGCGATCGCCGAGCCGGCCGAGCAGCTGCTGCTGACCCAGGCGAACGCCGGCCGGCCGCTGCCGGCCGAGCATCTGGCGCAACTCTATGCGGCGATCGCGGCGATCCAGTCGATGCTCGATCAGTTCGCACAGCAGATCGAGCCGCATCGCGACGAGGTCGCCGAGCGGCAGATGCGCGAGCTGGCCCACCGGTGGTCGCAACCGGAATCGATCGCCCGGGCCGACGACGATGGCGACCGCGCGGTACGCGGCGAGGCGCTGCGCAAGAAGGCTGCCGAGGTGCTCGGCGCGGCACGCCTCGAGGCCGAGCGCGCCGAGGATCCGTATCGCGGACTGGTCGACGAGCTCGACGGCGATCTCGCTCCGGTCTTCTTCGCCGAGACCGACGAGCTGCTGCCGGCGGTCGACGCCGGCCTGCGCGCATGGCGCGGCCAGCCCGCAGACGCGACCGCCGCGGCCTCGTTGATGCGGCTGCTGCACACGATCAAGGGCAGTGCACGGATGGCCGGTGCCATGCGGCTCGGCCAGATGGTCCATGACATCGAGACGCGCGTCGAAGAGGCGACCGGTCTGCCGGAAGTGCCGGAGGCGCTGATCGACCAGTTGCTGGCGCAATGCGACGCTGCCGTCGCCCGCTACGAGCTGCTGAAGGATCCGGTGGCGCTGGCCGAGTCGATCGCGGCCGAACGGGCCCAGGCAGCGGCGGAAGCCGACGGCAGCGCCGGTACGAGCGGACCGGCCCGGGTCGCTGCCGTCCCGTCGCGTGCCGGCCGCAAGCCCCGCCGGGGTCGCGCCACCGCCGGCACCGTCGACGATGGTGACGGTATCGACGACGACGGCACTTCGCCGGCCCGGGCCGAGCCGGCCGCGGCTGCCACCGGTTCGCAGCCGACCGAGCGCGACGCCGAACCGATCGCCGGCGTCGCCCAGGCTGCGGCCGCGGCGCAGCAGGTGATCCGGGTCCGTGCCGATCTGCTCGACCGGATGGTCGCCGAGTCCGGCGAGGTCGCGGTGGCGCGGGCGCGGCTCGACAACGAGGTCGGCGTGATCCGGCTCGCGCTCGCCGAGCTGACCGAGAACGTCAACCGGCTGCGCGCCCAGCTGCGCGAGATCGAGATCCAGGCCGACAACCAGATCCAGGCGCAGATCGCCAGCGCCCGCGATACCCGGGCCGAGTTCGATCCGCTCGAGTTCGACCGCTACACCCGCTTCCAGGAACTGACCCGGATGCTGGCGGAATCGGTGAACGACGTTGCGACGGTGCAGCAGAACGCGCTGCGCGCGGTCGAATCCGCGACCCAGGACCTGAAGCGCCAGGGCCAGGTCAGCCGCAGCCTGCAGCAGAACCTGATGCGGGTCCGGATGGTGCAGTTCGCGACCGTCGCCGACCGGCTCTACCGGGTCGTGCGGCAGGCCGGCAAGGACGCCGACAAGCGCGTGATGCTCGAGATCAAGGGCGGCAACGCCGAGATCGACCGCAGCGTGCTCGAACGGATGGCCGGGCCGATCGAGCATCTGCTGCGCAACGCGGTTGCCCACGGCATCGAGCCGCGCGACCGGCGGGTCGCCGCCGGCAAGCGCGAGACCGGCGAGCTGACGATCACGGTGCGCCAGGAAGGCAACGAGGTGATCCTCGGCTTCAGCGACGACGGCGCCGGCCTCGACTTCCGCCGGATCGAGCAGCGGGCGCGCGAGCGCGGCTTGCTGCCGGACGGGCGATCGCTGTCGGAGCCGGAGCTGGCGCAGCTGATCTTCGCGCCGGGCTTCTCGACCGCGACGTCGGTCACCGCGCTCGCCGGTCGCGGCGTCGGCATGGACGTGGTCCGCGCCGAGGTCGCCGCGATGGGCGGCCGGATCGACATCACCTCGAAGGCCGGCGCCGGCACGACCTTCCGGATCCATCTGCCGGTCTCGCTGGCGGTCAGCCAGGTGGTGCTGCTCGGTGTCGACACCGGCCACTTCGCGGTGCAGGCGGCACTGGTCGAGCAGATCCTGCAGATGAAGCCGGAATCGCTCGCCGCGGCGTACGAAGCGCATGCGATCGAGCACGACGGCGAGTCGGTGCCGCTGTACTACCTCGGCAGCCTGCTCGAGCTGCCGAACGCGCGGCCGATCGCGCAGCGCCAGTCGCCGGTGGTGGTGGTGCGCACCGGCAGCTCGCGGATCGCGCTGCACGTCGACCGGGTGGTGCCGAACCAGGAGGTCGTGATCAAGAACGTCGGGCCGCAGCTGGCCCGGCTGACCGGCGTCGCCGGCGCGACCATCCTCGGCAACGGCGACATCGTGCTGATCCTGAACCCGGTGCAGCTGGCGCTGGCCCGTGCCACCAGTCAGGCCGGCGAGGGCGACACCGCCAGCTTCACCGCGACCGAGATTCCGACCACCGCGACCGTGATGGTCGTCGACGATTCGGTGACGGTGCGCAAGGTCACTCAGCGGCTGCTGGTCCGCGAAGGCTACACGGTGCTGCTCGCCAAGGACGGCGTGGATGCGCTGCGGCAGCTGCAGGACATCGTGCCCGACATGATGCTGGTCGATGTCGAGATGCCGCGGATGGACGGCTTCGATCTGACCAAGAACATCCGCGGCTCGGAGCGGACCCAGGACATCCCGATCATCATGATCACGTCGCGGACCGCCGACAAGCACCGCAACCACGCGTTCTCGCTCGGCGTCGACGTGTTCCTCGGCAAGCCGTATGCCGAGGACGAGCTGCTGCGCCACGTCCGCGGTTTCGCGCGGCAGCGCCGGACTGTCACCAGCTGAGCGCCGTCAGCGGCCGGGGGCTCCAGCAGTCGAGCCGGGCCAGCGCCCGGGGCAACGTCGCCGGCCTGGCGGAATCAGCGGCCGAGCGCCGCCGCGTAGCGGGCCAGCGCCTGCGCCCGCGCGGCGGCATGATCGACGATCGGTTCCGGGTAATCGCGGCCGAGCCGTATGCCGGCACCTGCCAGAGTCTCGGCCGACGCGGTCCATGGCGCATGGATCGCCGCGTCGGGCAGCCGCGCGAGGTCCGGCAGATAGCGCCGGATGAACGCGCCGTTCGGATCGAACCGGCGTGACTGCGTCACCGGGTTGAAGATCCGGAAATAGGGCTGGGCATCGCAGCCGGTCGAGGCCGCCCACTGCCAGCCGCCGTTGTTGGCGGCCTGGTCGTAGTCGATCAGCTGCTCGGCGAAATAACGCTCGCCGAGCCGCCAGTCGAGCCCGAGGTGCTTGCTGAAGAACGACGCGACCAGCATCCGCAGCCGGTTGTGCATGTAGCCGGTCCGGTTGATCTGATGCATCGCGGCGTCGACCAGCGGATAGCCGGTGCGCCCCTGGCACCAGGCCGCGAGCCGGGCGTCGCGGACCGTGGCGTCGCTCTCCCAGGCGACCCGGTCGTATTCGGGGCGGAACGCGCGGTCGACGACCTGCGGATGATGGTGCAGGATCTGGAAAAAGAAATCGCGCCAGATCAGCTCGCCGAGCCAGGTCGCCGCGCCCCAGCGCGGGTCCTCGAGCGCGCCGTGGCCGAGCGCGAGGCGGACCGCTTCGCGAATCGACACGGTTCCGAAGCGCAGATGCACCGACAAGTAGGACACGCCGCGGACCCCGGGGAAGTCGCGCTGGACGTCGTAATCGCGGATCCGTCCGGCGAAATCGGCGAGGCGGCGCGCGGCGCCGTCCTCGCTCGCGACGATGCCGAGCGCGTCGAGGTCGACCGGCGCGAAACCGAGCGCGGCCAGCGACGGGATCGCGCCGTCGCCGGTATCGGCTGCCTCGGCAGTGGCAGCGGCATGGCCGACCGCGGCAGCGGCGGCCAGTGGCGCGGTCGGCCCCTGCTGCGGCGCGGTCAGTGCCGGCTCGGCCGCGACCCGAGCCAGCCAGGCGCGACGGTACGGCGTGAAGACGCGGAACGGTGCGCCGCTGCCGGTCAGCAGCTGGTCGCGTTCGAGGATCACCTGATCCTTGACCAGTTCGAGCCGGCGGCCGGCTGCGGCCAGCGCAGCGGCGACGGCGGTGTCGCGTGCGACCGCGGTCGGCTCGTAGTCGCGACCGGCGAAGACCGCGGCGGCGCCGAGCCGCGCTGCCAGCGCCGGAATCGCGGCAGCGGCGTGATCGTGGACGATGATCAGGTCTCCGCCGAGCTGCCGCAGCCGCCGGCGCAGCGCGGTCACCGCGCCGTGGATGAACGCGACCCGCCGATCCACCCCGGCGGCCGCACCCCGCCGGTCCGCCCGGCCGGCGAGCGGATCGAGCAGGGTGCGATCGAACACGAACGCGCAATGGACCCGCTGCGCGGCGGTGAGCGCGGCCGCCAGCGCGGCATGATCGGCGACCCGCAGATCGCGGCGGAACCAGACGAGCGCGCTGTCCAGCAGTGGCGACGGCATCGGCCATTGTCACCGATCCGGCCGATTGTGCCGCGTCGGCCGGGGCCATTACAATGAAGCGGAAATGGCCAATCCGCAATCTCCGCCGCCGGCGGCTACCGACAGCATCGATCTCAGCAACCATTTCCTGCTGGCGATGCCGACGATGGCGGACCCGAACTTCAGCGGTGCGGTCGTGCTGATCGCCGAGCACAACGATCGCGGCGCGCTCGGGCTGGTCGTCAACAAGCCCACGACGATGACGCTCGCCGGCTTGCTGGAGCGGATCGACCTGACCCGGCACGACGAATCGCAGGCCGATGCGCCGGTGTTCTACGGCGGGCCGGTGCAGACCGATCGCGGCTTCGTGCTGCACCAGCCGCAGGGCCAGTGGAACTCCACGGTCGCGATCAGCCGCGACATCGCGCTGACCACCTCGAAGGACGTGCTCGAGGCGGTCGCCGACGGCTCCGGCCCGCCGCGGCTGCTGGTCACGCTCGGCTGCGCCGGCTGGGGGCCGGGTCAGCTCGAGGCCGAGATCGGCCAGAACGCCTGGCTGACGATCGAGGCCGATGCCGAACTGCTGTTCGAGACGCCGGTCGAAGAGCGCTTCCAGCAGGCCTATCGCCGGCTCGGGGTCGACCCGGCGCTGCTGCCGCCGGCGGCGGGTCACGCGTGACCGCCGAGCGCGCGTCGGCAGTAGGCCAAACGCTGCTCGGTTTCGACTATGGCGCGCGCCGGATCGGCGTCGCGGTCGGCAATACGTTGACCGGCACCGCCCGGCCGCTGTCTACGGTCGCGGAGCCGGTAGCCCAGCGCCGCTTCGAGCGGATCGGCGGCTTGTTGCGCGAATGGATGCCGGATGCACTGGTGGTCGGGCGGCCGCTGCATCCGGATGGCTCGGCGCATGCGGTGACCGCGGCTGCCGAGCGGTTCGCGCGGCAGCTGCACGGCCGCTTCCGGCTGCCGGTCGCGCTGGTCGACGAGCGCTACAGCACGGTGGAAGCGCAGGCGCGCGCCGGCACCGGCCGCGCATCGCGCGGCGGCGAGTCCGACGACGCGCTCGCCGCCGCGGTGATCCTGGAGCAGTATCTCGACGAAGCTGCGTTGCGCCGGCATCCACCCCAGGAAGCCCGGCGGTGAGCCGCACGACCGTCGACGCCGAGGCGCTGTACGCGACGCTGCTCGAATCGCTGCGCGAACGGCTGGCCCGGGCCGACGTGCTCGAGCCACCGGCACTGATCGGCGTGCACAGCGGCGGCGCCTGGATCGCCGAGCGGCTGCATCGGGACCTGGCGTTGCAGTCGCCGCTCGGTTTCCTGTCGAGCGCGTTCCACCGCGATGACTACGGCGCCCGCGGCATCCCGACCACGATCAAGTCGACCGCGATCGACTTCCCGGTCGCCGACCGGCACATCCTGCTGGTCGACGACATCCTCTATACCGGCCGGACCATTCGCGCCGCGTTGAACGAAATCTTCGACTACGGCCGGCCGGCGCGGGTCGAGCTGGCGGTGCTGCTCGACCGCGGCGGCCGCGAGCTGCCGCTGCAGGCCGACCATGTCGGCGCGGTGATTCCGCTCGGTCGCCACGAGCAGTTCGTGCTGAGCCAGGAGACCACCGGCCGGTTCGCGCTGCGCGTGGAGGCGCTGTGACCGTGGCGCCGGCGGCGAGGGGTCCGCGATGAGGCGTCCGCGATGAGGCATCCGCAACTGACCGAGGACGGGCGGCTGCGTCATCTGCTGACGCTCGAGGGGCTGCCGCGCGCGCTGATCCACCGGATTCTCGACAACGCCGCATCGTTCCTGAACGTCTCTGACCGTGACGTCAAGAAGGTGCCGCTGTTGCGCGGCCGCTCGGTATTCAACCTGTTCTTCGAGAATTCGACCCGGACCCGGACCACCTTCGAGATCGCCGCGACCCGGCTGTCGGCCGACATCGTCAACCTGAACATCACGACCTCGTCGGCTTCCAAGGGCGAGTCGCTGCTCGACACGATCGACAATCTGGCGGCGATGGCAGCCGACATCTTCGTCGTCCGCCACAGCCAGAGCGGCGCACCGTACCTGATCGCCGATCATGTCCAGGACGACCTGCACGTGATCAATGCCGGCGACGGCCGCCATGCCCATCCGACCCAGGGGCTGCTGGACATGTACACGATCCGGCACTTCAAGGGCGATTTCACCAAGCTGTCGGTCGCGATCGTCGGCGACGTGCTGCATTCACGGGTCGCGCGTTCCGACATCCATGCGCTGACCACGCTCGGCGTGCCCGACGTCCGGGTCGTCGGCCCGCTGACGCTGCTGCCGGGCGGCCTCGAGCAGCTCGGCGTCTCGGTCTTCACCGACATGAAGAAGGGGCTCGCCGGGGTCGACGTCGTGATCATGCTGCGGCTGCAGAACGAGCGGATGCGCGGCGCGCTGCTGCCGTCGCCGCAGGAGTTCTTCAAGACCTACGGACTCACCAGCGAGAAGCTCGCGGTGGCCAAGCCGGACGCGATCGTCATGCATCCGGGGCCGATGAACCGCGGCATCGAGATCGACTCGGCGGTTGCCGACGGCGTGCAGTCGGTGATCCTGAAGCAGGTCACGTTCGGCATCGCGGTCCGGATGGCGGTGATGAGCATGCTGGCGGCGGGGTAGGAAGGTGCGCGGCAGAAGGACAGCCCCGCGTCGGGGCCTGCCAGGGGCGCAGGCAAGGCGCACCCTCCCGGCGACGCCGGATCCGTCATGCTGACCATCGCCGGCGCCCGGATCGTCGATCCGTACAACGGTGTCGACCGGATCGACGACCTGCATGTCGCCGACGGCCGGATCGTCGCGCTCGGCGCGCCGCCGCCGGGTTTCCTCGCCGAGCGGCGCGTCGCCGGGCAGGGGCGGGTGGTTGCGCCCGGGCTGTTCGACCTGGCGGCGCGGCTGCGCGAGCCGGGCTTCGAGTACAAGGCAACGCTCGAATCCGAGATGGCGGCTGCGGTCGCCGGCGGCGTCACCGCGCTGGTCTGCCCGCCCGATACCGAACCGGCGCTCGACGAGCCGGGCCTGATCGAGATGCTGAAGCACCGCGCCCGCAGTCTCGCGCTGGCGCATCTCTATCCGCTCGGCGCGCTGACGGTCGGACTCGCCGGCAGCCAGCTGACCGAGATGGCCGAGCTGACCGAAGCCGGCTGCATCGGCTTTTCGCAGGCCGCGACGCCGATCGTCGATACCCAGGTGCTGCTGCGCGCGATGCAGTACGCGCGCACCTACGACTACACGATCTGGCTGCAGCCGATCGATCCGTACCTCGGCCGCGGCGGCGTCGCGCACAGCGGCGCGGTCGCGACCCGGCTCGGGCTGCCGGGCGTGCCGGTGCAGGCCGAGACGGTCGCGTTGCTGACGATCTTCGAGCTGGTCAAGGCGACCGGCTGCCGGGTCCACCTGTGCCGGCTGTCGTCGGCGGCCGGCATCGAGCTGGTTCGCGCCGCCAAGGCCGCCGGGCTGCCGGTCACCGCCGATGTCGCGGTCCACCATCTGCATCTGATCGATGTCGACATCGGCTACTTCGATGCCCGGCTGCGGGTCGATCCGCCGTTCCGCTCGCAGCGCGACCGCGACGCGATCCGCGCCGGCTTGGCTGACGGCACCATCGACGCGATCTGCTCGGACCATACGCCGGTCGCCGACGACGCCAAGCTGCTGCCGTTCGGCGAGGCCGAGCCGGGCGTCACCGGGCTGGAACTGCTGCTGCCGCTGGTGCTGAAATGGGCCGGCGAGGAACGCATCGGCCTGCTCGATGCGCTGGCCCGCGTGACCCGCGCGCCGGCCGCGATCGCGGCCGGCGCTGCGCCGGACCGCGCGATGGCGGCGGCCGAGCGGATCGCGCTGGCCATCGACCCGGCGCGGCCGCTGGCGCCGACGCCGCGCGGGCTCGCGGCCGGCGCGGTCGCCGATCTGTGTCTGTTCGATCCGCAGCTGCCTTGGCGGGTCGACGACCACAGCCTCGTGAGCCAGGGCAAGGATACGCCGTATCACGGCCGGGAACTGGTCGGCCGGGCATTGCTGACGCTGGTCGCCGGCCGCGTCGTGCACGACCGCGACGCATGACCCGGTCACTCCCCGGCGACGGCCGCACGGCTGCAGGTCGGTGCGCCGGCTGACGCGCCGGCTGGTGCGGCTGGCGTTGCTGACTGCGCTGGCGATCAGCGGCCTGATCATCCAGCTGGCCGTGTTCCCGCTCGTCCGCATCGCGCATCGGCGCGTGATCATCGCCGGCTGGTCGACGCTGCTGCTGCGCGCCTGCGGCCTGGTGCTGGTGGTCCGCGACGAGGGTGCCGCGGCCGGCCGGCCGCTCGCGGCGATCGCGCCGGGGCGGATGCTGGTCGCCAATCACCTGTCGTGGCTCGACATCTTCGCGATCAATGCGATCGCGACTTCGGCGTTCGTCGCCAAGGCCGAGCTGCGCAGCTGGCCGCTCGCCGGCTGGCTGGCAGCGCTGGCGGGCACCGTGTTCATCGAGCGCGGCCGGCGCCATGCGGTCCACCGCGTCATCGAGACGCTGAAGCGAAGGATCCGCGAGCGATTTCCGGTCGCGCTGTTTCCCGAGGCGACCACCACCGATGGATCGTCACTGCTGCCGTTTCACGGCAACCTGCTCGAAGCGGCCGTGGCAGAGGGGGCCGAGGTGGTACCGATCGCGCTGCGTTATCTCGACGGCGACGGCAAGCCGGCCGCGGCGGCGCTGTTCGTCGGCGACACGACCTTCGTCGCGTCGATCTGGTCGGTGCTCGGCGCCAGTGGTCTGCGGGTCGAGGTCGACGTGCTCGTGGCGGAGCCGGCCGACGGCCGCAATCGCCATGAACTGGCGAAAGCGCTGCATGCGCGGCTCAGTCGCCGGCTAGGAGGGTGCTGAAGCTGCCTGCGGGCAGCGCTGCTGGAACAGCGCCCGCGTTTCGAGCCGCCGCGCGCTGAGGCAGCCGCCCCAGACGCAACCGGTGTCGAGCGCGATCAGGTTCGGCCGATCGACCAGGCCCAGCGTCGACCAGTGGCCGAATACCACGGTGCGGTTGGCGGTGCGCCGCGGCGTCACCTCGAACCACGGGATCAGGCCGGGTGCGGCCGCCGCCGGTGCTGCGGTCTCGGTGAAATCGAGCCGGCCGTCGGCAGTGACGTAGCGGATCCGGGTCAGGATGTTGACGATCGCGCGCAGCCGGTCGTCGCCGGTCAGCGCGTCGTCCCAGCGATCGGGGCGGTTGCCGTACATCACCGCCAGAAAGTCGCCCCAG
>JBFWQR010000127.1:0-23561 GCA_050249335.1 Lautropia sp.
CATGAAAATAGTCTAGGGCGCGCGGGATCATCGCGGTAGCCGCTACCGGGTGTTGCGCGTCATAGACCGTGTCTATGCCAGGCACTCGATATGTGCGGCCATCTAGCCCGCTCCAGGATGGGGCCCGGGGCGTTCGGCGAGCTCGCCGAACCGGTAGGAAGCCATGTCCACCTGCATGACGTTCTCGACGAAGATCCGCCCGCCGCTGTCCTGGCCCGCCGCACCGGCCGCCACCATGAGCGGTATCAGGTGATCCTCCATCGGGTGCGCTGCTCGCGCAAAGGGTGCCTGCTCCCATTCGACCAGCATCTGTCGCCGCACGGACGGCGATGGGTGCGACACCGCTTCGTTCAGATAGGCCTCGAAGGCCCGCGCCACCGGGGTGGACGACTCGTGCCGGAATCCGCGCATGTTGTGATAGCTCAGCCCGCTGCCGATGATGAGCACGCCTTCCCCGCGCAGGGAAGCCAGCGCCTCGCCCAGCCGGATGTGCTCCTCGGGGTCGTAGGTGGATTTCATCGACACCGTCACGACCGGGATGGCGGCCTCGGGAAACATCAGCATCAGCGGCACGAAGGTGCCGTGGTCGAATCCGCGGGAGGCATCTTCACGGCACTCCATGCCGGCCGCAGCGACCATCGCCTTGACGCGGCCCGCCAGCGACGGCGACCCGGGTGCCGGGTACTGCAATCGATAGGTGTGCGCCGGAAAGCCCGAGTAGTCGTACAACATCGGTGGCCGCGGCGCCGTGGAGACGGTGAACTCCGCTTCCTCCCAATGCCCCGACACGACCAGGATCGCCGCAGGCTTGGCAGGCAATCGCCCGGACAGGTTCAGGAGCTCATCGGCGGTGCGCGCATACGAGGGCAGGCGATCTCCCATGAAGGGCCATGGGCCGCCGCCGTGCGAGACGAACAGTGTCGGCAAGAGCAGTTGCTGGTTCATGATGAAGGTGCGTCGCGTGGAACACGACCGCTATACTTTTCCGCGGCCGGACAGCAGGCCGTACCGAGGACCTCGCGACATGAAGACGTTCGACGCAAACCTCTCACCCAGCATCAGTTTCGTCCGCAATGTCGACTGGAACCTCTTCAAGATCTTCTACGAGATCGGCCGCCAGGGTGGGATCGGCTCCGCGGCGCGTGCGCTGCACAAGCAGCAGCCCAGCGTCAGCGCCGCCTTGCAGCGGCTCGAGAACTTCCTCGATGCGCACTTGTGCAGCCGCAAGGCCCGGGGCATCGAGCTCACGGTCCAGGGCCATCAGGTCATGGCCGCCTGCGAGGCGATGTACCAGCAGGTGCAGGCTTGCGCACGACTCAAGGGGTCCGACGTGGCGCATGTCTCGGGCTCCCTCACCCTGCGCCTCATCTCCAACCTCTACCTGGTGCCGCGCCTTACCACCATCTTCCAGGACTTCCACCGGCGCTATCCCCTGATCGACGTGCGCCTGGACGTGGCGCCGTGGCGCAATGTCCTCAGATCCCTGAAGAATGGGGAAGTCGAGCTGGCGATCGGCTTCACCGACACGCACGAACCCAATATGGTGTATCTGCCGCTCATCGAGCAGCAGCAGCAGATCTACTGCGGGCCGCAGCATCCTCTTTTCGGCCAGCCCCCGGTGCCGTCGAGCATGCTCGAGTCCGATGCGTTCGTGATCAGCAACGACGAGCCGACGGCGTACGTGGACTACCGGCAGCGGCATGCCCTCGGGCGCCAGATCGGCGGTGTCGCGGACAATTTGCAGGAGCGGATGTGGCTGATCCAGCTGGGCATGGGCATCGGCATCCTGCCCAAGCCGGTGGTGGATGCATCGAACATGGCGCAGGTGCTGTGGCCGCTGCTGCCCGAGGCGGAAGCGCCTCGATGTACGATTTACCTCATCGCGAACACCGACAGCATCCGCAGCGCGCCGGCGCAGCTGTTCCTGGAAACGGCCATGCAGCACCTGGAACAGGCCTGACAGAACCGGTCTGATGCTGCGCGCCATCAGACGATCGTTGCACTTGCCGATGGGTCACACAAGTAGCGCGTTGCCGATGATGGGCATAGCGCCGATCGATGAGTGACCGTGCGAGCAGGCAGCAGCGACATCGTGACCGCAGCAAGGATCGCCGCGGAGTAGGCGCCGCAAACCCGCCCGCGCGAAGCCTGGAGACTAAAGCGGTGCGAAATTCATGCTGAACGAAGGCAAGAACCCGCCGTAGCTCCCGGTAGACCTCAAGTTCAGCGTCGGCACCGGCCCCTGCACCGACATCGCAGGAAACCAGATCGACGTCGGCAGGCTGATGTCATTCCCGCCATTACGCGTCCACACACCCGGAATCGGCACCCCCGCCGCCAGCACCTCCAGCCCGAGCCAGTCGTTGAACCGGATCGACGAGTCCGGGTCCGCCACGTTCAGGTCGATACCCCGATCCATCAGGAAGTTCAGCGGTACCGTCGTGATCGCGTTGGGCTGCGGCGTGAACGTCTGGCCGACTTCCTGGGTCGAGCAGCATGCAGTGCTTCCCCTCTGCTCCAGGATGCGCATCCGCACGAACCGCATCGGCCCGGTCACAGGTCCCACGCGGATGTTGGCGGATACGACGACCCCTCGCGCCGGTGGTATCGCTCCCGGAAAGAAAGTCTGGATCGTGCAGCTGGTGAAGCCCTGCGCGGTGAAGGGCTGCGGGAACGCTGCATTGATCTGGACCGGAAACCCGGTGTCGCAGCCCAGGTTGTTGGTCGGCACGAACGAGGTCAGGTCGGGCCCGACCACGCTGGTCTGCGGAGTCGTCTGAGTACCTCCGCCGCCGCCAGCACCGCCGCCGCCAGCACCGCCGCCGCCAGCACCGCCGCCGCCAGTACCGCCGCCACCTCCGCCACCGCCACTATTGTCGGTGGTGCCGCCGGTGCCCCCTCCGCCCGTGCCTCCGCCGGTCGTGTCTCCGCCGGCAGTACCCTCGCCAGGGGTACCGCTGACAGCGGTCCCCCCGCCGTCTCCGCCGCCCCCGCCCCCGCCGCAAGCCGCGAGGCCGACGATCATCATGGCGCCGATCGCCATGCACCACACGCGCCATCGGGCGCACCCGATTGGACCCATCATTCCCGCCCGGGCGCTATGTACTGCCACTCCAATCCCCAACGAGTATCGGCTGGCAACAGTCTAGCAAGGCGGATACCAACCAGGCGGACACGATCCTGGCTGCAGATATTCCAGGAGAAAGTTTCCGACATCCGGCCGGTCGACCCGGGTCCCGGCCCAGTGGCTGAAAGCCGCCCCGGGCGTCGCCCCCCGGACCGTGGCCGCCGCGTCGAGCCGGCGCCGCACCCCCCGGCGCCGCGCCATGTCGCGGACGAGAGCCGGCTCAGGTCGGCGTCGGCGAATCAGCTCAGGTCGGCGTCGGCGAACCGGCCATGCGGTCGAACTTCAGGAAGAAGGCCCGCGCCATCGCGACCAGCTGGTTGTCGGACGGATGGTCGACGACCTCGTAGCCGACGATCCGCCGGCTGGTCTCGGGCCGATGCTTGTCGGCGTAGTGGTGCATGTCGGCCAGCGCCGTCTTCGAGCCGGCGACGAGGATCTCGGGAATGTCGGCCAGCGCCGCGCAGACATCGGCGAAGAACTCGTGCTCGGTGCGCACCGTGCTGCCATGCTGCCGGGTATTGTGGGCGTGCGAGGCGACACGCGTGGTATCGACGCTGTCGGCATCGAACTGCAGGACGCGGGCTTCGTGATGGTCGAGCCAGACGATGGCATGGCGCTTGGTCATTGGGGGATCTCCGCAAAAGGACGAGGGCCGCGCGCGGCGGCCCGGAAAGCCGAAAGCCGGCAGGGTCAGAGCGACGCGTTCCGCGACCGGCCGCCGGCCCGCTCGGCGGCGGACTCGCAGGTCACGCAGCGTTCGGCCCAGGGCAGCGCCTGCAGCCGCTCGTAGGCGATGTCGCTGCCGCAGTCGGCGCAGCGGCCGTAGCTGTCATCGTGCAGCCGCCGCCGAGCCAGGTCGAGCGAGGCCATCTCGACCATCTCGGCATCGGTCAGCGCGAGCTCGATCTCGCGATCGGCGCTGCGCTGGGGCGCATCGTCGAAATCCTGGTCCAGCACGTCGCTCGCCTGCTCGGCCCGGCTGCGGCCGGCGCGGTGCTGGGCGATGCGCGCCTGCAGGGCCTTGCGGCGCGCCTCGATCTCGCTCTCGATGCGGGCCAGCTGTCCTGTGGTGAATCGTCGGCTCATGGGCTCTCCCGGGAGATTCCATGTTCGCGGGAAGCGGCGCCGGTGTCCTTGCGGTGGATCAAGGCTATCCGCCGAGCGACCGGAACAGCGCATAGCGCTTTTCCAGGATCAGGCAGGTGATCGCCGTCAGCGCGATCGTGGCGGCGCTGGCCGCGGCGATCGAAGGCTCGGCGAGATTGTCCATCCGGCTGAAGATCACGACCGGCAGCGGGTTGTCGCCGGGCGGTGTGATGAAGACGGACGTCGCGACGTTGTTGAACGACGTCAGCAGCGCGAACAGGCCGCCGGAGACGAGGCCCGGGCGCAGCAGCGGCAGCGTGATGTGCCAGATGACTCGCCATGGAGGGGCACCGAGAATCGCTGCCGCCCGAGGCACCGCGGGGTCGCTCAGCGACAGGCTCGCCAATGCAGTCCGGAGCACGTAAGGCACTGAAATGACGGTATGGCCGACGATCAGGCCGTAGAGGTTCAACAGTTCGAGCTTGGTGAACAGCACGAGCAGGCCGAAGCCGGTGAGGACCAGGGGGACGCTGATCGGTGCAAGGAACAGGGAAGCGACCGCTGCCCGCAGCGAGGGTCGCAACTGATTGACATAGATGGCACCCAGCGCACCGATCGGCACGGATAGAACCACGGTCGAGATCGCGACCTTCAGACTGATCGAGAGGCCGGAGACCATTTCGCGATCGTTGAACATCGCGACGTACCACCGCACCGACAGCCCGTTCGGCGGAAACCGCAGGTAATCGCCGCCGGTGAAGGAGGCCCCGACGACGATGATGATCGGGGCGAGCAGCAGCGCGTAGATCAGGTAGACGACTAGCGAGCCGGCCCGACGCATATCAGCGCTCCCAGGTCATGCGACGCTGGGCCAGCGCCGCAATGCCCCAGGTCAGCCCCAGCGTCAACGCGAACAGGATGACGCCGAGCGCCGCGGCCCCGGGCCAATCGAACAGTTGCAGCGTGAACTGGAATACCAACAGCGGAATGACCGAGACGCGACCGCCACCGATCAGGAAAGGTACGACGAAACCGGCCATGGACAGTGCGAAGACGATGAGGCCGCCGGACACGATGCCCGGCAGGCTGAGCGGGAGGATGATCCGGATGAATGTCTGCATCGGGCTGCCGCCGTGCACTTGCGCGGCGCGCGCGTAGTTCGGGTTGATCGTCTGCAGCGTCGCGAAGATCGCCAGGATCGAGAACGAGATGTAGCTGTAGGTGCTGACGATGATGACGCCGGTCGCGGTATTCATCAGGGCGATGGGCTGGTCGACCAGGCCGAGGGCTCGCAGCGCACCGTTGATGATGCCGTTGCTCCCGAGAATCAGCAGCCAGGCGAACGAGGACACGACGAGGCTCGTCATCAGCGGCAGCAGCACGACCAGTGTCAGCCACAGCCGTGCCTGCTTGGATTCCAGTCCGTTCAGATGCCAGGCGATCGGATAGCCGAGCAGCGTGCAGAAGAACGTCGTCGCGACCGAGATCCAGATCGTTCGCCAGAACGTCAGCAGATAGTTGCCGTCGAGCAGGAAGCGGCTGAAGTTGTCCAGTGTCCAGCTCGCGCCGACGATCGTTTGCGCGTCGAACGGCCGGAACGCCAGGACGAGGACCATGCAGAGCGGCAGCACGAAGAAGAACAGGAGCAACGCGATGATCGGAACGCCCGGAAGCATGCTGCCGAGCAGGGATCCGATCGCCACGCCTCTCCGGGCGGCGAGGCGCGGCCGCGCACGCGCGAGAGGCTGGTCGGCTTCGGGCGGCCGTCCGGTGGCGCTCACGGCACGTCCGGTTGCAGGATCATCCAATCGTGCGGATCGATCCGCGCGTGGACACGGTCGCCGGGCCTGGCATCGAAGGCGTCGCGCGCCGGTACGTGGGCCTGCAATCGCGCGCCGTTCGGCAACCCGATCTCGCAATGTAGGATCGGGCCGACGAAGGCGCGAGTCAGCAACGTCGCGGCGAAGCCACCGGCGTCCATCTTGGCGGAAAGGCCGATGCGGTCCGGCCGGACCGCGAGGCGTACCTTGCCGCCCTGCCTCAGCGAGCGCGTGTCGGCGAGTGTCACGGCCGCGCCTTCGGCGAGCAGGACGCAGCCGGCAGCCGCGTCGGCGACCGTGCCGTCGATGAAGCTGGCATGGCCGATGAAGCCGGCGGCAAACTCGCTGACCGGGTGCGAGTAGACCTCGGTGGGCGTGCCGACCTGTTCGATCATGCCTTTGTTCATCAGGACGACGCGATCCGACATCGTGAGCGCCTCTTCCTGATCGTGGGTGACATAGATCGCCGTCGTCCTGACTTGCTGCTGGATCTGGCGGATCTCGAACTGCATCTCCCGGCGCAGCTTCGCGTCGAGGCTGCTGAGCGGCTCGTCGAGCAGGATGACCCGCGGCTCGACGGTCAGCGCTCGGGCCAGGCCGACGCGCTGCTGCTGGCCGCCGGACAGCTCGCGCGGATAGCGGCGCTCGAATCCGGTCAGGCGCACCATGTCGAGGGCGCGTCCGACCTGGCGGTCGATCTCGGCCTTCGGGCGCTTGTGCATCAGCAGGCCGAAGCCGATGTTCTCGGCCACCGTCAGATGGGGGAAGAGCGCATGGCTCTGGAAGACCATCCCCAGCTCGCGGCGATGCGGCGGCAGGCCGACGATGGACTTGCTGTTCATGCGGATGTCGCCAGCGTCGGGGGCCTCGAAGCCGGCGATCATGTTCAGCGTGGTCGTCTTGCCGCAGCCGGACGGACCGACGAGCGAGACGAACTCGCCAGGCGCGACGGACAGATCGATCCCTTTCAGGACCAGCACGCCACCGAAAGCCTTCTGCACCCCGACGAGATCCAGCGCCCCCGCGGCGGCGGCCGTGATTCCTGCGGTCATCGGCGCCCTGTTATTGCTGTATCTCTCGCTGCCAGCGCTCGCCGAGCTTGATGCGGTCCCGGCTGTACGTCGCCCAAGGCACCTGCGCGGCGTTTTCGACCGCCGCCCGGGTCAGCGGGAACGTCGCGGCGAATCGTTCGTCGAGCTCGGTCTTGCCGTTGATCGGCCCCATGAAGTCGATCATGGCAATCTGCTTCTGGTACTCGGGCGACAGCATCAGGTCGAGCAGCTTGTAAGTGTCGTCGAGATTGGGCGCGCCGTTCGGTATGCCGATGTAGTGCGACACCGCGACAGCACCTTCCTTCGGCAGTTTCCAGACCACCGGCAGCCCCGCCCTCGATGCCTGCAGCGCGGTGAAATGCGCACCGTGGGTCAGCCAGATCTCCTTCTGCTGGAAGAGCTGGATGTATTGACCCGCGGGCCCCACGAAGGTCGGAATGCTCGGCTTCAGTTCCTTCAGCTTGGCGAATCCCTTGTCGAAGGGGCCGTCCGGGTTGCCGCCGAGCAATCGGTCCGTTTCGGCCAGCGTGATGAAGGCGAAGGTGCTCGAGAACTGCGGGATCGTGACGCGGCCCTTGTAGGCCGGCTGCCACATGTCGAAGAAGGATTGCGGCGCTTCGATGCCCCGGGTCTTCAGCGCTTCCTCGTCGTACAGCAGCCCGAGGAGATAGCTGAAGAGCGGCGTCCCTTTCCCGTCCGGGTCGCGATAGTTGCTGAAGACGTCCTGCAGGTTCGGCGCCTTTTTCGGATCGAGCGTTTGCCACAGGCCGAGCTCCTTGCCTTGCAGCCACGGACCCTGGTCGAGCGTGAAGAGGCTGATCCCCGGATTGGCGCGCTGCGCGATCGCGCGCGTCAGCGCTTCGGCGCTGAGGAACGGCGTAGGAATCACGTTCACGCCGTGGAGCTCCTTCATCTTCGGAACGATGAACGACTCGAACGACTTGCGGTACACCGCGGAGATCACGACGCGCAGCTCGCGCGTCTGTGCGCTGACCGGCTGCTTGAAGGCGAACGTCGGCGCGATGCCCAGCATCACTTTGCCGAAGCCTCGGCGTGAAAATCGGTGATGTTGACGATCCATCGGCTTGACTCCTCTGTTGCGTGGCTGAAAGGGTGAATCGCCGAGCGCGTCGATCGCGCCGAAGGGCTGCTACTCGCCGGTCTGGCTTACCGTTCTCCGGTCATCGAAAGGCTCGGCCGATACGCCTTCCCTGCGATGCTGCCCGGTCCTCGGAACGATCTTGATCTCGAACTGGTAGCGCTCCGGGTGATAGTGCGCGACTGCGAAATCGAGAATGGACGTGTCGGCAGCGAAGTAGATCCGCTCCATCCGGATCACCGGCTGCCCGGCCGTCAGATCGAGTGCTCGAGCCACGCGATCAGGCGCGGCGACGGCGTCGATTCGCTGCGTGGCATGGCTGAACCGGCGCCCGCTGCGCATCTCGACGATGCGTATCGGCGGTACCAGACCGAGGAAATCGGACTCGTTGATGAACGATGCGACGTCGTCGGGGTAGTAGTCCTCGAGAAAGGACAGTGGCTTCTCGCCGATGTGATTGACGCCGACGAAGCACTGGCATGGCGTGCCCGCATCCACTCCCATGCCGGCCGCCACGCTTGCCGGCATCGCCACCCGACCACTTTCGAGCATGGAGAAGTTCATGTAAGGATGGATGCCTTCGATATAGCCGATCAGCCGCGCCGTCTGGATGCCGTGATCGGCACCGAGGACGAACGTGCCAACGCCTTGCTGGCGGCGCACGAGGTTTGCCGATACCAGCCGGTCGATCGCGCTGCGAACGGTAGCCCGGCTGACGCGATACATCTCGCACAGCTGCGCATCCGACGGCAGCAACGCGCCCGGGGCATAGACGCCATCACAGATTTGTCGTGCAAGATGCTCCTCCACCTGGCGGTAGAGAGGGGCCGAGATCGGCCGGAACGGTTGCGCGGTCACGTAGATATTATGACATGTACGAGTGTGGCTCCATGGGCACCGTGCCGCGTGTTTACCCTAGGGAAAGCGGGACTCCACGGGCCATATCGCGCGTTGTCCGACCGACAGATAAGTTATCATGATATGTGTGATGATCGCTCCGACCTCCATGTCGGCGAACGAGAATGGCCAGAAAGGTGGAAATCGTCGGTGCCGGTCCGGTCGGACTCGCGATCGCGGTCGCGCTCGGACGGTCCGGCTGGTCGGTACGGGTGCACGAGGCGAGCGCCCGGTTGCGGCCCAGTGGCGGCGGACTCTATATGCAGGATCGCGGCGTCGCGGCGCTCGAGGCAATCGGCCTCGGCGAGGATTTCTCGCGTACTGCCTGGCGGCCCACCTTCTTCGAGACGCGGCTGGACGGCGAACGCAGCACCTACGAAGTGAACCAGACGCTGTTCCACACGATGCTGCGGCAGGATCTGCACGACCTGCTCTTGCGCGGCGCGGCGCGTCACGGTGTCGAAGTCGTGACCGGCTCGCGGATCGCGCTGGTCCGCGCCGACGGCAGCATCGTGGCGGAAAGCGGCCAGCAGTTCGCCGCCGATCTCGTCATTGCCGCCGACGGCGTCGGATCACGCGCCTACGAGAATCTCGGTATCCCGCAGTCCCGCGAACGCTTTTCGGAAGGGCTGATCCGGGTATTGGCCAACCGTCGGCCGTTGGCCGGCCCGCAATGGGAAGGAACCATCGACTTCTGGGCCTACCGGCATAGGCCGCTGCGGGTGCTCTATACGCCATGCAGCGCCGATGCGTGCTATCTCGCGTTCATGGCGCCGCTGGAGGATACGGAGGCCGTTGCCATGCCGTTGAACAAGGATCTCTGGGCCAGCAGCTTTCCCGATCTCGCACCGCTGCTTGCCCTGCTGGAAGATCCTGGCCGCTTCGACCGCTACGGCATGATCGTGCTCGATCGCTGGTCGTGCGGCAGGGTGGCGATCGTCGGAGACGCAGCCCACGCCATGCCTTCCAGCCTCGGCCAGGGGGCCAATGTGGGCATCGGCACCGCGGTTTCGCTCGCATCCTATCTTTCGAACCTGGATGATATCGACGCGGCGCTGCGGCAGTGGGAGCGTGAGCAGCGGCCCGGCGTCGAGGCCGTCCAGAACGAGGCGGTGCATCTGATTCACTCGCGTGCGCTGGACCGTGGCCGGCCCGAGAAAGAGCCGCTGTTCGTGCCCGGGCTGGAGATGCAGCGCGTCTGACCGAGACTACGAAACAGGAGGACTGCATGCCACTCACGAAGCAGGATGCCCGATACGCCGAACTCCTCGAGGCGGTCAGCGCGCTGCATGAGGGCGCGCTCGATCCGCTCGGCAGGCCGCGCGCCGACCACTTCGACCGCGTCGCGCAATTGCTGCTGGCTCGCGATCCCGAGGCCTCGCAAGCCCAGATCGAGGCGGCACTGGTGCACGACGTCATCTTTCATCCCGGCGGCGGCCATTCGCTGCTGAGGAAGCTGGCCGTCGATCAGCCGGTGATCGACATTCTCGAGCGGATCCAGCCGCCACCGAACGCTCAATACTTCACCGACATCGACAACTTCACCGCTGCGGACAATGCGGTCTATCTCGAATTCATTCGCACCCTGGTCGCGAGCGGCGATCGGGAGGCGATCGCCGTCAAGCTCGCCGATATCACGGATACGGTGAGCTACCTGCGCGAGATCGGCTCGGAGTCGGCCTTGAGGCAGCTGGATCTGCAGTACGAACCGAGCCGGAAACTGCTCGATGCAGCGCTGACGAGCTGATGTCGGGCGCTCGGCTGCGCCGCCGAGCGCCCCGCCCCGCCGTCAGTTGGTCTGCGCCAGCGCGTCGCCGAGCGCGTTGATCAACCGGTCGATCTCGGCCTTCTCGGCGACGAACGCCGGCGCCAGCTGGATCGTGTCGCCGCCGAAGCGGACGTAGAAGCCGTTCTTCCAGCAGTGCATCGCGATCTCGTAGGGCCGGCGCGCCGGCTCGCCCGGCAACCCCGCGATCGTCAGGCCGGCGGCCAACCCGAAATTGCGGATGTCGGTGACATGCTTGGCGCCCTTCAGGCTGTGCACCGCGTTCTCGAAGTACGGCGCCAGCGCCTTGACCCGCGCCGGCATCTGCTCGCGCTCGAGCACGTCGAGCGCCGCGTTGCCGGCGGCGCAGGCGACCGGATGCGCCGAGTAGGTGTAGCCGTGCGGGAACTCGAGCATGTACTCGGGGCCGCCGTTGGCCATGAAGGTCTCGTAGATCGCCTTGTTGACGATCACCGCGCCGAGCGGCTGCATGCCGTTGGTGACCTGCTTGGCGACGTTCATGATGTCCGGCGTGACGCCGAACGCCTCGGCGCCGGTGAGCGCGCCGCAGCGGCCGAAGCCGGTGATGACCTCGTCGAAGATCAGCAGGATGTCGTTGGCGGTGCAGATCTCGCGCAGCCGCTGCAGGTAGCCGACCGGCGGCGGGATCACGCCGGCCGAGCCGGCGACCGGCTCGACGATCACCGCGGCGATCGTCGACGCGTCATGCAGCGCGATCAGGTCGAGCAGCCGGTTGGCGAGCTCGACGCCGCCCTGCTCCGGTTGGCCGCGCGAGAACGCATTGCTCGCGAGCTGGGTATGCGGCAGGTGATCGGCTTCGACCCCCTGGCCGAACACCTTGCGGTTGGCGCTGATGCCGCCGACCGAGATGCCGCCGAAATTGACGCCGTGATAGCCTTTCTCGCGGCCGATCAGCCGGGTCTTGCCGGCCTGCCCCTTGGCGCGCCAGTAGGCGCGTGCCATCTTCAGCGAGGTGTCGGCGGCCTCCGAGCCGGAGCCGGTGAAGAACACGTAGTCGAGCCCTTCCGGCGTCAGCGCCTTCAGCTTGTTGGCAAGCGCGAACGAGCCCGGATGGCCGAACTGGAACGCCGGTGAATAGTCGAGCTTGGCGATCTGCTTGCTGACCGCCTCGACCACCTCCGGCCGGCCGTGGCCGAGCCCGGTGCACCAGAGGCCGGACAACCCGTCGAACACCTTGCGGCCGTCGCTGTCGGTGAAATAGACGCCCTTGGCTTCGACGATGATCCGCGGATCGGCCTTGAAGCTGCGGTTGGCGGTATACGGCATCCAGTGCGCCTCGAGCCAGGCCGCGTCGGTGCGGACCGGCACCTCGCCGGCAGCGCTGCGCGGCGCGTCGGCAGCGGGCCGGGCGGTTCGGGTGTCGTCGGTGGTCGGAGCGGTCGTCTGGGTTGCCAGCATCGCATGTCCGCGCCGGGCGCGGCCTCCTCGTCGTGGTCGGATATCCGGATTCTGCACGCATCCGGTTACTGTTGAAAATGTACGAATATCGCTCTTCAGTTGCGGATTGATGCAAGTGAGCGGATGATGCGGGCCGGATGAAGACCGATCCGAAGGCCGTTCCGAAAGCCGATCCGAAGGCCGTTCCGAAAGCCGATCCGAAGGCCGTTCCGAAAGCCGTTCCGAAAGCCGGCCGATCCGCTCCGGCCGCCCCGCCCCGTGCAACGGCCGGCCGCCCGGTGCCGGTGCTCGGCCAGTTGAGCGACGTCGATCTGAGGCTGCTCAAGGTCTTCAAGACCGTCGTCGAATGCGGCGGCATGACCGCGGCCGAGCTCGAACTGAACATCGGCACCTCGACCGTCAGCCGTCATGTGAAGGATCTCGAGACGCGGCTCGGCATGGTGCTGTGCCGGCGCGGCCGCGCCGGCTTCGCGCTGACCGCCGACGGTCAGCAGGTCTACGACCGGACGCTGCAGCTGCTGGCCGCGGTCGATACGTTCCGCGGCGGCATCGACGATATCCACAACCGGCTCGGCGGCCGGATCGAGCTCGCCGTCTTCGACAAGACCGCGAGCAATCCGCAGGCGCGGATCGGCGACGCGCTCGCGCGCTTCGGTGCACTGGCGCCGCGGGTCGGCCTGAATGTCCATGTCGCGGCGCTCAACGTGATCGAGCGCGGGATCATCGACGGCCGCTTCCACGTCGGCGTCATCCCGGCGCACCGCGATTCGCGCAGCCTGGTCTATGCCGACCTGTTCGGCGAGACCATGCTGCTCTATTGCGGCACTCGCCATCCGCTGTTCGGCGCATCGCATGCGCGGCTCACATGGGAGCGGATCCGCGGCTACGCGTTCGCCGGCCTCGGCTACCACTCGCCGAACTGGGAGCTGAGCCACCGCGAACGGCTGCCGCGCCGCGCCACCGGCTTCGACCAGGAAGCGATCGCGACGCTGATCCTGTCCGGCGACTATCTCGGCTTCCTCCCGAACCATTATGCCGAAGCCTTCGAGCGCAAGGGGCTGATGCAGGCCGTCGCGCCTAAGCGGTTCCGCTATGTCTGCCGGTTCGTCAGCCTGCTGCGCCGCTCACCCGCGCCGAACCGGGCTGCCCGGCTGCTCGCCGAATGCCTGACCGCGGCGCATGCTGCCCGGCAGCAGGCGTCCGGAGCGCCGGCGGACGAACCGGCGTAACGCGGCTGCGGTGCCCGGTCCGGCTCATCGGGAGATCGCGCCTAGAGGGCGACTTTCTTCGGAACCCAGGCGAGCAGCCGCTTGCTCGCGCGGCCGAGCAGGAAATCCGACCCGAGAACCAGCAGCAGCACGACCACCAGGCCGGCATAGACGCCGGTGATGTCCGCCGTCTGCCGGGAGTATTCGATGTAGAAGCCCAGCCCGTGGTCGGCCACCAGGAACTCGCCCACGACGGCAGCGCCGATGGCCCGCGGCAGGCCGATCTTGAGTCCGGCGAGCATGTACGGAATGACCGTGTTGAGGACGATCTCGCGGTTCACCCAGTAGCGGTTGGCGCCGACCAGCCGCGCCATCGCGAGCAGGCCGCGATCGATGCTGCGAATGCCGGACAGCGTGGTGATGAACATCACGTAGAACACCATCAGCGTCGTGACGACGACCTTCGGTGCGTCGCCGATGCCGAACCACAGGATCAGGAGCGGCGCCAGCGCGAACTTCGGAATCCCCATCGATCCGAGGATGTACGGTTCGACCGCAGCCGCGAGCCTCGGCAGCCTGGCCAGCAGAACCGCGACCAGCAAGCCTCCGACCCAGCCCAGCACCAGGCCGGCCACGGCCACGCGGCCGGTCGCCAGGATGTGCCGAAAGATGTCGCCGCTGCCAGTCAGCCGCACCAGGCGCTCGGCGATATCCGACGGTGCGGCCACCGTGTCCGGGCCCAGGTGACGATGCAGCAGATCCCAGACCACCAGCAGCAGCACGAAGAACGCGGCATGACCGGCGGCTCGTCCCAGGCGCGAGGTCGCTGCAGAAGCGCCGGTTTCTGACAGCATGGCCACCGACCGGAGCGCCCTAGTAGACCTGCGAACGAATGCTTTCGAACAGCGGCGCGAAGGCCGGCTGAGCGATCACGCCGCGCATGTCCCGCGGCCGCGCCAGCGGGACCGCATGTTCGGCCCGGATCGACGCCGGCGATGTCGAGAGGACGAGCACCCGGTCCGCCAGGCCGACGGCTTCGGTGATGTCGTGGGTGACGAAGACGATGGTCTTCTTCTTCAGCTCCCAGAGCGTCAGCAGGTCCTGCTGAAGCTGCAGCCGGGTCTGCGCATCGACGGCCCCGAACGGCTCGTCCATCAGGATGATCGGCGGATCGTAGATCAGCGTGCGGATCAGCGAGGCGCGCTTGCGCATGCCGCCGGAGAGCTCGTGCGGATAGTGCCGTTCGAAGCCGGTCAAGCCGACGGCTGCCATCAGATCCCGTGCTCGCGCACGAGCCGCGGCGTCCAGCCGGCCCTGGACCTTGAGCGGAAACAGCACGTTGTCGAGCAGCGATCGCCACGGCAGCAGGTTGTCGTCCTGCGTCACATAGCCGATCCGCAGATCGAGCCCGGGATTGAGCTGCGTCGACGCATTGCTGGAGGCGACCACGCCGCCGATGCGGATCTCGCCGGCGCTCGGCAGGTCGATCTGCGACAGCAGGTTGAGCAGCGTCGATTTGCCGGAGCCGGACGGGCCGATGATCGTGACGAATTCGCCCGCCTGCACCCGAAACGACAGATCGCGGATCACCCAGCGCGGCGAGCCGGGATCGTCGCGGACCGGGAAGTGGCGTCCGAGCCCGCTGACCTCGAGCGAGGCATCGGCGGCCCCGTCGCGTCCCGGCTCAGCCTTCGGCGGCATGGGCACCCTCCCCGAGTGAAGCCGCCGGCCGCCAACGCAGCAGGTACGCCTCGAGCGCGCTGACCAGCCAGTTGGCCGCCACCGCCAGGATCGTGATCGCGAGCAGCGCGACGAAGACCCCGCGGGTATTGAAGTCCATCGCGTTCGCCTGCACCAGATAACCCAGCCCGCGATTCGACGAGATCAGCTCGGCGATGACGGCGCTGCTGATCGCATAGGGAACGGCGATGCGAAAGCCGGACAGGATGTACGGCACCGCGGCCGGCAGCGTCACCAGGAGACCGACCTGCATCCGGTTTGCGCCGACGATCCGCGCCATATGGACGAGCCGCGCGTCCTGCATCTGGATCCCGGCGCGCGTGCTGAACAGCACGATGAAGAAGACCGCGCTCGCGACGACGGCGATCTTGGACTCGATGTCGATGCCGAACAGCACGATCAGCAGCGGAGCGATCGCCACCTTCGGCACGCCGTAGCCGGCGACCAGGTAAGGCTCGAGCAGCGCCGACAGGCGCGGCATCCGCTGCAACGCGAATGGCGCGGCGATTCCGGGCACGCCGCCGATCAGGATGCCCCAGGCCGAAGCCTTCAGCGTGTAGCCCGCATGCACGAGCAGCTCGCCGCTGCGCAGGCTCTGCCAGAAGCCGACGACCGTATCCGGAAGCGACGCGACCCAGTAGTCACCCGCCGCCCAGTTGGTCGCCTGCCACGCGGCGGCGAGCGCAACCAGGACCAGCAGGCGATCGAGCGCCACCCGATGGCGCCTGGCCATGGCGGTCGCCACGGCGACCTACGGGCGTGCGCCCTGGACGATCATCGCTTCGTCGACGAACCTGCCTCGCTCCATGATCGGCTCGCCGTCCAGCAGCACGGTGCAATCGCACATCGGCAGATCGATGTGGCCCTTCGTGTCCCGCTTGCCGCCCATGTCGGTGTTCGGGCCGGTCGAGAACAGGAAGTTGCCGGAGAACACGCGCGCCATGATGTGCAGGTGCTCGTAGCTGTTGGGATGGCGCAGCACCTGATCCCAGTGGCCGTTCGGATGCAGGCCGACGCCGAGATGCGAGACCGCGTAAGGGTCCAGATCGTCGGGCGAACGCTTGTTGAAGTCGAGCCAGTTCGTGAACGCCTTGGCGTCGAAGCCGCCGGTCACCTCGCGGATGAAGCCGTCGCGGACCTCGAGCGTCACCGGGCCTTCGATCGCGCGCACGTACGGCAGGATCCACATGTCGCCGGGCTGGATGACGACCGTGCCGTTGGCCGAGCCTTCGTCCGGAAAGTTGGTGATGTGGCCCGCGCCCCAGGCATCGAACCGGCCCGGCGCATCGGCGAAGCCGTATTGCGCCTTGACGTTGAATTCGCCGCGACGCCACCGCAGGTCGGTACCCGCGTCGGACAGCAGCCTGATCTCGCGGGCGCTGCCCCAGCGCGCGGCGGCGTGCAGCACCGCCTCCTTGAGCCCCGGTGGCGACAGCAACCGGGCCAGCACGTCCGGGGCATCCGCGATCGACAGCACGCGCGTGCCGGCGGCGCGGACCCGCTTCTGCCAGCCCGCGAAATTCGGCGGGTGGAATACGCAGATCAGGTCGCACGCCTCGAGCGCCTCGATCATGCCCTTGGCCGCACCCACGGCGTCGACGCCGATGCGCAGCCAATCCGGCGCGTTGCTGATGCCGATCTCGTAGACGTGCGCGCCGAGGTCAGTGGCGGCGTACATCCCGGCATTGACATAGTCGCGGCGGGTGCTGCCATCGGTCAGCAGCACGACGGTCTCGCCCGACTTCACGTTGCAGAGCTCGAACTCCTTGCGAAACAGCGCGGGTATCGCGGCCGGGTTGATTTCCTGCTTTGCCATTGCTGGTTCCTTGCTTCGGATTCTCGGTCAGCGGCGCGGAGCGGTTTCAGCCGGCATCTCCGCGAAGCCGCTCAGCGAAAGAAAGGCCAGTACCGTGTCGTTGAACGCGACCGGGTTCTCGAGGAACGACCAGTGGCCGGCGTTCGCGATCGGCACGTAGTCGGCGCCGTGGATCGCGGCGGCGATCTCGCGGTTCAGCCGCTCGGGGGTGACCTTGTCCTCGACCCCGCAGATCACGCGCGTGCGCGCCGCGATCCTGGCCGCATGTTCGAAGATGTCGGCCTCGCTGATCATCGTCGAGGCCTGCGAGAAGCCCGGCTGGCGCAGCATGCAGAGCACGCGCACAGCCCGCTCGATCGTCTCGGGATCCGGGCTGTCCGAGAGCAGGTTGCGGACGCGCGCACGCGCGTAGGTCTCGGGATCGTCGTTGCTGAACGCGCGCCGGGCCGCCAGGGTCCGCTGGCGATCCGCCTCGGCATGGCGGCGATGCCCGGACGAGCAGTCCGCCAGGATCAACCGATCCACGCGCCGCGGAAAGTCCGCGGCGACCCGTGATGCGACCAGGCCGCCGAAGGAGTGGCCGAGCAGGTGCACGCGGTCGAGCTCCAGCGCATCCAGCAGCGCAACGACGGCCTCCGCGTAGTCACGCAGCTCCGGCCGCTCCTTCTGCAGCGGACTCGAGTCGCGATAGCCCGGCGCATTCCAGGCGACGACGCGGAACTCGCGTCCGATCCCGTCGAACTGGTGAACCCAGCCGTCGGCGTTGCCGCCGACGCCGTGCAACAGCACCAGAGTTTCGTCGCCGCTTCCGGCTGCGCGCGCGGTCTGCCGCCCGAAGCGGGTCGTGACGCCGAGGTCTTCCATGTCGCCGGACTCCGGCAGCCCGCTAGCGGACGTAGTCATTCGTGAACAGATCGGCGACGCCCTTGACCGCCTCTTCCTCCTTCAGCAGGCCGGCGCGTACGTTGTATCGCTCGACGTTCAGCAGGTGCGCCTCGCTGACCCGGGCATCGCGCGGGGTCGCGCCGCGCAGCTGCTCTACCGCCGCCGACAGCACCGCAGGCGACAGCGACGGGAAGCGCTTCGCCAGGATCGCCTGCGTGCCGGCGGGATCGGCATGGATGTAGCGGGCGGCGTCGATGAAGACCTTGCCCATCGCTTCACAGAGCTGCTTCTTCTTGGCGCAGGTCTCGGGCTGCGTCACGACCAGTTCATGCGCGAACGGCACCAGATCGCCCGGATCGCCCGCCAGGCCGTTGGCCAGCATGACCGCCTTGCCGTCGAGGACCGGGCCCAGCGCCCACGGCAGCGTCATCGCGAAGCCATCGATCTTGCCGGCGGCCATCGCGGCCGCCATGCTGCTCGCCTCCATCGGCGTGATCTTGATCGCGTTCGGATCGACACCGCCCGCGATCGCGATCAGCCTGAGGTAGGCATGCACGACCGAGTTGACCGAATCGACCGCGATGGTCCGGTCCTTCAGCAGCTTGGCGCGTTCGGCCAGCGGCTTGGCGGCGTCGAAGCCGCCCGCATCCGCGAGATCCTTGCGCAGCGCGATCTGGGCGAAGGGCCGATCGATCGTCGTCGCGATCGCGAGCATCCGCTGTCCGCGCGCGGCCGCCCGGGTGAACGAGCTTCCGGAGGACTGCGTGAACTCCATGTTCTTCGAGATCACCGCGTTCAACGCGCCGACGCCGCGAACGATCTTCGACTCGACCTTCATGCCGTGCTTCGCCCACAGGTCGAGGTCATCGGCGATGTAGCTGACCGTGAACGAGAGGCTCGTCGCGGGGATCGCCATCGTCGTTTCCTCGAGCGGCTTCTGGGCGAACGAAAGCACCGGCAAGGCCACTGCGCACGCGAGGACCGCCTTGGTCAGGGATTGCTTCAGAGTCATGCGTCCATCCTTCTCAGGTAGTTGTTCCGATCGCTATCGGGGGACGAACTTGTGCAGATCGAGCGCGGATGATCCGACGCCCATCGCCTGTTCGAAGGCCTGCCGGACTTCGTCCGGTTGCCCGGCCATCGAGTAGTAGTCTTTCAGGAACGGACCCATGACCGGGTGCTGCAGCATCCGTGCGCGCGGCAATCCGTTCTTCAGATCCTCCCGGGCGATGCAGGGCAGCTCGATGCGGACGTTCTCGGCCGGGTCGCGAATGATCGCCCGGGGATCGCGACCTTCGGCGACGGCGGCGAGATCCTCCAGCAAGCGCTGGCGCAGCACCACGACGCCGCGGTCGCTGGCCGCGAGCCGCTCCTTCGTCCGGTCCGCGATCGGGCCCTGACTGACCCAGATCACGACGTCCGGGTTGCCGACGTGACTGAGGATCCAGTCGCCGTTCGCGTCCCGGACCGGCGCGCGCCAGGCGGGGATGCGCTGCTGGACGAACGGCTCGCATTCGGTCGGCACATGAAGAATGCTCCAGGTGACGAACAGCGTGTTGACGTCGTCGATCGGCACCTTCCACTCGAAGTGGTGCCCGAAGTACCAGCCATTGGGCCAGAGGATCGCGCGGCCCACGCTCCAGAGCGGCGTCGTCCGGTCGGTCCCTTCCCTGTACCGCCGGGAGATCAGGCCGTACCGGAAGTCCTCGAAACCGAGTTCGAGCGTCTTCGGCGAGTAGTCGCCGAAGTCTCCGGCACGGCGCTGCGAGGCATTGTTGTGCATCCACTCGAAGTGGACCGGATCGACCGTGTTCTCCTGGCACTGAAGCCAGTTGCACGGGATCTCCGCGAACACGACCTGAGCGAAGCAGTTCGGCCAGCTGAAGGTTTCCCAGTCCGGCAGCAGCGGCGCCGGCTGCGGGCCCATGTATGCCCAGATCATTCCGCCCTTCTCGACCGCGAGATAGCCCTGCAGCGCGATCGGTCGCGACGGCTTGCGGCCGGGGTTGACGGTCTCGTCGAACGGCCGGTCGACACAGACCCCATTCCTATCGTATTGCCAACCATGATAGGTACATCGGATCCCGTCGCGCTCGACGATGCCGAACGTCAGATCGGCGCCGCGATGCGCGCAACGCCGGGAGATCAGTCCGAAGTCGCCGGCGAGCGTCTTGAAAAGCACCAGATCCTCGCCGAACAGACGGATCGGCCGGGTCGACTCGTGCTCGAACTCGGACGCGCCCGCGACCGGATGCCAGTAGCGGCGCAGCAGGTCCCCCATCGGCGCGCCGGGGCCCACCTCGGTGAGCAGGCGATTGGTGTCTTCGGTCACCATCTAGCCGATCGCTTCGAGCTGTCGGGACTGGATCGCCGGCCGTTGCAGCGCGCCGGCGATCCTGGCTGCTGCACGGACCATCCGGGGCAGGCAGCGCGCCATGACCTTGTCGGTCAGCCGGATGCTCGGCCCGGCCATGCTGATGACGGTCAGCGGCAGGTGGCCCTGCGCCCGCGCGATCACGGGAACGGAAAGCGAATTGATGCCCGGATTGATCTCTTCGGACGACCTCGAGTAGCACAGCCTGCGGATCTCCCGCAGATTGCGGATCAGCGCGTCGGGCTCCGGGAAGCCCTGCCCCCTCGAGCCGGGCGAGGCGCGGCTCTGCCTGATCAACCGCAGCACATCCTTTTCCTCGAGCAACGCGAGCAGCATCTTGGCAGCCGCCCCGGCATAGAGCGGCCGGGGAACCATCTGGTGGTCATAGACCCACCGGTGCGGATGCTCGCTGACGCACTGATCGAGCAGCACCCGGCACTCGCCGAACAGCACATGGATGCCGAACGTCTCACCGAGCTCGTCCCGCAGCGCGGTCAGCTCGGGCCGGGCGTGCTGAACGATCGGCCGCCAGAAGTAATGGCCGCCGCTCAGTTCACCGATCAATCTGCCGAGGACATAGACGTCGCCCTCCGGCCGGCGATGCGCCTCCAGCAGACGCACATCGACCAGGCTCGATACCAGGCGATGCGCGGTGCTCTTCGGAATGCCGAGGGTGGCTCCGATCTCCCGGATCGTCAGTTCGCCCCGGAGGGCGACGAGTTGAACGGCGCTCAGGGCCTTCTTCATCGACCTTCTTCATCGAGAAGCAGTCTCAAAAAACGAGACACGGAGATCTCGGGAATCAGGACCGAGGGTACGCGACCCGGATCGGGGACGTCAAGCATTGCCGACCGGATCGGGCCGACGACGCGGCGGGCCCATGGCGGAGGCGCGAGGACGCGGCATTCCTCCGATCTACCGCCACTTGCCGATGTTGCCCCTGCCGGCTCCGATCACCTCGAGCGCAACGCGCAGGAATGCGTCGACGAGCAGCGACTCGTCGTCGGCACGACGAATGACCGAAATCTCCGCGGTCCCCGCGTCGCCCTGCAGCGGGCGAAAGACGACGCCCCGGATCGGCAGCAATTCGATCGACGCCGGCACCAGCGCGACCCCGATCCTGGCGCTGACCAGACCGGCCGCGACATGCATCTGGATGGCCTCCTGCGCGACGATCGGCGCGAAGCCGGCTTCCCGGAAGAGCCGCATGCTCTCGGCATAGAAGTGGCCGCCGATTTCCCGCGGGAACACGATGAAAGGATCCGCCGACAACCGGGAGAGGCGCATCGTTCGCTCGCCCGCGAGCGGATGGTCGTCGGGCATCGCCACGACGAAAGGCTCCGACAACGCCGGCTTGCCCGCGAGGCCCGGTTCCGTGACGGGGCCGCGAACGATTCCGACGTGCAGCCTTTCGCGCTTGACTGCCTGGAGCTGCAACCAGGTCTCCTGCTCGGTCAGCGACAGCTCGACGCCGGGAAAACGGCTGCGGAAGACGCGCAGCACCCAGGGCAGATAGGTATAGGCCATCGAGGTAATGAAGCCGACGTTGAGGCGGCCGACGTCGCCACGCTGAACCGCCTGCGCTGCCCGGACGCCATGATCGGCCTGGGTCAGCACCTGGCGCGCATAGATCAGGAACTCTGCGCCGGCCGGCGTCAGCACGATGCCGCGCCCGGCGCGCGCGAACAGTTCGACGCCCATTTCGCGCTCGAGCGCGTGAATCTGCTGGCTGAGCGGAGGCTGCGAGATGTGCAGCCGGGCAGCGGCGCGGCCGAAGTGCTGCTCTTCGGCAACGGCGATGAAATAGCGGAGGTGGCGCAGCTCCATTCGATATCTTCTGCGACTGAGTCTGTCGAGAATAATATATTGGACATATTGAAGCGCGGTTCCCAGACTGCGCGTCGATGAAGATCGATCGGCTTCGCAGTCGCACTGTCTGGGCGAGCTCCGAACGGAGCTGGCTGTTCGTCGAAGTCCATACGGATAGCGGCCTCATCGGGCGAGGCGAGGCGAGCCAGAGCCGCAACGACGAAGGTGTCGAAGCCGAACTGCGGGCACTCGAGCCGCAGTACGTCGGCGCCGATCCGCTGGACCTGATCGCCCGGCGCCGGTCCCTGCTCGACTGGCCCTATGTCGGCCGGACGCTGTTCGCCGCCGTCAGCGCGATCGAGCAGGCCCTGTGGGACCTGGCCGGCAAGGCGCTCGGGGTACCGGTCTATCAGCTGATCGGTGGTGCGGCCGGGCACCGCGTGCGCGCCTACGCCAATATCGGCTATGCCGCCCGTTCACGGAGCCCGTCCGCGCTGGCCGAGGCAGCCGCTGCAGCCGTCCGTGACGGGTTCGACGCGATCAAGCTCTATCCGTTCGGCATGCGTCCGCATGGCATGACGGCGGGCGAGGAAGCGCGCTGGATCGACAGCGGCATCGCCTGTGCCCGCGCCGCGCGCGAGGCGGTCGGCGACCGGGGCGATGTCCTCGTCGATCTGATGCACCAGTTCGCCGAGCTCAAGCAGATCCGGGACGTGCTGCGCCGCATGGACGACTGCAACTTCTTCTGGGTCGAGGATCCGTTCGTCAGCGACCATCCGGCGCAGCTCGCCGAGCTTCGTCAGGCGATCGGACCGAGACTCGCCGGCGGCGCGCCGTTGATCGCACGGCACGAGTGGCGACCACTGATCGAATCGCGGGCGCTCGACGTGATCATGCCCGACGTGAAATGGGTCGGCGGCATCCAGGCAGCCCAGCACCTGGCTGCGATGGCCGAGATCTACGGTATCCAGGTTTCGCCCCACAACGCTTCCGGCCCGGTCGCGACTTCCGCCAGCGTGCACCTGAGCTTCAACCTCCCGAACTTCAGCCTGATCGAGTACGCCTGGGGCGTGCCGGACTGGCGAAGCGCGCTTTGCCGCGGCAGCGAGGTGCTGACCGCAGGAAGCTTTCCCTTGCCGCAGGCGCCGGGGCTCGGGATCGACATCGACGCCGACATCGCGGCGTTGCACGCCGAGCGACCGCCGGCGACGCAGGAGCGCGGCATCGTGCTGCCGCGCAATTGAACCATCCCATCGAGGAGACATACGATGAGCCGAGCATGGCAACGGATTCTGATCGGCTGCCTGATGCTTGCGGCGGGCAGCGCCGCCTTTGGCGATCCCGGCTATCCGGTGCGACCGATCCGTATCGTCGTGCCTTTCCCGCCCGGCGGCACGTCCGACATCCTCGCGCGCGTCGTCGGCAAGTCGCTGGGTGAAGAGC
>JBFWQR010000128.1:0-23549 GCA_050249335.1 Lautropia sp.
GTCAGCACGAACATGTCGCGGTTGGCGCCGGAGGGCAGGAAATTGAGCCCGGCGATCGCGATCGGCAGCACGAACAGGCTGAGCAGGAACAGGTACAGCGGGAACAGCCACGCGGCCGTGCGCAGGTGCGACTCGTCGACGTTCTCGACCACCGTGATCTGGAACTGGCGGGGCAGACAGATCACCGCGCCGGCGGCGAGGAAGGTCACCGCGACCCAGCGCGGGCCGAAGGCGTCCTGCGCATGCAGCATCTCGGGCGAGGCGAGCGCGAAGACCTCTCCGAGGCCGCCGGCGACACCGAACACGGCCAGCAAACCGACCACCAGCAGCGCGACCAGCTTGACCACGGCCTCGAGCGCGATCGCGGCGACGACGCCGTGATGGCGCTCCTTGGCGTCGACATTGCGCGTGCCGAACAGGATCGTGAACACCGCCATGCCCACCGCGATCCAGAACCCGATCCGGAACTCCGAGCCGGCGTCGTGCGTGGCGGTCAGCGTATCGGGGCCGCTGTTGCTGATGACCTGGAAGCTGGTGGCCACCGCCTTCAGCTGCAGCGCGATGTAGGGCGTGGTGCTGGCGACCGCGATCAGCGTGACCAGCGCGGCCAGGCTCGCGCTCTTGCCGTAGCGCGAGGAGACCATGTCCGCGATCGAGGTGATGCCTTGCGCATGCGCGATCCGGACGATCTTGCGCAGCAGCACCCACCAGCCGATGAAGGCCAGCGTCGGGCCGAGGTAGATGGTGACGAACTCCAGGCCGCTGCGCGCGGCCGACCCGACCGCGCCGTAGAAGGTCCAAGAGGTGCAGTAGATCGAGATCGAGAGCGTGTAGACCACCGGCGATTGCAGCCAGCCCAGCTGCCCGCTGCGCGCCCGGCGATCGCCGAGGAAGGCCACCGCGAACAGCAGCACCACGTACAGCAGCGCCGTGACCAGGACGAGGTTGGCCGACAGCATCTCATGCGCTCAGCGCGGTGGCGGTGGGGGCGGCGCGAGCCGCCGCGCCAGCAGCGCCGCGGCGACGATCAGCGCGAGCCAGACGCCGAACAGATAGACGACGATCAGCGGCACGCCCGCCACCGTGTGCGAGCCGGTGAACAGCGTGATCACCGGCGGCATCAGCAGGAAGACGGCCAGCCAGGGCAGCACGACCGCGGCGTCGCGCACGCGCGGCGTTCCGGGGGCGGGCGCCTTCACCGCTCGTTTCATCCTAACTTCCCGTGCCGCCGTACGGCACGAACTCGCGGACGCGCTCGACGATCTCGCGGTTGGAGAACGGCTTGGTCATGAAGCTCTCGGCGCCGATCTGCTCGACCATCCGACGATCCTGCGCCTGGCCTTTGGCGGTGAGGACGATGATCGGGATCGACCGCAGTGCCGGATCGGTCTTGGCGGCCTTGAGCACCTCGAAGCCGTTCATCTTCGGCAGCATCAGGTCCAGGATCAGCAGATCGGGGGCGCTCGCGCGCAACGCGCGCAGCGTAGCCTCGCCGTCGAGCGCGGTGCTGACGGCGTAGCCTTCGCGCTCCAGCACGAAGCTCAGCGATTCGATGATGTGGGGTTCGTCCTCTGCGATCAGCACGCGCGTCGCCATCGCTCGTCTCCTCCGTTCCCGGTGGGATTGGTGTCACCGGTGATGATGGGGTCTTCGGCGCGGTAGACGCAATCCCGGCGCACGCACAGCCGGCAGTTGGGCCCGACCGGCACCACCGGCGCCGACGAGCCGAGGTCCAGGCCGTCGCCGTAGACGGTCTGGTCCGCGTGCAGCGCGTCGCAGGCCAGCATGATCGATTGCAGCCGCCGCGGAGCGGAGAAGGCCGGGCGGCTCTTTTCGACGGTGCGCGCGACGAACAGCAAGCGCTGCCCATCCGGAAATTCGGCGAGCTGCCGCACGATGGTGCCGGGTACGTGCAACGCCTGGTAGACGGCCCACATCGGGCACGCCGGACCGTGCCGCGGCAGCGCCAGCCGCGGCAGCGGAAAGCGCTTGCTGGTGAAGCCGGCGGCGTCGATGCGCATCAGCGCGAAGGGCAGGCCGGCCGCGCCGGGGCGGCGCAGCGTGATCAGCCGATGGCAGACCTGCTCGAAGCTCGCGCCGAAGCGCTGCACCAGCCGGTCGACGTCGTAGCGCAGGCGCAGCGCGGTGTCCAGAAACGGCTCATAGGGCAGCAGCACCGCCGCCGCCAGATAGGCCGAGAGCGCGCGGCGGGCGCGCCGGCGTGCCGCGTCGCTGCCGAGCTGGCCGGCCTGCGCGAGCAGACCGTCGACCGGCTGCCCCTGCGTGAACAGTTCGGCGGCCAGCCGCGCCAGCTCGAAGCGGCGCGTCGCCGGCCCGGCCTCCTCGGCAAGCACCAGCGTGCGGGAGGCGGCATCGAAGGCCGCCAGGTCGCGGACCTGGCGGATCTCGCCGGGCACGAGCCCGGCCACCGGTCGCAGCACCACGTCGACCCGGTGCGCACGGCGCAGGTACTCGGCCAGCGCGGCCTCGCTGCCGTCGCCGCGATCCCCGCCAACGGCCGCGGCGGCGCAAAAGTCCGCGGCCGCCTGCTCGAGCTCGGCGAAGTGGTTGTCGCGATCGAACAGAAAGTCGTCGACCTCCTCGGCCGGCGTGACCGAGCGCGCGCCGGCGGTGTCCTGGTCGAAGTAGGCGGCCAGCGAGCGCGCCACCTCGGCCAGACGCATGCTTTCCTGATCGACGATGGCGACGAAGCGGGCGCGCCGCGCGGCGTCCAGCCCCTCGACGGTCTGCAGGATTTCCGCCGACGAGCGGATCGCCGTCACCTGGGTGAGCAGGCTGTGCACCGCATCTCGCAGAAAAGGATCCTGATGCAGCCGGTCCGACAGTGCGTTCACCGCGTGGCCGCGATCGAGCCAGGCGCGGTGCAGCCGGGCCAGCGCCCGCGCCCACGGGCGATGGCGCCCCGCGAGCGCCGGTGTACTGCCGGGTTCCAGCCCCAGGTCGGCCAAGAGCGGCTCGCCGCAGAGCTCGTCGAGGTCGGCGACCAGCCGGCGTTCGACGGCGCCGTCGATCTCGGCGAGCGCGAGCCCGAGTGCCTCGGCGATGCGCTTGAGCAGTGTGCCGCCGATGCTGCGCTTGTCGCCCTCGATCAGGTTCAGATACGAGGCCGAGATGCCGACCTGCGCGGCCAGCGCCGCCTGAGTGATGCCGAGCGTGCGCCGGCGCTCGCGCAGCGTCGCGCCGATCAGCGACGCGCGCATTGCCGCCGCCGGTGCTGCGGCGCAAGGTCAAGAATCGACGGCGTTGTCATCATTATCATTTTATATTTACAAAATTATTCAGTAATGTCAATGACTTATTGATGAATTGACAGTCAACGCCCATGATCGTCGCCGTGGGAGGAGCAGCCCGGCCAACAGCGGCCCCGCCGGCCCTCCTGGCGATTCCTCACCCCAGGAGCGAAGACATGTCGCTGTCCAGATTCACGAACCGGAACACGCCGCGCCCGTCGCGCCGGCGCATGCTGCAGGCGGCGGGCGCCGGCGGGGTCACGATGATCCCGGGGCTCGGCAACCTCGGCTGGGTCCACGCAGCGGATCAGCCGGCGATCGGCACCTGGCCCGCGGGCTCGCAGGGTGCCAGTGTCTATATCGCCGCGGCGGTGCCGCTGACCGGTACCTACGCGGTGCAGGGCGCCGACGAGCTGAAGGGCTGGGAGCTGGCGGTCGAGCACATCAACACCAGCCATCCGTTGATGAAGCAGCTCGCGCCCAAGATCGATAACGGCGTGCTCGGCAAGAAGGTCGAGCTGAAGTCGGCCGATTCCGCCGCCAAGCCCAACCAGGCGCTGCAGTCGGCGCAGACCTTCATCAACCAGAACAAGGTCATCCTGATGACCGGCTCGACCTCGTCGGCGGTCGCGGTCGCGATGAACAAGTTCGCGCAGCGCGAGAAGATCCTCTACATGCCCGGCATCTCGGGGTCCAACGACACCACCGGCAAGGACTGCGTGCGTTACGGCTTCCGCCAGGGCTTCTTCGGCGAGATGGCGGCCAACGCCATCGGCCCGGTGATGCTCAAGGAGTTCGGCAAGAACCGCAAGGCGGCGTTCATGACGCCGGACTACACCTACGGCCACACGACCACCAAGTCGGTGCTGGACTACATTACCAAGGAAGGCGGCTGGACGGTGGTGACCAACCAGGTCTCGCCGCTGGGCACGCAGGACTTCAGCCAGTATCTGACCAACATCGCCAACTCCGGCGCCGAGTTCCTGATCAACGTGAACTGGGGCCGCGACGCGGTGCTGTCGAGCCAGCAGGCCAAGCAATTCGGCCTGCTGCCGAAGATGACGCTGGTGCTGCCCTACCAGATCCCGTTCATCGCGCGCGAGGCCGGCGTCGACATCACCGCCGGCGTGCTGGCGGCGACCGACTTCTGGTGGACGCTGGAGGACAAGTACCCGCTGGCCAGGCAGTTCGTCGAGGCCTTCCACAAGAAGTACGGCTACCGGCCGGAGTGGGGCGCCGAGAACGCCTACGTGAGCTTCGCGCACTGGGCCCGCATGGTCACCGAGGCGGGCAGCTTCTACCCGCCCGACGTGATCAAGCAGTTCGAGAAGGGCGAGACCATTCCGTCGCTGCTCGGCGACGTGCACTACCGGCCGCAGGATCACCAGTGCGTGCGCCCGGTCGTGCTGGTGCGCGGCAAGGCCAAGAAGGACATGAAGAACGACGAGGATTTCTGGGAGGTGATCGGCATCGTTCCCGGCGAGAAGGTGATCCAGAAGCCCGAGGAATTCGGCTGCAAGCTGGGCAACGTCACCTGACGCTCCGGGCCGGCTCGCGTGTTCACCTGGGGCAACTTCGTCTCGCAGTGCTTCAACGGGCTGGTGCTGGGCGCGCTGCTGGCGCTGATCTCGTCGGGCCTGACGATCATCTACGGCACACTCGGCGTGCTGAACCTCGCGCACGGCGCGATGTTCATGCTCGGCGGCTACGCGGGCTGGGTCGCCTACACCCAGACCGGCTCGTTCATCGTCGCGGTCGCCGCCGGCGCCGTCTTCGTGATGCTGGTGGGCGTGGTCACCGAGCGGCTGATCATCCGCCACTTCTACAGCCGGCCGGCCGAGGACCAGCTGCTCGTCACCTTCGGTCTCGGCATCGTCTTCGTCGAGGCGGTGCGCTTCTTCTTCGGCAGCCTGTCGAAGACCGTGCCGCCGCCGGCCGCGCTCGCGGGCATCACGCCGCTGGGCTTCATGGTCTACCCGACCTACCGGCTGGCGCTGCTCGGCATCGTGACGGTCGCGCTGCTGCTGCTGTACTTCGTTCTCTACCGCACGCGCATCGGGATGATCGTGCGCGCCGGCATCGAGGACGCGGTGATGGTCGATTCGCTGGGCATCGACATCCAGAAGGTCTTCATGCTGGTGTTCGGCATCGGCGCGATGGCCGCCGGCTTCGCCGGCATCGTCAACGCGCCGGTGGTCGCGATCGCACCGGACGTCGGCGACGCGCTGCTGGTGCAGACCTTCGTCGTGGTCGTCATCGGCGGCGTCGGCTCCTTCCCCGGTGCGGTGCTCGGCGGCCTGATCGCCGGCGAGATCATCAGCCTGACCTCGATCATCGACCCCGCCTATTCCTACGTGATGCTGTTCGTCGCGATGACCGTCGTGCTCGTGCTGCGCCCGTACGGGCTGCTCGGCACCGTCGGCCGCGAGTGAGTCGAATCGCCCCCAGACGATCGACCCAGGCGAATCGCCCCAGCCCAGCCCAGCGATGCCGACCCGACAACGTGCCTACCTCGTCGAGATCCTGACGCTGCTCGCGCTGATCGCGGCCCCGTTCGTGCTGCCGCACCTGGGCTTCACGCCGACGACCATCAATCGCATCCTGATCTGGGGCCTGGTGGGCATCGGCTTCGACCTGCTGTTCGGCTTCACCGGGCTGCTCTCGTTCGGCCAGGCGGCGTTCTTCGGCACCGGCGGAATGTTCGCCGCCTACCTGCTGACCGAGACCTCGTTCGACAACACCATCGCGGCGGCGCTGATCGGCACGGTCGCAGCCGGCATCGTCGGCTACCTGATCGGACTGCTGGCGCTGCGGCGCACCGGCATCTACTTCGCGATGATCACGGTGGCGATCGCCGAGGTCTTCTTCTTCCTCGAGTTCAACCCGCTGTCGGCCTATACCGGCGGCGAGAACGGGCTGCCCGGCGTGCCGCCGCCGAACCTGAAGCTCGGCTTCATGACGTTGACGTTCGACAGCAACTGGACGATGTACGGGTTCTTCGCGTTCTGGTACTTCGTCGGCCTGGTGATCGCGCTGCGCATCGTGCGCTCGCCGGTCGGGCTGCTGCTGCGCGCGATCCGCGACAACCCGCTGCGCGCCCAGGCGCTCGGCCACGACATCCGCCACTACAAGCTCACCGTCTTCGTCGTCGCGGCGATGTACGCCGGCTTCGGCGGCAGCCTGCTCGGCATGCTGCAGGGCTTCATGCCGCCGGACGCCTTCATGTTCCACACCTCGGGCGAGATCGTCATGCAGACCGCGATCGGCGGCGCGGGCTGGCTGTTCGGCCCGCTGCTCGGCGCGACGGTGTGGCTGTTCCTCAGCGACTTCTTCCAGACGACGCTGAACCTGGGCGCCACCTGGAAGCTCGTGCTCGGCATCGTCTTCGTGCTGCTGGTCGTCTTCCTGCGGCACGGACTGGTCGGCGCGATCGCTGCCCTCTACCGACTCGCGGGACCGCGCCGGCGGCCGGCGCAGCAGCCGTCGGCGCGGGCCGCGGACCCGGCGCCCGGGCCGGCCGTGCCCGCGGCGGCCGCGCCCGGGCCGGCCGCGGCGGAACCGGCCCGGCACAAGTCCACCCGGAACCGTTCCGGTCCCATCCTGCGCGCCGAGGGCCTGACCAAGCGCTATGGCGGCCTGCTCGCCAACAGCGACATCGACTTCAGCGTCGACCACGGCGAGATCCGCGGCATCATCGGGCCCAACGGTGCCGGCAAGAGCACCTTCTTCAGGATGCTGACCTGCGAGGTGAAGCCGACCGCGGGCAAGATCGTCTTCGACGGCCGCGACATCACCGGCATGGACGTCGCCGACGCCTGCCAGCTCGGGCTGACGAAGAGCTACCAGATCAATCAGCTCTTCGACCGGCTTAGCGTGCGGCAGAACCTGGCGATCGCGGCGCTGGGCGAGCTGCGCGGCAAGTTCCGGCTCGACCTGCTCAAGTCGCTGCCCAGGGTCCGCGGGCTCGATGCGCAGGTCGAGCGCACTGCGGCGCTGGTGCACCTGAGCGGCCGGCTCGATACACCGGTTGCCGAGCTCGCCTACGGCGAGAAGCGGCGGCTCGAGATCGGGCTGGCGCTGGCCACCTCGCCGAGCCTGCTGCTGCTCGACGAGCCGCTGGCCGGCATGAGCCCGCAGGAGCGGGTCGAGACGGTGGCCCTGCTGAAGTCGATCGCCGTCGGCCGCACGATGGTCGTGATCGACCACGACATGGACGCGCTGTTCGAGCTGGTCGGCAAGGTCACCGTGCTGCAGGAAGGCCGCCTGCTCGTCGAGGGCACACCCGACGAGATCCGCGGCAACGCCGAGGTGCAGGAGGCCTATCTCGGCGGCATCGAGGAAGAGGCGAGGGCGGCATGAGCCACGCGGTGTCGACGCCTGGGAGCATCTCCGTGATCGCCGGGGCAACGGCGGCACCCACTGCAGGAAGCCCGGTGAGCCTGCTCGAAGTCACCGAGCTGAACAGCTACTACGGCGACAGCCACATCCTGTTCGACGTCTCGCTGCGCGTCGAAAAGCACGAGGTCGTCGCGCTGCTCGGGCGCAACGGCGCCGGCAAGTCGACGACCTTGAAGAGTCTGATGGGCGTGGTCAAGCCACGCACCGGCAGCGTCAGGCTCGACGGCAAGGAACTCGCCGGCCGCAAGCCGCATGCGATCGCGCGCGAGGGCATGCAGCTCGTGCACGAGGACCGGCGCATCTTCGGCAGCCTCAACGTCGAGGAGAACATCCTCCTCGCCGGGCTGACGGCGCCGGCGCGGTGGCCGCTCGAGCGCATCTATACGATGTTCCCGCGCCTGAAGGCGCGGCGCACCAGCCGCGGCACCGACCTCTCCGGCGGCGAGCAGCAGATGCTGGCGATCGCGCGTGCGCTCGTGCGCGACCCGAAGATCATCCTGCTCGACGAGCCCTTCGAAGGCCTGGCGCCGGTCATCGTGCGCGACCTCGTGCTCGCCTGCCGCGAGCTCGCGCGGGCCGGCCAGACCATCGTGCTGGTCGAGCAGAACCTGGCTGCGACGCTGGCGCTGGCCACGCGCGTCTATATCATCAACAATGGCCACTTCGTGCACGAGGGGCCGGCCGCCGAACTGAAGGCGCAGCCCGAGCTCCTGCAGCGCTACCTGGGGGTCTGACGGGCCATGGCCACTGTTTTCGAAAAGCTGCTGTCCGGCGAACTGCCTTGCGCCAAGGTCTACGAGGACGCGCTCGTCTTCGCCTTCATGGACGCCGGCCAGGTCAACGACGGCCATGTGATCGTCGCCACCAAGGCGCCACGCGAGACGTTGCTGGACTGCAGCGACGAGGAGGCCGCCGCGCTGATGCGCGCCGCGCGGCACATCGCGCTGGCGGTCCAGGCGGCCTTCGCGCCCGAGGGCATCACCGTGCTGCAGGCCAACAAGCCGGCCGGCTGGCAGACGGTCCCGCACCTGCATCTGCACGTGCTGCCGCGCTACGCGGGCGATGGCGTCGAGCTCGGCTGGCCGCGCAAGGACCCGGGCATCGACCGGCTGCGCGAGCTGGCCGCCCGGCTGCAGGTGCCTTCACCGCGTGCCGCCTCGTCATAGGTCACCGACCGGCCGCAGCGCGTCGCGCCGCCCGCTGCCGAGATAGCGGTTGGTGCGCACGGCTGCGTCGGCGCCGTCGCCCGCGGCTTCGATCTCGCAGGCGCGCGCATAGAGACGGTTCAGGTATTCGTCGAGCCGCGCCGCCTCTGCGTCGTCGAACACCGCCATCAGGCGGCGGTTGATTGCGCACAGTTGCGGCAGCAGCGCGGCATAGAGGCGGCGGCCCGAGTCGGTCGCGGCCAGCTCGACGCGGCCGCCGCCGGCGTCGATCCGCGTCCGGGCCACATGACGCTTGGCGACCAGCGTGGCCACCAGCCGCGCGATCCGCGCCGGCTCGAGATGGCAGCGTTCGGCGAGCGCGGTCGGCGACATCGCCCCGTCCTCCACCAGCATGGCGATCAATCGCCATTCGGCGCGGCTGACGCCGAAGCGGCCCTCGCAGAGCCGGATCGCCGGCGCACCGCCGACGCTGAGTGCACGCTTCAGCCGGAAATTGACCAGATCGTCGTGGACCTGCGGATCCTGGAGGCGGTTCATCAGGCGGACCTCGGGCATGGTCGGCCTGCCCGGAATTGTTTTGAACAGCCGGGCGGCGGCGGACTAGAGTACACCGGTCGTCCATGACTCGGGAGATCGGGATGCAACGCAATCGGCGCAGCATCGTCGCGACCGGTGCCGCCGGCGCTCTCGGCTCGTTCGCCGGGCTCATCCGGCTCGGCGGAATCGGCAATCTCGGTGGAATCGGCAAGCTCGGCGGGATGGCCAGGCTCGGCGGGGCGAGCGGGCTCGGTGTGGCCGGGCTCGGCCCCGGCAGCGACATCGCGTGGTCGCAACCGGCGCCCGGCTCCGCTCCGGTCGCGGCCGGCTCCGTTCCCGCGCCGGCCGGCGCGTACCCGGGTCCGGTGCGCGTCCTGATCGGCTTCTCGCCGGGCGGCGCGCCCGATCTCGCGGCGCGGCTGGTCGCGACGCGGCTCGAACGCGTGCTCGGCGTCTCGGTCGTCGTCGAGAATCAGGCCGGCGCGTCCGGGACGATCGCGGCGGCCAACGCCGCGCGCGCCGAACCCGATGGCCGGACGCTGCTGTTCGGCGTCGCGGCCAACCTCGCGGTCGCGCCGGCGACGATGGCGCGGCCGCCGTACGATGCGCGGCGCGCGTTCACGCCGATCGTCGAGGTCGCGCGCGGGCCGTACGTCTGGCTGGTCCGCGCCGACGTGCCGGCACGGACCATGGCCGAGTTCGTGTCATGGTCGCGCACGCAGTCGGGACGGCTGAACTACGCATCGCCGGGCGTCGGCAGCGTCCATCACTTCGCGGTCGAGCAATTACAGCGCTCGACGGGCCTGCGACTGGTCCACGTGCCGTATCCGAAGGGCATGTATCCAGGCATCCTCGCCGGCGACGTCCACGCGATGTTCGACTCGATGCCCGGGCCGCTGCCGTACCTCGGCACCGGTCGGGTGCGTGCGCTCGCGATCACCGGGTCGCGACGGCTCGCGCCGCTGCCGGACGTGCCGACGCTCGCCGAGCAGGGGTTCGCCGATATCGGGATGTCGTCGTGGTGGGGGTTCGTCGCGCCGGCGGGCATGCCGGCGCCGCTGGTCGAGCGCTTGAACGGCGCGATCCGTGCCGTGCTCGCCGATCCCGAGGTCCTCGCGACGTTCGGCAAGTGGGGTATCGAACCGAGCCCGGATACGCCGGCCGCGTTCGCCGCGTTGATCGCGCGCGAGGTCGCAAGCTGGCGCGAACGCGTCGCTGCGACCGGTATTCGCGCCGAATAGCGGCCGCAGGCGACACCTCGAAACGAAAGCGCTTCGGAAGCGCCTTCACTCCGGGAGCGCTTTCCTTTCTCTTCTCTATACCGCGAGATGCCGCTCGAGCGTCGCCCGGTCGACGTTCGCGGCCGTATCCGCGAGCACGACCCGTCCCTGGTCGATCAGCAGGTAGTCGCTGGCGACGCGCTCGGCGAACGCGAGGTTCTGCTCGACGATCAGCAGGCCGCAACCGTCCGCGCGCCGTCCTTCGATCAGCGCCTGCATCTGCAGGATGTTCTCCCACTGGACGCCTTCGGTCGGCTCGTCGAGAACCATCACCGGCTGCGCTTCGGCCCAGGCGCGGGTGAACGACAGCAGCTTCTTCTCGCCGCCCGACAGCGTGCCGGCGTGCTGGCCGAGCCGCTTGCCCAGGATCGGGAAGCGCTCGAAGCACGGCGCGAACGCGTCGAGCGAGCGGTCGGCACGCATCAGCGTCAGGTTGTCGCGGACATCCAGGTCGTCGAACACCGGCCGTTCCTGCGGGCAGTAGCTGATGCCGGCGCGATGCCGTGCGACCACGTCGAGCGCGTCGAGCGCGCGGCCGTTCAGCCGGACCGAGCCGCGCAGCGCCGGCAGGTAGCCGAGCAGCAGCTTGACCAGCGTGCTCTTGCCGACGCCGTTGCGGCCGACGACGCAGAGCACGCCGCCGGGCGCGACCCGGCCGCTGACGTCGTGGACGACCTCGGTGCTGCCGTAGCCGCCGGCGAGGCCGTCGAATTCGAGCCCCGCTGCGCGGCTCACTTGTGCGCCCCGACGTAGACGGCGCGCACGGCCGGATCGGCCTGCACCGCGGCGACGCTGCCTTGCGCGAGCAGCGCGCCGTTGTGCAGCACATGGACATGCTCGGCGACTTCCTTCACCAGCGCCATGTCGTGCTCGATGATCACGATCGTCGCTTCACTCCGGGCCCGGGTCCAGCGGATCGTCTCGATCACCGCCGCGGTCTCCTGCGGCGACAGCCCGGCGCACGGTTCGTCGAGCAGCAGCACACGCGGCTCGGCGGCGAGCGCCATCGCGAGCTCGAGCACCTGGCGTTGGCCGTGCGACAGTTCGGCCGCGCGCCGCGCGCCGTCGGCGAGGAACGGGTAGCGCGCGCGCAGCGCGTCGACGGTCGGGCTGGTCCAGCGGCGCGGCCCGGACGCGAGCAGGTCGCGCCGGCGCACGCGGCCGCTCCACAGCGCGATCGCGAGGTTCTCGGCGACGGTCAGGCTGGCGAACACCGACGGGATCTGGAACTTGCGGCCGATACCCAGCCGGGTGATCCGATGCGGCGCGAGCCGGGTCAGCGGCTCGCCGTCGAACGCCGCACGGCCTCGCTGCGCCGCGAGCTCGCCGCTGATCAGGTTGAACGTCGAGGTCTTGCCGGCGCCGTTCGGCCCGATCACGCAGAACACGCCGGGACCGGGAAAGCGCAGCGTCAGCCCCTGCAGAATCGCGACGTCGCCGACGCCGACGTGGGCGTCGTCGATCGTCAGCGCGGCGTTCGCCGAGGCCGGCCGCCGCGGCGGCGGCGCGGCGATCGGTCCGACGTCCGTCGCGCCGTGTCCGGTCGCGGCACCCGCGGCGCCGTGTCCGGCGGCGGTACCCGTGGTGCTCGCGGCGGTACCCGCCCCGAAACCGCGACCGAAGCGCCGCGCCAGCGCGCCGGTCAGCGACTCGAGCGCGCCGGCCAACCCCTGCGGAAAGCGCAGCACGACGATGATGAAGACCAGCGCCAGCACGATCTCCCACCAGTCGATCCGTTCGCGCAGCTCGCTGGTCAGCAGGCCGACGACGACGGCGCCGATCACCGGACCGAGCAGCTTGCCGCGGCCGCCGACGGCGGCCCAGATCACCAGGTCGGCCGACAGCACGAAGCCGCACGACTGCGGCGTCACCAGCCCCTGCTGCGGCGCGTAGAGCATGCCGGCGAGCCCGCCGAGCGCGCCGCTGACGCCGAACGCGACCGCCTTGAGCCGGTTGGTATCGAAGCCGAACAGCATCGCGCGGCGCTCGTTGTCGGCCAGCGCCGACCACAGCACGCCGAGCGGCGCGTGCAGCAGCCACGCCAGCAGCGCCAGCGCGGCGAGCAGCGCGACCGCCGCGACGTAGTACGCCTCGGTGAAGCCGTCGAGGCCCGGCAGGCCGGGGATGCCCTTGAGGCCGTTGAAGCCGCCGGTCACCGCTTCCCAGCTGTTCGCGAGCTGATACGCCAGTAGCGTCAGCGCCAGCGTGATCATCGTGAAATACGGGCCGCTCTCGCCGCGGCGGCGGAACACCAGCACGCCGATCGCGAACGCCAGCAGGCCCGGCGCCACGACCGCGAGCGGCAGCAGCGCGTAGACCGCCGCCGGCGATTCGACGCCGAGCAGAATGTGTCCCGACAGATAGGCACCGAGCCCGAAGAACAGCGCCTGGCCGAGCGGCAGGAAGCCGGCGCGGCCCCAGCACAGGCCGACGCCGAGCGCCGCGATCGCGTAGAGATAGACCGACGCGAGCTGGTAGGCGCGGAAGTCGCCGAGCACGAACGGCAGCGCCAGCAACGCCGCGGCGCCGAGCAGCGCGGCCAGCAGCCGGCCGCGCGCGCGACCCGGGCGATCGCCGGTTCGCTCAGCTGCGCGCATACAGGCCGCGTGGCTTCAGCCAGAGGAACAGGATCGCGAGGATCAGAACCGTCAGATAGCCGTAGGTGCTGTCGAACAGCGCCGAGACGACGCTATTGCTGCCGCCGATCAGCAGTGCGCCGGCGAGCAGCCCTTCGACGGTGCCGAGGCCGCCGACCACCAGCACGAAGAACGACTGCAGGATGGTGTCGAGCCCCATGAACGGCTGCACCGGCGCGAGCGGCGCGATCATCACGCCGCCGAGCCCGGCGAGGCAGGTGCCGGCGACGAAAGTGGCGGCGGCGTAGCGGCCGACCGGGATGCCTTGCGCACGCGCCAGGTCCGGGTTGCCGACCATCGCCCGGATCCGGGTGCCGGTACGGCTGCTGCGGTACCAGACGATCAGCACCGCGAGCGTGACGACGCTGATCGCGATCAGCAGCAGACGGTAGCGCGGGTAGGTCGCGCCGAGGATCTCGAGCGTGCCGCCGAGCGGCTCCGACAGGCTCTTGAAGCCGGTGCCGAACAGCGCCTCGACACACTTGCGGATCAGCAGCGACAGGCCCCAGGTCGCGACCAGCGTGTCGAACGGCCGCGCGTACAGCGGCCGCACCAGCCAGCGCTCGACGATCACCCCGAGCAGCGCGCAGGCCGCCAGCGCGAGCGGCACCGCGGTCAGGTACGGCCAGCCCTGGCTCTGGACGAACACCGCGCAGTAGGCGCCGATCATCACCATCTCGCCGTGCGCCAGGTTCAGCACGCCGAGCAGGCCGAGCACCACCGCCAGCCCGAGCGCGAGCACCGCCAGCGTGCTGACGCCGTAGAGCGCGTTGAGCGCCTGCTGGACCAGTACCGGGTCCATCAGCCGCGGCGGCCGGACCCGGCCGCCGTCACGCCTTGCACGCGGTGCCGCTCGGGATGCCGGTCAGCGTCTTGATGACCTCGAAGTTGGTGCCCTTGCAGGCGGCGAGGTACATGTTCTTGTCGACCTGGCGGCCCTTCATCACGGCGCGGCCGGACGCGGTCGTGAACTCGAGACCTTCGGTCGCGGCCATCAGCTTCTTCATGTCGCCGCCGCCGGCCTTGTCGAACATCGCCTTGCAGAGGTTGAGCCCGGCATAGCAGTCGACGCCGATGGTCGACAGCTGCGGCGCCTTGTCGCCGTGCTTGGCCCGGTAGGCAGCCTTGAACTTCGTGTTGCCGGCACCGGTATCGTTGGCGAAGTAGCCCATGCACGAATACAGACCGGCGCTGTTCTCGGCGCCGATCCCCATCAGCGTGTTCTCCTCGAGCAGCAGCGCCAGCCGCTGGATGCTCTTGTCGAGGCCGAAGCCGGCGAAGGTCCGGTTGAAGTTGACGTTGTCGGCGCCGACCAGCGTGCTGATCACCGCGTCCGGCGCGGCGGCCTTGATCCGGGTCACCGCTTCCTCGAACTTGTTCGGCGCGCCGAACGGCACGTACTCCTCGCCGATCACCTTGCCGCCGTACTGGGCAATGTAGCGCTTGACCTGCTCGTTGACCTTGCGCGGCCAGACGTAGTCGTCGCCGATCAGGTGGAAGGTCCTGGCGTTGCGCTCCTTGATCAGGAACTCGGTGGCCGGCTGCGCCTGCTGCGGCGGCGTTTCGCCGAGGCAATAGGCGTTCGGCGTGCATTCGCCGCCTTCGTAGACCGGCGTGTAGATGAACGGCGTGCGGCTCTTGATGGTCGCGAGCAGCGCCTCGCGGGTCGCGCTGTCGTGCGAGCCGATGAAGGCGTCGACCTTCTCTTCGAGCATCAGCCGGATCGCCGACTTGGTCGATTCGGACGGCGGGCCGCCGGCGTCTGCCGGGAACAGCCGGACCGGCCGGCCGAGGATGCCGCCGGCCTTGTTGATCTCGTCGACGGCGAGGTCGGCGCAGGCGCGCTGGGTCGGCCCGAAGAAGGCGGCCGGACCGGAGAGCGCGATGAACAGGCCGATCTTGAATTCCTTGGCCTGCGCGATCGCCGGGGCCAGCGCGCTGCCGGCGCCGGCGGCAGCGGCAGCCTGCAACAACCGGCGGCGCGAGTGATGGATGGTCTGCATGCGGGCTCTCTCCTGGGTGGGACGTTGACGGAGCGGATCCGGGTGCGGGCGGCGATCCCGGTCCGATGCGCCGGAGGCGCGTGACCGGGTCCGGGTCATTCGAGCCTGTGATTCGGGCCGGTCAATCGGGCAGCGCCGGCGCCGGCAGCAGCGCCTCGAGTGCCCGGCCGAGCGCGAGCACGCGCGCATCGGCCTGCGCCGGCCCGTCGATCTCGAGCCCGATCGGCAGGCCGTCGCGCGACAGCCCGACCGGCAGCGACAGCCCCGGGATGCCGGCGACGCTGCCGGGCGAGCAGTTGCGGATGAAAGTCGGAAAGGTCGGCACCGCGGCGCCGTTCAGCTGCACCGTATCGTCCTCGCCGATCGGCGCCGCCGGCAGCGGCGTGGTCGGGAACACCACCGCGTCGATCCGCAGCGACTCGAAATGCTCGCGATAGCGCCGCTGCAGCAGCGGCCGCTCGACGGTCAGCGCCTGCTGGTAGGCCGCCGGCGGGATCGCGCCGTCCTTGGCCAGGCTCTGCAGCAGGCCGGCCATGTCGGGGCTCGCGCATTGCGCGACCAGCGCCGCATAGTCGAGCGCGATGCCGTGCTCGCGCAGATAGGCGCCGAGATCGGTGACGGTCTCGTAGAGCGCGATCGGGAAGCCGGCGGTGTTGTCGAGCGTGGCGGCGTCGGCGACGTCGCCTTCGACCAGCACGGCCCCGGCGTCGCGCAGCGCCGTCAGCGCCGCCTCGCAGACCCGCGCGGTCTCGGGGTCGAGGTTCTCCCAGAAGTGGCCGCGCGGCACCCCGAGCCGGACTCCGGCCAGCGACGGCGGCGGCGCGGCGCGCGTCGCACCGGCCGCCGCCGCCGCGGCTGCCGCCGCGCCGGCCGCTCCGGCGGTTGCCGCCGCGCCGGTGACGACCGCATGCAGCAGCGCGACGTCGGCGACGCTGCGCGCCATCGGGCCGGGCGTGTCGCGGGTATGCGAGATCGGCACGACGCCGGCCTGCGACCAGAGCCCGGTGGTCGGCCGGAAGCCGACGATGCCGCACAGCGCGGCCGGGATCCGCACCGAGCCGCCGGTATCGGTACCGATGCCGCCGGGCGTGATCCGCGCCGCCACCGCGACGCCGGTGCCGCCGCTCGACCCGCCGGGAATCCGGCTCGGATCCCACGGATTGCGGGCGGCACCGAATGCGGCGTTGTTGTTGGTGATGCCGTAGGCCAGCTCGTGCAGGTTGGCCTTGCCGAACACGATCGCACCGGCGTCGAGCAGCCGCTGCACGACCGCTGCGTTGCGTCGCGGCACATGGCCGCGCAGTCCCGGCGTGCCGCCGGTGGTGGCGATGCCGGCGGTGTCGAGGTTGTCCTTCAGCGTGAGCGGTACGCCGTGCAGCGGTCCGGCCGGCTCGCCGCGGGTGCGCGCCCGGTCGGCAGCGCGGGCCGCGGTCAGCACCCGCTCCGGGTCGAGCGCGATGAAGGCATTCAGCGCGGTGCGCTGTTCGGCGCGTGCCAGCAGGGCCGCTGCGTACGCCTCGGCGGTCAGATCGCCGGCACGCAATGCGGCGGCGGCTTCGGTGACAGTCAGCTGGATGGCATTCATCTTGCGCTCCCGATGGCTGCCGACGATGTTAGGGTGGCGCCGCCGGATCGCGTGTCGGCAAGGTTGTCGACAGCGGCGACCCTGCCGCGGACCGCGACGACGGCCGTGCCGGCCTCGCCGGCGGCCCGGCCGCGCCGGCATCGCCGGCCTCACCGGCATCGGCGACACGCGGTAGCTTGACACGGTTGTCGACCCCGAGCTTGCGGAACGCCCGGCCGAGCAGCGTCCGGACCGTCGAGAACGAGACGCCGAGCGCGGCGGCGATCTCCTTGTCGGCCAGGCCGCGGGCAGCCAGCGCGGCGACGTCGCGTTCGCGCGGGCTCAGCAGCCGCCAGGAGGTGCTGCGCAGCGCGTCGCCGGGCGTGGCCGGGTCGCGGTGCGCCGGCGGCACCGCCGGGGGCACCGCCGGCAGCCCTGCCGGCGCCGCCGGCTCGGCGTCGCGACAGCGGCGCAGCGCGGCGGTGAACGCCGGCCGGATCAGCGCCAGCAGGTCCATCTCATGGCGCTCGAAATTGCCGCGGCCGCGGGCGCGCCAGATCCGGATGTCGCCGAGGTTGTCGTCGCCGTCCCACGCGTACAGGTTGGCGCCCCAGTAGAGGCCGTCGCGGTGCAGGAAGTCGTTGAAGAACTCGCTGGCGAGCATCTCCGGCAGCGGCATCACGTCGGTGACGCGGGTCGGCTCGCGGCGCCACTGCAGCCGCGGCGTCATCGGATCGTTGAACTGGTAGTAGGCTTCGTAGCGCTGCAGGTTGTCGCTCGCCATATTGAGCGCGACCCGGCGGCCGAAGCTTCCGGTCGCCGGGTCCCAGACATACGAGGCGTAGAAATCGGCGCGCAGCAGGTCGATCAGCAGATGGCCGACGCGTTCGCGGATCGCCTGCTCGGCATGCGGCTCGGCCAGCGTCGCGAAGATCTGCTGCAGCAGGAAGGCGTCACGGGCGCTCAGGTACATGCGGTCCGTCCGGTCCGGCTCGACAGGCGGAGTCTAACTCGCCAGCCCGCGGCAGCGGTCGTCGCCACTACAATCCGGACGCCCTCCGGACGCCCGCCGCGAGGTGACGCTGGACGTTCGAGGTGACGCGTGAAGTTCGAGATGGCCCAGAATTCCCTGTTCGCGATCCTGTTGCGCTCGGCGTGGTGGATCAGTTTCGCGATCGCGGCGGGGATCGTGGTGCTGTCGCGGATCCTGCTGCCGGCGCAGTACTTCGTGTTCGGGGCGGTGGCGGCGCTGCCGTTCCTCGTGATCGGCGGCATCGTCGGCTGGCGGCGGCTGCAGCAACCGAGCGCGGCGCGGGTCGCGCGCACGGTCGAGCGGGTCGCGGCGATGTCCTGGGCCGATTTCTCGGCCGCGCTCGAGACGGCGCTGCGCAACGACGGCTATGCGGTCGCGCGGGTCGATGCGCCCGGCGTCGATTTCGAGCTGAGCCGCGACGGCCGCAAGTCGCTGGTCAGCGGCCGGCGCTGGAAGGCGGCGCGCAGCGGCGTCGAGCCGCTGCGCGAGCTGGTCGCCGCGCGCGAGCGGCGCGAAGCCGACGAGATCCTGTTCGTCGCGACCGGCGCGATCAGCGAGCAGGCGGTGGCGTTCGCCGGCGAGCGCCGGATCCGGCTGCTGCGTGCGCCGGAGCTGGCCCAGCTGATGCGCAGGGTCCTCTGAAGATCCTCTGGACCTACCTGCGGCCGCACCGCGGGCTGATCGCGCTGTCGCTGCTGCTCGCCGGCACCGCCCAGGTGCTGGCGCTGGTCGACCCGATCCTGTTCGGCATGATCATCGACCGCTATGCGACGCCGCAGCCGGGGCTGACGGCCGATGCACGGTTCGCCGGCGCGCTGCAGCTGCTGGCGCTGGCGGTGGTGGTGGCGATCGCGTCGCGGCTCGCCAAGGCGGTGCAGGAGTACCTGACGCGGCTGGTGGTGCAGCGCTTCGGTACGCAGATCTTCAACGACGGGCTGCGCCAGTCGCTGCGGCTGACCCACGAGGCCTACCAGGAGCGCGGCAGCGGCGAGGCGCTGTCGATCCTGCTGAAGGTGCGCAGCGACACCGAGCGCTTCATCAATGCCTTCATCAACATCCTGTTCTCGTCGCTGGTCGGCGTCGGTTTCCTCGCCTGGTATTCGGTGACGCGGCACTGGGCGCTGGTGCCGGTGTTCCTGTTCGGCGTGCTGGTGCTCGGCGGGCTGACCGGGCTGCTGTCGCGCGAGATCAAGGCGCAGCAGCGTTCGATCGTCCGCGAGACCGCGAAGAGCGCCGGCTTCATCACCGAGTCGCTGCGCAACATCGAGCTGATCAAGAGCCTGGGCCTGACCTTTCCCGAGATCCGCCGGCTGCAGGCGCAGACGGTGCGGATCTTCGGGCTCGAGATGCAGAAGGTCAAGCGGATCCGGCTGCTGTCGTTCCTGCAGGGCTCGACGCTGTCGCTGCTGCGGCATTCGATCCTGTTCACGCTGCTCTGGCTGATCTTCCGCGATGTGCTGACCACCGGCGAGCTGATCGCGATGCAGTTCATCTCGGTCGCGATCTTCCAGCCGCTGCAGGAACTCGGCAACATCATCCTGGCGTATCGCGAGGCCGACGCTTCGCTGCTGCAGTTCGACGCGCTGATGCAGCGGCCGATCGAGCGCCGGCCGGCATCGCCGGTGCCGCTCGGCCCGGTCACCACGGTGCGGTTCGAGTCGGTCGTGTTCCGCCACCGCGACGCGGCGCAGAACGCGCTCGACGGCGTCAGCTTCGGCGCCGCGCAGGGCGACACGATCGCGTTCGTCGGGCCGTCGGGCTCGGGCAAGTCGACGCTGGTCAAGCTGCTGGTCGGGCTCTACCGGCCGGTGGCCGGCGAGGTCTACTACAACGACGTCGCGACCGGCGAGCTGCGCTTCAACGAGGCGCGCCGCCAGATCGGGCTGGTGACGCAGGAGACGCAGCTGTTCAGCGGCACGATCCGCGAGAACCTGCAGTTCGTGAAGCCCGACGCGACCGATGCCGAGATGCTGGCGGCGCTCGAGCAGGCCGCCTGCGCGCACCTGGTGACGCAGTCGCCGGACGGGCTCGATGCGCGGATCGGCGAGGGCGGCCTGAAGCTGTCGGGCGGCGAGCGCCAGCGGCTGTCGATCGCGCGGGCGCTGGTGCGCCGCCCGCGCCTGCTGATCTTCGACGAGGCGACCTCGGCGCTCGATTCGCTGACCGAGGAGAAGGTCTCCGAGACCGTCCGCGCGGTGTCGGCGGCCGGCGACCGGATCACGATCCTGATCGCGCACCGGCTTTCGACGATCCTGCATGCCGGCACGATCCACGTGCTCGAGCGCGGCCGGATCGTCGAGAGCGGCACGCATGCGGACCTGGTGGCGCGCGGCGGCCTGTACTACGCGATGTGGCGCCAGCAGATCGGCGAGCGGCGTGACTGACTGAGCCCGATCCGGACGCATCATGCCGGAATGGCCACGCTCGCGTCCGGGCCGGCCGCGGGCGGCCTCGCTATGATGGTCCGTCCGATCGATCCGTCTCAGGAGGTGCTTTCGATGACCGACCAGGAACGCCAAGCGATCGTCGCGATCGCGCTGCTGGCGGCGTTCGCCGACGGTGACAAGGCCGACGCCGAGCGCAGCGAGGTCCGCCGGGTTGCCGAGGCGCTCGATGCCGGCGGTGCGGCGCCGATCACCGCGTTGTACCGCGACGTGCTGCTGCGCAAGATCACCGTCGAGAACGCTGCGGCGCAACTCTCGACGCGCGATCTGAAGCAGCTTGCCTACGAGTACGCGGTCGGCGTCGTCGACGCCGACGCTCTGCGCAATGCCGGCGAGACCGCCTTCCTCGAGCGGCTCGCGACGGCGCTCGGCCTCGATGCCCGCGCCACGGTGCCGGCGCTGGCCGATGCCGATGCGCTGGCGACCGTCGCGCTCGACAGCGGCGACGTGACGGGTGCGGCGAGCGACGCGCCGGCGCCGGCCGAGGCCGATCCGATCGCCGTGGCGGACGCGCAGCAGGTCGCGATCGATGTCGACGCGGTCGCCGCCGCCGAAGTCGCCGGCGGCAAGGTCGACATCGGCACCGCCGACAGCGGCCGGCTGGCGGTGCCGGCCGGCGCGGCCGGCGGCCGCGATACCGCCGGCCCGCAGGACGCCGCAGTCGACCGGATGATCCTCAATGCGGCGATCATGAACGGCGCGCTGGAACTGCTGCCGCAGTCGCTCGCGTCGCTCGCGATCATCCCGCTGCAGATGAAGCTGGTCTACCGGATCGGCAAGACCCACGGCTATGACCTCGACCGCGGCCACGTCAAAGACCTGCTCGCGACGCTCGGCGTCGGCGTCACCGGCCAGTATCTGGAGGATATCGGCCGCCGGCTGCTCGGCGGCCTGCTCGGCAAGGCCGGCGGCGGGCTGCTCGGCGGACTCGGTCGCGGCGCGACCGGCATGGCGTTCTCGTTCGCGACCACCTGGGCGATCGGCCAGGTGGCGCGCCGCTACTATGCCGGCGGCCGCACGCTGTCGACCGCGGCGCTGAAGGACGCGTTCGGCACGCTGTTCGAGGAAGCCAAGGCGCTGCAGACGCGCTACGTGCCGCAGATCGAGGCGCAGTCGCGCCGGATCGACGTCGGCAAGCTGGTCGAGCTGGTCAAGTCCCGCTGAGAGCGTGGGACGGCGGGCAACGGGCTACTGCGCGGCCCGATCTCGACCGAACAGCCGCTTGCCGCCATTGACCAGCAGCAGCACCACTGCGCCGGCAGCGATGCCGACGGCGGCATTGATCAGCATCGGCGTCAACGCCTCGAAGATCACGCCGGCGCCGGGAACCGTCGCCGCCGCGGTGGTCGCGGCTTCGATCCAGTGGTGCAGGGTCGCGACGCCATGCGTCAGGATGCCGCCGCCGACCAGGAACATCGCGGCGGTACCGGCGATCGACAGGCCTTTCATCAGGTAGGGCGCCGCCGTCAGGATGCCGCGGCCGAGCCGGCGCGCGAGCCGTGCGCCGGCCGCGTCACCGCGGCGCTGGCTCAGATGCAGGCCGAGGTCGTCGAGCTTGACGATCGCGGCGACCAGGCCGTAGACGCCGACGGTCATGATCGCGGCGATGCCGACCAGCACGGCGATCCGCGTCGGCAGCGCCGCGGTGGCGACGGTGCCGAGCGTGATCGCGATGATCTCCGCCGACAGGATGAAGTCGGTGCGGACCGCGCCCTTGATCTTGTCCTTCTCGGTATGGCCGACCGTGCCGGCATCGGCTGGTGCGGCCGTGGCTGCGGTCGGGGCCGCGGCCGTGGTTGCGGTTGCGGTCGGGGCTGTGGCCGTGGCTGCGGCGTGCACCGCGGCGGCATCGCCATGCGACGACGCGGCGCGATGCTCGAACGCGTGCGCCAGCTTCTCGACGCCCTCGTAGCAGAGGAACAGGCCGCCCGCCATCAGCAACGGCGTCACCAGCCACGGCGCGAACGCGCTGATCGCGAGCGCGGCCGGCACCAGGATCGCCTTGTTGACCGCCGAGCCCTTGAACACCGCCCAGACCACCGGCAGCTCGCGGTCGGCATGGACACCGGCGACCTGCTGGGCATTGAGCGCCAGGTCGTCGCCGAGCACGCCGGCGGTCTTCTTGGCGGCAACCTTGGTCAGCACCGAGACATCGTCGAGGATCGATGCGATGTCGTCGAGCAGCGTCAGCAGACTGGCACCGGCCATTCGGACCCCTCGCATGGCGTCAGCCGGCCGCTCCCTGGCAGGCCGCCGGCCGTCAGACCGCGCCGCGGAACGTGGGACAATCCCACGGCCGGTGCCGGCAGCCGCGAGCATAGCGGCAAACGCTGCCGGTGCGGCAACAACCATCGCCGATTCGGCGACAATCCTCGCGGAGGTCCGTGTTGTCACGCAAGCGCCATCGATTCGTCATCGTGGTGTCGCTGATCGCGGCGCTTCCGGCCGCGCTCGCTGCGGTATTGCCGCGCCCGGCGCTCGCCGCCCCCGCGGCCGAGCTCGCGGCGCGCCTGCCGCAGGCGCGCGCGGTGCCCGGCGGCGTTGCGATCGTCGAGCTCGGTGCGTCGCTGCGGCCGCCGCGGGCCATGTTCGGCGCGGTGCCGGTACTGGTGACCGGTGCGCCGGACGGCTGGGTCGCCGTCGTCGGCATCGCGCTGTCGGCCAAGCCCGGCGAGCAGGTCCTGACGATTGTTCGGCCCGGCCGCGAGGAGCGGCTGCGGATCGCGATCGGCGAGCACAAGTACCGCGAGCAGCGGCTGACGGTCGAGCCCGGCAAGGTCGACCTCGACCCGGCCGATCTGGCGCGCTACCAGCGCGAGCGCAAGCACCAGCAGGCGGTGATCGCGACCACCAGCGCGGCGTCGCCGGCGACACTGCGGCTGCTGCAGCCGGTCAAGGGTCCGCGCTCGAGCTCGTTCGGCCTGCGTCGGGTATTCAACAACCAGCCGCGCAGCCCGCATAGCGGCATGGACATCGCGGCGCCGGTCGGCACGCCGGTAGTCGCCGCCGCGGCCGGCCGCGTCATCGATACCGGCGACTACTTCTTCAACGGCAACACGGTCTGGATCGACCACGGCGCCGGGCTGCTGACGATGTACTGCCACCTCGACTCGATCGCGGTCAGGACCGGCGACCGGCTCGCCGCCGGCGCCGCGTTCGGCACCGTCGGCAAGACCGGCCGCGTCACCGGCCCGCCCCGGCCCTGGTCGGGGAGCCACATCCGGACGTTGGGCGACC
>JBFWQR010000129.1:0-23245 GCA_050249335.1 Lautropia sp.
CGACGCTCTTCCTATCTCGCACCGGTGGGCGGGCGCCGGCGCCGGCGCGACTCACCTGTGGGAGTACAGCGTCGCGCCGCATAACCAGCTGGTACTGATGGCGGCCGAGTACGGCCTGACCGGCGTCGCCGGGTGGCTGACGCTGGTCGCGCTGGTGCTGACCGGCAACTATTTCGGCAACTGGAAGGTGCAGGCCGGTTGCGCGGCGATCGTCGTGCTGTATTCGATGACGACGCACAACATGCTCGACTTCCCGTACTGGCTGATCACGCTGCTGATCGTGTCGATGCACTACCGGTCGGGTGCTGCACCCGAGCGGGCGCCGGCGATCGCCGCTGCCTCGTCGATTACCGCTTCATAGGCACGGACGACCGCACCGGCCTCGTAGCGGCCGATGTCGATCGTCTGCGAACGGGCCGCCGGATCGACGGCGGCGAAGCGCGTGATCGCCGCGGCAATCGCTTCGGCGCTGATCGCGGCGGCCAGCGTGACACCGCCGGTGTTCGCCGCGATCTCGTCGAGCCCGCCGGGGCACGGCGTCGCGATCACCGGCGTGCCGGCCGCGAGCGCCTCGAGCACCGCGTTCGGCAGTCCTTCGTAGCGCGAGCTCAGCACGAGGGCATCGGCACGACGCATCCAGGCATACGGATTGGCATCGAAGCCACGCAATCGGACGCGGTTGCCGAGGCCGAGCCGCGCGCATTGCTCCTCGAGCGAGCCCCGAACCGGGCCGTCGCCGATCACGTCGAGTTCGACCGCGCGCTCCGGCAGCCGCGCCACCGCGTCGAGCAGCAGGTCGAATCCCTTCTGCGGCGCGAGCCGGCCGACCGCGACCAGCCGCAGCGGGCGGGCCGGATCGGCGGGGGCGATCGCGGGATCGGCGGATCCGGATGCCGTAACGGCCGTGCCCGTCGCGGCGAGCATGCGGACCCGTTCGACGTCGACCGGGTTCGGCACCAGCCGGGTCCGTTCACGCGGAAACGCTAGCCGGTCCACCAGGTCGTTCTGCATGTCGCGTGACTGGCAGATCACCAGATCGAGATTGCGATAGCAGCGGCGGTACGCGAAGTTGCGCAGCGCGGCGGTCCTAAAGTTGTCGTTGAATACGGTGACGACCGACGTCTCGCGGCCGATCACCGCGAGGCTGCGCGGCAGCCGCGGCCGCAGCATCGCGATCAGCAGGTTCAGATGGCCGAGGCCGGACAGCAGCACGTCGGGCCGCTCGGCGGCGAGCGCGCGCGTGAGCGGCCGCCAGGCGTAGCGGACCCGGCTGACGCCGAGGTTGGTCACGGCGACGTCGGCCGGCAGTTCGGCGGCGAGCTCGTTGCGGGTCGCATCGAGCACGAGCAGTCGCGGCTCGAAGCGTACCCGGTCCAGCCGGTGCAGCAGCGTCAGCATCACCCGCTCGGCACCACCGCCGCGCGCCAGGTGCGGAATCGCGAACGAAACGCGCAGTGGTCGTCCGGCGCTGGTCATGTTGCTCCTTCGGGCCGTCGCAGGTAGGCGGCCAGCAGGATGCCGAACGATGCGGTCAGCACCAGCGAGGTCGCGAGCGCGATGCCGTCGACGCCCATCCGCGGCGCGAGCCAGGCGTTGGCGCCGATCTTGGCGACCAGGTTGAAGATGCCGCTGGCGGCGACCGCGGCGAAGCGGCGGCGGGCGAGCAGCGCCTGGACCAGCACGATGGAGGCGAGAAAGGCCGGCAGCTGCAGAATGCCCCAGCGCAACGCGCCGGCGGTGACGGCGACATCCCGGGCGGTGAACTGGCCGCGCTGGAACGCGAGCGCGACCAGCGGCTCGGCCGCCAGCCAGACGATCAGCGCGCCGGCGGCGCCGACCGCGCCGGCGATCAGGCTGGCGCGCAGCACCAGCGGCCGGGTGTCGCGGCCTTCGGCCTGCATCTGCGCGAATACCGGCAGCGTGGCCCGCGAGATCAGCGTCGACAGCAGTACCGCCGGCAGCTGCAGCAGGCGGCTCGAGAACGCCAGCGTCGCGGCGGCGCCGGCGCCGAGTGCGGCGGCCTGCGACTGGTCGGCGAGCATCAGCGAGCCGGCGCAGGCGTTGCCGATCAGGACAGCCGCCGACGCGGTCGCCAGCACCCGCCAGGCCGGCGCGCCGAAGCCGAAGCGCGGCATCAGCGATTGGCCGGTGGCGCGCAGCTGCAGCAGGACCGCGACCGCGTACACGCCGTAGCCGGCCGCCGTGACCAGGCACAGCGTCGCCAGGTCGATCCGGGCCGGCAGCAGCAGCGCGACGATCAGCAACGCCGACGGCAGGCCCTCGAGCGCGAGGTTCGAATGCCGGTGCTCGGCGACCAGCAGTGCCGTTGCCAGCGCGGTAATGAACGATGCCGGTACCAGCCAGGCGAGCAGCGGCAGCGTCTGCGCGAGCGAGTCGTCGAGCGGCACTCCGGCCAGGCGCAGCAGTGGCACCAGTGCGGTCAGGATGCCGGCGACGACGCCGGCCGTGAGCGTCAGCCCGATCAGCTCGGCGACGAACTGGCGGCGTTCGGCCTCGGGCCGCGTGCGCAGCGTCGCGAGCGCCGGCACCACGACCGCGAGCGCGATCGACGCGAAGATGCCGGGCAGCCAGATTGCCCAGGCGAAGCCGAGAGCATAAGCGTCGGTGATCGCGGCGATGCCGAAGCGGTGCGCCAGCGCCATTTCCTTGAAGAAACCGGCGCCCTTGGACAGCACGGCGAACAGCAGCAGCCACGACAGGCTGCGCAGCGCACGCCGGCCGTCGCCGCGCGGCGGGGCGGCACTGGCGGTTCCGTCAGGCATCGAAGGGCGGGCAGGGCGCTGGCACGCTGCATTGTCCATGAAGCAGACGCCCCGCGGGCGGCACTGGATCACGCGCGCGACGTGCGGCGCAGGGCATACTGTCGTTCCGAACCGGCATTCACAACCGGAGATCACCTCCTCGAAAGCCGCTTTCCGATGCCAGCCAGCGCAACCTCAGCCAGCGCAACCGCGGCCGCCAGCGGCCGCACCTTCGTCGTGACCGGCGCCGCCGGCTTCATCGGCATGCATGCCGCCCGGCGGCTGCTGTCGTCCGGCCATCAGGTGATCGGCATCGACGACCTGAATCCATATTACCCGCCGATCCTGAAGGAGGCGCGGCTGCGGCAATTGACCGGCGGCCCGCACGCCGGCCGGTTCGCGTTCCACCGGGCCGACATCGCCGATCCCGCCGCGATCGACGCCATCTTCGCCGCGGCCGGCGGCCCGGTCGACACGGTCCTGCACCTGGCGGCGCAGGCCGGCGTCCGCTACTCGATGCAGCAGCCGCTCGCCTATTCGCGCAGCAACCTGGTCGGCACCACGGTGCTGCTCGAGGCGTGCCGTCATCACCGGGCGCCGCACCTGGTGTATGCCAGCAGCTCCAGCGTCTACGGCGATCGTGCCGACCCGCCGTTTCGCGAGACCGACACGGTCGACACGCCGTCGAGCTTCTACGCCGCGACCAAGCGGGCCAACGAGCTGATGGTGCAATCGTATTGTCATCTGTACGGGCTGCGCGCGACCGGGCTGCGGCTGTTTACCGTCTACGGCCCTTGGGGCCGCCCCGACATGGCGCCGTGGTTGTTCACCGAGAAGATCATCGCGGGCACGCCGATCCGGGTGTTCGGCGACGGCCTGCCGCGCCGCGATTTCACTTTCGTCGACGATGCGGTCGACAACATCGTCCGGCTGATCGACCGGCCCGCCGCCGGTAGCGCGTCGCCGATCGATCATCGGATCGTCAACATCGGCAGCGACAGCCCGGTTACCGTGAACGGCCTGATCGAGACGGTCGAGGCGCTCGCCGGCCGGGCGGCAATACGCCGGTTCGAGCCGCTGCCGCCCGGCGACGTGCCGATGACCGCCGCCGATCCGGCGTTGCTCGAGCAACTGGGCGGGGCGCGGCCGTGGACGCCGCTCGCCGACGGCATGGCGCGCTTCGTCGACTGGTATCGCAGCGAGCCGGAGATCGCCGCCGCGATGCTCGCCAGCCGGACGGCCTAGTCGCCGGCTGAAGGAACTAGACCGGGCGAGCCAGGCAGCAGCCGGACGATCCAGGCCATCCGTTGAGGATCTCAGTATGAAAGTTTGTGTGATCGGAAGTGGTTATGTCGGCCTCGTCACCGCGGCGTGCCTCGCCGACGTCGGGCACGACCTGGTCTGCGTCGACCTGGACCCGCGCAAGATCGATATGCTGAACCGCGGCGAGGTTCCGATCCACGAGCCCGGTCTCGATGCGCTGATCGCCGGCAACGCCCGCGCCGGCCGGATGCGCTTCACGACCCGGTTGGAGGACACCGTCGACGGCACCGCCGGCGGCGGCTGGTATCCCGACATCTTCATGATCGCGGTCGGCACGCCGCCCGACGAGGACGGCTCGGCCGACGTCGGCCACGTGCTGGCGGCGGCGCGCTCGATCGCGCAACTGGTCGACCGCGACACGATCGTGGTGGTCAAGAGCACGGTGCCGGTCGGCACCTGCGACCTGGTCGAGGCGACCATCGCCGAGACGCTGGCGGCGCGCGGCGCGGCCTGCCGGGCGCCGGTCGCGTCCAACCCCGAGTTCCTGAAGGAGGGCGCCGCGATCGGCGACTTCATGACGCCGGACCGGATCGTCGTCGGCAGCAGCGATGCCGGCGTCGTCGACGTGCTGAAGCAGCTGTATGCACCGCTGCAGCGCAACCGCGAGCGGATGGTGGTGATGTCGCGCCGATCGTCGGAGCTGACCAAGTATGCGGCCAACGCGATGCTCGCGACCCGGATCTCGTTCATGAACGAGCTGTCGGGGCTCGCCGAGCGGCTCGGCGCCGACATCGAGGACGTCCGTCACGGCATCGGCTCGGATCCGCGGATCGGCACCGCCTTCCTCTATCCGGGTGCCGGCTACGGCGGCTCGTGTTTCCCGAAGGACGTGTCGGCGCTGATCGTGCTGGCCCGGAAGCTGGGCATGCCGCTGGCGCTGGTCAATGCCGTCCAGGATGTCAACGATCGTCAGAAACTGCGGCTGTTGCAGAAGGTCCGCGACCGCATGGGCGACCTGCGCGGCCGCCGGATCGCGCTCTGGGGGCTCGCCTTCAAGCCCGGCACCGACGACATGCGCGAGGCGCCGTCGCGGGTGCTGATGGAAGGGTTGTGGGCCGAAGGCGCCACCGTCTGCGCTTATGATCCGCAGGCAATGGCGTCGTGCCGCGCGATCTACGGCGACCGGCCGGACCTGATCCTGGCGCCGACCGCGCGCGCCGCGCTCGAAGGCGCCGACGCGCTGGTGATCGTCACCGAATGGAAGGAATTCCGCTCGCCCGATACCCAGGCGATGCGTACGGCGCTCGCGTGCAAGCTGGTGTTCGACGGCCGCAATCTCTACGATCCGGAGCAGATGCGGAAGGCCGGCATCGAGTACGTCTCGTTCGGCCGGCCGAGCTAGGCCTGTTCACTCGTCGAGTTTTCTCGCAGGGACCGTGATTTATGGCTATCGACCGTTCGTCGGTCGGACCTAAGCTTGCATCATGAACCATTCCGACTCCTCCCGATTCATGCTCCCGCCCGATCCGCGACCGGAAGTGCAGGCTTCGGCGACCGACAGTTTCATCCACCAGGCGACGCCGGCACTGATCGCGTTCTGGCGGATCGTCGCCCGCCATCGGTTCCTGATCCTGGCGGCGGTCGCGCTCGCCACGGCGCTCGGCGTGCTCGCCGCGCTGATGATGACGCCGATCTACCAGGCGTCGGCGACGCTGCTGATCGAAGCGACCAAGACCAAGGTGGTGTCGATCGAGGAGGTCTATCCGGGCCTGAGCTCCGACCGCGATCACGTCCGCACCCAGACCCAGTTCCTGCGCTCGCGTGAAGTCGGCCTGCGGGTGATCCGCGATCTCGACCTGACCAATCATCCGCGCTTTCGCGAGATCGCGCAGGCGGCACGCGCTGCCGCCGGAAATTCCGCCGCCGCTTCCGACCCGGCCAACGCGCCGGCGCTGCGCGCGTCGCCTTCCGGTACCGCCGACAAGCCCGGCGCTCCGTTGCCGGCGAGCGACCTGCGCGCGCTCAAGGGCGAACGCTACGTGCTGACCGACCCGGGCGAGGAGGCGGTGCTGCGCGAGCTCGCCGACGGCCTGCACATTGAGGCGGTCCGGCAGAGCCAGCTCGTGCTGGTCAGCTACGAATCGCCCGATCCGGTGCTGGCCGCTCGGATCGCGAACCGCGTCGCCGAAGCGTTCATCCAGGCCGAGATGGACATGCGGATGCGCATGACCATCAGCGCCAACGGCTGGCTGGCCGAGCGGGTCGCCGAGCTGAAGCAGAATCTCGACGTGTCGGAGCGGGCGCTCGCCGATGCCCGCGAAAAGGCCAATCTGATCGAGCGGCAGGGCGGCACTGCAGGCGGCGCCGGCGGACAGGTCTCGGATATCACGCAGCGGCTGGTCGATGCGCGGGTGCGGCGGGCGCAGGCGCTGCAGGTCTACAACCAGGTCAAGCCGGGCGTCGCCGGCCGCGAGAATGCGCCGCCGGTCGCGTCGAACCCCGGCGTCCTGCGGGCGCGCGGTGCGGTCGCCGATGCCCAGTCGCGGTTCAATTCGGTCGCCGCGAGCTTCGGCCCGTCGCATCCGACCTATCGGACCGCCGAGGCCGACGTCCGCGCCGCGCAGACCGCGCTGGCGCGCGAGATCGACGGCGTGATCAACTCGATCAACAAGGACTACCAGCTCGCGGTCTCGACCGAGCAGGCGCTGCAGAACACGCTCGACCAGACGATGCGCGCCGCGCAGCGCGACAACCGCAAGGAAGCCGAGGTCGCGATCCTGGAGCAGGACGTCGCGTCGAACCGGCAGCTCTATACGACCTTCCTGTCGCGGCTGAAGGAGACGTCCGCCTCGACCGACGTGCAGACCCCGACCGCGCGGATCGTCGATGCGGCGGTCGCGCCGCTGCGGCCGGTCAAGCCGCGCAAGACGCTGACCGTGCTGAGCTTCGCGCTGCTCGGGCTGGTGGCCGGGCTGGTCGCCGCGGTGCTGCGCAGCGAGACCGACCGTTCGGTCCGCTCGATCGAATCGTTCGAGAAGACGCTCGGACTGCCGGTGATCGCGACGCTGCCGCAGTTGACGCGGGCGCAGGCCCGGACTCGCGGCCTGCTGGTCGCGAGCGAACCGGAGGCGTTCTTCAGCGAGATGATGCGGATGGGCGCGGCGTCAGTGCATTTCTCGGTGCTCGATGGCACGATCCGTTCGATCGCGATCACCTCGGCGGTGGCGTCCGAAGGCAAGAGCACGGTCGCGAGCAACCTCGCGCTGGCATTGTCCAAGACCCGGCGCGTGCTGCTGATCGATGCCGACCTGTACCGGCCGTCGGTGCACCGGTTGCTCGGGCTGTCCAGTTCGCATGTCGGCCTGGCGCAGGCGCTGATGGGCGACATCGAGATTACCGAGGCGATCCGTGAGGTGCCCGGCACGCGGCTGCGCGTCGTGACCGCCGGCCGGGTCAAGGGCAAGGCCTTCAACGTCGCGACGCCGAACCACCTGCAGCAGATGGTGCAGATGATGGAGGACGCGTTCGACGTCGTCATCGTCGACGCACCGCCGCTCGAAGTCGTTTCCGACGGCATGATGATCGCCGCCGCGTGCTCGCGGACGATCCTGGTCACGCGTTCGGGCGCGACGCCGGTCTCGTTGGTGCAGAAGACGCTGCGCCGGCTGCGCCGGATCAAGGCGCAGCCGCTTGGCATCGTCGTCAACGGTCACGACTTCAAGACCGCCGAGCGCTTCTACGGCGAGGCTTCCGGCTACAAGAGCTACGAGCTCTACGCCAAGGGCGGCAGCGACGACGCGCCGGCGCCGCGACGCAGTGCCGCGGCGTCGCGGCCCGCTGGCTCGCCCGCAGGGCCGGCCAGCGTGTCATCGCCCGGTGCGACTGCCGCTGGCGCGACGGCCGCCGGCGGAGCGCCGACCGGACCGTCAGCCGCCGGCCGGCAGTGACGCGATCAGTGCCTGCCACTGCGCATGAATCCGCTGCGGCGTCAGGCGTTCGGCGATCCGCGGCGCCGCCGCGGCTAGCCGGGCACGCAGCGGCGCATCCTCGATCACGCGCAGCAGCGCGGCGGTCAGCGCCGCACGATCTTCCGGCGGCACCAGCAGGCCGTCGACGCCGTCCTCGATCATGTCGGACGGGCCGGTACGGCAGTCGAAGCTGACCGCCGGCAATCCGTGGCTCATCGCCTCGGCGAGAACGCCGGGAAAGCCTTCCCACCGGGAGCTCAGCACGAACGCATCGGCTCGCCGGTACCAGTCGGCGACGTTGCCGACCCAGCCCGGCAGCAGCACGCGGCCGGCGAGGCCATGGGCTGCCGTCGCCGCCGTCAGCGCGGCGCGGTCTTCGCCTTCGCCGAGGATCACCAACGTCCAGTCGGGGTGCCGCGCCGCCACCGGCGCGAATGCGTCGAGCAGTAGATCGAAGCCCTTCTGCCGGGTCAGCCGGCCGACCGCGAGCAGCAGCCGGGCCGACGGCGTGACGACCGAGTCCGGATCGATCGGCGGCAGCGGCGACGCGAGCGCCGCGGTCACCGCATTGGGGATCGCGACCGCGCGGCGGGCATGGGTGTGTGCCCGGATCCAGTGCGCGCCCGATTCGGTCAGCGCGACGACGACCGCAGCGCGCCGGTAGGCGTAGCGGCGCAGCAGGTCCCATTTGCGCTCGGAAAACGACATGACCGGATCACAGTGCTCCCACGCGATCACTGCGCGCCGGGTACCGAGCGCGGCCAGGCAGCAGAGCACGGCGCTGGTTGCCATCGCGCCGAGCACCAGCGTCGGAGCGCGCGCGAGCAGCAGCCGGCGCAGCGCCACGACGCGGGCACGGTTGGTCGCGAGCGCACGCAACAGGCTGCCCGACGGCTGCAGCGCATTCAGCGCGAGCCGCTCGATCCCGGCGGGCAGCGGATAGACGTCGTTCCGATCGGAGGAGAGCGTGACCAGCGTGACGGCCCAGCCGTCGGCGGCGAACCGCTCGGCGAGGTTGACGGTGATCCGCTCGGCGCCGCCGCCGTGCAGCGAGTCGACGACGACGAGCAGCGTCCGCGGCGGCGCGCCGTGCGCGGGCAGGCACGTCGCTGTGGCCGGGTGGCGTTGGTCTGCGCGTGTGGCTTCGGGCATCGGTCTGCGGGGTCTTGATCGGACGCAAGGATACCGGAAGGCACCGGGCCGGCCGGTGCCGACGGGACTATACTTGCGGTCTCCGGCCGGGAGCGTCATGTCGAAGACAGCCCGCATCATGTTCGCGGTCGTGCCGCTGGCATTGCTCGGCTGCGGCGGTTCGGGCGGCGGAGCCGCCGTCTCGGGCGGCAGCGCCGCGGGCGCCGATACTGTCCAGGCGACGCTGGCGCCGACCGAGATGGCGCTGCCCAACCCCGAGCGCGGCTTCTTCGGTGCCGCTGGCGATCTCGCGGCGGTCGCGCCGGAAGAGCTGCGCGCCGAGGCCGCCGAGGGCTTCACGCTGCTGCGCTCCTACGTGCGGCTCGACGCGTTCATCGACCGCGATCTGACCGACGATTTCCTGGCCGCGCTCTCTGCCGGCTTCACGGCGGCGCGAGAAGCCGGCGTGAAGGTCGTGCTGCGTTTCTCGTACAACGACCCGGAAGACGACTTCGGCAGCGACCAGCTGGCGCAGGACGCGTCGATCGAACAGGCGCTGCGCCATATCGAGCAACTGGCGCCGATGCTGCGCGACAACGCCGACGTCATCGCATTCTTCGAGGCCGGATTCATCGGCGCCTGGGGCGAATGGCACAGCTCGGCGAGCGGGCTGGACCAGTCGGTGAACCGGTTGCGGATCCGCGATGCGCTGCTGGCGGCGCTGCCGGACGAGCGGTTCGTCCTGTTCCGTTCGCCGCCGGACTTGCTTGCGTGGTTCGGCGCGTCCTTCGACGCCACGGCCGCGTTCGGGGCGACCGCGAGCGCCCGTGCCGGCCATCACAACGACTGTTTCCTCAGCGACGACACCGACGTCGGCACCTACCCGAACGACCAGCCGGAACTGCGGGCGATGGTCGCCGGGCGTGCCGCCTACGTTCCCAGCGGCGGCGAGACCTGCGATGGCGCAGCGCCGCGCAGCGCCTGCAGCGACGTGCTTGCCGAAGGCCGCCGCTACGCGATGACCTACCTGAATGCCCACTACTTCCGGCCGGCGTTCCACGAGCGGTGGGCCCGCGACGGCTGCCTTCCCGAGGTCGCTCGCTCGCTCGGCTACCGCCTCGCGCTCGAAACCGTGCGCCATCCGCGCGCCGGCGATCGCGGCGTGCCGCTCGCCTTCGCGTTCGGCGTCCGCAACGACGGTTGGGCGCCGCTCTACAATCGCCGCGACCTGACCGTGCTGCTGACCGCGGTCGAGGGCGATGCACGGGCCGAAGTCACGGTGGCCGGCGTCGATCCGCGGCGCTGGTCGCCGTCATTGCCAGGTGAAACCGTGGCAGATGTCACGGGCAGTGTGATTCTGCCGCACGAGCTGCCGCCAGGCGATTACGATGTCTGGATCGGTCTACCGGATCGCGACGCGCGGCTTGCGGGCGACCCCCGCTACGCGATCCGCTTCGCCAACGCCGAACAGCCCGCGCTCGGTCAATCCTGGTCGCCGGCGCGCGGCCGTTTCGCACTCGGTACGCGGTTGACGGTCCGGTAGGCGCACGCCACTTCGAGGTCCTGTTCCTGATGTGCGGATTGGTCGGTTTCTTCGGTCGCGTCGATGACGCGGTGCAGGACGGGCTCGGACGCGCCGCTGCGGCGATCCGTCATCGCGGCCCCGACGACGCCCGCGTGTGGATCGACCGCGAAGCCGGCATCGCGCTCGCACACCGGCGGCTCGCGATCGTCGACCTGTCGGCCGCCGGTCACCAGCCGATGGCATCGGCATGCGGCCGCTACGTGCTCGCCTACAACGGCGAGATCTACAACCACCTGGAGCTGCGCCGCGCGCTCGGCGAGCCGCAGTGGCGCGGCACTTCCGATACCGAGACGCTGCTCGCGGCGATCGCGCGCTGGGGCCTGGAGCGGACGCTGAAAGGCGCGGTCGGGATGTTCGCGCTCGCGCTCTGGGACCGGCAGCAGCGCCGGCTCTACTTGGCGCGCGACCGGATCGGGGAGAAGCCGCTCTACCTCGGCTGGGTCGGCGGAGGCCTGGCGTTCGCGTCGGAGCTGAAGGCGCTGCGGGCGCTGCCCGGTTTCGACGCGACGGTCGACCTCGATGCGCTCGGCATGCTGCTGCGCGACGGCTGCGTGCCGGCGCCGCACAGCATCTACCGCGGCATCGGCAAGCTGCTGCCCGGTACCTGGCTCGCGATCGGCGCCGAGGACGTCGCGCAGCGCACGCTGGCCGATCCGACCCCGTACTGGCGCTTCGCCGACGCGATCGAGCGCGGCCTCGCCGAGCCGGCCCGCTACGACAGCGACGCCGCCGCCGTCGACGGCCTCGCCGCGGTGCTCGGCCAGGCGCTCGACGGCCAGATGATCGCCGACGTGCCGCTCGGCGCGTTCCTGTCGGGCGGCATCGATTCGTCGACGATCGTCGCGCTGATGGCCGAGCGCGCGCGGACGCCGGTGCGGACCTTCTCGATCGGCTTCCATGAAGCCGGCTACGACGAAGCGGTCCATGCCCGCGCGGTCGCGCAGGCGCTCGGTACCCGGCATACCGAGCTCTACGTCGACGACGCCGCGGCCCGCGACGTGATTCCGCGGCTCGCATCGATCTACTGCGAGCCGTTTGCCGACGTTTCGCAGATTCCGACCTGGCTGGTGTCGGGGCTAGCTCGCCAGCACGTGACCGTGGCGCTGTCCGGCGATGCCGGCGACGAGCTGTTCGGCGGCTATTCGCGCTATTTCGACGCCGCCGCGTCGTGGCGGCGGGTCGGCCGGCTGCCGCCGGCGGCGCGGCGGGCGGCGGCGGCGCTGATCGGGATCGCGCCCGAGCGGCTGCTCGCCTGCACGCTCGGCAACGCCCGGCGGCTGCTGCCGGCCGCGCTGGCCGACCGGGCGACGCTGCAGCGGGTCCGCAAGGCCGGCCGGCTGCTGCGCTGCGATCGCCTCGAGGATTTCTACCAGAACGGCTACGCGTCGTACTGGCAGCCGGCCGAGATCATCGCGCCGTCGCGGCGCGACGAACTGCTCGCCGGCGACAAGCCGTGGCCGACGCTGGCTGCTGGCGGCGCAGCGATCGATACGATGATGGCGATCGATTCGCTCGGCTACCTGCCGGACGACATCCTGGTGAAGGTCGACCGCGCGGCGATGGCGGTCAGCCTCGAGACGCGGGTACCGATGCTCGATCACCGCGTCGTCGAATACGCCTGGCGGCTGCCGCACCGGTACAAGGTTCGCGACGGCCGCGGCAAATGGGTGCTGCGCGAGCTGCTGGCCCGGCACCTGTCGCCGGTGCTGTTCGACCGGCCGAAGCAGGGCTTCGGCGTGCCGCTGCACACCTGGCTGCGCGGGCCGCTGCGCGAGTGGGCCGACGCGCTGCTCGACCCGCAGCGGATCGCCAGCGAAGGCTACCTGAACCCGGTGCCGATCGCCGCGCGCTGGCGCGAGCATGTCTCCGGCGAGCGCGACTGGCAGTACTACCTGTGGCCCGTGCTGATGTTCCAGACCTGGCAGGCCGCCCAGTCGCAGGCTGTGCAGCCGCTCGGCGAGCTGGCGGCAGCGTAACGAACACCGCCGCCGCCGAGACCCCGGACGTTGCCCCCGTGAGATCGATCCGATGCCCGCCAGCCAAACGGCTGCCGGCTCCGTCAACCCGCGGCCGGCCTCCGGACTCCGATTCGTCAGGTCTTCCGACAGTCGGCGCCTCGAATCCATCCTCGACAATCCCGGACCGATGAGGTCCCCTATGATCTGCGCTGCGGAACCCGTTGCGCAGACCTCCGGCTACTCGTCATGAGGCTGCACGCCAGTTCGTCGATGCAACGTTCCATGTCCTCCCAAATGCGTTCCTTCCAAGACGAATCCTTCGAAGGCGTGGATCCGGTATCGCCGTCCGTCGCCCCGGCCGTGCAGCCCTCGAAACACGGCGGATTCGGCATCGGTAACCGCGGCCTGGTGCGCCTGACGGGGCGGCTGATGATCCCGGCGGTGGCGCCGGCGATGCTGTTCGTCATCGCCTGGCCGTACGGCGTCGCGTTCACCACCCCGTACCAGCTGCTGGCGGCACTGTCGTTCTTCGTGCTGCATCCGGCGCCCTGGAGCGGCAATGAATCCCGGGTCAGCATCGGCTTCCAGGTCATCTCGCCGTGGCTCGCCGCGCTGCTGATTCTGGGTGCGATCAGCGGGCTCACCGGCTCGTTCCAGCATTTCGACCGGAACGTGCTGGCGCTATGGGCCGTGGCGACGCCGCTCGCGCAGATCTGCCTGCTGCCGTGCCTGCCGTCGTTCCTGGCGTTCCTGGTCCGGCTGAGGCGCGACGAGCACCGCGTGGTGATCATCGGAGCCAACGCGGTCGGGATCGCGTTCGCCCGGGAGCTGCAGCGCCGGCCGGTGCTGCATTCGCGCGTGCTCGGGTTCTTCGATGGGCGCCGCAGCAGCCGGCTCGGCCATCTCGGCGGCCTCGGCCTGCTCGGGGGGCTGGATGCGCTCAGCGAATTCACGCGGCGGGAGCGGGTCGACCAGATCTATGTCGCGCTGCCGGTCTCGGCGCAGCCGCGGGTGGTCGCGATGCTGGAAGCGCTGCGGGACTGTACGGCTTCGGTCTACTTCCTGCCGAACCTGCCGCCGGTGGATCTGATCCAGCCGCGGATCGACATCCATGCCAGCTTCCCGGTGGTCAGCGTCTGCGAATCGCCGTTCCACGGCATCGACGAGTTCATCAAGCGGGGCTCGGATCTGGTGCTGTCGACGATCGCGCTGGTGCTGACCGGCCCGCTGATGCTGCTGATCGCGGCGGCGATCAAGCTGACCAGCAGCGGGCCGGTGATCTTCAAGCAGAAGCGCTACGGGCTGGACGGCAGCGAGATCACGGTCTGGAAATTCCGCTCGATGACGGTCACCGAAGACGGCGCGCAGGACTACACCCAGGTGACGCGCGGCGACGGCCGGGTCACCGCGGTCGGCAAGATCCTGCGGGCGACCTCGATGGACGAGCTGCCGCAGTTCTTCAACGTGCTGCAGGGCAAGATGAGCATCGTCGGGCCGCGCCCGCATGCGTTGAAGGTCAACGAGCAGTACCGGAGCCTGATCCCCGGCTACATGATCCGGCACAAGGTGCGGCCGGGGATCACCGGCTGGGCGCAGATCCACGGCTACCGCGGCGGCGACGACCTGGAATCGATGACGAAGCGGGTCGAGTACGACCTGATCTATCTGCGGGACTGGTCGGTCTGGATGGATCTGCGGATCATTCTCAGGACCGTGCTGCTGGTCGTTCGCGATCAGAAGGCCTACTGATCGAGGTGCGGCGTACTGATCGGAACGCCGTGCCGGCGGCGCGGCGATCGGCGATCGGCGCCGCGGCGTCGGCCGCAGTGGCGGCGACGGTCGTTGCGGCGGCTGCGCTCGCCGCGCCGGCGCCGTCGAGCGCAGCCGCGACGGTGAGCTACGTCGCCTCGGACGAAGACTTCCCGAATCCGGAGCGCGGGTTCGCCGGCTGGGCCGGCGATCTGGCCGCGCCGGACCCCGGGCCGATCGCGGAGCAGGCGCGGCTCGGTCATACGCTGCTGCGCGCGATCATCCGGCTCGATACCCACCGGTCCGGCCGGCTGCCCGACGATCTACTCGCGCGGCTCGACGCCGGCTTCGCCCGGGTGCGCGCGAACGGCGTCAAGGTGGTGCTGCGCTTCGTCTACAACTTTCCGGAATCCGACCCGACCGCGCGGGACGCCGACGCGCCGCTGCCGGTCGTGCAGCAGCATCTGCGCCAGCTGGCGCCGGTACTGGCGCGCAATCGCGACGTGGTGGCGTTCCTCGAGGCCGGTTTCATCGGCGCCTGGGGCGAATGGCATCGATCGACCGCGGGGCTGACCGCGCCGGATGCGCAGCGCGCGGTCCGCGACGCGCTGTTCGACGCGCTGCCGGCCGATCGCTTCGTGCTGTTCCGGTACCCGGCGACGCTGCAGTCGTGGTCGCCCGAGCCGGTGCCGCCGGCTCGCGCGTTCGACGGTTCGGCGGCGGCCCGCAGCGGGCTGCACAACGACTGCTTCATGTCGACGCCGACCGACGCGAACACCTATCCGCGGCCGGCGCTGCGCCAGTACACGATCGCACAGGCGCGGGTCGCACCGTTCGGCGGCGAGACCTGCGAAATGCGGGGTCAGCGGCTGACCTGCCGCGACATCCTCGCCGAGGGCCGCGCCTACGCGCTGACCTACCTGAATCGCTACTATGCGACGCCGACCTTCCTGGCCCGCTGGCAGGCTGAAGGCTGTGCCGCCGAGGTGGCACGCCGCTTCGGCTACCGGTTCGAGCTCGCGATGGCCCGGTATCCGGCCAGCGCCCGCCCCGGCGCCCGCTGGCCGCTCGAACTGGCGGTGCGCAACGTCGGCTGGGCGCGGCTCTACAACCCGCGGCTGCTGCGAGTGACGCTGACGCATGCCGCGACCGGTGCGGTCGTGACGCTCGATGCCGACCGCGCCGATCCCCGGCAGTGGCTGCCGGCAGCCGATGGTTCGGCGCCGACCGTGGTCGACGCGTCGGTCTCGCTGCCGGCCGATCTGGCGGCGGGCGACTGGCGGGTGGCGGTCGGCCTGCCCGACGCGAACCCGCGCATCGCCGCCGATCCGCGCTACGCGGTCCGCTTCGCCAATCGGGACCGACCCGACAGCGGGCAGCGCTGGGACGCCGCTGCCGGCAGCTTCGAGCTGGGCGTGCTGCTGCGAATCGAGGGCGGCGCGGGCGGCGCCTGACCAAGCCGGACCCGGTGCAACGCCCTTCGGGCGATCGCGGACTTCGTCACGGTTGCCCGTATTCGCCGCGAGCATGCGGCCGGCCGCCGCCGTAAACTTCCGAGATGATCGACCTGCACTGCCATTATCTGCCCGATGTGGACGATGGAGCCCGCGACCTGCAGGAAGCGATCGCGCTGATCAAGCTGGCCGTGAAGGACGGCGCGACCGACATCGTGCTGACGCCGCACGTCTATGCCGGCCGTTGGGACAATACGCTGGCCACGCTGCAGCCGCGCTTCGATGCGTTCTCGCGGCTGATCGCATCGAAGCAGCTGCCGGTCACGCTGTATCTGGGCGCGGAGGTCCATCTGCAGCCCGAGACGATCGACCTTGTCGAGCGCCGGCAGGTACCGTTCGTCGGTCATTGGAACGGCGATCCGGCGATCCTGCTGGAGCTGCACGATGGGCGGATTCCGCCGTTCGCGCTCGCCGCGGTCCGCCATCTGCGCTCGCTCGGCGTGGTGCCGATCATCGCGCACCCCGAGCGCAACAAGGCGGTGATGTCCGCTGTCGACTGCATCGAGCCGTTCGTCGCGGCCGGATGCCTGCTGCAGTTGACCGCGGCATCAGTCGCCGGCCGGTTCGGCGCGGTCGCTGAACGGACCGCGTTCCGGCTGATCGATCGCGGCTGGGCGCACTTCATCGGCAGCGACGCCCACAACCTGCTGCACCGGCCGCCGATGCTGCGGGCGGCGCGGCGCGTGCTGCGCGAGCGCTATGGCCAGGACGTCGCCACCGCGATGACCCGGTCGGTACCCGAGCAGCTGATCGAGCCGCGCCGCACCGGCGGCGCCGGGCTGGTGCTCGACGACCGCGCCGTCGCAATCGGCAGTTGACCGACCCGATCGACCGGCCCGGTCAACCTGCCGCCGCGAGCTCCCGGTACAGCGCCAGGTGGGCGTCGATGCAGGTCTGCTGGCCGAAGCGCTGGTAGACGCGCTGTTGCAGCCGCTGCCCGCGTCGCTGCGCTTCTGCCGGGTCGCGCAGCACCGTGTCGAGCATGCCGGCGAGCGCGGCGGGTTCGGCGAGGAAGCCGCAGTCGTCACCGAGCAGCCAGGGCAGGCCGCCGATCGGCGGCGCGACCACCGGCAGGCCGGCCACGCCGGCTTCGAGCACCGCGAGCGGCACGCCCTCGTAGCGTGACGACAGCACGAAGACGTCGGCCTGCGCCAGCAGCGCCTCGACGTCGCCGCGCATGCCGAGCAGCTCGACCGCATCGCCGAGACCGAGCGCGGCGACCTGCGCGTTCACCGCCGGGCGCAGCGGTCCGTCGCCGGCGATCTGCAGCCGCACGGCGGCATGGGCCGGGTCTCGCCGAAGCGCAGCGAACGCGGCGATCAGCGCCTGCGGGTTCTTCTGTTCGGTGAGCCGGCAGACCGCGAGCAGCCGCGCACCGCGCACCGCGGGATCGAACGGCGTCCGCATCGGCGCGCGGGCCGGCAACCGGATGCCGTTCGGGATCAGCTCGCTGCGGCGGCAGTTCAACTCGCGATGCTGGCCGGGTGCGAGCAGCACGTCGACGTCGCGCAGGCCGCGGGTCAGCCGCAACGCGAGCCCCTTGCTGCGCGGAAAGTCGAAGTTGTGGCTGGTATGGATCAGCGCGTAGCGGGCGAACAGCCGTGCCGCGGTGGCGACGAACAGCGCCTCCGGCAAGTGGGCATGGACCACGGCGATTCGCTCGCGCCGGATCGTGCGGGCGAGCCGGTTCACGGCGTTGGCGAAGCCGACCGGCGTCTTGCGCATCGCGATGAAACGGATGTCGAGGCCGCTGATGTCGACCAGCCGCAGCAGGTCGCGATGGTCGGCGAGCGCCATCACGACGGTCCGGACCCCGGCGCGCCGATAGCCCTGCGCGAGGTCGAGCACGACGCGCTCGGCACCGCCGATGTTGAGCCCCGTCACCAGCAGCATCACCGCCGGCGCCGGCCCGCGATCCGGCGATTCGCCGCGGCCGATGCCGCCGGCGGCCGTCGCGGCGGCGTGCTTGCTGCCGGCCGGGATCACGACGTCGCAGGCATCGAGTACATCGATGCCATTCTAGCGCCGGCGCACGACCGTGCCAGCGCGAACTGCGCGCCGCCGCGCACAAGTGCACGGATCCGCGCAGGTCCCCGTGTCACCATACCTGACGTTCATTGAATCGGCACCCGTGCCTCGCTATGTCGTTGCGGCGGTTAACATCGCCGTCCTCGCGAAGCATCGGTTCGGCCACACCATGCAGACCCAGCGAACCGTCCTGACGCTGTTCGGGACCCGCCCCGAGATCATAAAGCTGGCGCCGGTGATCCGCGCGCTCGAAACATCCAATGACGCTTTTCGCAATGTCAACGTCTCGTCCTCGCAGCACACCGACCTGTTGCATCCGTTCGCGCGCGGCTTCGGCGTGCAGATCGATCACGATCTCGCGGTGATGGCCCCGGGCCAGCGGCCGGCCGACGTGCTGGCGCGCGTGGTCGCCGGCGTCGGTGCCGTGATCGACGCCGAGCGGCCGGACCTGCTGCTGGTGCAGGGCGACACCACCACCGCGCTCGCCGGCGCGCTGGCGGCCTGTTATGCACGGGTACCGGTCGGCCATGTCGAAGCCGGGCTGCGCACCGGGGACCCGGCGAGCCCGTTTCCCGAGGAGATCAACCGCCGGTTGATCGGCCGCGTCGCCGACTGGCATTTCGCCGCGACCGCCGAGAACGCGGCCACGCTGCGCGCCGAAGGGGTCGACGATGCGCGGATCGTCGTCACCGGCAATCCGGTCGTCGATGCGCTGCACGGCATCCTCGCCGACGGCCGGCCGTCGGCGGAGCTGGCGGACCTGCTGGCGCGGGTCGCGGGCCGGCGCCTGCTGGTCGTCACGACCCATCGCCGCGAGAACTTCGGCGACGTGATGGCCGGCCATCTGCGCGCGCTGCGGCGCTTCGTGGGACGCCACGACGACCTCGCCGTGGTGTTCCCGGTGCATCCGAACCCGGCGGTCCGGGCGGCGGCCGAAGCCGAGCTCGCCGGCGTCGGCCGGATCCATCGGATCGCGCCGCTCGCCTATGCCGATTTCATCCACCTGCTGTCGCAGGCGTGGCTGATCGCATCGGACTCCGGCGGCATCCAGGAGGAGGCGCCGACTCTCGGCAAGCCGGTGCTGATCCTGCGCGACACCACCGAGCGGCCCGAGGCGATCGCCTGCGGCGTCGGCCGGCTGGTCGGGCACGATGCCGATCGCTTCGAGGCGATGCTCGAGGCCGCATACCGCGACACCACTTGGTTCGAACAGGCCCGGTCGGTGGTCAATCCGTTCGGCCGCGGCGATGCCGGTGCGCGGATCGTCGCGGCCCTGCGAAAGCATTTCACGATGGCGGGGTCCGCCTGATGCCGAGGTTCGATTGAAAGTCACGGTTGCAATGCCCGCCTACAACGAAGAGCGCGATCTGCCGCGGCTGCTCGCGCGGACCCGCGCGGCACTCGCAGGCCGGCTCGACTACCAGGTGCTGATCGTCGACGACGGTTCGCTCGACCGGACCGCGGCGATCGTCGTTGAAGCCGGCCGCGAGATGCCGGTCGCGCTGATCCGTCATCCGCGCAACCGCGGCCTCGGCGCCGCGATCCGGACCGCGCTGAAGGTCGCGTCGCGCGGCGACGGCGTCGTGGTGACGATGGACGCCGACAATTCGCAGGGGCCGGAGCTGATCGAGGCGATGCTCGAGCGGATCGCCGCCGGCGCTGACGTGGTGATCGCGTCGCGCTTCCGGCCCGGCTCGCAGGAGGTCGGCGTGCCGCCGCTGCGCAAGTTCCTGAGCCACGTTTCCAGCGCCGGCATCCGGATCCTCGCGCCGTATCCCGGCGCCCGCGACTATACCTGCGGCTTTCGTGCCTATCGCGCCGAGACGCTGCGCCGGCTGATCGACCGCTACGGCGACAACTTCATCCGCGAGAACGGCTTCTCCTGCATGCTCGAGCTGCTGTTGAACCTGCGCCGGATCGGCGCGCGGGTCGACGAGGTGCCGCTGGTGCTGCGCTACGACCTGAAGGAAGGCGCGAGCAAGATGCGCATCCTGCGGACGATGTGGCGCTACGTCGTGACGATCACGCGCGGCTGGCTGCCGCTCTCGCCGTCGCAGGGACAGGTCGAATACCTGCCGGTCGAGCACGGCGTGTTCACCGGCGAGGCCGCGATCGATGGCGGCTCCGACCCGCGTCGTGGCTGAAGCGATGCCGGGCCGCGCCGTGCCGGAGGCGATGCCGGGCTGCGACGCGGCGGGTCCGGGCAGCGTCGCGGTGATCGGCGGCGGCATCGCCGGGCTCGCGGCGGCGCATGCGCTGGCGCGTGCCGGTGCTGCGGTGACGCTGTTCGAGGCATCGGACCGCGTCGGCGGGCTCGGCACGTTCTTCGAGTACCGCGGCCACCCGCTCGAGCGTTTCTACCATTGCATGCTGCCGTCCGATCGGCACCTGCTGCCGCTGTTGTCCGAGCTCGGCCTCGCCGCCGACGTGTACTGGAAGGAAACCAGCTTCGGCTTCCTGCGTGGCGGCCGGCTCTATCGGCTCGATACGCCGCAGGACCTGCTGCGCTTCGCGCCGCTGCCGTTCATCGATCGATTGCGCGTCGGCGCGACCGGCGTCTGGGGCAGCCTGCGCGGCGCCGGCGGCCTGGACGACATGACCTGCGAGGACTGGCTGACCGGCCTGTCGGGCCGGCGGGCATTCGAGACGTTCTGGAAGCCGATGCTGCAGGCGAAGTTCGGCGACCGCTATCGCGAAGTGCCGGCGCTCTGGTTCTGGACGCGCTTCAATCGCGAAAAGGGTGGCAAGAAGGAATGCAAGGGTTACCTGCGCGGCGGCTATCGGCGGATCGCGCAGGCGCTCGTCGATGCGATCGTCGCTCGGGGCGGAACGCTGCGCCTGTCGGCCCCGGTCGCGGCGCTCGATATCGCCGGCGACGGCCGGCCGTCGGTCCGGACCAGAACCGCGGCGCCCGAGGTGTTCGACCGGGTCGTCTTCACCGGCCCGGTCACCGCGCTCGCGCCGCTGCTGGCAGGGGGTCGGCTCGCCGACCTGACTGACCGCGCCGGCGTCGGGATCGATATGCAGGGGGTGGTCAACGCGGTGCTGCTGCTGCGGCGCGGATTGACGCCGCACTACTGGGTAGCCACGATCGACCCGGGGCTGCCGTTCCAGGGCGTGGTCGAGAGCACCACGCTGCTCGACCGCGCGGCCACCGGCGGCCTGCACCTGGTCTACCTGATGAACTACTTGCACCGGACCGATCCGCGTTTCGCCCGAGACGACACGGCAACGCTCGCCGATTCCGTCGCCGGCCTGCAGCGGCTGTTTCCGGACCTGCGGGCGGACGACATCGTCGACCGCTTCGTATTCCGCAGCGCGTTCGTCGAACCGCTCTACACCGTTGGCTACCAGCAGCGGATGCCGCCGACCGCGCTGCTGCCGGGGCGCCTCTATCTGGCGACCACGGCGCAGGTCTATCCCGAAGTCACCTCGTGGAACGGCTCGGTCGGGCTGGCCAACCGGGTAGTGGCCCAGATGTTGACGGAGTGCCGGGATCTCGCGGAGCGCGCTGTGTAAACTGCGCCTCGGTCCTTGTGTAGTGGGTTCGCCGTGGCTTCGCTTCCTTCCGCTCGTTCCTCCGCGACGCCTGACGCCGGCTCGGCGTCAGCGATCGCGGATTTCGGCCGGGGCGCTGACGCGGCGGGCGTGCCGGCTGCCGGTGAATCCCCGGCTCCGCAGCGCCGGTGGCTGTTCGCGGGCCTGGCAATCGGGCTGGTGTTCCTTTGGCTGGCGCTGCGGCAGGCCGATCTCGGCGCCACCTGGCAGGTGCTGCGTCAGGTCCATCCGGGCTGGGCACTGGCGGTGTTCGCCGGCGGCACGGCGTTCATGTTCGTCAAGGCCTGGCGCTGGGCGATCATTCTGCGCCACCTGGCGCGGCCCGATTACGGCACGCTGGCCCGTTCGGTCTATATCGGCACCGCTGCCAACCTGGTGGTCGCCCATACCGGTGAGCTGATCCGCGCGCGGATGATCGCGCGCCGCGTGGCGGCGCCGTGGAGCGCGGTGCTGGCGACGGTCGCGATCGAACGGATCTTCGATTTCATCGCGCTGATCATTCTGACCGCGGTGGCGCTGGTGCTCGATCCGCGGGTCTCGCCGCTGCTCTGGACCGCCGGCCTCGTCAGCCTCGGGTTCGTCGCGATCGGGCTGTCGGTGGTACTGGCGCTGCTGCGGCCACACCCGCGGCTGCAGCGGATCGGCATCGCGCTGCTGCGATGGATTCCGGAGCGGCCGCGCGGCTGGCTGCTGCGCGCGCTCGAACGCGGCGTCGCCGGCTTGCAGGCGCTCGAGCAGCCGTCGGTGGTGCTGTGGGCCGTCGCGCTGTCGCTGCTGCAATGGTCGTGCATCGTCGCCGCGGTCGCCTTCAGCACGCTCGCGGTCGGCGTCGCGATTCCGGTCTCCGGTGCGATCGCGGTGTTCGTGCTGACCGTCATCGGCCTGACCCTGCCGTCATCGCCGGCGCAGCTCGGCACGACGCAGCTCGCCTTCGTGGTCGGGCTCGAGCTGATCGGCGGCAGCGCGGTCAGCGCCTTCGCCGCCTCGATGGTCTATACCGTGTTCGCGGTCGTAACGATGATGGTGCTCGGCGCACTGCTCTGGATGGCCGGCTGGCGCGGCGGCGTCCGGAGCGTGAACAGGCCCTAGACGATCACGGCTGGTACGCCGCGGCCGCGCGTCAATCGCTGGCGAATACGTCGTCGAGCCCGCGCGCGTCCAGGATGCGGCGCGCCCAGCGGCCGACGTCGCCCGGTGAGCCGGACTCGACCCGGGCAATCACGGGCTCGGGCAGCGGGCCGAAGCGGTGGGTCAGCTGTTCGAGCAGGATCTGGCCCCGGCCCTGGTCGATTCCCTTGCCGATGCCCTGCTCGATTCCTTTCTCGATCCCTTTCTCGATCCCTTTCTCGAACCCCTTGCGCAGTCCGATCCGTTCGACACTGGTGATGTAGCGCATGCCTTTGCTCCCTTCGAGCGTCTCGATATCCTGCCACACTACATCGGCCAGCGCATCCGGCAGTGTCATCATCCAATCGATCACGGCGAACAACCGGGTGATCCGCTCGCGATTCCAGGCGCGCTCGTACAGCAGCCGTACCAGACGCCGTTTGGCCGCCAGCCGCCGCTGCGGCGCGCCGCGGGTGCTGCGTGTCAGCAGATGAGCCGCGGTGACCAGCGCGCACGGGTTCGGATCGGCGAGCACCGCATCGAGATCGGTTGCGAAGTCCAGCAGCTTGACGGCCGGAAAGGTCAGCCGGTGGCGGCAGCCGAACAGCTCGAAGCCATAGCC
>JBFWQR010000130.1:0-22947 GCA_050249335.1 Lautropia sp.
CAGCCGGACCGGCCGCGTCGGGAACGCCTGCGCCGCGGCGGCGACCGGAATCGCGGCGGCGGCCATCGTCAGGATCAGCGCAGCAAGTCTTCGGATCCGGATCGTCATGAGGGCCTCCTCGGCCGATCGGCGGTGGCATGGTGTTCCGGGCGCGATTCGCGACGGAGCAACGGGTCGACGATGCCGGGTCACGGCGGGGGCAGCGTCGAATCGCGGCCGGGGATGGCGTCATTCTGGTCGGATCCGCCATAATCGGCTACCGCTAAATTTCGATCTATCCATAAGTCTTTACTAATGCCGATCGCGCCCTCCTGGCACCGCCGGCTGCGGCTGCGGCAGCTGGAGCTGCTGCTCGAGCTGGCACGCCAGCCGAGCCTGACCGCGGCCGCGGACGCGCTGCATCTGACCCAGCCGGCGGTGTCGCAGCAGCTCGCCGACATCGAGTCCGCGCTCGGCGTCGCGCTGTTCGAGCGGTCGCGCGGTCTGCGCCCGACCGCCAGCGGCCTCGCGATGCTGCGCTACGCCGAGCAGGTCGTCGCCGGCGCGCAGCGGGTCGGCGACGAGGTTCGCGCGCTGCAGGCCGGCACCGCCGGGCTGGTCCGGATCGGCGTCATGCTGGTGGCGGCGACGGTGCTGGTGCCGCGGGCGCTGGGCCGGCTGCAGGATGCCGGGCATGCGATCCGGATCGAGCTGGTCGAGGACATCATGCAGGGACTGTGGCCGCGGCTGGAGCGCGGCGAGCTCGATGTCGTCGCCGGCCGGATCGATGCGACGGTCCGCGCCGGCACGCTGCCGTTCGAAGTGCTGTACGACGACCCGCACGTCGTGGTCTGCGGACCGGACCATCCGCTGGCCCGGCGCCGGCGGCCGGGCTGGACCGACGCCGCCGGTCATCCGTGGGTGCTGCCGCCGCTGGGCTCGGCGCTGCGCAATGCCATCGATGCCAGCTTCGGCGCCCTCGGCATGCGGCCGCCGCTGTCGCGGATCGACTCCGGTTCGCTCGCGGCGACCCAATCGCTGCTGCTGCAGACCGACTGCCTGGCGGTGATCTCGCGGTCGGCGGCCCGCCATGCCGCAAACTACGGCCTGCTCAGGATGCTGCCGCTCGAGCTGGTCGCCGACGTCGGCCCGGTCGGAATCGCCTGGTCGTCCGATCGCCCGGGGCCGGCCGTCGAGCAGGTGCTCGCGGCGCTGCGGCGCGAGGCCCGGATGCTGGCAACCGCCGGCTGACGGGGCGCCGAGGCGGTCGGGCAGCGGCTGGCGACGACCCGGTCAGTACTGCCGTTCGGGCACCTCGACGCGCAGCCCGTCGAGCGCGTCGCTCATCTTCAGCTGGCACGACAAGCGGCTGGTCGGCCGGCGCTCGGCGGCGACGAAACCGAGCATGTCCTCCTCGCTCGACTCCGGCGGCGGCAGCCGGTCGGCCCATGCCGGATCGACGTAGACGTGGCAGGTCGAGCAGGTGAGCCCGCCGCCGCATTCGCCGGCGATGCCGTCGATGTTGTGGCGGACCGCCGCGCGCATCACGCTTTCCTGGCGTGCGACCTCGATCGTGCGCTGCTGCTGATCGGGCTGGACGAAGACGACTTTGGGCAATGGACTACCTCGGCAAAGTTTCCTTGATCCCCTCGGGAGCTGGGCGCAGCCCGGCCCCGGGGGCGCTCAGAACAGATCGAAATACTCGCGCTGCTCCCAGGCCGTGGTCTCGGCCTCGAAGCGCGCCAGCTCATGCTGCTTGATGCGCAGGAAGCAGTCGACGAACGCGTCGCCGAAGCCTCGCCGCAGCAGCGCCGACTGCGACAGCGCGGCCAGCGCGGCCGGCAGCGTGGTCGGCAGCCGGGGCGCATCGTCCTGGTACGGCGAGTCGGTCGGCGCCGGCGGCTCGAGCCTGCGGCGCAGGCCGTCCGTGCCGGCGAGCACCTGCGCACCGATGTACAGATACGGATTGGCCGCCGGCTCGCCGATGCGGTTCTCGATCCGCACCGCGGCCGGGTTGCCGGCGCCGAGCACCCGCAGCATCGCGCCGCGGTTGTCGACCGCCCAGTTGATCCGGTCCGGCGCCAGCGAATTGGCCCGGAAGCGCCGGTAGCCGTTGATCGTCGGCGTCGCGAACGCGAGGCCGGCGGCGGCGTGTTCCAGCAGGCCGGCCAGGTAGTGCCGGCCGGTGGCCGACAGCGGCACGCGCTCGTCCGGCGGCGACCCGTCGTCGTTGGACCCGCTGTCGCTGGACCCGCCGCCGCTGGACCAGGCGTCACGGCGCCGCGCGCCCGAGCCGTCCACCGCGAACCGGTTGTCGCCGGTGACCGCATCCTGCAGCGACTGATGCAGGTGCCAGCCCGACGGCATCATGTTCGGGATCGCCGGCCGGCACATGAAGGTCGCGTGATAGCCGTGGCGCCGGGCGATCTGCTTGACCGCGGTCCGGAACAACACCATCAGGTCGGCGGCCGCCATGCCGTCGCGTGGCTCGAAGGTGAATTCGCACTGGCTCGGGCCGAACTCGAGCTCGAGCGAACGCAGCGGCAGGCCCATCTCGGCGAGCGGCGCCCGCAGCAGCTCGAGCGCCGGCTCGATCTGGTCGTAGCGCAGTTCGGTCAGGTACTGGTAGCCGGCATGCAGCAGCGCGACCTCGGGCGGTGGTGCCGGGCGGCCGATCGCGGCGGCATCACCGGCAGCGAGCCGCGGATCGAGCAGCCTGAACAGATGCAGCTCGACCTCCAGGCCGAACCATGGCCGCAGCCCGTCGGCGGCAGCGCCGTCGAGGATGCCGCGCAGCAGCTGCCGGGTCGAGAACGGCACCGGCGAGCCGTCGTCGAAGTACAGATCGCAGAGCACCCAGCCGGTGCCGGGCGCCCACGGCAGCTCGGTGAAGGTGGCCGCGTCGGCGATCATCCGCATGTCGGCGGCCCCCTGCATCGCCGCCATGCCGAAGCCACCGCCGGCAGTGAACACCGGGAATGCGGTCTGGTGCGACGTGTCCTTGGCGAGCAACGTGGTGGTGATCGCGACGCCTTCGTCGAGCGCCGAGCGCACGCCGGCAGCGGCGACGGTCTTGCCGCGGGTCAGCCCGTGCTGATCGACGAACACGAAGCGCACCGAATGCAGTCCGCGCTCGCGGACTCGCGTCAGCATCCGGGCGGTGGCGCCGACGCCGTTGGCGTCGCGCAGCCGGTGGCGCGCGGCGAACGGCGTCATACGGCCAGCGGTGTCGTGCAGCGAGCTGGCGCCCTGCAGCGACACCGCGCCGTGCAGCGAGCCTGGGTCATGCAGCAAGCCCGCGCCATGCGGCGAGCCCGCTTCATGCCGCGCGCGGCGCCAGTTCGCGGGCCCAGCTCGAGCCGGCGCGACGCGCGGCGTCGACCCGGTCGGCGTAGTCGCCCTCGGTGCCGGCGGCGGCCATGCCGTCGACGGTGACCGGGCCGCGGATCGCGGCGGCCTGCTCGGCATCGAGGCACATCAGCGGCCGCGCGCCCTGCTCGTTGTCGCCGATCGCGCGGGCGAGCAGCCGGCGGTACAGCATGATCGCGCGGTCGGTGGTGCCGAGGTGCTCGCGGGTGCGGTCCTGGATCGGCCCCTGCGATTCGACCGCCCACTGGTCATGGACGTTGATGTCCATGCCCATGCCGGTGTAGGTCCGGGTCGCCTGCTCGTGCGGATCGAAGCCGTAGCGGTTGCGCTTGTTGATCCGCGGCCGGTAGTCCGGCAGCTCGTAGAGCTCGAGCCGCTGCGCACGCATCTTGTCGCGGTCGACCGGCGCGCCGAAGCTGGTGAAGATCGCGTACCAGTAGTTGTTGACGTCGTCGATCGGCACGTGGAACTGCGTGATCGAGATCTCGGCCGACAGCGGGATCACGAACGCCTGTGGGAAGATGCAGTTGGTGACCCGGACGTGGGTGGTGGTGTCCGACAGCTTGCGCAGCGTGCGCAGCTGCAGCCCGTACGGCGTTTCGCGGACGTCGATGGTCGGCTGGGTGAATTCGCGCATCACCCGGGTCATCGGCATCTCGGAATCGGCCGACGCGGCGCGGAACTGGCGGCCGTAGCCGTCCTTGACGTCTTCGTCCTCGAAAAAGCGGTGCAGGAACGACGCATGCGCCGGGTCGATGCCGACTTCCAGCGCCTGCAGCCAATTGCACTCGATCCAGCCCTTGAACGCGAACGTGTAGGGCGGCGGCGCCAGCAGGCAGTCGAGCGCCGGCAGCGCCGGCGGCTCGCCTTCGCCGAGATAGGCGAACACGATGCCGCTCTTCTCGACCACTGGATAGGCGCGCTGGCGGATCCGCGTGCACAGCGTGCTGCCGGGCGGCTCGGCCGGCGTCTGCAGGCAGGCGCCATCGGCGTCGAACAGCCAGCCGTGGAACGGACAGCGCAGGCCGCCGTCCTCGATCCGGCCGTAGGCGAGGTCGGCACCGCGATGCGGGCAGTCGCGGTCGAGCAACGCCAGCCGGCCGGCCGGGTCGCGGAACAGCACCAGATCCTGGCCGAGCACGCGGATCGGCCGCACCGGCCGCTGCGGGTCGAGGGCTTCGGTCAGCTCGACCGGCTGCCAGTAGCGGCGCAGCAGCTCGCCGCCCGGCGTGCCGGGTCCGACGCGGGTCAGGCGCTCGTTCTGTTCGGCACTGAGCATTCGGCCTCCTGCGGACTGTCGCAATCGAGATGGCGCGACCGGGATGCCGCGGCAGTGAAACCGTGCCGCGCGACCGGCATTCGCGCTGGCGGATCGTCCAGCCACGGTGGTATTTTGCACCCTGACTCCGCCGCGTGTCCCGATCGCGCCGCGCCCGCTGCCCGGCCGTCGACCGGCCGACATCCGCCCCAGGCGTCCGCCCACTCGTCCGCCCACGCATTCGACCACTCTCGACATGGAACGACTCCCACGCTCGCTTCGCTCGCTGCAGCCCCCGGTCGGAGACCGGGGGCGTGGCGCAGGCACGATCAGTCCGCAGGGGCTGATCGTGCCCGGCGCCACCCCCGAGGGGGCGTCTGGTCCGGGGCATGCTCCGGACCTGCGGGCGGCCGGGCGCCACTGACAGGCCAATGCTCGAACGAATCTTCGCCCCGGCCTCGGTCGATTCGCTGTTCTCCGACGCGGCGATGCTCGCGGCGATGGCCCGGTTCGAACGCGGCCTGGCCCAGGCGCAGGCGTCGGTCGGGCTGATCCCGCCGGCGGCGGCGCAGGCGATCGGCCGCGCCTGCCACGAGCTCGGCGATCCGGCCGCCACCGACGGCAGCAGCGGCGATCTGGCCGGCGGCCGCTTCGACCCGGCGCGGCTCTATCCGGCGGCGCGCACCGCCGGCACGCTGGTGATCCCGTTCCTGAAGGCGCTCGGCGAACAGGTCGAGCGCCACGACCCGGAGGCGGTCCGCTACCTGCATCACGGCGCGACCAGCCAGGATGTCATCGATTCCGCGCTCGCGATGCAGTGCAAGGAGGCCGGCCGGCGGGTGCTCGACGCGCTCGAGCGGACCGGCGGCGCGCTCTGCAAGCTGATCGACGACCATCCGGACACATTCCTGATCGGCCGTACGCTGATGCAGCCGGCGACGCCGATCCCGTTCGCCTGGAAGATCGCCGGCTGGCTCGATCCGCTGACCCGCAGCCGCCGCCACCTGCGGACCTCGCTGCTCGACGCCGCGGTGCTGCAGTTCGGCGGCGCGGTCGGCACGCTGGCGGCGCACGGCAACGACCTGGCGCGCACACAGTCGGTCGCGCAGCGGCTCGCCGATTCGCTCGGCCTGCTGATGCCGGCGGCATCGTGGCATCCGGCGCGCGACCGCTTCGCCCGGCTCGGTGCCGAGCTGGCGATCGCCTGCGGCGTGCTCGGCAAGATCGGCCAGGACGTCGCGCTGATGATGCAGCCCGAGGTCGCCGAGGTGTTCGAGCCCGAAGGCCTCGGCCGCGGCGGCTCGTCGGCGATGCCGCACAAGCGCAACCCGGTCGGCGCGCTGCTGATGCGCGAAGCGGCGGTGCGCGCGCCGGGGCTCGCGACGACGCTGCTCGGCGCGCTCGACGTCGAGCACGAACGCGGCCTCGGTCAGTGGCAGTCGAGCTGGTGGACGCTGCAGCAGCTGTTCGGCGCCACTGCCAGCGCGCTCGCCGCCGCCGAGGAAGTGCTCGGCGGGCTGTCGGTCAACGCGCCGGCGATGCAGGCCAACATCGACCGGATGAACGGCTTCGTCTACTCCGAGGCGGTGGCCGCGCATATCGCGCCGAAGCTCGGCAAGCGCGAGGCGCAGGCGCTGGTGTCCGAGCTCTGCGGGGTCGCGCTCGCGTCGAACCTGTCGCTGCGGCAGGTGCTCGGCCGCGACGCGCGGATCGCCCAGGTGATGAACCTCGGCGACCTGGAGCGGCTGTTCGATCCGGCAGCGCAGCGCGGCGCGACGCCGGTGATGATCGCGCAGATCGTCGAAGGGTGGCGGTCGAGCCGATAGTGGTCGAGCCGGCAGCGGTCGCGCCGGCAGCGGCCCGCCGGTAGCGGCCGGACCGCTCATCGGCTGGGACCCATGGGCGGTTTGGTCGAATCGATATGTCCGCACAATAGTCGACGACGGATCCGATACTGGCCGGGTACGGGCGCCTTGACTCTATGAAGATCGATCGATATAGTCCGGACAAATAAACCGGACACCCGGGCGTCGCCGGCGCCCGTGACACCGTATCGCAGGATCGCCATGGTCGCCTCGCCCGTTCTCGCGGTCGCTCCATCCGCTCTCACGGCCGCTTCGCCGGCTCGTCGTCGCATGATTTCGACGCTGCCGCGGCTGCTCGCCGGCCTGCTCGCCGGTGCCTTCGCGCTGGCCACGCCGATGCCGGCGCCGGCGCAGTCCGGCCCGGTCTCGCTGGTGGTTCCGTATCCGGCCGGCGGCCCGAGCGACGTGACGGCGCGGCTGGTCGCATCGGCAGTGGCCAAGACGCTCGGCGCCGACGTGATCGTCGAGAACGTCGCCGGCGCGACCGGCGCGATCGCGATCCAGAAGGTGATCGCCGCGCCGGCCGACGGGCGCCTGCTCTATCAGGGCTCGCAGAACGAACTGATCATCCCGCCGCTGACGGTCAAGAGCGTCCGCTTCACGCCAGACGACCTCGAGATCGTCTACCCGATCACGACCACCCGGCTGGTGCTGGCGGTGCGCAGCGCGCTGCCGGCGCGCACGCTCGAGGAGTTCGTCGCGCTGGCGCGGCAGCGCGCTGCCAGTGCGCCGCTGTCGTACGGCAGCCCGGGCGTCGGCTCGCTGTATCACCTGATCCCGGAGCGGATGGCGCGGCTCGCCGGCGCGCAGTTCAATCACGTGCCGTACAAGGGCACGGCGCCGATGATGCAGGACCTGATCGGCGACCGGATCGACTTCACCGTGATGGCGTTCTCGACCGCGCTGCTGCCGCAGTTGGCCGCCAAGCAGTTCCGGGTCATCGCGCATCTGTCGGCCGACAAGCCGGCGGCGCTGCGCGAGCTGCCGAGCGTTTCGGAGCTCGCGGTGTTCAAGGACGTCGATTACGCGAGCAACGCCGGCTACTTCGTCCGTCGCGGCACCCCCGCGGCGATCAAGCAGCGGCTCAACCGGGCGCTCGACCAGGCGGTTGCCGGCGGCACGCTCGCCGAAGCGCTCGAGGCCGACGGCCGGCTGGTCTATCGCAACCGCTCGATCGCCGACGCCGAAGCGTTCTATCGAGCCGAGGTCGCCAAGTACCGGCGGATCGTCGCCGAGACCGGCTTCCAGCCGCTCGACTGACGCGAGCCGCCGGCACGGGCCACCGGCACGAGCCGCAGCCGCAACGCTCGGACGACGCAAGCCCGATGGCCCGGATCGCGCTCGGCGGTTTCCAGCACGAGGCGCACTCGTTCGTCGCGCACCGCGCCGACTTCGCCTACTTCGCCGAGCACCGCGACCGGCCGCCGCTGGTCCGCGGCGACGACCTGCTCGCGGCGCTGCGCGGCGGAGCCTATGCGCTGTCGGGCGTGCTCGCGGCGCTGGCGGCCGACGACGTCGCGGTGCCGCTGGTCTGGGCCAGCGGCGGCGCCGGCGGCGTCGTCACCGACGATGCGTTCGAGCGGATCGCCGGCGAGCTGGTCGGCCGGTTGTCGGCCGCGCTGCCGGTCGACGCGGTCTACCTCGACCTGCACGGCGCGATGGTCGCCGAGCGCTTCGACGATGCCGAAGGCGAGCTGCTGCGCCGGGTCAAGGCGGCGGTCGGTGCCGCGACGCCGGTGGTCGCGAGCCTCGACTACCACGCCAATCTGTCGCCGGCGATGGTCGAGCACTGCGACGCGCTCGCGGTGTGCCGGACCTATCCGCATATCGATCGCTTCGCGACCGGCCGCCGCGCCGCGGCGCAGCTGCGGCGGCTGCTGCAGGACGGCGTCCCGGCCGGCCGCGCGCTGCGCAAGACCGCGTTCCTGCTGCCGCTCGATTTCCAGTGCACGCTGGTCGAGCCGAGCGCGGCGATCACCGGCTGGCAGCCGCCGGCCGACCCGGCGCTGATCGCAGCCGAGTACGCGGCCGGCTTTCCGCCGTCGGACACGGTCTGGTGCGGCCCGGCCGTCGCGGTCCACGCGCTGACGCAGGCGGCCGCCGATGCCGCCGCCGACGCGTATCTGCGCTTCATCGAACAGCACGAGGCAGACTTCGCGGCACCGCTATGGCCGCTCGACACCGGCATCGGCGAAGCACTGGCGCGGGCACGCACCGCGGCCCGGCCGGTGATCATCGCCGATACCTGCGACAACCCGGGGGCCGGCGGCAGCGCCGACACCACCGGCATCCTCGCGGCCCTGATCGCCGCCGGCGCCGACCACGTGCTCGCCGGCTATTTCTGCGACCCGGAAGCCGCGGCCGCGGCGCGGCTTGCCGGCGTCGGAGCGCAGATCGAGCTCGCGCTCGGCGGTCGCCACGGACCGGCCGGCGTCGTGCCGCTGGCCGGTCGCTACGAGGTGCTGGCGCTCGCCGACGGGCCGTTCGAGATGACCGGCCGGGTCGCCGGCCAGGTGACCGCCGACCTCGGCGCGATGGCGCTGCTGCGCCGGGATGGCGTCCGCATCGCGGTCACCAGCCGCCGCGTGCAGGCCTACGACCCGGCGCCGTTCGCCCGGCTCGGCGCCGACCCGGCGACCGCGCGGATCCTGGTGCTGAAGAGCTCCTGCCACTTCCGCGCCGACTTCGCGCCGCTCGCCGACTCGGTGCTGACCGTGGTCGCGCCCGGCGCCTACGACCCGGATCCGGCGAACTATCCGTACCGCCGGCTGCGCGCCGGGGTGCGGATGCAACCCGGCTGAACGGAGGAGCCCGGCTGAACGGAGGAGCCCGATAAACGGAGGAGCCCGATATACACTCGCGCCGAGCGCTGATCGCTATCAGGAGTCGCCATGCCCTTCGTCGACCGCAACGGTGTCCGGATCCATTGGCGCAGCGACGGACACCCCGAAGCGCCGCCGCTCGTGCTGTCGAACTCGCTCGGCACCGATCTCGCCTTCTGGGATCCGGTGATGCCGCGGCTCGCCGATCACTTCCGGGTGATCCGGATGGACACCCGCGGCCACGGCGCCTCCGATGCGCCGGCCGGCGTCTACACGCTGGCGCAACTCGCCGCCGATGCGCTCGCGGTCGCCGACGCGGCTCGTGCCGACCGCTTCGCATTCGCCGGCGTCTCGCTGGGCGGCGCGATCGGCATGCATCTGGCGATCCATCATGGCGAGCGGCTGACCCGGCTGATGCTGTCGAACACCGCGGCATCGTTTCCGCGCGCGGTGTTCGACGAACGGATCGCCAAGGTCCAGGCCGGCGGCATGGCGTCGATCTGCGACGCGGTCCTGCAGCGCTTCTTCACCGACGAGTTCCGCGCCCGCGACGGCGCGGTGCTGGCCAGCGTGCGCAGTACGCTGCTCGCGCTCGATCCGGCCGGCTACATCGGCTGCTGCGCGGCGGTCCGCGATGCCGATGTCACCGACGGGCTCGCGTCGATCCGCACGCCGACACTGGTGCTGATCGGCGACCACGACCAGTCGACGCCGCCGGACCGGGGCCGCGCGATCGCTGCCGCGATCCCGGGCGCGCGGCTGGCGGCGCTGTCGACCGCGCACCTTTCGCATCCGGAGCAGCCGGGCGCGTTCGTCGATCTGGCGGTGCCGTTCCTGCGCGGCGAGACGCTGCCGAACTGCAACGGACCGCTGACCGCGCCGAGCCCGCGCGCCGCCGAGACCTTCGAGCAGGCGCTCGCCCGCGGACTGAACCGGCGCAGCGACACGCTCGGCGCCGACTACGTCAACTCGCGGATCGGCGACAGCAACCCGATCACTGCCGACTACCAGCAGATGATCACCCGCTACGCCTGGGACGAGGTCTGGAACCGGCCGGCGCTCGAGGGCCGGGTGCGCCGGCTGCTGGTGCTGGCGATCGCGGCCTCGCTGGCGCGCTGGGAGGAATTCGACCTGCATCTGCGCGCCGGCCTGCGCGGCGGGCTCGAGTTGTCCGACATCAAGGAAGTGCTGATCCAGACCGCGATCTATGCCGGCGTGCCCGCGGCCAACACCGCGTTCGCGCATCTGAAGCAGGCGCTGGCCGAAGCGGCGCCTGCTGCCAGGTGAGCCGGCGACTCGCGGCTCACGGCTCGGCGATCACTCCGGCGGCGCGCAGCGCGTCGATCCGCTGCTCGGACAGGCCCGCGGCGCGCAATTGCGCGCGCGTGTGCTCGCCGAGCACCGGCGCGGCGCGGGTCGGCGCACCGGCGCCGGCGACCCGTACCGGCGATGCCACCATCCGCAGCGCCCGGCCGTCCGGGTAGCAGTAGTCGGCGACCCGCGCCTGCTCGGCGACGAATGGGCTGTCGAGTGCGGCGCCGATGTCGTGCACCGGCGCGACCGGCACCGACCCCTGCAGCCGCTCGAGCCATTGCGCGGTAGTCGCGGTCGACAGCGCGTCGTCGATCAGCCGGGTCAGCCGCGCACCGTGCCGCAGCCGCAGCGCGTCGCTGGCGAACTCCGGGTCGGCGAGCCATTCCGGATGGCCGAGGCCGCGTGCCAGCGCCGGCCAGAACTTCGGCTTGTTGCACATCACGAACAGCCAGCCGTCGGCCGTCCGGTAGAGCTGGCTCGGCGACAGGCTCGGATGCGCCGACCGCGCGCTGCGGCCGGTGACGTTACCGCCGTTCAGGTACCAGGTCGCCAGATAGTTGAGGTTGTGCAGGGCGACATCGAACAGCGAGGTATCGACGTCGCAACCGCGGCCGCTCGCGCGCGCCGCCAGCACCGCCGCGAGCAGGCCGAACGCCGCGGCGAGCCCGCTCATCAGATCGACGATCGACAACCCGTAGCGGGTCGGCGGCGCATCGGGCTCGCCGGTCAGCGACAGATGGCCGGCCTCGGCCTGCATCAGATAGTCGTAGCCGGGCCAGGCGCGCCGCGAGCCGCTGCGGCCGTATGCCGACAGATGCACGCAGACGATCCGCGGATTGACCGAGCACAGCGCGTCGTAGGTCAGGCCGAGCGCGTCGGGCCGGTCGCCGCGCAGGTTGTCGAGCACCGCGTCGGCCCCGGCGACCAGCGCGAGGAACGCTTCGCGCCCCGCCGGTGCCCGCAGGTCGATCGCTACGCTCTGCTTGTTGCGATTGAAGGTCTGAAAGAAGTGACTGTCGCCGGGGCCGAAGAAATGCGGGCCGACCGTGCGGCCGATGTCGCCCCCTTCGCGGGGATTCTCGATCTTGACGACCTCGGCGCCGAGCTCGGCGAGGTAGTGCGTGCCGAACGGGCCGGCGCCATACTGCTCGACGGCGAGCACGCGCAGTCCGGCCAGCGGCAGCGGTTGCGGCTGCCGCAGCGGCTGCGATTGCGGCTGCGGTTCGATTTCGTCACTCATATTGTCCGGACAATACTGGGCGACCACCTCGGCTGTCAAGCGGACCGCAGCGGAACCGTCGGGCGCTCGAGGAAGCGCCCGACCGCGTCAGCGGGAAGCACCGGGCCGCGTCAACGCTCGATCTGGGTACGATAGGTGAATGCGCCGGCCGGATGAATGTTGTCGGCGAATTCGACGACGCGCCCTGCATCGTCGTGATAGGCCCGCGTGATCCGCAGCCCGGGGCTGCCGGCCGCGACGCCGAGGTTGGCGGCATCGGTCGGTTCGATCAGCACCGCGTCGATCTCCTGGCTGACCCGCTGCACCCGGACGCCGAATTCGCGTTCGATCAATGCGTAGACCGCGCCCTGCGCCGCGTGCAGCCGCGATTCGATCGCGGCGAAGTCGGGATGGACGAACAGCCGCGTGACGCCGAACGGCCGGCCGCGCACCGCTGCCCGGCTGCCGCGCGCAGCGGCCGCCGGCTCGCGCCGGATCGCGAGCGCGAACAGCCATTCGTCGCCCGGCATCGCGTCGAATGCCCGGGCTTGGGGCCGTGATAGCCCGACCCGGCCGACATGCAGATAGTCGAGCGTGGTCGCTTCGGCGTACTGCTGCAGGTCACGGACCGACGCCAGCCCCTGCGTGTAGCGCGCCTCGTCGGGCAGCGCGGCGATGATCGTGCCGATCCGCGGCCGGCGATGCACCAGGCCGCCGGCAAGCAGGACGCGGATCGCTTCGCGGACCGTGAAGCGGCTGACGCCATAGGTCTCGCAGAGCGTCATCTCGGTCGGCAGCTGCGAGCCGATCGGATACTCGCCGGCGCGTAGCGCCGCCTTCAGCGCGTCGGCGATCTGCAGATAGCGCTTGGCAGAACCGGCACCGGCGGCGGCGCCGGCGTCGTCACGTCTGGCGATATCGTCGCCGGTTCCGGCGTTCCGGCCCTTGCCGGCCGCTGCACCCATTGCGGCGCCCGTGCCAGCGCCGTTGCCATCGTTGCCGGTTCCAGGACGCGCCGCCGATTGACGCACGCCGGGCCTCCGTTTAGTATTGTCCATACAAATAGCAATCCAGGCGGAATGCGCCGATGACAGGCTCGGTCTTCCAGGTCGATCGACGGACCTATCGCGAACGCTTCGGGCGCTACTTCGAGGAATTCCGCGTCGGCGACATCTATCAGCATCGGCCGGGCCGCACGATCACCGCGCACGACAACGTGCAGTTTACGTTGGCGACGATGAACACCCATCCGATCCATTTCGACGAGCAGTACGCGAAGCAGACCGAATTCGGCCGCTGCATCGTCTGCAGTCCGCTGACGGTGGCGCTGATGGTCGGCATGAGCGTCAGCGATGTCAGCCAGAAGGCGATCGCCAACCTCGGCTGGAGCGAGATCCGGCTGCTCCATCCGCTCTTTCCCGGCGATACGCTCTATGCCGATTCGGAAGTCCTGGCGGTCCGGGAATCGCGCAGCCGGCCCGACGCCGGAATCGTCACGGTCCGCACCAGCGGCCGCAATCAGGACGACGTGCTGGTCTGCGACTTCAGCCGGACGGTGCTGGTGATGAAGCGCGGCGGCGATACGGTCGAACAGCGCGCCAACTACTGATCGCGGCCGCGGGTCCGGGTACGGCGGCCCCGGGCGTCCGCTTCAGTGCAATTCAGTGCAATACCAGCGGCTGCTGCATCAGGCCCTGGAAGCTCGAGAGGAAATCGTCGACTTCTTCGATCGACGGCTCGCCGGCGATCAGCATCGTGACATCCTGGCGGAACTTTTCGGCCATCACGCCGCCGATGAAGATCTCCCGCTTGCACGCCTTGTCCATGATCTCGTAGCCGCCGCTGAAACGGTCCGGCTCGTCGCTCTTGAACTCGACGATGCAGAAGTTCGGGCTGTTGTAGATCATATTCATCAGCTGCGGTTCCTCGGCCTACGGACGCCAGTGTTGGCCAAGGCCGGATCCGCCAGTAGTCAGCGCCGATGAGCGTGCACCCGGCACCGATGAGCGTAGCGCCCCGAGTTGGCCCGATCCGACCCCGCATGGTGCGGCGCGGCCAACCCGGGTTGTCGGCGCGACCGGCGCTGCAGGTGGGCGCGGCCGGCCGCCAGGTGCGGGCGATCGACGCCGGACCGGGCTTGGTCAGCCGCCGGTTGCGGGACGGCCGACGCCGGACCCGGCGTCCCCAGGGTCGGCGGCGCGGCGGTCGGTGGCGGAGTCGGGTTCGTCGAAACCCGCCTCGAGCGCGGTCAAGTGTGCTCGGAACCGCGCGGCCGGATCGGCGTCGGACCGGCCCGACGAGGCCGTCGCCGACCGGCGGTGGTTTTCCGATGCCGGACGGGCCCAGACGATCAGACGGTTGTCGTTGCGCCAGCCGGTCTCGTGCGCCATCACGCCGGCGCCGGCCGCGATGTCGAACCCGAGCGCGCCGGGCCCCTGCCCTCGGCCATGGCGCCAGCAATACCAGGCGCGAGCGGTTCGCAGCAGTGCCTGGAAACCGATCACCTCCGGTTCGGCAGCGAGCCGTTCGAGCAGCGTACCGGCGCGACGCCGGTCGATCGTCCGCTCGGCCGGCCAGCAGCGGAACCAGTGGCCGGCAACGGGCGGCTCCGGCGCGGCCAGCAGCGTGAACCGCCGCCATTCGCCGAACCGCGGATCGGTGGCCGCGGCCTCGATCCGTGGCCACGGCGGTGCCGCTGCGAGCCAGCGCGCCACCGGATCGTCGGGGGCCGACGCACCGGCGCGCATCACGGCCGCCCCGGCCGCGGTCCGCGGCCGCGCCACCAGCACCTCGCTGGCGACCGCAGGGTCGGCTCCTTCGCCGCCGGCGCGAGCGGCAGCCTCGTCGGCCGCGAGGACCCAGCATAGGGCGTCGATGCGCAGATGGCGATCGAACGGCGGTGCCCGCAGCTGATCGACCAGACGGCCGACGTGACCCGTGCCGGCGACCTCGACGATCAGCCGGTCCCAAGGCTCGGCGCGAAGCACCCGCGCCAGCGTCGCCCGGAACGCCGGGCCGGCGAGGCAGCAGACGCAGCCGCCGGCGATGGCGAAGCGGACGCCGTCGCCGGCTTCGCCACCGTGGCCGGCTTCACCACCGTCGCCGGGTTCGCCATGGTCGCCGGCACCGCCGCGGTCGTCGGCACCGCCGCGATCGCCAGCATCCCCGCGGTCGCCAGCGCCGCCGCTGCCGGCGGCGTTGCCGGCGTCCGGCTGGCCGGCGCTCTGGACCCAGGCGGTCCGCAGGCCTGGTTCGCCGAGCTGCAGCGCAGCGATCAGCCGGCCGCGCAGCCGCCCGTCACGGCCGGCGATGACGGTGGTCGGCAGCATCCGGCTGGCAGGGGGCGACATGGTGGCACTGATGGCGCTGGTGATTGGGAGGTTGTCGGGGCTGGACGGCGGATCGCGACTTCGTTCACGCGGGCAACGGCCCGACCCGGCTATTCTCGTCCGGATGGCACCGGCACGTCCGGTTGGACACCCCGATCGCCCGGAACGGCGTCGCGAGGTTGGCTGCGACTACGGAAGTACCAAGTGATCAAGGACACGCTCAGAACCCTGCTGAACATCCGCGTCGAGCGCAGCCGCATCGCGCTCGGCCCCAAGCCGGCGGCCGGAAGCCGGATCGCGCTCGGCAACATCCGGATGTTCGTCACCGCCGAGCCGGCCGATGATCTCTGGTATTTCTTCTCGCTGCAGGGCTGGCGCGAACTGAACTATCCGCGCGACCGGCGTCGCTATGTCGATCTGCCGCGTGCCAGTTTCGGCCTGTTGTCGCGCTGCGCCAAGGCCGACCGCGAGATCCGCTACCGGCAGCTGGTCGCCGGCGTCAGCCGGGTACGCTCGCAGGCGATGGCGCGCCGCTGAAGCCGGAGCCGCCGCGCGGCGCGGCGGCCGATTGCCCCCGCGCCGGTCACGGTCGCGGCTGACAGACCGTTACAGTTTTTTCGTGCCATCGGCAATCCCGGCAGCGGGCCGGTGCGTTGATAGCGTCATCGTAGTGTCGCTGGAGACATCGATGATGTCCGGAACGCTCAGCTTTCGGGGTCTGGCCGGTGCGGTGGTTGCCGCCGCGGCGCTCGCCGGGGTCGGTTCGGCGCACGCCGGCGGCGGTGCCGCGGTCGGCGCGGTGGTCGGCGCCGGTGCCGGTGCCGCGATCGGCCAGTCGGTCGGCGGGCGCGATGGCGCGATCGTCGGCAGCCTGATCGGTGCCGTCACCGGCGCCGCGGTCGGCTCGTCGCAGGACCGGATGATCGCTGCGCGCCATGACGGCCGCTACTATGGCCGCCATGATGGCCGCTACTACGGCCCGCCGCGCCATGTGCCGCCGCGCTACATCCGACCGCCGGTCGTGGTCGCTCCGCCGGTCTTGTATGTGCCGCCGCCGGTCTATGCGCCGCGCGGTTACTGGCGGCACGGCTACGACGCCTGGGGCCGGCCGTATCGCGTCTGGGTACCGGCCTACGGGCGGCCGGTCTATCGCGGGTGGTGAACCGTCGCGCAGCCCGGCCCGGGGCCCTCACCCGGGGCCGTCAGTTTCGGCTCAGTTCGGCGGTGCGCTCGATATAGCCTTTCTTGAGCAGCATGTCGAACGCGTCGTCGAGGTTGCGGTAACGCGGCAGCAGGTCACGGTATTCGGTCATCCGGCGCCGGCCGTTGATCAGGAACAGCAGCATCCGCAGCCGGTCGGGCAGTTCGCCGCGGCCCTTGGACGCCGCCTGCGCGCCGCGGCGCGTCTGCATGAAGACCTCGTGCGCCGGGATCTCGGCGAGATCGCCGTTGACCAGCGTGTTCAGGGTGCGGGACCAGTCGGCGGGGCTGCTGTGCATGATCGAAGCGATGACGGCGGGTCATCGGAATCGGGAATGACGTCAGTGTAGGCGCCGTCCGGCGGTCCGGTTGTGCCATCGGTCACGGGTGCCGTGATGCCGACCGCGCTGCCCGCTGCCGTCCGCTGCTGTCCGTGCTGTCCGCCGCCGCCTGCCACCGTCCGCAGCCGTCCGCCACCGTCCGCAGCGATGCTGCGCGGCGGCCGGGGATCGCTATCCTGCCTTTGGCGCGAACGAGTGCAGCCAGGCCATCCGGTGATCGACGATCGTGTCCTCGCGCCAGCGGCCGGCACGCTCGGCGAACGTGCGCATCGAATCGAGCACCCGCCGGAAGAACGGATGCTCGCGCGACTTGCGCTCGACCACCCGGTCCCACGCCGTCAGCTGCGCCTGCAGCACGCTGTCGGGTGTCTTCTCGAAGCGCACGCCATGACGGCTGCGCAGTTGCTGATAGTCGGCCGAATAGCGGTCGATCGCCTTCCAGCTCATGTCGGCCGAAGCGGCCTGGACGGCGTATTCGATGATCGCGCGCAGTTCGGCCGGCAGCGCGTCGAAGACGCGGCGGTTGAACAGGACTTCGAAGTTCTCAGCGCTCTGATGGAAGCTGCCGAGCATGCAGACCTTGGCGACACTGGCCAACCCGAGAATCCGGTCCGAGGTCGGATTGTTGAATTCGGCAGCATCGAGCCGGCCACGCTCGAGCGCCGGCACGATCTCGGCCGCCGGCAGCGACCGGACCGTCGCGCCCATCTCGGTCAACAGGTCGATCGACAGGCCGACGGTGCGATAGCGCAATCCGCGCAGGTCCTCGGGGCGAGTGATCGGCTTGCGGAACCAGCCGAGCGGCTGCGCCGGCATCGGCCCGTAGACGAACGAGCGGACATCGAGACCCAGCGCGCCGTAGATCTCCGCGAGCAGCGCCCGGCCTCCACCGTAGACATGCCAGGCGAGCAGCATGTTCGGATCCATGCCGAACGCCGGGCCCGAACCCCAGAGGGCCAATGCCGGATGCTTGTCGTAGCCGTAGGCGAGCGAGCCGTGGCCGCCGTCGAGCCGCCCCTGCGACACGGCGTCGAGCACCTCGAACGGCTTGACCACCGCGCCGGCCGGCAGCATGTCGATCCGCAGCGCGCCGCTCGACATGTCGCCGACCGCGCGCGCGAAATCGTTGGCGAACGCATGGAAAATATCCTTGGCCGGCCAGGCGCTCTGGAAGCGCAGCCGCCGCGAGGAGCTGCGAATCGCCGCCGGGCCGCCGTGGGTAGCGCCGGCAGGGGCGGCGCCGGCCGTACCGGTGATACCCGGAGTGCCGGCGCCGGGAGTACCGGTGCCGCTGGCGCCGGCCGCATCGACGCTGCCGGCAGCGGCGCGCGCCGCGACGGCAAGCGCGGCTCCGGCACCGCCGGCCGCGGCGGCACCGATCAGGACACGGCGGCTCGACGATCGGCCCGCCGCCGGAAGCCCATCGGCGCGAGGGCTCCGAGGAGGCTGCCGGTCTATGACAGCCTCCTAGCCTGGGGTCACAGCGCCTGGCTGGAGCCGCGGCGGTAGTTACCCTTGGACAGATCGATGCCGAGCTGCTTGAGCTTGCGGTACAGGTGCGTGCGCTCGAGCCCGGTACGCTCGGCGACGCGGGTCATGCTGCCGTGCTCGCGATGCAGGTGATGCTCGAAGTAGGCGCGTTCGAACGCTTCGCGCGCTTCGCGCAGCGGCACGTCGAGCGGCAGATCGCGCGCCATGATCGACGGATGCAGGTGGCTGCCGGGCAGCCCGCCTGCCGGCGTCGACAGGAATTGCGCGGTCGGCGAAGTCAGCGGCATCAGCTGGCTGGGATTCTGCGGCCCCGGTACCTGCAACATCGACAGTGGGGTGTTGCTAGCTGGCACCGGCTGGTAGGCCGGCATCGCCCTGACCGGGACCGCGCCGTGCTTTCCCTTGCTGAGGCCCTGTTCGACGGCCTTCAACAGCTTCTGCAGCGCGATCGGCTTTTCGAGGAAATCCATCGCGCCGATCCGGGTCGCTTCGACCGCGGTCTCGATCGTCGCGTGGCCCGACATCATGATGACCGGCATCGTCACCTGGCCGGCCGCGACCCATTCCTTCAGCAACGTGACGCCGTCGGTATCCGGCATCCAGATATCCAGCAGGACCAGCTCGATCTTGTTCGCGACCAGCGCTTCGCGGGCACGTTGGGCGTTTTCCGCCAGGGTCACGGAATGGCCCTCGTCACCGAGGATCTCCGAGAGCAACTCGCGGATCCCCATCTCATCGTCGACAACAAGGATTTCGGCCATGGTTCTCCTAGCGGGTCAGTCGTTTCGGCGGGCGGCAGTCAGCCGCGATCGGGTTCGATCGGCGCAGTTTCGATGCGAGTCTGTTGCTCTGTTGCTGCCGCGTTGAAATTGTCGTCGCTTTTTTCCAATTTCGCAAAGAGAACATGGACATAGGCTCCGGGCACGTCATGTGCTGCGTCCTCCGCCACATCCACCGGCGTCAAGACCGCGGTTGCCGGCAGCGCGAACGGCTCCGGACGATTGCCGATCTCGATCCGTCCGCCGTGGTCCTCGATGATCTTCTTGACGATCGCGAGCCCGAGCCCGGTGCCTTTCGGCTTGTTGCTGACGTAGGGCTCGAACGCGCGCGCGATCAGGTTCGGCGCGAAGCCCGGACCGTTGTCGCGCACCACCAGTCGCACGCCGTTGAGCTGGCCAGCGCTGTTGTGGCTCGCATCGGTGAAGACTTCGATGATCCGCACCGGCTGCTTCTCGGTCGCCTCGCTGGCGTTCTTGACTAGGTTGTGGATCACCTGGCGCAACTGGCCGGCATCGCCGAGGATGCGTGGCAGGCCCGGCGACAGATGAGCGCGGACGGTCCGGCTCGTGTCGGTATCGGCATAGAGCGACAGGATCTCGGTGACCAGGTCGTTCAGCGCCAGTGGCGCCAGCTGCGCTGCCGGCAAGCGTGCATAGTCGCGGAACTCGTCGACCATCACCTTCAGCGCATGGACCTGGTTGACGATCGTGCGGGTGTTCCGGCCGAGCATCTCGCGCTCGGCCGGCGGCAGCTTGTCGGCGAGCTTGTGCGCCATCCGCTCGGCAGCGAGCTGGATCGGCGTCAGCGGGTTCTTGATCTCGTGCGCGAGCCGCCGCGCCACTTCGCTCCAGGCGATCGCGCGCTGCGCCGAGACCACGTCGCTGATGTCGTCGATCACCAGCAGATGGTCGCTGTGCGCCTCGGGCAGCGAGGCGCCGCGCAGCAGCAGCGTCTTGCCGGCGCCGCGCTCGCTGTTGTCGTTGCTGGTCGCCTCGATGACGAACTGACGCTGCCAGCTCTGCGTCTCGCTGTCGGCGGACTCGCCGTAGGCCTTGGCGATGTCGGTGGCGAACGCGGCGAGCCCGGGCAGGTCGCCGAGCGGCTGGCCGACCAGCCGTTGCGCCGGCGCGCCGAGGATCTTCTCGGCGCCGTGGTTGGCGAGCGAGACGCGATACTCGCGATCGAGCACGATGACGCCGGCGGTCAGGTTCGACAGCACGCTGGCGAGCCGGGCATTGGCCTGCTCGAGGCCGACCCGGGTGCGCTCGACCTGCGCCCGGGCATCCTCGAGCTGCCGCGTCATCGCGTTGAACGACTGCGTCAGCACGCCGAGCTCGTCGCGGCCGACATAGTCCTTGACCGGCCGGAAGTCGCCCTCGGCGACCGCGCGGGTACCCGCCGCCAGCATCGACAGCGGGCCGGTCATCCAGCCGGCGAGCAGGAACGCCGCGGCGATCGCCGAGAACACCGTCAGCAGCACCGTCACCGTCAGCGTCACCCGGAAGATCCGCTTGAGCCCGGCGCGCGACAGCGACAGCTGCTGGTAGTCGCGAAAGCCGCCCTGCACCGCCTCGGCGTCGTCGGACAGCGCTGCCGGCACCGGCTGGATGAACTGCAGGAAGCGCACCTCGTCGCCGAGCGCGACGCCCGACATCGCGACCAGCGCCCGCATCTTGAGGCTGGCGGAGCGGCCGCTGCCGCCGTCGATCGATTCGGTCGACGCGAATGCGCGGGTCACGCGGGCCTGGCGCATCGCCGCCGGCGACGGCATGTCGGGCACCAGCGACGAGTAGCGCGAGCCGCTGATCTGCAGGATCCGGCCGGAGCCGGTCATGATCAGCGCATCCTGCACGCCGGTGCGCTCGCGCCATTCGTCGAGCCGTTCCGCCAGCCGCAGCGACGAGGTCGCGTCGAGATCGGCGGCGGCGGCGCGCGCCTTCTGCGTCAGGTCGGCGAGCATCGTGTCGAGCGTGCTGCGGCCGAGCGACAGGCCCGATTCGAGCGCGCGCTCCATCGGCACGTCGAACCAGGACTCGATCGAGCGGCCGAGGAACTGCACCGCGACCGTGTAGATCAGCAGCACCGGCACCGCGGTCATCAGGATGAACGCCATCGCGAGCCGCGCCATCAGCCGCGTGCCGAACAGGCCGCGGCGGTAGCGCAGGTAGAGCCGGCGCGCCAGCTCGACCGCGAGGATCGCCAGCCCGATCGCGATCGCGACATTGATCCACAGCAGCAGGCCGTAGTGCTGCTGCAGCAGATCGTTGTTGCCGCTGGCGATCGCGAGCAGCGACAGCAGCACCGCCGCCAGTGCCACCGACAGCACCAGCGACAGCCGCAGCGCGCGCGTCACTGAGCGGGTGTCGGGGTCGGAACGGTGAAGTCGAACCGTTTCCATTCGGATTCGGAATTCCAGTCGCGGTCGGTCAGCGCCGTCATCTGGAACGGCTTGGGCAGACGGGTCGTGTCGAGCCGCATCCGGACCCAGACGCGATAGACCGTCCGCGGGTTGAAACGATCGATGCGCGCAACCGGCAGCCGATCGATCGTGCTCATCGAGCGGAGCGCGTCCTCGAGCAGCGTGAAGCCTTCGCTGCCGTTGGCCGATGCGACCCGGAACTGCCGCGTCAGCGCATGATAGGACAGCCGCCATTCGGTCTGCATGCTGACCACCGACCGGTCGAACCAGTACCAGCGCGGCCGCTGGATCTGCAGCTCGGTCAGGAAGTAGAGCGGCAGGCCGCGGATCACCGCGTCGCGCAGCGTCTGCGTCAGCGACAGCGTGAATACGGCCGACAGCACCACCGCGCCGTCGTCGCCGGTGGTTTCGAGACGAGCGTCGACGACTTCGATCTTGTCGTCGGGCCGCGCCGGCCGCGTCCAGGTCAGCAGCGCTGCGCAACCCAGTGCCGCCAGGACGGATCGCCGGTTCAAGGTTGCTTGCTCAGTAACGCGTAGAAGAATCCGTCATGATCGCGTCGGTCGGTACGCGTCGGAGTCAGCTGCGCGACCCGCTGGTCTTGATCGGGCCAGGACGCGACAGCGGCGCACCGAACGCTGTCCGCATGCCGCGAACGAAAGCGGGCAACCACCGCCTCGCCCTCTTCCGGAAAGATGGAGCAGGTGACGTAAAGCAATGTACCACCCGGCCTGAGCAGCGGCCAAAGCGCCGTCAGCAGCCGCAGCTGCTGCGCGGCGAATGTGGCGAGATCACGACGCTGACGATGCCAGGGTACATCAGGATGGCGCCGGACGATGCCGGAAGCGCTGCACGGCGCGTCGATCAGGATCCGGTCGAATGGCTCGCGGTCCCACCATTGCAACGGTTCGGCGGCATCGGCAACGCGCAATCGGGCGCCCCACCACGATGCCGCGTCGGCGGGTGCAGCCGTCGCCGTCTCGCCCGCCGTCTCGCCCGCCGTCTCGCCCGCCGCGTCGCCCGCCGTCGCGGCCGGACCGCCGACCAGGGCCACGCGGTCGGCGCGCCACGGCAGGCGTTCGCGTTCGAGGTTGGCGGCGACGCGCTCGAGCCGCCGGGCATCGACATCGAGCGCGAGTACCCGGCAGTCGACCAGCTGCAACAGGTGCGTGGTCTTGCCGCCCGGTGCCGCGCAGGCGTCGAGGATTCGTTCGCCGGCCCGCGGCGCGAGCAGTTGCGCGGCCAGCTGGGCGCCGGCATCCTGCACCGTGAACACGCCGTCGGCGAAGCCGGGAATTCGCCCGACCGGCAGCGCGTTATCGAGCGTCAGCGCCTCGCGGCCGACCCGGCGGTGACCGATGCCGGCTGCGGTGAGCCGCGCCGACGCGGTCGCGAGGTCGGCGGCGCGGCGGTTGACCCGCAGAGTCAGCGGCGCATGCTGCTGTGACGCAGCCAGCACCGCGGCCCTGTCGTCGGGTCGACAGTGCTGCAGATGAGTGATCGACCAGGCCGGATGATTCCAGCGCGCCTCGGGCGCCAGCGCAGCGGCGGCGAGCAGCGC
>JBFWQR010000131.1:0-22864 GCA_050249335.1 Lautropia sp.
CATCAGAGCCGTCTTCGCTAGCGCAAGCTCGAACATCATTGCCTGCTCTGCGACCGCGATTGCGTTCGCGCCGCGCACGTTGGTCACCTTGAAGCCACGGTGCCGGGCTGCGGCCAGCACGCCCAGCTGGTCGATGTCGTCCACACCGGAGTGCAGCCAGCAGAATATCTTCAGCTTCGGCGCGAGGTCCACCAGGCCCCTCGGGTAGCTGAAGCCGATGAACGCGTCTGCGTCGGCTACGAGGTGACGAACTTCATGTGGTTCGCAGTCGAACCGCGAGAAATACTCGCCTTGAGCCGCAACGACCTCGGTACCAGGGGGAAGCGCCGTCCTGATGCGCTCGATTTCGCGCTCCGTCGCATGCCAGAGGCAAACCACTTTCATATCGGTGAATGCTGCCAGGGTGATTCGAGCAGCCCTGCCCGGGCTGCCCGGTTGGTCAAGTGTCGTGATTCAGACTGGGCGAGTGGCGTCAGGCCCTGGCCCGCCAGGCCAGCCATCGCTCCTGCATGTGTGCGACGTTGGTCTTGCCGTCCGGCCTTTGCGCGGGAAGCCACTCCGAGTCCTCGATCACGCTCTTGGCGGAATTCTCCGGAGTGATGGGCAACAGCGGACGAAGGTCGTCCGGCAGAAACTTCAGCTGGTTCGTGTTTCCGCCCGGGAAGGCGGTGCCCAGAGTCCATCCGGCCGCGATCTGCGCGCGGTTCATGAAGGCAACCAGCTTCTGGGCATTCGCAGGGTTCGGCCCGTTCTTCAGCACTGCCGCCCAGGTCCGATTCGTGTAAGCGCCATCGTAGCCGAACCTCACCGGGGCGCCTCCGCGTACGGCGATGATCATGCGGTTGTTGAACGCGCTGGTCATCACGTACTCCTTATTGATCAGGAGTTGCGGCGCCTCCCCGCCGCCGACCCACCACTTGGTAACGTGCGGCTTGATCTCGTCGAGCTTCTTGAATGCCCGGTCAAGCTTGTCGTCGGTCATCGGCCAGATGTCCTGCGGAGCCATGCCATCTGCGAGCAAGGCAAACTGAATGTTCCGTTTGGCGTCGATCCCGTAGAGCCCGCGGGGACCAGGAAATTTCTTTACGTCCCAGAAATCCGTCCAACTCTTGGGGGCGGCAGCCGGATTCGGATAGACCCGCGCATCGTAGGCAAGCACCATCGAAGACGACCCTACGGGCACCCGATCAACATGCCGCTGGGACTGCGCCACCCCTTCGAGCGCCTCGGCGTCCCACAGGCTGTAATCGATGGGCGCGAACATGCCTTGGGCCGCCATGCCGGGAAAGTTCTGCGCCTGCACCTGGATCCAGTCCCAGTCCACCTTGTTGGCACGAACCATCGCGTTCACCTGTGGCTCAGCGATATCCGCGTTCACGTCAATGACTTTGATGCCGGTGGCCTTGGTGAACGGTTCGAACACGTGCTTTCGCGCGCCTTCCGTATGTGCGCCACCTGGCGTGTAGGCGACGACCTCGCCACTTCCGGCCAGCTTGTCCCGCGCCCATGCCACCGTGTGCGTGGTGACGATCGGAATGCTGAGAGCGGCCGCCGCCGATTGGAGAACGGAACGACGGCTCAATCCGCCACTAGCGAAGTCTTTGCTGCGATCTTTGGTCATGCTTCTCTCCTACGGGTGTTTCTGGGAACAAGATTGAGGACTCGCTGTGCGTTGCGTTGGAGCACCTCCATTCGATGCTGGACTGGGCAGCAACAATATTGCGCTCGGAAGTGAAGTCGCCCTCCTTTCTCAGTTCTCGAGTTCCAGGCCGGCGTGGGCTGCTTCCGCGCGCGAGAATGCGAAGGTCGCGATCGCGGTGTCCTGTATCCCTGTACCTGTAAGGTCAGCCATGGTGATCTGCCCCGCCGTCGTCCGCCCTTGCTGCGAGCCGGTAATGACCTCGCCAAGCTCCGGAAAGACGGCGTCGGCGGAAATGTCGCCCGAGGAGATGGCGTGGTGGAGCTCGCCAAGTTTCCGGGTTTGCGAAAGCCGGTCTGCGACATAGAGGTCTGCGCGACGAATCGCCGCCGGCTCGATCTCGTTCTTGTGTTCGGCGTCCGAACCCACTGCGGTCACGTGCTGCCCCGGTTCCAGCCAGTCCGCCTTGAGGATCGGCTGGCTCGCCGATGTCGTAGATACGATCACGTGCGAGCCTGCCACTGCATCTGCAGCTTCCCCATAGGCGGTCACCGGAAGGTTCAGCTTGGCCGAGAGCTTTCGCGCCAGGGATGCCGCCTTCGCAGGGTTGCGCGCCCAGATGCGTGCCTCCCGAATCGGGCGCACGAGCACGAGCGCCTGCAGCTGCAGAGCCGCTTGATTACCTGCTCCCAGCAAAGCCGCAATGCTTGCGTCCTTGGTTGCCAAATGCTGCGCGGCGACCGCACCCGCAGCAGCCGTGCGCAGGTCCGTCAGATAGCCGTTGTCCAGCAACACCGCCTGGACAACGCCAGTCTTGCTCGAAAACAGCGCCATCAATCCGCTGGTACTCGGCAGGCCCAGCTTCGGATTGTCGAAATATCCCGGGCTGATCTTGATGGCGAATGAATCGAGCCCAGGCACATAAGCCGTCTTGACATCGACCTCGCCGCGATACTCCCTGACATCGAGACGAAGGATCGGCGGCATTACGACCGCCTTCGTGGCGAGCGAACGAAAGGCGTCTTCGACACATCGCACAGCCGCGAGATCGAGGGGGACGAGCTTGCGCAGATCAACCTCGGTCAGGATCTTCATCCTCGACATCACGCGTCGCCTGCGAATGGGTCATCGCTACCGTTCATAACGCTTTGGTGCAGCTTCATGTCCACGTTACGTCCCGTAAGGACAATTGCGACCGGGCCGTGCAGGTTGGGAATCCTGTCCGCGACCAACGCGGCGATGCCCACGGCGCCGGATCCCTCCAGAACCTCTCGTTCCTGAACGTAGGCGTGGCGCATGCCAGAAGCGATATCCGCTTCCTCGAGCAGCACGATGTCATCGAGGAGGTCGCGACACATCTTGAACGTCCACTTGTTGTCCAAGCCGATGCCGCCACCCAATGCATCGGCGAGGCTGGGAAATTCAGGCACCTGGATCGGCTTGCCGGCATCGATGCTTGCCTTCATGGCCGCGCCGCGCCGCATCGTCACGCCAATTACTTTCGCGCGAGGTCGCATCTGCTTCACGGCGGTTGCGATCCCGGCAGCGAGGCCGCCACCCGAAACACCGACGAGCACCGTTTCCAGGTCGGGTACTGCCTCGACGAGGTCGAGGCCGATCGTTCCCTGTCCATTGACGATGCAGGGATCGTCGAACGGCGGCACGACCACCATCCCCTCCTCTGCCACCAGCCGCTCGACCTCCTGTTCCGCTTCGTCCTGCGAGGCTCCGATGATTCGTACGTCAGCGCCAAGTCGTCGTATTTCATCGACCTTGTTCTGCGGCACCAGGCGCGACATGCATATCGTGGCGCGAGAACCCACCTTTCGGGCGGCATATGCCAACGCGCGACCGTGATTGCCCGTCGACACCGCAATGACGCCGCGGCCGCGCTGCGCGTCGGAGAGTTGCAGTACCGCGTTGATCGCACCGCGCAACTTGAAGCTTCCGGTCACTTGGTGGTGTTCGAGCTTGAGCCAAACCGGGACGCCACACCTCTCCGAGAGGGATGTGGAGAGGGCGGTAGGCGTCGACCGGATGTGTGGCGCGATTCGTGTTCGCGCAACCTGGATGGAGTCAACGCCGATCATCTGATATCCGTCGAATGCCTATTCGCCCGCGCCCAGCACCGGGTAAAGCGTGATATTCGGTGCTGCGTCCATATAGACACCTCCGCGGTGCCTTGGCGTCCTCGCCATCGGCGCCGCAAACCAGGGCGATAGTGCGCGAATGTCCGGAGCAACCAACATTACCCGCAGCAGGTGACGACGACGCCCCAACTCTGGCCAGTCGTCGTACTCGGTTCGCGAATGAACAACCACGTGGTTGTTGAGGAACTGCATGTCGCCACGATTGAAGGCCATGTCCAAGCGGAAGCGCGGATCGTCGGCAAGCTCCTGAAGCAGGTGCTGCGCTTCCTTCTGGGCTTCCGTCAGGCGCGGCACCTGATCGAATCGCTGACCCGATTTCGTGCGTCCGGGCTGCACCCAGGCCAGAAGACGGTTCTGATGCCACATGAAGACGGGCATCTCATACCAGGGTTTTCCACCTTCATTGAGGCTGCCCCGGCGATCGATATGGAACGGTTGGTAAAGGATCTTCAGGAGATCCGGGCGCTTGATCTGGATTTCGTTGTGAATCGCGATGGAACTCGCCACGGTGCTGGCGCCACCGGACTTCGCGGGGTGTAAGCACAGCAGGCCGACGATGTCGCATTCATCGGTGTGGTATGCGAATGTGTCCCGCGAATAAGTTGCTTCCTGGTCCGGATTCGCGAAGTTGGTGCCCAGATTCACGACATGACTGATCAAGTGTCCTTGCAGATTGGTCGGAACCGGGGTACCCAGGTGCCGACTGATCCCCCAGTAGAGGATGCCCGTCTGTTCGCGCGTGTAACGCTCGATGGGCAGCCCGCGAATGAGCGCGAGGCCTAAACCGCCGACCAGCTGGTTCCGAACCGCCTGCAGCTTCTGGCCGCAGAGTGGCAGGGAAAACAGATCTTTCGTGACCGCCTCGAGCGGAATGCCCCTTTGCTCCACGGTTCGCATCGCAGCCTCCAGGTCTGCGATGTCGGCGGCGTCCAGCTGGTAGATCCAATCGTCGCCATCCTTGATTCGTGGACCGCGCCAGTCCGCAGGATCGATCACCGGGCCGCCGGGCATCGGCGTTGCCGGCCGAACCGGGTCATTCTCGAGCATTGTCTGCATAAGGTCTCTCACTGGGTCCACCGTGACGAGAAGCATAGGGCCGAGCTGGCGGCGGATTCGAACGATCTGGGCACTTGTTCCGCCTAAATGCTGCGCCAGCGCCGTGAATCATGCCGCTTCCCCGCCGAGACGGATCGGCAACCTGCACGCCATACGTCGACCCACACCCCCGCGCCAGCCCCTGGCTGCCCGATGCCCGATCACGGCATCGCAAGCGTCCCTCTGATCGCCGCCGAATTGATCCTGGCGCGTTCAAAACCTGCGTGCGCACCACATCAATGCAGATTTTCGCAGACGAGCGGGATTGTTTCGCTGCACCATCGAGCCGGCAATCCCGAACAATCGCCTCGTGGATCGATGAAGGGGCGATCGTGGCAACTGAGACTGTTTGGGCCAGAAAAGTACATGAGGCGGCGGCACGCCTCAAGGCATCAGGCTTCCTCGAGAGGGACTCCTGGATCGGCGGTGTCTGGATGGGCTCTCGCGATGTGCGAGCCGTGACCGATCCGGCCACCGGACTGCCGTTTGCCGAAGTGGCATGGATGAAGCCCGAGCATATGGACTGCGCTGTCGATCACGCCCAATGCGCGCAGAAGAAGTGGGCTGCGGCACTCGCACGACAGCGTGGTGACGCACTCAGGCGATTGGCCGCAGCTTGCCGCGCGAATGCCACCGAACTTGCCGGAGTCATCACCCTCGAGCAGGGCAAGCCGCTGAAGGAAGCCCTGGGGGAGGTGCACTACGGCATCGAATTTTTCGAGTGGTTCGCTGCAGAGTCCGAGAGGGCCTACGGTGACACGATTCCGCCACACAGATCAGGTGTTCGTCTCACGGTGGATCTGCAACCCATCGGTGTGGTCGGCATCGTCACGCCGTGGAACTTTCCCTTCGCCATGATCGCCCGCAAGGCTGCGGCGGCACTTTCGGCTGGTTGCAGTGTGGTCGTGAAGCCCGCACCCGAGACACCGCTGTCTGCATTCGCCTTGGCCCGCATGGCGCAGGAAGCGCAACTTCCGCAAGGGGTCTTCAACGTGGTCCATGGCGACGGCCCGAGCCTCGTGGCACGGATGAACCAGCACGTCGGCGTCAGGGCGCTGTCCTTCACCGGCTCGACGGAGGTCGGTCGAACCCTGATGCGCGACGCAGCGGCGACGGTGAAGCGAGTCTCACTCGAACTCGGTGGGCATGCTCCTTTCATCGTCTTCGATGATGCGCCGCTGCAGAAGGCAGTGGACGATTGCATGAAGGCCAAGTTCGCGACCTCCGGCCAGGACTGCCTGGCTGTCAATCGCGTCTACGTACAGCGGCACAAGTACGAGCCGTTCTGTGACGCGCTCGCCGAGAAAGTTCGCGCCCTTCGGGTGGGCCATGGGTTGGAAGAGTCAACCCAGATCGGGCCGATGACGCGCCGATCGGTTGCGGACAAGTGCCGCCGGCAGATCTACGATGCGGTGAACGTCGGCGGCCTCGTGCTCGCTGGCGGCGACCAAGCCAGTTCGCTCGGCGGCAACTTCGTCCCGCCTACCCTGATCGTGAATGCCAACGACCGCATGGAGATCGCGCGCGAGGAGACATTCGGCCCGGTGGTCGCCGTGATGGCTTTCGACAGTGAAGACGAGGTGATCGTGCGTGCGAACAACAGCGAACTCGGCTTGGCTGCATACGTGCAGACTGAATCACTCGGTCGCGCGCATCGAGTTGCGATGGCCCTGGAGTATGGGATGGTTGGAGTCAACACACCATCGTTCACTGGTGCAGCCATCCCCTTCGGTGGATGGAAACAAGCCGGTCTGGGGCGTGAAGGCTCTCGTCACGGCATGGTCGAATTCACGGAGCTCAAATATACCTGCACGCAAATTGCGGCCTGCGAGAGCTGATTGTGGCTCCGAGACGGAGTCCACTCGAGCCAGGTTCAAAGTCATCAATACTCGCCCAAAGACTGCGTCACGCCTATTCGAACGCAGGATAACACCGGAAATAGGTGCTCTTTTGGTGCAAATCGCGAAGGGTGTTGCCGTGAAATACAGCATCGCGCTATCGCAGAGAGTTCAAGTCATGTCCGCCGTTCTCCGCCCGAATCCGTTGGATGAAGTCATCGCACTTGATCGCGCGAGCGTCTTGCATCCGTTTTCCAACTTGCAGGCCCATGCGCACGGCACCGCGGAAACAACCGTCGTCGAGACGGGGAAGGGATCACGAATTCGCGATACCGCAGGCCGCGAGTTCATCGACGGTTTCGCCGGCCTGTATTGCGTGAACATCGGCTACGGCCGTTCCGAAGTCGCTGAGGCGATCGCGCAGCAGGCGCGCAAGCTCGCGTACTACCACAGCTACGCCGGCCACACGACAGAACAGCTCGCGCGCCTTTCGCACCGCCTGGTCAGCATGGCGCCCGGGAAGATGAGCAAGGTTTTCTACGGCATGTCCGGCTCCGACGCGAACGAGACGAATGCCAAGCTGGTCTGGTACTACAACAACCTGCGCGGCCTGCCGGCAAAGAAGAAGATCATCTCGCGCGAACGCGGCTATCACGGATGCTCGATCGTTTCCGGCTCGATGACCGGCATGAGCTTCTATCACGCGCTCATGGACCTGCCTCGCGCCGGAATCCTGCACACAGGCGTTCCGCACCACTACTGGGGCGCTGCAGCCGGCGAGACCGAAGAGCAATTCTCGCGTCGCCGCGCGCGCGAGCTCGATGAGCTCATCATGCGCGAGGGTCCCGATACGGTCGGCGCCTTCATCGCCGAGCCGGTCCTAGGGACAGGTGGCATTACACCGCCACCTGCAGGCTACTGGAAGGCAATCCAGGAAGTGCTGCACAAGCATGACGTGCTGCTGATCGCCGACGAGGTGATCACCGGATTCGGTCGTACTGGCGCAATGTTCGGCTGCGACATGTATGGCATCGAGCCGGACCTGATCACCGTCGCCAAGGGTCTTACCTCGGCATATGTACCGCTTTCCGCGTCAATCGTTGGTGAGCGCGTCTATGTCGTGCTGGAGAAAGGCGCCGAGCAAGTGGGTGCGTTCTCGCACGGCTACACCTATTCCGGACACCCGTTAGGGGTCGCGGCTGCGAACGCAGTGCTGGACATCGTGGAGCGCGAGGACATTCCCGGGCAAGCAAGAACGACCGGCGCGCATTTTCAGAACACGCTTCGCGAAGCGTTTGTGAATCTGCCGATCGTCGGTGAGGTGCGTGGCGTCGGCATGATGGCGGCAGTCGAATTTGTAGCGGACTGTGCGACGAAGACGAGCTTCGATCCCGCATTGAAGGTCGGGCCGCGAATCTCGCAAGCTGCACGTGACCGGGGCCTGATCGCACGTGCGATGCCGCATGGGGATATCCTGGGCTTTGCGCCACCACTCGTCATGAGCATCAGGGAGGTGGATGAGATGGTCGCAATCGCTGTCGACGCTACCCGCCAGGTGATGAACCAGCTCTGAAGGTTCACGCTCAATGCGCTGTCGTACTTGCCGCTAACACCGGCATTGGTTCTGTGGGATCGCAAAGTCGAGCGCTCACGCCTTTCTCTCGAAACCTGAGGTGTGCAATGGTGTCGGGCGTGCGGTACATCGCTCGTTCGGCCAGGCGGTCGAGCGCGGCGTGTCGGCATCGCGCAGGCGAAACATGAGCTCGAGCGCATGCGTCAGATGGCCGGGCACGCGCTCGAAGATGGCAACGTCCTCGGAGTAGCGGAGTGCGCCGCTCGGGCACATTCGCGACGGCCCGTTCGCAGCGTTGGCGCATCCGCGGTACGCTCTCCCCGATCCAACCGTCCGCACGACGATGACGAGGAGACATGAACCAACCGATCCGGCTACCACACGCTCCGTCCGTGCCCAACCCAACGACGCGGTGCTCCCCCCCGCCCGGGAAAACGGCGCCGATCCTCGCTGCCCTGGCGACTGCCGCAGCATGCCTGTTCGCGGCACCGGTGCTCGCGGAGCCCGCCCCTGCCGAGGCGCCGTGTCCGGAAGGCCCGCCGCCGGGTACACGCTGCCTGCGCGGCACCGACTCCGCAGGCGCGCACTACCTGATCGCGATGCCGCAGCAATGGAACCGCGTGCTGGTGGTGCATGCCCACGGCGGCCCGCCACTGGGGACGCCCAAGGTGGAGCGGGCCGACGAAGACATCAAGCGCTGGTCGATCACCGTGCGCGCCGGCTATGCCTACGCGGCCTCGGTGTTCCGCCAGGGCGGGGTCGCGGTGCGCAGCGCGGCCGAGGACACCGAGCGGGTGCGCCGGATCTTCGTCGAACACGTAGCCCGGCCGCGGCGCACCATCCTGCACGGCCAGTCGTGGGGCGCCGGCGTCGCGGCCAAGGCGGCGGAGATGTATGCCGATTCCCTCGCCGGTGCCTCGCCGTACGACGGCGTGCTGCTGACCAGCGGCGTGATCGCCGGGGGCTCGAAGGCGTACGACTTCCGCCTGGATCTGCGCGCGGTCTACCAATACCTGTGCGGCAACCATCCGAAGCCGGACGAGGCGCAGTATCCGCTGTGGCTGGGACTGCCAAAGGACGCGAAGCTCACCCGGGCCGAGCTCGCGGCCCGTGTCGACGAATGTCTCGGCGTACGCCGCAAGCCGCAGGAGCGCACGGCCGAGCAGCAGCACAGGCTGGACACCATCACGAAGGTGATCCGCATCCCGGCGGCGTCGGTGCCGGCTCACCTCGCCTGGGGCACCTGGCACTTCCAGGACATCGCCGGCCGCAGCAACGGCCGCAGCGTCTTCGGCAACGCGGACGTGAAGTACACCGGCTCGCCCGACGACGCGGCGCTCAACGCCGGCGTGGCGCGCTATCGACCGGACCCGGAAGCGCTGGCCGCTTTCGCCGCGGACAGCGACCCGAACGGCCGGATCCCGGTGCCGGTGCTCACCGTTCACGGGATCGGCGATCCCACCGCCTTCGTGGAGATGGAGTCCGCCTTTCGCGAGACCATGGAGAAAGCCGGCAGCGCCGCGCGCCTGGTGCAGACGTTTACCGACCACGCCGCGCACAGCTACCTCAGCGATCCGACCTACCCGACCGCGTTCGATGCGCTGCTGAAGTGGATCGACACCGGCGACCGGCCGACGCCGGCCGGGATCTCGGAAAGCTGCAAGGCGTTCGAGGCCGGGTTCGGCGCCGGCTGCCGTTTCCTGCCGGACTACCGGCCGGCACGGCTCGAGGCGCGGGTGCCGCCGCGCTGACGCCATGTCCACCCACGCCATCCTCGGAGCCGGCGGCGTGATCGGCCGCGAGCTGTCACGCGAGCTCGCCGCGTCCGCCGCCTCCGTCCGCCAGGTCGGCCGCCATCCGCGCCGGGTCAGCGAAACGGACGAGACGCGGGTCGCGGATCTGCTCGACCCGCAGGCGACGGCCGCGGCTCTCGCCGGCGCCGAGACCGCCTATCTGGTGGTCGGGTTGAAATACGACGCCCGCGTCTGGCAGGCGCAGTGGCCGCGGGTGATGAGCAACGTGATCGACGGCTGCGAACGGCACGGCGTTCGCCTCGTCTTCTTCGACAATGTCTATGCCTACGGCCGGGTCGACGGGCCGATGACCGAAGCGACGCCGTACAACCCCTGCAGCCGCAAGGGCGAGGTCCGGGCGCGGATCGCGACCATGCTCGAGGAGGCGATGCGCGCTGGCCGGCTGCGCGCGCTGATCGCGCGGGCCGCGGACTTCTACGGCCCCGGAGCGCTGCTGAGCCTGCCGCATGCGACGGTGTTCGAGCGCTTGCGCGCCGGCAAGACGCCGCAGTGGATCGGTGACCCGAAGGTGGTGCACAGCTTCACCTACACGCCCGACGCCGGCCGGGCGGTGGCAGTGCTCGGCCGGTCCGAGGCCGCCTACGGACAGACCTGGCATCTGCCGACATCGGGCGAGCCGCTGACCGGCGAGGGCTTCGTGCGGCTCGCCTGCGAACTGGCCGGGCGCCCCTTCGCGCTGCAGGTCGCGCCGCGCTGGCTGCTGCGGCTGGCCGGGCTGTTCGTGCCGATCCTGCGCGAAACCCACGAGATGCTGTACCAGTACACGCAGGACTATCGCTTCGACAGCGGGAAGATCGAAGCGGCGTACGGGCTGGTCGCGACGCCGTACCGGATCGGTATCGCGGCGACGCTGAGCCGTGCGCCGCCGGCCGGCGGCGCCGTCTGAAGCGCCGGATGTCCCGAAATGTCGGAAGAAGTATCAGAACGATTTGCTGACCGACAGTACGAGGCCGCCGTCTCCCAGGTCCCTCGTGCGGCCGGTGCGGTTGGTGAGCTCGAAGCGGGAATCGGTATCGTAGTAGGACAGTCCGAACACGAAGCCGCGCCAGTCCTTGGTCACGCCGGCACGCCAGTCGGTATAGTCGCGCGCCCCGCTTTCACCGCGCATGATCCCGTAGTGGCCGACGAGGCTCAGGCCATTGCCCAGCGGATACGCCGCCGTGAAATCGAAGTACTGAGTCCCTCTGGCCCCGCCGGCACCGAAGTAGCGGTTGGACAGCGTGTAGTAGTACTTGAGCGAGAGCCATCGGTAGCTCAGTCCACCGAACGCCTCCAGCGTGCTGAACTCGGATTCGCTGGGGAACAGATACTGCACCAGGCCCACGTCCAGGCCGATCCCGCTGCCCAGCTGCTGCCGGTAGCCGGCCGTCATGTCGATTTCGTAGCCGCGCGAGTTCGCGAAGATCTCCTTGTCCACCACGGAAGCCCAGGCCCCGACGTAAAAATTGCTGGGCAACGCGAATTCCAGTCCGCCCTGGAGCGCCGGGTCGCCGAAGGTCCGCGACAGCCCGCGAAATCGATAGTCCGACGTCGCGCTCAGACTCCCGGTCAGCTGGCCGCTGACCGACAGCGTTTCGCGCTGCTGCGCCGACGACACGGCAGGCAGAGCCATGCCGACAGCGAGCGCACCAAGGCCCAGTAGTCGCTCGAGGTTCTTTTTCATCCGGATTCTCCATTGCGCGCGTGCGGTTCCACCGCATCCAGCATCTGGCATGCCCACGCGCGCGACCGGGCCGCGATCGACCGCGTCCGGCGGCCCTGCTGCGGCGCCGACGCCGTCTGGTATCGCTGATTGGTCAGGATGCGGTCGCCGGCGGACAGCCGAGGACCGCGGAGAGCGCCGCTGTCAGCGGCTGACCGGGCCGCGCTTCTTCGGACGATCCTGGGGGCTGCCGGCCACCTGCTCGGTCAAGCGACCAGTCACGTATTTGTGCAGGACGCTCGCGATCAGCGTCTGATAGGGCATGCCCTCTTCCATCGCCCTGACCTGGATGTCCTGCAGATCACCGGACGACAAGCGGATGTTGACCCGCCGGTCCTTGATCGCCGTCGCGCGTGCGGCCGCCTTGAACCGGGACAGCTCGGCCTTGGTCGCGATGGACTTCAGCACGCCCTGCTCGAACGCCGACAGGACCTCGGATTCGTAGGGATCAATCTTCGGCATCGTGCTCACCTCCGCCAAGGTAGTCTCGCGTCGCCTTCCGGCTCGGAATCACCGTCTTCAGGAAAATGCAGTCCCCTTCCTCGACGAAAGGCACCAGATAGGCGTACCCGTCGCTGGTCACCACGAGCACGCGCTGCCGAGGATAACGGCCGGGGTTCGGATGCGACAGGATGTCCAGCAAGCCGCCGGATTCGATCGCCACCACCATTGTCTCGAACGACACACCGCGCTCGAGCCGGAGCGAATTGCTCTTCTCCGGGCTCCAGCGGAACGGCTTCATCCTCTCATTCTAGCGGTTCGTGTGCCTTTTGTCCTCAGCGATCGCCGGCGCTTCGACGTATATCATCGTCGCATCACCTCCACGCCGGGGATCGACCATGCGCCCGCACCGCCTCGTCCGCCACCGACTCGCAAGCAGCCGCCTCGTCCGCCAGCCACTGGTCCGCCGTCGGCTGGCCCGCGCCGCCCTCGCCGCCGCCGGCATCGGGCTGACCGTCGGGGTCGCGCTGCAGGCCGGCACGGCCGATGCCCAGCCGGCTCCCGCGGCAACCGACAAGGTGACGTTCGCGACCAACTGGAAGGCGCAGGCCGCGCACGGCGGCTTCTACCAGGCGGTCGCCGACGGCACCTACGCGAAGCACGGGCTGGCCGTGACGATCCGCCAGGGCGGGCCGCAGGTCAACAACCGGCCGATGCTGCCGGCCGGCCGGATCGATTTCCTGATGACCGGCAACCTGCTGCACTCGTTCGACAACGTCAGGAACGGCGTGCCGACCGTGGTCGTCGCGGCGATGTTCCAGAAGGATCCGCAGGCGATGCTCGCGCATCCGGGCCAGGGTTACGACACCTTCGCATCGCTCGCGAAGGCGCCGACGGTGCTGATCGCCAAGGACGGTCAGTTCAGCTTCTGGCAATGGATGAAGGCGGTGCACGGTTTCCGCGACGAGCAGCTGAAGCCGTACAACTTCAACTCCGCGCCGTTCCTCGCCGACAAGCGCGCGGTCCAGCAGGGCTACGCGGTCGCCGAACCGATCGGTATCGAGCGCGAGGCGGGCTTCAAGCCGGTGATCCATCTGCTCGCCGACAACGGCTTCTCGACCTATTCGACGACGATCGAGACCCGAACCGAACTGGTCGCGAGCAAGCCGGACCTGGTGCAGCGCTTCGTCGATGCGTCGACGATCGGCTGGTACAACTACCTGTACGGCGACCGCACCAAGGCCGACGCGCTGATCCGTGCCGACAATCCGGAGATGAGCCAGGCCGAGATCGACGCGTCGGTCAAGCTGATGAAGGACCTCGGCATCGTCGATTCCGGCGAGGCGGCGAAGAACGGCATCGGCGCGATGTCGGCCGAGCGGATCCGCGATTTCTACGAGCAGATGGTCAAGGCCGGCCTCTACAAGGCCGGCGAAGTCGACTTGTCGAAGGTCGCGACGCTGCAGTTCGTCAACAAGCGGGTCGGGATCGAGCTGAAGAAGTAGCGCGGCGGTCGCCGGCGAGCCGCCGCAGCGCCGACAGCACCGCTTCGCGCGCCGCCGGGGCCGGCCGCTTCGGCAGCCAGAACAGGCAGACGTCGTAGCGCGGCAGCCCCTCGATGATCCGGATCGGCCGGATGCCGAGCGCCGCCGGGTCGGCCACCAGTGCCGGGTGCGAGATCACGCCGAGCAGATCGCTGTCGGCGATGATCCGGATCAGCATCGCGTAGTCGGCACACTGCGCCGCGATGCGCGGCGGCGGCCAGCGCCGGACCCGGAACGCTTCTTCGATGACGTTGCCCGGCGTACCGGCCGAACCGGCGACGACCCAGCCGGCACGCGCGACGTCGGCGAGCGCAACGGCGTCGCCGGCCGGATGGCCCAGACGCGCGTAGATGGCCGGAGCGCTGGCGTACATCGTCCGGCGGGCCACGCCGCTCGCCCGGAATCGCCGCGGCTGCGGCGCGATGACCAGGTCGAGCTGGTCCGCCAGCAGGTCGGCGAGCATCGCCGGCGCGTGCCCGGTCGAGATCCGGACCGGCGTCGCAACCATGTGCCCGAGCGCCGCCGCGACGATCGCCGGGCCGTACAACAGTCCGGCAGCCGGCGCCATGCCGATGCGCAGCGCCGGGCCGCTACTGGGATCTCTACGACCCGGACATGATGCCGCTGCCGGCGACCGCCGCGCCCGACGCTCCGCGCGAGCGCCATGTCGACTGGCTCTGGCGCGAACGCGCCGACGGCGCGGCTCGCCTCGACTCGCCGCGGCTGTTCGCGACCACCGCGCGCGAAATCCGCGAGATCATTGCGCTGACCTACGGCATGATCACCAACATCGACGACCGGATCGGTCTGGTGATGCAGACGCTGGCCGAATGCGGCGCCGACGGCGATACCGTCGTCATCTTCACGTCCGACCACGGCGACCTGATGGGCGACCACGGCCTGATGCTGAAGGGCCCGCTGCACTACCAGGGGCTGATCCGGGTGCCGCTGATCTGGCGGGAACCGCGATCGGCGTCGGCCGCCGCGGCGAACGCCGGTACCGTCCGCGCCGACCTGGCCAGCTCGATCGACCTGGCGCCTTCGATCCTGCAGCGCGCCCGCATCCGGCCGCCCTACGGCACGCAGGGTCTGCCGCTGTTCGAGACCGACGGGTGTCCGCGCGCGAGCGGGCGGGCCGCCGTGGTCGTCGAGGAATGCCAGCAGCGGGCCTATCTCGGCTTCGAGCAGCCGGTGCAGGTCCGCACGCTGGTGACCGGACGTCACCGGCTCAGCATGTTTCTCGAAGGCGAATGGGGCGAGCTCTACGACCTCGAGCAGGATCCGGACGAAACGCACAACCTCTGGGACGTCGCCGAGGCGCGCGAACTGCGCAACCGGCTCACCGAGCAGCTGGCGCGCGAACTGATCGGCTACGCCGAGACCGCGCCGCGGCCGACCCGGCTCGCCTGACGCCCGTCCTTCGGCCGCGCAGACTCTTGGGGCCGGTTCGCTCTACGGACGCCCGTCCGCGACCACGAAGCTGACCACTGTCGCCATCGATCCGCCGATATTGAGCGTCTGCACCCGCCGCGCGCCGTCGACCTGGCAATCGCCGGCCTGCCCGCTCACCTGTTTGGCGGCATCGAGCAGCATCCGCGCGCCGGTCGCGCCGACCGGATGACCGCCGCCGATCAGGCCGCCGCTCGGGTTGACCGGGCAACGGCCGCCGGGCGCGATCGTGCCGTCCTCGACGGCGCGCCAGCTCTGGCCCGGGGGCGTCAGGCCGAGATGGTCGATCGCGACGTATTCGGTCGTGGTGAAGCAGTCGTGGGTCTCGACCGCGTCGATCGCGTCGATGCCGCGGCGGTCGCCGGCCGCACCGCTGCCGTTGCCGCCACCACTGCCCTCGCCGCTGCCGTCGCCGGCGAGGCCGGCGCGCCGCCAGGCGTCCTCGATCGCGCCGCGGACATGCGGGAACACGTACGGCTGCTCCTTGCTGCGCTCGAACTTGTCGAGCAGCCGCAGGCCGGCATTGCGATGGCCCCAGCCGGCGATCCGCGGCAGCCTTGCGACCGCATCGGCACGCCAGCCGCGGGCGGCGACGAAGCGCGGCGATGCCAGCACCAGCGCGCAGGCGCCGTCGGTGATCTGGCCGCAGTCCTGGCGCCGGGTGCCCGGCTCGATCACCGGGTTGGCCGTGTCGTCGTCGGTGAAGCTCAGCTCGTCGAAGCGCCACTTGCGCGTCTGCGCGAGCGGATTGCGCCGCGCGTTGGCGTAGTTGAGCTCGGCGATCCGGTTCAGGTATCTGCGGTCGAGGCCGTAGCGGCGCTGGTACTCGCCGGCGACCAGGCCGAACGCGGCCGGCCACATGAAGCGGCAGTCGATGTCTTCCCGGCCTTGCCACGACGCGGCGTTCTGGTTCTGCGACGACGCGTCGCCGGGCAGGTTCTTCAGCTCCTCGGCGCCGATGACCAGCACGCAGTCGTAGCGGCCGGCCTCGATCTCGGCCATCGCCGCCAGCACCGCCAGCGACGACGATGCGCAGGCGCCTTCGTGCCGCATCGCCGGCACGCCCCAGAGCTCGGGCACCACCTGCGCGACCATCGCGCCGAGATGCGCCTGGTTGCGCTGCAGCTCGCCGAACGCGTTGCCGACATGGATGCTCTCGATGTCGGCGGGCCCGACGTCGGCTGCCGCCAGCGCGCCGTGTGTCGCTTCGCGGATCATGTCGGACAGATCCTCGCCGCTGCGCGACCAGACCTTCGCGAAGTCGGTCTGGTAGCCGCCGAGGATATAGGTGGGGGTCATAGTCGCCATCTCAGTTTTCCCTGCCTCTTCGAGGCAACCGCATCGCATGAAACAGGCCGAGCCAAGCAGTCGCCGCGGAGCGCGTCATTCATTCACCTTGAAGCCGGAGATCCGGACCGCCTCGGCCCAGCGCTTCGAGTCGCCGGCGGCGAACCGGGCGAACTCCTCCGGCGTCGACGGCAGCGGCTGGAAGTCCATCGCGCGCCACTTCTCGATGATCTCCGGCGACCGCAGCGCCTGCACGAATGCCTGGTTGAGCCGCGCGATCACCGGATCGGGCGTGCCGGCCGGCGCCACCAGCGCCGCCCAGATGTAGATCTCGAGGTCGGGGTAGCCCTGCTCGCGGAACGTCGCGATCCCGGGCAGCAGCGGCGAGCGCTGCGGACTGGTGACCGCGAGCACCCGGACCCGGCCGCCCTCGACATGCGGCTTGACCGCGAGCAGCGGCAGGAACGCCGCGTCGACCTGATGGCCGACCAGCGCGGTGACTGCCGGCGGCGTCCCGTTGAACGGCACGTGGATCAGGTCGGTGCCGGCGCGCTGGTTCAGGATCACGCCGGCGAAGTGCGACGAGTTGCCAGCGGTGAACGACGCGTAAGTGGTCTTGCCCGGCCGCGTCTTGCTCCAGGCGACGAACTCGGCGACGTCCTTCGCCGGCACGGCGGCATTGACCGCGAGCACCATCGCCGAGCCGAGGAAGTTGGTGACCGGCTTGAAGTCCTTGACCGGGTCGTACGGCAGCTTGCTGAAGGTGTGCGGATTGACCGTGAACATGCTGGTGTTGGCGAGCAGCAGCGTGTGGCCGTCCGGCGGTGCCTGCATCGCCGTCTGCGCGGCGATGATGCCGGAGCCGCCCGGCTTGGCTTCGACGATCAGCGTCTGGCCGGACTGCTTCTGCAGCACCTCGCCGACCTGGCGCAGCGCGACGTCGAGCGTGTTGCCGCCGGCGAACGGCACGATCACGCGTACCGGCCGGTCGCTCTGGGCCGGCAGCGCCGGTGCGATCGTCGAGAGGGCCGCCATGGCCAGCAGGCGGTGCAGGGTGCGTCGTTTCATCGGAATATCTCCTGGTGGGTCTTGATGTTGTTCGGCCGGCGATCAGCCGGCGCTCGATCGGCGATCGCCGGCGGCGGCCGGCGCGCGGGCCAGCGCGACCAGCTCGGCCAGCAGCCCGGCGACCTGCGCCGGCCGTTCCAATGGCACCAGATGCCCGGCGCCTTCGATCGCGACCAGCCGCGCGCCGGTGATGCCGGCGGCCAGTTCCTCGGACAGCGCGAACGGGGTCACCGGGTCCTCGCGTGAGCAACCGACGATCATCGGCAACCGCAGCGTACCCAGCCAGTCGCGCGCATCGGTGCGGCCGATGGCGGCGCGGTTCTGGCGGGCCGCCGCTTCGGCGCCGACGGCCTGCATCATCGCGGTCGCAGCGCCGACCACCGCCGGATCGTCGCGTGCGGCCGAACCGAGGCAGAACGCCAGCGTCCGGTCGATCACCTTGCCGAAGTCGCGGCCGATCGCCGCGATCGTCTTCTCGCGGAGCGCCGCCGCCTCGGGCGATTCGGGCCGCGCCGAGGTCGACAGCAGCAGCGCCGCCGCGACCGGGTCGCGCGGCGCCTGGAGCATCCGCAAAGCGACATAGCCGCCCATCGAAAAGCCGGCGATCGCGAGCGGCCCGGGCCGGCCGGCGACCTGCTGCCAGGCGGCTTCGGCCATCGCGTCGATCGAGTCGCCGCGCGTCGGATCGGCGATCACGATGTCGCTGCCGCTGCGGACCTCGGGCGGCAGCGCTGCGATCGCATCGGACCAGACCCGCGCCGTGTTCATCAGGCCCGGAATCAGCAGCAGCGTGACGGCGCTCGCGGATCTCATTCCACCCTCCCGGCGCGTCTCATTCTCCCCTCCCGACGTGCTCCCGGACCAGCTCGCCGCGCTCGGCCCGCTGGCCGGCGAGCGTGCGCAGATCGCGCTTCAGGATCTTGCCGACCGGGTTGCGCGGCAGGGCATCGAGCAGCATCAGATACTCCGGCAGTTTGTAGATGGCGATCCGCAGCTCGTTCGCGAGGAACGCATTGATCGCGGCCAGCGTCGGCACGACGGCAGCATCGGCGACCACGCAGGCGCAGACGCGCTCGCCGAGCCGCTGGTCCGGCACGCCGACCACCGCGGCTTCCTTGACCCCGGGGCAAGCCAGCAGCAGGTTCTCGATCTCCTCCGACGAGATGTTGACGCCACCGCGGATCACCAGGTCCTTGGAGCGCCCGACGTAGCGGTAGTACTCGCCGCGCTCACCGGCGATCTCGAACAGATCGCCGGACTTGTAATAGCCGTCCTCGTCGAACGCGCGTGCGGTCAGCTCCGGCGCCCGGTAGTAGCCGCTGAAGATCGTCGGGCCGCGAAAGCGCAGCTCGCCAGGGTGCCCCGGCTGGTCGATGATCGCGCCGGTCTCGATGTCGACCAGCCGCGTCCGGATCTTGCGCAGCGTCGACACCTGCCAGTCGAAACCGTCGACGCCGGCGCGCGGGAAGAAGCGCGCCCGCAGTTCATGATCGGGGATGTCGCGGTACGAACCGGACAGCGCCGCGCCTTCGTTCGAGCCGAAGTAGTTGACGATCCGGACGCCGTAGCGCTCGGCGAAGCCGCGCACCATCCAGTCCGACAGCGGCGCCGAGCCGGAGCCGATCCGCGACAGCCGGCCGAAGTCGATGCCGTCGAGCAGCGCGGCGTTCTGCAGCAGCGCGTTCAGGATCGCCGGCGCGGCGACCGTGTAGTCGATCGCCTCCTCGCGCAGCTGCGCGAGGAACGCCGGCAGCGAGAACGGCTGGTGCTGCATCACGGTGCCGCCGAGCGTCAGCCAGGTCGCGAACGCGGTCGACAGTCCGGCCATGTTGACCAGCGGGAACGGGTTCAGCAGCCGCGCGCCGGGCTGCAGCTCGGCCGCTTCGATGATCGACGGCGCGACGATCAGCCATTCGTTGTGGCTGCGCGGCACGCCCTTCGGCTGCGCCTCGGTGCCGGAAGTCCAGCAGATCGTGAAGACGTCGTTGGCGGTCACCGCGGCGGCCGTGATCGCCGCAGCGAGCCGGTCGCGATCGGCCGGCGACAGCGGCGCCGCGAGCCCGGCCACGACCGGGACCACCGTCACCTCCGCGGCCGGCCCGGTACCCGCCCGGCGCGATGCCGCGCCCGCTGCGCGCGGCGCGCCGCCGCCGGCAGCCGGCGCGGCGCCGCCCCAGTCGAAGATCGTCTTCAGGTGCGGCGCCTGAGCCCCGCCGCACGACTGGCCGACGGCGGCGAGCCGGCCGAACATCGCGACGCCGTCGTGGGGCGCCGCGGCGCGTCCGATCCGCCCGAACGTCGATGCCGCGACGGCGCGCGTCGCCTCGAGCACGTGCCGGAGCTCGTGCTCGCGATACTGGATCGGCACCGGCGAGACGATGATGCCGAGCCGCGCGCAGGCGAGATAGACGACGAACTGCTCGACCCCGTTCGGCATCTGCATCACCAGCACGTCGTCGCGCCGGATGCCGGCGTCGAGCAGCAGCCGGCCGAAGCGGTCGACCTCGTCGGCGAGCTGTCGCCAGCTGAGGCGGCGCGGCGCGCCGGGCGCGAACTCGGCGCGGTTCGACGCGTCGACCACGGCCTCGGCATCCGGCCTGGCCGCGACATGCCCGGCGAACAGATCGTGCAGCGTCACGTCGCGCCACCAGCCGCGGGCGGTGTATTCGGCGATCCTGTCGGCCGGCACGACGATCACGATCGGTCTCCGCCGCCGGGCCGTCCGGACCCGGCGATTGTCATGTTGCTGGAGTATCGAGGTATCAGTAGCCGCGCGCCAGCCGCTCGCCGCTGACCCAGGTCGCATGGAAGCCGTTCGGCACCCGCCGCGGCAGCCGGATCCGCGCGACCGGCCCCTGCGCGACGTTCTTGGCGTCGAAGATCGTGACGAACGACGCTTCGCGGACGGTGTCCCACATGAAGCCGACCAGGTAGCCGTCGTCCTCCTGCTGCCAGCCGTCCTTCGGTGCGAACGGCGCCTCGCTGAACCATTTGCCGGTGCCTTCGTGATAACTCGTGCAGCTGTCGCGCTCGAGGTCGTAGCGAACGATACCGCAGAAGCGCGGATCCTCGGCCCGATTGCTGCGGCCCATCAGCGTGTTCCAGGCGTAGCGGGTCTTGAACCCCTGCATCCACGAGTTGATCACCGGGAACTCCTGGTTGACGATGTCGTCGATGACCCGTTCCCTGGTCTTGCCGGTCCGCAGGTTGAAGCGCCACTCGACGAACATGAAGTCGTGCTCGAGGTTCGCCAGCATCTTCGGGAACTTGTCGACCTCGAGGTTGCCGCGCCAGTCGCGCGGCAGCCGGAACGGCGTGCCGGTCATCACCAGCTCGGTGCCGCCGTGGCCGTCGTCCTCTTCCCAGGCGTTCGACACGTGGTACATGTAGGTCGGGCTCGCCTCGAACCAGCGGATGTCGGACGGCTTGCCGTGGCGCGGCACGACGCCGAAGCGCGACGGCAGCTCGTGGTGGAACTTCAGCTTGTGGCGGCCGGCCGCGAACGCTTCCATGTCGTAGAACAGCGGCAGATCGTGCAGGATCGTGTAGTTCTGCGTGATCGCCATGTCGTGAGGCAGCCGCGGCCCCGGCAGCTCGACCGGCATCAGCGTCCGCAACGCGCCGTGGCGGTCGAGCACGCCGTAGTGCATGTACGGCGGCGTCTTGCCGTACGCGAAGAACAGGAACTCGCCGGTGCGCTCGTCGACCTTCGAATGCGCCGAGATCGGCAGGCCGGCGAGCCGCTCGTCGACTTCCAGCACGCCGACGGTGGCCAGGTCGTCGGGCCGGACCCGATAGACGGCTCCGCCGAGATACCACATCGATATCAGGTGCCCGTTGTAGAACTTGACGTCGGTGTTCGACGTGTTCTTCATCGGCATGTCGGGGCGGTCGCGGCGCGGCGGATCCTTGATCCCCTGCCAGAGCGCACGGCCGGCAGCGAGCTCTTCGGTCAGGGCCTGCGTCACCACCCAGCGGTTCTGGTAGGTGGCGCGGCCCCCTTCGAAGCGGACCGCGTGCAGCATGCCGTCGCCGTCGAACCAGTGATAGCGGCCCGGCGCCTCGAAGCGGCGGTTCGGCCCGTTGCGGACGTACATGCCGGTCAGATCCTTCGGGATCTCGCCTTCGACGTCGGTCAGGTCGAGCGTTACTTCGTGGTCGATCGGTGCGAAGCCGCCGGAGAGGACGGCCAGTTCGTTCATGCCCATGATGCTGTGCTCCAGAATGATTGGTCCGGCCCGTTGGCCTGCGTTACTCCGACGCCTTGAAGCCGGACAGCCGGACCGCTTCCGACCAGCGTTTCTGCTCCGCGTGCAACTGCCGGGTGAATGCCTCCGGCGTGCTCGGCAACGGATCGAACTCCATCGACGCGAACTTCTCGCGGACCGGCTGGGTTCCGAGTGCATCGACGACGATCCGGTTCAGCCGCTGCACCACGTCGTCGGGGGTGGCGGCCGGTGCCAGCAGAGCGCTCCACAGCAGGATCTCGAGCTCGGGCTGGCCGAGCTCCCGGAACGTCGGCACGTCCGGCAGCTGGGCGATCCGCGCGCTGCTGGTCGTCGCCAGCGCGCGCAACCGGCCGGTCTCGATGTGCTGACGGACCGCGGCGCGCGGCACGAAGGCAACCTGGGTATCGCCGGCCAGCACGCTCTGGACCGCCGGGGGCGTGCCGCTGTACGGCACGTGGACCATCTCGAGCCCGGCCGCCTTGTTGAGGATCACGCCCGCGAAGTGCGACGTGTTGCCCGCCGAGAACGACGCATAGAACACCTTGCCGGGCCGCGCCTTGGCCCAGGTGACGAAGTCGGCGTAGCGGGTCGCCGGCACCTGCTCGGCGTTGACCACCATCAGCAGTGTCGCACCCAGTAAGCCGCTGATCGGCCGGTAGTCCCGCTCCACGTCATAGGGCAGCTTGCTGAACGTGAACGGATTGACTGCCAGATGCGACAGGCTCGCCAGCAGGATCGTGTAGCCGTCGGGCGCGGCCGTCGCGACCGTCTGAGCGGCGATGATGCCGGATGCGCCGGGCTTGTTGTCGATGACCAGCGGCTTGCCGCCGGCCTTCACGATCTCTTCCGACATCTGCCGCAATGCGACGTCGAACGTGTTGCCGGCAGCGAACGGCACCACCACCCGGATCGCCCGGGTGGGGAAGTCGTCTGCGCGGGCCGGGCGGAGCGCGGCCGACGAGAGCGCGAGCAGGCCCATCGACATGACGGTGCGGCGGGAGGGACGAACAGATTGCATGCGGGTCTCCATGTTCC
>JBFWQR010000132.1:0-22546 GCA_050249335.1 Lautropia sp.
TGCTGCTGCTCGACGAGCCGTCGCTCGGACTGTCGCCGCGGCTGACCCACGAGGTGCTCGAGCGGGTCGGCCGGATCGCCGCTGCCGGCACCGCGGTCCTGATCGCCGAGCAGAACGTCCGCAAGGCGCTGGAGATTTCCCAGCGCGCCTATCTGATCCAGCTCGGTCGCGTGGTGCGGTCGGGGCGGTCGTCCGAGCTCATCGGCGCCGACGCCGTCGCCGACGCGTTCCTCGGCGAGATTTGAACGGCGAGGCCGAGCGGCAACCGAGCGGCGAGACTGAGCGGCGAGCGAGACCGATGAACCCGAACGCATTCGACTACGTGATCGTCGGCGCCGGCGCGGCCGGCTGCGTGCTGGCCAACCGGCTGAGCGCGGATCCGTCGATCCGGGTCGCGCTGATCGAGGCTGGCCCTTCCGACCGGAGCTTCCCGGCCAACCTCAAGACCCGGCTGCCGGTCGGCAACATCTTCCTGCTGCCGTCGGCGCGCTACAACTGGCAGCACGTGTTCACCGGCGGTCCCGGCGTCGACGGCCGCGAGATCCCGTGTCCGCGCGGGCGGCTGCTCGGCGGTTCGACGTCGGTCAACGGCACCGTCTACATGCGCGGCCATCGGCTCGACTATGACGACTGGGCCGCCGCCGGCAACGACGGCTGGTCGTATGCCGACGTGCTGCCGGCGTACCGCCGTCACGAGAACCGCGCCGCCGGCGGCGATGATTTCCACGGCACCGGCGGCGAGCTCGACGTGCAGCGGCTGGTCGAGCCGAATCCGCTCGCGCATGCGTTCATCGCGGCCGCGGTCGCGGCCGGCCACCGCCACAACGACGACTTCAACGGCGCCGAGCAGGACGGCGTCGGCTTCTTCGATCTCAATCATCGACGCGGCGTCCGCTTGTCGAGCTCGCGGGCGTTCCTGCATCCGGTGCTCGGCCGGCGCAACCTGACGGTGCTGACCGACGCGCTGGTCGAGCGGATCCGGCTGCGCGGCACCCGCGCCGAGGGCGTCGTGCTGATCGAGCGCGGCCGGCGCCGCGAGCTGTCGGCGAGCGTCGAGGTGATCGTCTGCGCCGGCGCGGTCAACTCGCCGCAACTGCTGATGCTGTCGGGCATCGGACCGGCAGCGACGCTCGAACGGCATGCGATCGAGGTCCGTCACCCGCTGCCCGGCGTCGGCGAGAACCTGCAGGATCATCCCAGCGTCTCGCTGGTGGTCTCCTATCCCGGCGCCGAATCCTATGCGCTGAGCCGCCAGGCCGCCGCTGCCGTCGCGCTGGCGCCGTTCCGCTATCTGTTCGGCCAGCGCGGCATGCTCGCATCGAACGCCGGCGAATGCGGCGGCTTCATCCGCACCCGGCCGGGGCTCGATCGGCCCGACGTCCAGTACACCTTCATGGTCGGCATGAAGGAGAGCGCCCGGACGCTGCCGCGGCGCCACGGCTTCGTCTGCCATGTCGCGATCCTGCGCACCGCGACCCGCGGCCGGGTCGAGCTGGCATCGGCCGACCCGGCCGCGCGGCCGATCCTGCGGCCGGCGTTCATGGAGGATCCGCGCGACGTCGCGACGCTGATCGCCGGGCTCGCCGAGGCGCGCCGGATCGCGGCGATGCCGGCGCTCGCGCGCTACAGCGGCGTCGAGCTGGCGCCGGGCCCCGGCGTCGTCGACGAAGCCGTGCTGACCCGCTTCGTTCGCGCCACCACGGCGACCACCTACCATCCGGCCGGCACCTGCAGGATGGGACCGTCCGGCGACGAGCTCGCGGTCGTCGATCCGCGGCTGCGGGTTCACGGCATCGAGGGGTTGCGGGTCGCCGACGCGTCGATCATGCCGACCGTCGTCGGCGGCAATACCGCCGCGCCTTCGATGATGATCGGCGAGCGGGCGGCGGAGTTCATCCTGCAGCGGCACTGACCGACCACCCGGCGGCCGCGGACGGGGCCCGGACGCGGATTCGCGCAGTGACTAGCCTAGCGTCCCGGCGGCACCAGCACCGCCGCGCCGTCGAAGCGGCCGGCCCGCAGGTCATCGAGGGCGCGGTTGGCCTCGCGCAGCGGGTAGGTCGTCGTCTTCGTGACGATGCCGGCCTGCGGAACCGCGGCGAGGAAATCGACACCGTCCCGCCGCGTCAGGTTGGCCACCGACACGATCTGGCGCTCCTCCCACAACAGCGAATACGGAAAGCCCGGGATGTCGCTCATGTGGATTCCGGCGCAGACGACGCGACCGCCCTTGCGCACTGCGCCGAGCGCCGCCGGCACCAGCGATCCGACCGGCGCGAACAGGATCGCCGCATCGAGCGGCTCGGGCGGCGTCTCGTCCGACCCGCCGGCCCAGGCTGCACCGAGCGAGCGCGCGAAGGCGGCCGCTGCCGCATCGCCCGGCCGCGTGAACGCGAACACCGTCCGGCCCTGCCAACGCGCGATCTGGGCGACGATGTGCGCGGCCGCGCCGAAGCCGTAGAGACCGAGCCGCCTGCCGGTGCCGGCGATCGACAGGGCCCGCCAGCCGATCAGCCCGGCGCAGAGCAGTGGGGCGAGGGCGACGTCGTCGCCGTGCTCGCCGAGCGTGAATGCGTAGCGCGCATCGGCCACGGCAGCGGTGGCATAGCCCCCGTCCAGCGTGTAGCCGGTGAAACCGGGATGGTCGCAGAGATTCTCCTGTCCGCCCAGGCAGTAGGTGCACGCGCCGCAGGTGTGGCCGAGCCACGGAATGCCGACGCGCTCGCCGAGCCGTGATGCCGGAACGCCGGGGCCGACGGCATCGATGCGGCCGACGATCTCGTGGCCCGGGATGACCGGCAGCCGTGGGTGGGGCAGCTCGCCGTCGACGACGTGCAGGTCGGTGCGGCAGACGCCGCAGGCCGACACCCGGACGCGGATCCGGCCGGGACCGGGCTGACGATCGGGCAGCTCGACCGGGCGCAGCGGCTGACCGGGCGCCTCGAGGATCATGGCCTCCATCGCTGACCTCCCCGCGGATCGGACGGCTCGGTTCCGGGGCCGAGCCGCTAACGGCGGATGGGGCAGCGGGCCGGCGCGCCGCCTTACTCCGCGGCCTGATGCACCGCGTCGACCCGCCGGCTCGCCTGCCAGCGGCCGAACACCACTACGATGATCGCACCGACGACCGCGGCCGTGATCGGCAGCCACGGATACCGTGCCGGCAGGTCGCCGAGCACCGGGTCGGTGGCCAGCATGCCGCCGGCGATCCAGCCGAGCAGCATCGCACCGAGCGTGATGATGATCGGGAAGCGATCCATCAGCTTGATCACCATCTGGCTGCCCCAGATGATGATCGGCACGCTGACCAGCAGGCCGAAGATCACCAGCGGGATCTGGTGCGCGCCGCCGGCATTCTGCGCGGCGCCGGCGATCGCGATGACGTTGTCGAGGCTCATCACGAAGTCCGCGATGATCACGGTCCGGACCGCGACCCAGAGCTTGTCCGAGCCTTCGATCGATTCGTGGCCGTCGTCGTTTTCCGGCAGCAGCAGCTTGATGCCGATCCACAGCAGCAGCAACGCGCCGACGATCTTCAGGAACGGAATCGTCAGCAACTGCAGCGCGAAGACGATCAGGATGACCCGCAGCAGGATCGCGCCGGCGGTTCCCCAGAGGATACCCAGCTTGCGGCGCGCCGGGTCGAGCCTGCGGCAGGCCAGCGCGATGACGACGGCGTTGTCGCCGCCGAGCAGGATGTCGATCATGATGATCTGGCCGACGGCGAGCCAGAAGGCCGGTGAAGAGAAATCCATGAAGGGCTCCGGTGGCGTCTGTATCGACCGGATCACTGCCGCCGGCGGCCGCGCATGCCGCGATCGTCGTGCCCCGATCCGGGTCGGTAGCTCTCGGGCGCGCATCGCGCGTGCCCATTGCAATGATGTTACAGCGCTGCACCCGGCGCTGTCAGCTTGCGGCACTCCCGGATTCGGTGTAGGGCAGCGCCGGCGGTCGCCGGCCTCGCGCATTCGTCACGGTGCTGTCATGCCCGGCTGAAATGATCCGGAGCACTCAACACGGAACGGCGGCGCAATGGCGATCGATGTTTTCAAGGATATCGCGGTACCGGTCATCGGCGGGCTCGGCATCTTCATGCTCGGTCTCGAGTTCATGTCGGACGGGATCCAGAATCTGGCGGTGCAGCGGATGCGGACGATCCTCGGCCGCGTCGCCGGCACGCCGATCAAGGGCCTGCTGTCGGGAACCCTGATCACCGGGGTGCTGCAGTCGAGTACCGCGATGACCGTGATGGTCGTCGGCCTGGTCAACGCCGGCGTGATCGCGTTGCGACCGGCGATCAGCGTGATCATGGGTGCCAACATCGGCACCACGCTCGGCAACGGCCTGATCGCGCTGCCGCTCGGTCCGCTCGGTCTGATCATCGCCGGCCTGTTCGCGCTGGTCTACGTCTTCGCCAAGGACGAGAAGCTGCGCAACATCGCACTCGCGACGATGGGCTTCGCGCTGATCTTCTACGGGCTCAACCTGCTGACCGGCGGCCTCAAGCCGTTGCGCAACATGCCGGAGGTCATGTCGGCGATCTCGGCGCTCAACGCGACGACTTTCAGCGGCTTGCTCTACTGCGTGCTGATCGCCGCCGGCATCACCGCGATGATCCATTCGTCGTCGGCGACCATCGGCATCGTGATGGGGCTCGGGGCCGCCGGCATCCTCGAATGGCAGACCGCGGTCGCGTTCTCGCTCGGCGCCGACCTGGGCACGACGATCACGTCGTGGATGGCGTCGCTGAACCTGTCGAAGAACGCCAAGCGGGCGGCGTACGCGCACATCTCGTTCAACGTCATCGGGGTCGCGGTGATGCTGCCGCTGTTCTTCCCGGCGATGACGCTGTTGCGCTGGGTGATGGGCTTCTTCGGCGGCGATCCGAGCGTGCCGATGATGGTCGACGGCAAGGAGACGTTCCCGCTGGTACCGGTCGCGGTCGGCCTCTACTCGATCGCGTTCAACATCTTCAATACGGCCCTGCTGTTTCCGTTCGTCGGCGTGTTCGAGCGCGTGCTGTCCCGGATCGGCCGGACCACCGACGAGGACGAGGAGGACTTCTCGCTGCCGCGCCATCTGAAGCCGTCGCTCGCGGCCGACGTCGCCACCGGGGTACCGGCGGTGCAGCAGGAGATGCAGCGCTATCGCGAGGCGTCGCGGATGTTCCTGCGTGCCGCGCGCGACGCGTCGTTCAAGATCGACGAGAAGGACCACCACCTGCGGCTCGATACGCTGAGCCGTGAGATCCGCCGCTTCACTGCTTCGATGCTGAAGACCGACGCGCCGCCGGCACAGGCGAACCTGCTGGCGAGCCTGATCGAGGAAGAGGACTTCACCGCGACGCTGGTCGAGACCCAGCACCAGCTGCTGCGGCGCTACGAGCGGATTGCGTTCTCCGAGGCCGGCAACTCGATGGTGATGCTGATCATCGAGCGGATCGAGCGCGATCTCGACGCGATGCTGGCCGAGCCGCCGCCCAACGCGGCGCAGATGCACGCGTTGCGCGAGGCCCAGCAGCAGGCGCTGCTGGCGATGCGCGAGCAGGTGCTGGCGCCGGAGTCCGGGCTCCCCTGGGAGGAGCGCGGCGCGATCCTGGCGATGCTCGGCAGCATGGAGCGCGCGTTCTTCCTCGCCGAGCGGATCCACGCCGAGCGCCTGTCGGTATCGCGCGACCTGATCGCGCTGAACCGCCAGCCGCTCGCCGACCGTGCGGCGCCGGGCGGGGCGCAGGCGGTGCCGGCATGAGCGGAGCAACGGCGTCGCCCGGCGGGCTGGGGTCGGTCCGGGGGCGGAGGGGGTCAGCAATGAACGCGCCGCCCCGCCGGCGCTGGCTGGCGACCGCGGCAGGTTTCGCCGCCGCCTCGACGCCGTTCGGCCGGGTGGCCGCACAGGATGAATACGGCGACGCGGCGTTGCGCGGAGCGGGCTCGACCTTCGTCCAGCCGCTGATGGAAGCGTGGGTGCGCCAGTATCGTGACGATCCGCATGACGTGTTGCGGTTCGGCGGCCGGCCCGAGAGCGGCTTCAGCGGTTCGGTCAGCGGCGACGGGCTCGACTACGAGCCGGTCGGGTCGCTCGCCGGAATCCAGCGGATCCGCGCCGGCTTCGTCGATTTCGCCGCCAGCGAGATGCCGCTCGGCGACGACGCGTTGCGCCGCGGCGGTCTGTTGCAGTTCCCGTGGGTGGTCGGCGCCGTCGCGATCGTCGCGGCGCCGCCGGACGGCGGCGGGCCGTTGCAGCTCGACGTGGCGACGCTGGCCGGGCTGATGATGGGCCGGATCACCCGCTGGTCCGATCCGGCGGTCGCGGCACTGAACCCCGACCGGCGACTGCCGGACCAGCCGGTCACGGTCGTTCATCGCAGCGACGGCTCCGGTACCACCTACACCGTCGCACGCTATCTGGCCGACCGCGATCCGCAGTGGCAGGCAAAGCTCGGCGCCGATCTGCTGCTGAAATGGCCGGTCGGTGTCGGCGCGAAGGGCGGGGACGGCATGGTCCGCGCGCTGCAGGCGACGCGCCATGCGATCGGCTACGTCAACGCGGTCCAGGCGCGCCGGGCCGGGCTGCCAATGGTCGCGCTGCGCAATGCCGCCGGCCGGTTCGTGCTGCCCGAGGCCGCCGGCGTCGCCGCGGCACTGGCGGGTCGGCAACCGGGCCGGGGCGGCGTCCTGCCGATCGACGCGCCCGGCGATGCGAGCTACCCGCTGGTCGCGACCGTGTTCGGCCTGATGCGCAACCCGATCGGATCGGCCCGGCAGCGCCGCACCGCGGCGTTCGTCCGCTGGAGCCTGGCTCAGGGCGCGCCGCTCGCCGACCGGCTCGGCTACGTCAGCCTGCCGGCGCCGCTCGCCAAGGCGACGATCGCGCAGCTGCTGCCCGATACCTGAACTGCCGGGCGGTCCGGTATGCCGACGCGAGTCCCGACCCGGCATCGCCGGATGCACCCCAGTCGCCATCTGCTCTATGCGTTTCTGATCGGTGCGGCGCTGACCGCGCTCGGCTTCCTGTTGGCGCGGCTCGACTAGGCAAGCGAAGGGCTCGCATTCTGGGGAGCGGTGCGCGCCACGGAGCGTACGGAACTGACCCCCTTTTCAGCACTCACGTCAGGCTTCTCCTGACTGCGCCGCAGCCTTCGCAGGGCTGAGCCGGATCGACCGGACGCCCAAGCATTCCCCGCGGAAGACAACGAAACATACCCGCCCGGCACCGTCCGCCGCAGACACAAGAATTTCTTTTGTCTGAAGCAAGACCCGGCCACTGGCACCACGTGGCGCACGCCGTGAGAATGGAACACAGTTCACCCCTGCGACATGACATGCCCTTCCTTCACATCCGGGGCCACCGGCTCCACTACCTCGAGGCCGGCGCCGGCCGGCCGATCCTCTGCTTCCACTCGACTCCGGCGAGCGCTGCCTTTTACCGGCCGCAGCTGGAGCACTTCGCTTCACGCTACCGCGTGCTGGCGGTCGACCTGCGCGGTCACGGCGACTCCGACAAGCCGCGAGGCGAGTACCGCATCGCCGAGTTCCTGGAGGACTACGAGGCCATCATCCGCGAGTTCGCGCTGGATGATTTCGTGCTCGTCGGCTGCTCGGTGGGCGGCATCGTTGCCCAGCTCTACGCGATGGCGCACCCGCAGACGCTGCGCGGCCTGGTGCTGATCGGCTCGCCGTGCTCACGGCGCGGGCGCGACGTGGCGGGCTTTCGTCGTGCCGTGCGCGAGATCGGCTGGGAGGCGGTAGTGCGCGGCCTGGTCGCCAAGCAGCTCCACCCCTCGATGCCCGAGCAGTCGAAGCAGTGGGCGGTCGACGAATACCTGAAGACCCCGCTGCACGTGCGCGAGGCCGAGGAGGAAGCGCTGCTCGCGGACGTGCACCACACCGAGCGCCTGCATCGGATCACCCCACCCACGCTGCTGGTGACCGGTGAAGCCGAGGAGCGCGAGATCTTCGAGCAGATGAAGCTGATGGCACAGCGCCTTCCGCGTGCGACGCATCACGTGATCGCGGGCGCGGCCCACATGCCGAACTTCGAGCGTCCCGAGCTGTTCAATCCTATCCTGGACGAGTTCCTGCAGGCCCTGAGCTACTGACGAACCACCCTTTGCTGGACATCTGCCATGAAACTGATTCGCAACACGCTGGCGGTCATCGCTTGTTCCCTCGTTTGCGCCGCGGCATGGGCACAGGCCTATCCGTCGCGCCCGGTCCGGCTGGTGGTGCCCTTTCCACCGGGCGGTACGCTCGATATCGCAGCCCGCGCCATTGCGCCGGCGCTATCCGAGATCCTCGGCCAGACGGTCGTGGTGGACAACAAGGCGGGGGCGACCGGCATCATCGGCACCGATCTGGTCGCCAAGGCCAAGCCCGACGGATACACGCTGTTGATGGCCTCCAACAGTTCGCCCGCCGTGGTGGCTGCGCTCAATCCGGCGACGCCCTTCGATCCGTCCAGGGACTTCGCGCCCGTGAGCCTGGTGAGCAGCACCCCGTTTGTGCTCGTGGTCCATCCGTCGGTACCGGCGCATAACGTGCAGGAGCTGATCGCGCTGGGCAAGGCCAAGCCGGGTCAGCTGACGATGGCATCCGGCGGCGTAGGGCACCTGGTGGGCGAATTGTTCCAGTCGATCACCGGCGCCAAGTTTCTCCATGTTCCGTTCCAGGGTGCGGGCCCGGCCAGGGTCGCGCTCATGGGTGGTCATGTCGATCTGATGTTCGAGCAGCTCGCCACGTCGGTCGACACGACCCGGAGCGGCAGGACGCGCGCGCTGGCGGTCACCTCGGCCAGCCGGGATCCGCTGCTGCCCGAGGTACCCACGGCAGCGGAGGCCGGTGTTCCGGACTACGTGGTCGAGAGCATTACCGGTGTCCTCGCACCTGCCGGAACCCCTGCCGGCATCATCGAGCGACTGAACAAGGCGATCGGCGAGGCTCTGGCCTTGCCCGCCACCCGCGAACGTTTCGCCTCCGCGTCGCTGATCGTGACGCCGAGCACCGCCGCGCAGTTCGACGACTACATCCGCCACGACTTCGCACGCTGGAAGAAGGTCGTGAAGGACGCGAACATCAAGCCCTGACCAGCTTGCGCGCGGACCCGTCGGGCGCCAGACTTGCCCGATGAATGTCCAGTTTCTTGCGAGCTTGGTCATGGTGGTCGAATGCGGCTCGCTGGCCGAGGCGGCGCGTCGTCTCGATCTCACCGCGGCGGCGGTCGCCTCCCGCATCCATGCGCTGGAAGCCGAACTCGGTACGCCGCTGGTACGACGCGCCGGGCGCGTCGTGAGGCCTACCGAAGCGGGACTCTGGGTCATGGACCTGGCGCGTGTGACGTTGCGCAGCGTTCGCGACCTGCGGGCTGCCGCACGGGGTGGCGACACGCGCGGCGAGCTGCGCCTGGGCGCCTTCCTGTCGGCCCTCACGAACGTGTTGCCGCCGCTGCTGGCGCCGCTTTATGCCGCGCAGCCGGGGCTGCACATCCACATCGCGTCCGGCAGCTCCGCCGACCTGTGCCGCCGGGTGGCCGCCGGCGAGCTTGACGTCGCGCTGGTGGTGGAGCCGCCGTTCACGCTGGCCAAGAACTGCGAATGGCGCGAGACCGCGCAGGATCCGATCGTCGCGCTGGTGCGTGCGGCCGACGCCTCGCGCGAGTCGCTGGAAGTGCTGCGCAGCGAGCCCTTCATTCGCTATGATCGCAGCACCCCGATCGGCCAGATCGTGGATCGGTGCCTGCGCGCGCACGGCGTATCGCCGCGAGAGCGGATCGAGATCGACGGCGTGTCTGCGATCGCGGCACTCGTCGAACAGGGCTTGGGCGTGGCACTCGTGCCGGATATGCTCTCGCGCCAGTCATTGGGCGACTCGCTGGCGCGCATCAGCCTGCCCGCGCCGCCCTTCATGCGGCGCATCGGCTGGATATGGGCGCCGAAGAGTCCGCATGCGGCGATGGCCGCCGCTCTGGTCGGCGGCTGACCGGGCGGTACGCGCCGGCTTCGACGAGAACCGTCGCCGGCACCAGTTCATCCCGCTGCTGCAAGCCTGGCATCGACGAGCCGGCAGAGCCGGAACCAAAGAAGTCATACGGTCAGCAAGGGCCATATCCGCAAGGAAGACCTCGTGGCGCCTGTACTGGTCGCGCGCGGTCAGGCGCCGGGCCTGGTCCATGTGATTTGGGATCCCGCCATCGCAGTGACGCTATTGCATCGACCAGCCGTGACTGACCACGATCGACTGACCGGTCAGCGCATTGGTCGGAAACGCGGCGCAGAAGACGGCGACGTCGGTGACGTCCTGCAGCGTCGTGAACTCGCCGTCGACCGTCGTGCCCAGCATCACGTCGCGAACCACCGCTTCCTCGCTGATGCCGAGCGCGCGCGCCTGTTCCGGGATCTGCTTGTCGACCAGCGGCGTGCGCACGAAGCCGGGGCAGACGACGTTGGCCCGCACGCCGTGGTCCGCGCCTTCCTTGGCGACGGTCTTGCACAGACCGATCAGCCCGTGCTTGGCGGTGACGTAGGCCGACTTCAGCAACGACGCCTCCTTGGAATGCACCGAGCCGATGTAGACGATGCTGCCGCCACGGCCTGCAGCGTACATCCGGCGCAGGCAGGCACGCGTCGTCAGGAACGCGCCGTCGAGGTGGATCGCCATCATCCTGCGCCAGTCCGGGTACGGATAGGCGTCGATCGGATGGACGATCTGGATGCCGGCATTGCTGACCAGCACGTCGATGCCGCCCCATTCGCCGGCAACGCGTTCGGCGGCGGCCTCGACCGCGTGCTCGTCGGTAACGTCCATCTGCACCGCCATCGCGAGATCGCCGTCGTCGCCGATCTCGTCGGCAACGCGGCAAGCGGCATCGCGGTCGATATCGGCGATCGCGACGCGTCCGCCCTGGGCGGCGAACGCCAATGCGAGCGAGCGGCCGATGCCGCTGCCGCCGCCGGTGATGATGCAGGACTTGCCGGAGAGTTTCATCGCGGACCTCGCTGGGAAAAGTGGAGTGCGCCATGATCGGCTCCGAATGTGACCGGTCGATGCCAACGTGACCGGCGATGCCAACGTGACCGGCGACGCCAATGTGACCGGCGACGCCAATGTGACCGGCGACGCCATCTGCCCCGGCTGCGACATGAATCCGTCATCGAGCGCGGGCAGCATCGTGCCATCGCGGGAGGCAGCGGATGAAGCAGCGGGCGGTGGCGGCGAAGCGCACTGGACGGACCGAGCAGTCGGGTCCGTCGAGGCAGTCGGGGCGGTCGAGGGCAACGGCCGCGACGCCGCAGGCGATGGCGCTGCGTGCCGTGCGGCCGCCGCGAACCGGCACGCCGGCGCCGCTGCCGAGCGTCGCGGCGATCGCCGACCGCTACGACCGGGTGGCGTTGGTGCTGCAGGGCGGTGGCGCGCTCGGCGTCTATCAGGTCGGTGTCTATCAGGCCCTGCACGAGGCCGGTTGCGAACCCGGGTGGATCTCCGGTGTCTCGATCGGTGCGATCAATGCGGCAATCATCGCCGGCAATCCGCCGGAGCAACGGGTCGAACGGCTCGACCAGTTCTGGGCGCTGATGTCGGCACGAAGGGTCTGGCCGATGACGCCGCCCGGCGATGCGCTGCGCGATCTGCGCAACCGCTGGAGTGCCTGGCTGACCATCACGCTCGGCCAACCCGGCTTCTTCGCTCCGCGTGCGATGAGCCCGTGGCTGCAAATCGCCGGTGCGCCCGGCGCGACCAGCTACTACGATACGGCGGCACTGCGCCGGACGCTCGAGGAACTGGTCGACTTCGACCTGCTCAATGACGGCGGCAAGCGCTTCAGCGTCGGTGCCGTCAACGTCGCGACCGGCAACATCGTGTTCTTCGACAACAGCCGGCAGCGGATCGGCCCCGAGCACATCATGGCGAGCGGCGCGCTGCCGCCGGCGCTGCCGATGGTGCGGATCGACGGCCAGGATTACTGGGACGGCGGCATCGTCTCGAACACGCCGCTGTCCTATCTGCTCGATCAGGAAGAAGACCTGAGTTCGCTGGTGTTCCAGGTGGATCTGTTCAGCGCACACGGGCCGGTGCCGCGCCAGATGACGGATGTCTCGACCCGCCAGAAGGACATCACCTATTCGAGCCGGACGCGGCAGACCACCGACGCGTTCCGCCGCATCCTGGCGCTGCGGCTGCAACTGCTCGACGCCTTGCAGCGGGTGCCGGCCGACCGCCTGCGCCCGGGCGAGGCCGAGCTGATCGAGGACTACGCCGATGCCGGCGTCGTCAACATCGTCCATCTGATCCGCCAGGCGGCGAGCTATCACGGCGACGCGAAGGACTACGAATTCTCCGGCACGTCGATGCGCGAGCACCGGCAGGCCGGCTACGACGATACCGTCCGCACGCTGCGGCACCGCGACTGGCTGCTGCCGCCGCCAGCCGAGATCGGCATCTGCGTCCACGACATCCATCGCGACGATCCGACCTGAGCGGCGGCGCGCCCGCGATCGGCCGAGCCGCCGCCGGCGCCGCGGGGGCGCTCAGAACTCGATGTTGTCGATCAGCCGAGTGTCGCCGAGGCGGGCGGCGCCGAGCGCAACCAGCGCCGCGTCGGCGGGATCGCGATCGTCGGCCGCGGCCGGCGGCAGCAGATCGACCCGCCGGCGAACCGTCAGGTAGTCGGGCTGCCAGCCCTGCGCAGCCAGTGCGGCGACCGCACTGCGTTCATGCGTTTCGCGACCGGCCGGGTCGGCGCGGTACGCGGCGATCAGCGACCGCAGCGCGCTGCTCAACGCGATCGCGCGGGCGCGCTGTTCGCCGCTCAGATGGCCGTTGCGTGAAGACAGTGCCAGACCGTCGGCGGCGCGCACGGTCTCGGCGCCTTGCATATCGATCGGCAGCGCGAACTGCAGGACCATCCGTCGCAGCACCAGCAGCTGCTGGTAGTCCTTCTTGCCGAATACCGCGACCGCCGGCTGCGTGCAGCAGAACAGCTTCATCACGACGGTGCAGACGCCGGTGAAGAAGCCGGGGCGGAACGCGCCTTCGAGGATGTCGCCGAGCGCCGGGTCGGGCGCAACGGTATAGCGTTGCGGCTCGGGATAGAGCTCCGTTTCGGGCGGCGCGAACACGACGCTGCAGCCGGCGCTGGCGAGCTGCCGGCAGTCGTCGTCGAAGGTGCGCGGATAGCGGTCGAAATCGTCGTTCGGGCCGAACTGCAGCCGGTTGACGAAGATGCTGGCCACGACCGGCAAGCCGCTCGCGCCGGCCTGACGCACCAGCGACAGATGGCCTTCGTGCAGATTGCCCATCGTCGGGACGAGCGCCGAGCGGCCCGGGCCGGGCAGGGCGGCGCGCAGTTCGGCGATGGTGCGGGCGATTCTCATGGTGGCGATGGTAAAGGCTGCCGCGGCAACCCGACGGCGCGCACGGGAACACCGAGCGCGAGCCGGGCGGGCGCCGATGCGTCAGCGCGTCAGCGGCAGCGGGCTCTGCTTCAGTTGCCGCAGCACGAAGCTGGACTTGCTGTGGCGGATGCCGGGGATCTTGTAGAGCTGTTCGCGCAGCAGCCGTTCGTAGTCGCGAGTATCGGCGATCGCGATCCGGACGTAGTAGTCGTAGTCGCCGGAGACCAGGAACGCCTCGAGCACCTCGGGAATGCCGGCGAGCGCGCGGCCGAAATCGATCAGTGCTTCGTCGGAGTGGCTTTCGAGCGTGACCTGGACGATCACCGTGTCGGCGAGCCCGAGCGCTGCCGGGTTGAGCCGGACCGTATAGCCCTCGATCACGCCATCGGCTTCCATCCGCTTGATCCGGGTCCAGCACGGCGAGGCGGTCAGTCCGACTTCCTGCCCGAGCTCTTGCAGACTGATCCGGGCGTTGCGCTGCAGGCCGGCCAGGATGGCGCGGTCGTATTTGTCGAGTTTAGCCATGATCGGATGGATTATCCGTAATTTTATTGAACAGCAGAAGGAATTTCTGTAAAGTGGCGTTCGATTCGTCGATTCGGAAGCCTTTTCCGGCTCACGCTCGGCACAATGCCGTGATGGAAACCGCACTGTCCGAACCAGGTCCGAGCGTCGCCGAAACCGATGCAACCGCGGCCGGGCCGGCCGATCGCAGTGGCGCGGCCGAATTGATCGAGACGCTGCTGGCGCTCGGCGTCGACACCGTCTTCGGCTATCCGGGCGGCGCAGTGCTGCCGCTCTACGATGCCTTGCACGCGCAGCCGCGGTTGCGGCACGTGCTGGTGCGCCATGAGCAGGCGGCAGTGCACGCCGCCGAAGGCTATGCGCGCAGTACCGGCCGGCTCGGCGTCGTGTTCGTGACGTCGGGCCCGGGGGTCGGCAACACCACCACCGGCCTGCTCGACGCGCTCTGCGATTCGATCCCGGTGCTGTGCGTCGCCGGCCAGGTCGCGACCGCGGCGATCGGCACCGCGGCATTTCAGGAATGCGACGCGCTCGGCATTTCGCGGCCGGTGACCAAATGGAACGTGCAGATCCGGCCCGGTGACGCGATCGGTGCAGTGGTCCGCCGCGCGGTCGCGACGGCGCTCGGCGGCCGGCCGGGGCCGGTGCTGATCGACTTCCCGAAGGATCTGCAGCAGGCGCCGGCAGCGCGTCCGGAGCCCGCCGACGCGGCGCGGATGCGAGCCGCCGTCGTAATCGGGACCGCTGCGTCCGACGTCGTCGCGAACGCCACGGTGGCGCCTGACGGCGCCGAATTCGGCGGCGAGCAGCCGGTGCCGCTGATCGCCGAGGCGCGTGCGCTCGATGCCCAGAGCGTCCGCGCGACCTGGCAGCAGGCGGCTGCCCGGGCGGCGGCGCTGATCGCGACGGCGCGCCGGCCGGTGCTCTATGGCGGCGGCGGCCTGATCAACGCCGGGCCGGCGGCGTGCGCCGAGTTCGCGCGGTTGGTCCGCGACGTCGGCGCGCCATGCACGCTGACGCTGCTCGGGCTCGGCGCGTTCCCGGCGTCGGACCCGCTGTTCGTCGGCATGCTCGGCATGCACGGCACGCTCGAGGCCAACCAGGCGATGCACGATGCCGATCTGATCGTCGCGGTCGGCGCGCGTTTCGACGATCGGGTCACCGGCCGCGTCGACGGTTTCGCGCCGCATGCCCGCGTGGTTCATCTCGATGTCGATCCGAAGACGATCGACAAGGTCGTGCCGGCGGCGGTCGCGCTGGTCGGCGATTGCGCGCAGACGCTGCCGCTGCTGCGCGCGGCGCTGGCCGACCATCGCCGCACCGCCGAGACATTGGTGCCGTGGTGGCAGCAGATCGCCGGCTGGCGCGCCGAGCAGTCGCTGGCGTTTGTCGATACGCCGGACGCGATCGCGCCGCAGGCGCTGATGTCGCGGCTGGCCGCGGCGATCGCCGGCCGTGACGCGGTGGTCGCCACCGACGTCGGCCAGCACCAGATGTGGGCCGCGCAGTACCTGCCGATCGAGGCGCCGAATCGCTGGCTGACTTCCGGCGGTGCCGGCACGATGGGCTACGGGCTGCCGGCCGCGATCGGCGCGCAGATCGCAGCGCCGGAGCGGCTGGTCGTCTGCGTCAGCGGCGACGCGTCGGTGCTGATGAATATCCAGGAGCTGTCGACCGCGGTTCAGCACCGGACACCGGTCAAGCTCGTGCTCGCCAACAACGGCTACATGGGCATGGTGCGCCAATGGCAGGAACTGAACCACGGCGGCCGTTACAGCCATAGCTACACCGAGGCCTTGCCGGACTTCCCGGCGCTGGCGCGGGCGTTCGGCTGGCAGGCCGAGACCGTCGACCGGCGCGATCGGCTGGACGCCGCGCTGGCGCGCTGCCTGGCCGCGCCCGGGCCGTTTTTTCTCGATGTCCGGATCGCAGCCGAGGAGAACTGCTTCCCGATGATTCCGGCCGGCGGCAGTCATGGCGACGTGATGCTGGGGACGGCGCGCTGGTATCGGGCGCCGGCGCGATCGGAGCAGGATCGGTCGCAGCAGGCCTGATCGCGGCCGGTACTGCCGGGCACGGGTTATAGTGGCCGTTCCAGCAACTGCCACAGCGAGCTCTCATGCCCGTCGGCCCATCATTCGGCATCAATCAGGTCGTCGACCAGTTGCGTGAGTTGCGCAACGCATCGCTGCAGCAGCGCAACCGCGACGGCCGGCCGCCGAAGCTGCCGTCGCGGACCGCGCTGGCCGCGATCGTCGCGGGGCTGGCGGCGGCGATGTTTCCGAACCGGCTCGGTCAGCCCGACCTGACGACCGAGGGCGTCGATCACTACGTCGGTCATACGCTCGATGTCGCGCTGCGGGCATTGAACGAGCAGCTGAGCCGCGAGCTGCTGTTCGTCTCCGGTCTCGCGACGCTGGCGCCGGTCGACGTCGCGCGCGCGCTCGAGATCACCCGGCGGTTCGGCCAGTCGCTGCCGCGGATCCGGCAGCTGCTCGACAGCGACATCGTCGCCGCCTATGAAGGCGATCCGGCAGCGCGCAGTTCCGACGAAGTGCTGGTCTGCTATCCCGGCATCCGCGCGATCATGCACTACCGGCTAGCCAACGTGCTGTACCGCGAAGGCGCGCTGCTGACGGCGCGGATGATCGCCGAACTCGCGCATTCGGAGACCGGTATCGACATCCATCCGGGCGCGACCATCGGGGAGCGCTTCTTCATCGACCACGGAACCGGCGTCGTGATCGGCGAGACCGCGGTGATCGGCCGCAATGTCCGGCTCTATCAGGCGGTGACGCTCGGCGCCAAGCGGTTTCCCGCCAGCGAGGACGGCACGCTGGTCAAGGGCGAGGCGCGCCACCCGATCGTCGAGGACGACGTGGTCATCTACGCCGGTGCCACCGTGCTCGGCCGGGTCACGATCGGCCGCGGCTCGACCATCGGCGGCAACGTCTGGCTGACGCGCAGCGTGCCGGCCGGCAGCAACGTCGCCCAGGCGCAGGCGCTGACCGAAGCGGTGGTCGGGGTGCCGGCGCGCTAATCGCGCCGAGCTTGCCGGCGCGGGCTCAGAATCGCAGCGACGGCGACGCGTTTTCGGCCTGCGCGCGAGCCCGCTCGGCGGCCTGCAGGCTGGCGCGATACTGGTCGATCGCGCGCTGCGAGCGGGTTGCGGCATCGCTGTCCGCGGCGGCGTCGCCGGCGGGTGCCGCCGATTCGCGCTGAATGTTGACCGTCAGCTGTTGCGGTTGCGCCGGCGTCAACGGTTCGGCTCTGGCCTGCTGGTAGTTCAGCGGCAACTTCGATTTTTCCGGATAGCCGGCCGCGGTCAGCAGCCGGTTCCACACGCCGGATTCGAAGCCGATGCTGCGTTCGCGGCCGACCGCCAGCGCCGGGAACGAATTGTCGGCGAACCCGAGCGCCTTGAAGGCATCGAAGTCGGCCGTCGTCGCGACCAGCTTCTCGGCGAACGGAATGCCGCGCACCTGCAGATGCGTGCGCGCCTGGGTGCACGGCGCGCAGTCCGGCGCCGAATAGAGGGTGACCGGAAACTTGCCGGCGGCGGTGCGCAGATCGTACGGCAGCACGACCGCGTCGCTCGCCGGAATCGCTTCCCCGATCCGTCTCGGCGTGATGTCCGGGGCGTTCGGCGGCACATCGCTGTAGACGGTCTGGCCGTCCGGCGTCTGCCACTTGTATTGGGCCAGCGCCGGCGACGCGGCCGCGCCGGCCGCGAGCAGCAGCGCGAGCGCGCGGGCAGCAGCACGGACGGTCGATGTCTGGAAGGTTCCCGGCACCATCGTGATCCCCATCGAAGGAAGCGACGGCCGGGCCCGCACGGGTCAGGTCGTCGCTTCGACCATCCCATTATGTCGGAGCAGCGCGTCGAGCCGGGGTTCTCTTCCTCTGAACGCACGGAACGAGTCGATGGCCGGTCGGCTGCCGCCGACGGAGAGCACCTCGCGTAGGAAGCGCGCACCGGTTTCCGGGTTGAACAGGCCTTCCTCCTCGAACGCGGCGAAGCAGTCGGCCGACAGCACTTCGGCCCATTTGTAGCTGTAGTAGCCGGCCGCGTAGCCGCCGGCGAAGATATGGCTGAAGCTGTTCTGGAAGCGGTTGAACGGCGGCGGGATCAGCACCGCGACTTCGCGGCGGACCTGGTCGAGTACCGCCTGGATCGAATCGTCGCGGCCGGCTGGATCGGCGACACCGGCCGGCTTCGCGGCATCGAGGTCGGTCCGGCGATGCAGTTCCATGTCGAACAGCGCGAACTCGATCTGCCGCAGCGTCTGCAGCCCGGCCTGGAAATTGCGCGCGCGGACCATCTTGTCGAACAGTTCCTTCGGCATCGGCGCGTCGCTGTCGACATGGCGTGCCATCGCCGAGACGATCTCCCATTCCCAGGCCCAGTTCTCCATGAACTGGCTCGGCAGCTCGACTGCGTCCCATTCGACGCCGGAGATGCCCGAGACGCCGAGCGCGTCGACCCGGGTCAGCATGTGATGCAGGCCGTGGCCGAATTCGTGGAACAGCGTGCTGACGTCGTCGTGGGTCAGCAGCGCCGGGCGACCGTCGACCGGCGCCTGGAAGTTGCAGACCAGATAGGCGACCGGGGTCTGCAGCGTCGTTTCGAGCGGTTCGCGATGGCGGCCGCGGCAGTCGTCCATCCAGGCGCCAGGCTGCTTCGAGTCGCGCGCATAGAGATCGAGATAGAACTGGCCGATCAGCGTGCCGGCCGCCTCGATCCGGAAGAACTGCACATCCGGGTGCCAGCATTCGGCGGCGTCGGCGCGGATCGTCACGCCGAACATCCGCTCGACCAGCCCGAACAGGCCGGCGAGCACCTTCGGCAACTGGAAGTACTGCTTGACCTCGTTGTCCGAGAATGCATAGCGCGCCTGCTTGAGCGCCTCGCTGGCAAACGGCAGGTCCCAGGCGGCGAGCTCGGTCAGGCCGAGCGTTTCGCGTGCGAACGCCTCGACCTCGCGCAGGTCGCGCTCGGCGAACGGCCGCGCGCGGGCGGCGAGGTCGTGCAGGAAGGTCTCGACCGCGGCCGGCGACTCGGCCATCTTCGGCACCAGCGAGACGTCGGCGAAGCTCGGATAGCCGAGCAGCCGCGACTTCTCCTGGCGCAGCGCCAGAATCTCGTGCATCAGCGGCGTGTTGTCCTTGTCGGAGCCTTCGGCCGCGCGCGTCACGTAGGCGCGGTACATCGCTTCGCGCAGTGCCCGGTCGGCCGCGTACTGGATCACCGGGAAGTAGGACGGGAACTGCAGCGTGAAGCGGTAGCCGGGCTTGCCCTTGCGTTCGGCATCGGCGCGCGCCGCCGCGATCGCGTCGGCCGGCAGGCCGCGCAGCCGCCCGGCGGCGTCGGCCTCGTCGATCAGCAGCTCGTGGGCGTTGGTCGCGTCCAGCACGTTCTCCGAGAAGCGCTGCTGGACCGCCGCCAGCCGCTCCTGGATCGCCGCGAAGCGCTCGCGCGCCGGCGAACGCAGCTCGGCGCCGGACAGCTTGAAATCGCGCAGCTCGTTGTCGACGACGCGCCTGCGTTCCGGATCGAGTGCGCGATATTCGTCGCCTTGCGCCAGCGTGCGGTATTTGGCGAACAGCCCCTCGGTCTGGCCGAGCCGGGTCCAGAACTCGGTGACCCGCGGCAGGTTCGCGTTGAAGGTCTCGCGCAGCGCCGGCGAATCCATTACCGAGTTCAGGTGCCGGACCATGCCCCAGCCGCGGCCGAGCCGCTCGGTGGCGCGCGCCAGCGGCACGACGAAGCCATCCCAGGTCGCCGGCGTCGCCGGATCGGCGGCCGCCGCCAGCGCGGCCTCGGCATCGGCCAGCAGCACATCGAGCGCCGGCGTCACCTGCTCGGGTGTGAAGGTTGCGAAGCGGGGCAGGTCGCGCTGGTCGAGCAGCGCGTTGGCGTCGGGCGTGTGTGCGGCAGTCATTGCTGGGCCTGGTTGCGTCGGGAACTCTCAAGGAAACGCCGGACCGCCCCAAGTTTCCTTGACCCCCTCGGGGGCGGAGCCGGACACGATCGGTCCCTGCGGACCGATCGTGCCTGCGGAGCGCCCTCGGCCTCCGGGCGAGGGCCGCGGGCTGGGCGCAGCCCGGCCCTGGGGGCACTCATGGGGTCGCCGGTGAGGGCCAGAGGGCGCGCGGCGGCCGGCAGCCCCCCCGGAGCGCAGGCCGACCCGGTCACGGCGCGAGCCTGCGGCGGGCGGCGTCGACGGTATTCTGGAGCAGCATCGCGATCGTCATCGGGCCGACCCCACCCGGAACCGGCGTGATCCAGCCGGCGGTTTCGCGGGCGCTCGCGAAGTCGACGTCGCCGGCGAGCTTGCCGTCCGGCAGCCGGTTGATCCCGACGTCGATCACGACCGCACCCGGCCGGACCATCGCGCCGGTGACGATGCCGGGCTTGCCAACCGCGACCACCAGCACTTCGGCGCGGCGGGTCTGCGCGGCGAGGTCGCGAGTCTTGCTGTTGCACAGCGTCACCGTGGCGCCGGCCTGCACCAGCAGATGCATCAACGGCTTGCCGACCAGGTTGCTGGCACCGACCACGACCGCCTCGGCGCCGCGCAACCCGACGCCGGTATGCTCGATCAGCTTCATGACCCCGAGCGGCGTGCACGGCACCAGCCGCGGCGCGCCGGTCGCGAGCGCGCCGGCGTTGATCAGATGGAAGCCGTCGACGTCCTTGGCCGGGTCGATCGCCTCGATCACCTTGCGGCTGTCGATCTGCGGCGGCAGCGGCAGCTGCACCAGGATCCCGTCGATCGCCGGGTCCGCATTCAGCTCGGCGATCCGCGCCAGCAGCACCGGCTCGCGGGTATCGGCCGGCAGTGTGTCGTTGACCGAATGGAAGCCGGCGGCTTCGCAGGCGCGGACCTTGTTGCGGACGTAGACCTGCGAGGCCGGCGAGTCGCCGACCAGGATCACCGCAAGGCCGGGTGGGCGGCCGGCGGCGGCGCAGTGCGCAGCCAGCTCGGCGACGCGGGAACGGATTGCAGCGGCGATCGCGGCGCCGTCGATCAGCAGGGCGGTCATCGGCAGGGGGTCGTGGGGAGGAGGGTCGTGGCGTCCCGGGGGCGGGCGGGACGGGCCCGGCGGCGATTGTACCGAGGCGGGCGTGTACCGAGGCGGGCGTGTACCGAGGCGGGCGCCGGCACCGTTGCGGCGCCCCCGTGCCGCCCCGTGCCATCGCCGGCCGGCTCCGACTCCAGACGCGGCGACCCTCGATCCAGGAGCGGCTACACTCAAAATGAACGAAGCCGGGACGGCGGTGGCGCGAGCAGCCATCGGCTGCCTGCTTCACCCTTCCCGAAACCCGACCCGGCAAGCGCCGCACCTCACGATGGCTGACGTCAAGATCTTCCACAACCCCGCCTGCGGCACGTCCCGCAACACCCTGGCACTGATTCGCGACGCCGGCATCGAGCCGACCGTCATCGAGTACCTGAAGACGCCGCCGAGCAAGGATCAATTGCGCGCGCTGGTCGCCGAGATGGGAATCCCGGTGCGCGAGCTGCTGCGCGAGAAGGGCACGCCCTACGCCGAACTGGGGCTCGGCGATCCGAAGTGGACCGATGAGCAGCTGCTCGATTTCATCGGCCAGTATCCGATCCTGATGAACCGGCCGGTAGTCGTCACGCCGCTGGGGGCGAAGCTGTGCCGGCCCGCCGAGACGGTCCTCGAATTGCTCGGGTCGCGCGCACCGGCGGGCCGCGCCGGGTGACGGTATCGTCGGCCGGGAAGCGGCCGGCGGGGAAGATGACCGGGAAGCAGCCGGCGGAGCCAGCCCGGTCGGCCAGGGGCCGACCGCACCGGACCTATCTGCCGAGCGGACGGGTTCGAGACGGGATCAAGCAGGAATGTGGGTCAATCTGATCACAACCTCGCCGATCCGATCATTGGTCACGAGCATCCGGCGACCGCCGGACGATCCCGGCCACGAGCAGAAGGTCAAGCCGCCCTGCCGCTCAGGCCACCCGCCGCTCAGGCCAGCACGCTGTACAGCATCCGCGAGCCGGTCACGAACAGGAAGAATGCGAACGCGAGCTTCAGCTTGCGCTGATTCAACCGGTGCGCCAGACCGGCACCGTACGGGGCGGTCAGCGCGGTGATCGGAAAGATCAGTGCCGCCGCCGGCACGCTGACGTAGCCGAGCGAGCCGACCGGACGGTCCGGCACGCCGAGCCCGGACCAGATGAAGCCGGTGACCGCCGGGATCGCGATCAGGAAGCCGAGGAACGACGCGGTGCCGACCGCGCGATGGATCGGGAACGACATCGCCGACAGCGTCGGCACCGACAGCGTGCCGCCGCCGATACCCATCAGCGCTGAAAACCAGCCGATCACGAGGGCGATCAGGCGATTGAGCCAGCGGCTGGGCGGCAGGCCGTCGGAGATGTGCAGCTGTCTCGGCAACGCCATGTTGATCGCGACCAGCAGCGCGATGGTGCCGAAGATCAGCCGCAGGCCATTGCCGTCGATGAACTTCGCCGCGATGCCGCCGGCGGCGGCGCCGACGAAAATCGCCGGGCCCCAGAGCCACAGCAGATCGTGATCGACCGCGCCCTTGCGCCGATGCGCGCGCATCGACGCCCACGAAGTCGCGACGATCGTCGTCAGCGA